>QULU01000012.1 GCA_003481775.1 Clostridiaceae bacterium OM02-2AC
TTTTATTCGCCTTTTGAAAGTGGAATTTAACTTTTCACTTCAGCGTATTTAACCTAATGATATGAATTGTGTGGACATATCCAAAAAGAAAGGTGAACTGTAAAATGTAACAGGGTGAATGAAAATGGCAAAAAGACCCGTACCATTGTACGACTTTAAGGCTTTCGGGGCAGCTATAAAAGCCGCGAGAAATGAATACGGCGAGAGCCGCAAAAAGGTAAGCGACGAGTTATATATTTCCCCGCGCTACCTTGCGAATATCGAGAACAAGGGACAACAGCCGAGTTTACAGGTATTCTATGACCTTGTAACCCGGTATCATATTTCGGTAGATCAATTTTTCTTCCCGAACAGCAATGCGGAGAAATCCACCGGGCGGCGGCAGCTTGACGCGCTGCTGGACGGTATGAGCGATAAAGGCATACGGATTGTAACCGCAACGGCAAGGGAGATAACAGAAGTCGAACAAGCAGAGGACTAACCTCACAATATGGGAAGCAGGAGATTGCAGCGCATAGGGGCTGCAATCTTTTTTTGCGCCAAATTAGAAAGAGAGTGCAACAAACGCTGCCTTTGAAACGGGATAAGGAGTAGATAGCAAGCACAGCAAACGAGTACCCGTTTGCGAAAAGTGCTTGTTGGGATAATCCCAAACCCTTATACCGAAAGGCGGTGCGGAAATGGAAAACCGAAAGAGAAATATACAGATGAAGTTTTACGTTACGGAAGAAGAAAAGCGGCTGATCGACGAGAAGATGAAGCAGCTTCCCATAAAGCAGTATGGGGCATACTTCCGTAAAATGGCGATAGACGGGTATATTCTTGTCGTTGACCGAAGCGACACAAAAGCATATATCCGGGAACTGCAAGCGGTGAGCCGGAACATCAACCAGATTGCAAAACGCGCCAATGCGACGGGGACGGTTTACAGGCAGGATATAGAGGACATTAAAAAGGCGGTGGACGAGATATGGCGGTTACAAAGACGCACCCTATTAAATCAACCTTAAAGGCTGCGATAGACTATATCTTAAATCCCGAAAAGACAGACGGGAAGCTGCTTGCGTCCTCTTTCGGCTGCGGGCTGGAAACCGCCGATATTGAGTTTGCATGGACGCGGGAAGCTGCCGGAGATCGCGGCACACATTTAGGGCGGCACTTGATACAATCCTTTGCGGTGGGAGAAACCACACCGGAAGAAGCGCACAAAATCGGCATGGAACTTGCCGGGGCGGTATTAGGCGGCAAGTATGAGTTTGTTTTGACAACTCACGTCGATAAAGACCATCTGCATAATCACTTGATTTTCAACGCGGTTAGCTTCGTTGACTACAAAAAGTACCATTCCAACAAGCAAAGCTATCACTTTATCCGGCGCACCAGCGACAGGATATGTAAAGAGCATGGGCTATCCGTCGTCGTACCGGGACAGGACAAGGGAAAAAGCTATGCAGAATACACCGCCGAAAAGCAAGGGACAAGCTACAAAGCAAAGCTGAAAACGGCGATAGATACTCTCATTCCCCAAGTGAAAGATTTTGACGAACTGCTGCGCCGCTTGCAGGAAATGGGGTATGAAATCAAACAGGGCAAATACATTTCCTTTCGCGCTGCCGGACAGGAACGGTTTACCCGCACAAAGACGCTCGGCGCGGCCTATACGGAAGAAGCGATAAAGGAGCGTATCAAGGGCGTGTATGTTGCCAAAACAAAAACGCTGCGGGAAGATAAGAAAATCCGGCTTGTCGTCGATCTTGAAAACAGTATCAAAGCCCAACAGTCGGCGGGCTATGAACGGTGGGCAAAAATCCATAATCTGAAACAGGCTGCTAAAAGCATGAACTTCCTAACCGAAAACAAGATTGAGTATTATAGCGAACTTGAAAGCAAGATAGCCGATATTATGACCGCCCATGACGCGGCGGCAAGGGCGGTTAAGGACGTAGAGCAGCGTATGTCTGATTTGTCGCTGCTTATCAAGCACACGACCACATACCGACAATTAAAACCGATTTACGAGGAATACAAGAAGTCGCGGGACAAGGAAAAGTATCTGCGGGGGCATGAAAGCGAAATTATCCTGTTTGAAGCTGCGGCAAGGGCATTAAAGGAAATGCAGATAAAGAAGCTGCCCGATCTCGCCGCGCTGCGCAAGGAGTATAGCAGCTTAAACGACAGAAAAAGCAAATTGTATGAGGATTACCGCCAAGCGAAAAAGCAAATGCAAGAATACGGCATTGTCAAAAAGAACGTCGATAGTATTCTTTACCCGTCCCAAAGCAGGGCGCGGGAGCAGGAGCGATAAGGCGCAAAACATGGGGTGGCAAGTGGAACGTTAAGGGCTGAAAACGCCTGTGTTTCTGCGGCTTCCAGCGCGGGGAAACAGCATAGACGATAAAGTATATTCAAACCCGCAAAAACGGCTTTCTAATTGTCCACGCAAGGACAAAAAAAGAACAGGGGCGCGGTGCCGGAAATCGGCAACCGCGCCCCTGTTTTCTATGGGCTATTCCTCGTCGGTCAAGATAAACTCCCTTTCGGAAAACTCGCTGTCCGTCATGGCTTGCAGCTTGTTCACCGCTGCGGCGGCAAGCTGGCGCATATCCTCGTCCATGTAGGGCATGGCGGCAAGGATATTTTCAAGCGTTGTTTCCCGGCTGTCCTCGGCGTAGATCGCAACAATGTTTTCTTCCTCAATGGTAAAGCGGGTATTCATGCTATCAAACCTCCAAATCCTTTTTATGCTCTTTCTGTTTATCTTTCGGCTGCTGCGCCGCCTGTTTCTTGTATTCGTCCAGCTTCTTCAAAATGGACGGTTTTTTCTGCGGCTGTTCCCGTTTCTCGGCTTTTACCGCTTTTGCAAGGTCGGTAACGGAAATCGCTTCCCCCGCCTTTGCCCGCTGCTCAAAATCTGCAACGGTGGGCGTTTGCGGCGTATTGTTGATAAGCCCGTCAAAATTGTTGTCGTTCTGCTCTATGGTGTCCTCGACGTGCTTTAAGGGATTATCCCGCTGCGGCTGCTCGGCGGCTATGGCATAAGCCTGTGTGCCATTCCCCATAATGAGATACTTCCCGTCCTCCGACGCATGGTGAAAACCAAATCCCGCCGCTTCGATCTGTTCACGGCTCATATCGGTAATATGAAAATTGCCCCTCGGCGTTCTGACGGTTTCACCCGTCAAAAGGCTGTCGGGGGTCGCTTCCGGCTGCTGCTTTTCAAGCTGCCCGTCCTTGTAGGAATATCCTTGCGCCGCGATTGCTTCAAGGGTCTTGCCCGTAACGTCGCCATAAATCCGCTTGTCTGCGTCAACCAGCATTTGCAAAGTGTCTTGTACGGTGTCGGACAAGGCTTGCTGCTGTTCGGGCGGCAGCTTGTCAAATACGGGGGTCTGCTGCTCCTGCAAAAACTCCGGCACTTGCTGAAAACCGATACTGTCTACATAGTGGGCGGTGTCCTCGTCGTTCTGATGAAGCACAACAATGTCGGAAACGGAAAGGCTATGCCCCTTGAAATCGGCGGGGTGGTCGATATTAAACCTTTCCCAAATGTCGCCCAGCGTCATATCCTTTGTAAGCGGTGCAGTATAGACGAGTTCATAATTTACCCGGTCAATGGTAAGTCCAGCCGCTTGCAGACGGTCATAAGGCTCAAAGCGCAAGTCCCTTGTTTCGTCCCCGCGCTTTAACTGATAAATGGAAAAGGTATCGCCCTGCTCCTGCTCGGCTTGCCGCTGCTGCTGCAACTCGGTAAAATGCCCCTCAATCTCGGTAATGAGTTCCTTTGCGGTGGTCTGTATTGTTTCAAGGGACGCTTTTAACTCGGTCATTTCCTTGCCGCTGCTCCAACCAGCCACATAGCCGAAAGAGTAATCGGAAGTATCAAGGCCGAAATGCTGGCAAACCGTATAAGCGACGCTTTCCGCTTCTACCTCGCAGGTATGGCGGTCAACGCGGTTTTGCTGCTCCGGCGGGGCGTTTAAGTCTACGTCGTGCAGCTTCGCATGGGCGATTTCGTGAATGGCGGTCTTTACCGCCTGTAATTCACTCACGCCCTCTTTGATTGCAATACGCTTGTCGGTCAAACTGAAATACCCATTTGCGCCGTTTGTGATCTGCTCAAATGCAATCGGGACGGGGGACGCTTTTTCAAGGGCGGCGAAAAAATCCTCGTACTGCTCCACATCGGCAAGCAGCGGTTTAACGGAAAGGTCGGGAAACTCCTTGCCCTCGGTCTGCGAAATATCAAAGACGGTTATAACCTTAAAGGCGGGGACGGTGATTTCCTTTTCTTCCTTTACCACTTTTCCCTCGCGGTCAAGCATGGGCTTTCTCGTTTCGGGGTCGATTTTATCAACCAGCTTTTTCACCTTGTAGGGCGCGGGGGCAAAGATTTTAATGCCTTTCTCGCCTTTCTTTACATGGCGGTCAAACTCTTTCTGCCATTGTGAATAGCCCTTTACCAAATTGCCGCCCTGCATGGCAATTAGGATAGTGTTATTCAAGCTGTAATCGTGAAACTTCGACATGGCAGTAAGAAACTCTTTGTAGCGGTCGCTGTCAAAAATCGCCTGTACGCCCTGTTCCAAACGCGCGGTGATCTCCTTTACCTTTTCGGCGGGCTTTTCGGAAGTAAGGATAATGGGGACGACGGGGCGGGGCTGCTGCGGCTCTGCGGCCTGTGCGTCTGCTTGCTGCGTTTCGGCTGCGTCCATATAGGCTTTGTCCTGTTCGCCGCGCTCCGGCTGCGGGTAACTCATAATGCGGTATTCTTCCGGCACTTCGCGCCCCTCAAACTGCCGTTCCCACTCGTCGCCGCTTTCCACGATATAGCCGTACTCGGTAAACGCGCCTTTTTCCTGCGCGGCAGCGTTCCTGCCAAAAGTAGAAAGGTCAATGCCGCCTTTCCATTCTTCGGGCATTTGTACCATGCCGGATTGATTTAAGTAATAGTCGCCCAAATCGTGGTAGTTATGTACTTCGGGGATATGGACGTAGAAATCCACGTTGTAGGTGAAGTCAATTACCTGTCCAATATTTGCAAGCCCGTTTTTCTGCTGCAAGGCTGCGTTCAGCTTGCCAACCTCGGCGGGGTCAAGCTGTTCGAGCCGCGCCGCAAGAAAATTGAGTTCGTCCACGTCGGCGGCGCATACCATTTCATAAGGCAAGGCAATATGTTTCTCCGGGTCGTCGGAATAGCCGCGAATGGAAAAATCCTGCGGGTTGTCGGCGGTAATGCCGACGTTCCGCATAGCTTCGTGCAACTGCTCCTTTGTGGCGGGCATATCCAGCCAATAGCCGCCGGGGTCGCCCGCGTCAAAGCGGCTGCGGTTGCCTATCATAATAGAAAACTGTTCGCTCATGTGTTCACGCTCCTTTTCCTGCCCGGTATTTTCGGGGATAGCTGCCGCCTGTTGCTGCTGCGGGGGTTCTTCGCCCTCTATGGTGTAGTCCGGCATGAGCATACCGTTTACTTTGAAATAGTCGGCGTACTCCTGCGGGATAGGCGGGGAGATTTCCGTAAACAGACGGTCATACGCTTTGATACGCCCATTCAGATACTTTTCCATAGCTGCCTTGTCGGTGAAAACCTTTCTATCTTGTCCGGCAATCTTCGCTTGGGTTCTGCTTGGGCTGTTGGTGCGCACGCTCCATGTAAGCGTCCATGAATACGGGATAGATTTCTGCGCTTCTTTGTCGTAGCGGGTATTCTCGTAAATGTAGTAATTCATCTGATATACCCGGTTGCTGCGAATATGGCGGTTATGCTCGGTGGTCTGCCACTCGTTAGCGGTGTGCTGGACGTGCGGCGTTCTCACATATTCAAGTGTTTTATCCAGCAAAAGCGTTCTTCCCGCCTGTTCTTCCCATGCGGCGGCGCGTTCTTTAAGGTCGTCAAAAATCGCCTGTTCTGCCGCCGCGCTTTCGCTGCGCATGGAAAGTAGCTGCGCAATCGGCAAGGAAGCATAAGGGGCAATCTCCCTGTCCTTTGCTTCAAAATACATCCGGCGTTCTATCCGCATGGTTTCGGCGGTTTCCAATTTGTCATGGTCGTATGAGGAATACGGCATATTCTTTCATCACGTCCTTTCTCGGTCATATAAGGGTTTGGGACTATCCCAACAAGCAAAATGCCCGCGCTCTCTATGGGAAGCGCGGGCATTTCTCGCAAACGGGTACTCGTTTGCTGTGCTTGCTATGTAGTTGTTTTTATCCGTAAACGCCTGTTTCTCTCGCTTTGGGCTTTCTGTCTGCGGCGTATCTTTGCCGCGCAATCGGGGCAGTATTTCGCCCGGTTGCTGCCCGCCGCAAACGTGCTGCCGCATACCGCGCAACGCTTCAAATCGGTTTCCCCGCTGCGGGTGATCTGTTCGCAAAGCTGCCTGTCGGCGGGTAATACCGCTTCGCGGAAATAGCGGCATAGCAGCGAATAGCTGATACTCTGCACACAAACGCAAGTTTCCCCGTCGTCCAGCAGCAGACAATTCCCGCAATCGTTGTTTGCACAAGCGGCGCGGGTCATTTTCTTTACGGCGCGGTATTGCTTTTCATCAAGCCTTATCATTTTCGGTTCTGCTCGACGCGGAAGTTTACATACTTGCCGCCTGTGTCGGCAAGCAGCACAACTCCGTCAAAGGTCTTTCCCGTCTTGGTCGAGTACATACCTTTGATTTTTACCTTTCCGTCTTTCAAAAGGGCGGCGGCAATCGCCTTTGTGAAAGCCTTTTTGCGCTGCTCAAAAAAGCGGTCATTCTTCCACATCACAAAGCTGCAAGCCCTGTCGGAGCAGTAAAAGTTTTTCTTGCCCTCGTAAACCGCCGCGCCGCAACGGGGGCAAGTGCCGATTGCTTCCCGCTGCGGGGTAAACAGCTTCGCTTTATCCTCGGAAATCGCGGAATAGGTCTTGACAAGCCCCGCTGTCATTTCCTCAATGCTGCGCATGAAATCGTCCGGGCTGTCGCTGCCTTTGGCAATCCCGGTAAGGCGGGTTTCCCATTCTGCCGTAAGCTGCGGGGACGTAAGGACTTCGGGCAGGATAGCGGCAAGGTTATACCCGTCCTTTGTGGGGATTAGCTTTTTGCCCTTGCGCTCGGCAAAGCCCGCGCTAATGAGTTTTTCAATGATACCCGCCCGCGTTGCGGTAGTGCCTAACCCTTTGCGCTCTGCGTCCTCCGGCGTTTCTTCCTTGCCCGCGTTCTCCATAGCGGACAGAAGCGTATCTTCGGTAAATGCCTTTGGGGGCTGCGTGTAACGCTCGGAGATCTCCGCTGCCGGATTGTCAAAGGTCTGCCCCTCGGCAAGCGGCGGCAAAACGGTTTCCGGCTCTGCGTCCTCGTCCTGTTCCTCGGACGCGGCGCGGGACAGCTTTTCAATCTCACGCCACCCCTCGCAAAGCGTCGTCTTTCCCTTTGCGGTAAAGGTATAACCGCCGCAAGAGATAACCGCCGTAACCGCTTCATATTCATAGGGCGCGGCTGCGGCGCAAAGCAGCTTCGCGCATACAAGGGTCATAAGTTTTGTTTCGCTGTCGGTAAGGGAAGAAAAGCCCGTTTTCAAAAACTCGGCTGTCGGCAAAATAGCGTGGTGGTCGGTTACTTTGCTGTTGTCGCAAACCCTTGTAAGGTCTGCTTGCAGCTTCACGTCCCGCATAAAGGGAAGCAGCGAACAAAGCCCGGTAATGAGTTCCTTTGTGCTGCGCTGCATATCGGAAGTGATATATTTGCTGTCGGTGCGGGGATAGGTCAAAAGCCGCTTTTCGTAGAGGGCTTGCGCATAATCAAGGGTCTGTTTCGCCGTAAACCCGTACAGGCGGTTGGCTTCGCGCTGCAACGCGGTAAGGTCAAACAGCTTCGGCGGTGCAACGGTCTTTTTCTCTTTTTTGAGGGAAGTACAAACGGCTTGCGATTTCTCGCAAGCCGCTTTCATCTGCTGCGCCGCCGCTTCTTCGTTCAGCCTTTCGGACAAAGCCGAAACACCGCCCGCGTCCAGACGGACAACATGATATTTTTCTTTCTTAAAGCTGCTGATCGCATAGTCGCGGTTTACCAGCATGGTAAGGGTGGGCGTCTGCACTCTGCCGACATTCAGCGTTTTGTGATAGAGGATAGAGAAAAGGCGGGTCGCGTTAATCCCGACAAGCCAATCTGCCTTTGCTCTGCAAAGCGCGGATTGATAGAGGTTGTCATAGCTGCGCCCGTCTTTGAGGTTTGAAAAGCCCTCGCGGATTGCGCTTTCTTCCATGCTGCTAATCCAAAGGCGGGAAAAGGGCTTTTGGCAATTTACCTGTTCGTAGACAAATCGAAAAATGAGTTCTCCCTCGCGCCCGCTGTCGCACGCATTGACAATCTCGGAAACGTCGCTGCGCTGCATAAGGTCTTTGAGTACGGAAAACTGCTGCTCCTTGCCGCTGGCAACGGTAAACTGCCAATCCTGCGGGACAATGGGGAGATCGTCATACTTCCATTTTCGGTACTGCTCGTTGTAGGTTGCCGCGTCTGCAAGGCTAATCAAATGCCCGATACACCACGACACAAGGTAGCCGCTGCCCTCAAAATATCCGCTGCGCTTTTCATTCGCGCCAATAACGGCGGCAATCGCCGCCCCGACGCTCGGTTTCTCTGCAATTACAAGTTTCATACTTCCTCGTCCTCCTGCTCGGTTTCTAATTCTTCCTCGTCGTCCTCGTCAAAATCGAGATCGTCAAGGTTGCTGCTGCCTTTTGCCGCGTCCTTTTTGGGCTTCATAATCTTAAAGTAATAGAACGCGCCGCCGCTTACTGCGGCAAGAAGCAGCACGACAAGCAGAATAGCACCGCCCATGCCGCCGCCTTTATCTTCCTCCGGCTCCGGCTGCTCGGTTTCTTCCGGCTCCGGCTCGGCTTCCTTGCCCGCGCACTCGCTCATATTGACGCTGCAAACGGGGCAATCGGTGTTGACGCTTCCGGCAACGCATTTTTCAGTACAGCTACAAGCGGGGGCTTCGGTCTGTTCGTCCTCCATAAGCTGCAAAAGGTCTTTTTCATCAACTTGATTGAGGAAATGGACGGTGTTTTCTCCGTCCTCGGCGCGGTCAATGATGATGTAAAAATAGTTTCCGTTTTTCGTAACGACGGTAATAAACTGCTTATCGCCGGACGCTTCGCCCGTTATGTCGTCCACAAGGCTCATGTTGCCCTCCGGCGTTAAAGGCTGCGGCTCATAGCCGCCCGTCGTTTCTTCCGGCTCGGTTTCGGTTACGGGGGTAGGCGGCTCGTCGCTCACGTCACCGCCGCCCGCAAAAGCGGTAACAGAAAAGCCGCCCATGAGTACAAGGGCGGCAAGCAAAGCGGTAACGCTGCGGAACAGTTTTTTATGCTTCATCTTCGGTTTCCTCCTGTTCGTCGGTATAGTCTGCGTCCGGCTGCGGCAAAGCAATTTCGCCGCTGGCGTAAGCGGAGAGGAACGCGGCAAGCTGCGCCCCGTCAAGGTGTACCGCTTTCACCATTTGAACGATCTGCGCATTTTCTTCCTCGATTTTCTGCGCTTCAAGGTCTTTCAGTCTTTTTTGGTATTCAAGGATTTTCGCCCTCGTTTTCTCAATATCCCGTTCGATACGGTCAAGTTTCGTGTTTGCCATAGAAATAAACTCCTTTCAAAGTCAGTTGTAATGTAGCCGCCCATAGGCGTAAAAATGGGATTGCCAATAGCTTGTATCAAGTTTTGCGTATTGTATCGGGTCGCCACAATGCAGCATGACGGGGCTTCCGTCCCCGTCCTCGCCAACGTAGATACCCACATGAGATACGCCCGGTGTGTCGTATGTACCCGTAAAGAAAACCAAATCCCCCGGCTGCGGGTTGGAAACGCGGGTTGAAATGTTGTAAAGCCCCTGTGCCCCAAGTCTGCCCGTATTGTATAGGCCGCTGTTCGTCAGCACATAGCTAACAAAACCGCTGCAATCAAAAGAGGTTTCCGGGCTGCTGCCGCCCCACACATAAGGAAAACCGACATACTTTTCCGCTTCCTCAATGAGCCGCGCAAACTGTTCATCTTCCAGATAGGCGGGCGGGATTTCATAATCCGCTGGCGGGTTTTCATAGTATTTTGAAATATAGCCGGATTGCGGGAAAAGGTCGGGTCTGTTCCCAAGCGACGACATATACATAGCGTACATGGATAGCTGTTCCTCGCCCATAATGTAAACGGGAACATGGGAGAGGTTGAAGTTTTCCAAATCCACATTGAGAATGTAATAGTTATAGGCTACTTCAACGTCGTATTCGTTGCCCTCGCTGTCCGTCCGCGTTTCGGTGCGGTAGCGTACCTCGACTTCCTCCGTAACCGTCAAGATATACTGTTTATCAAAGAGCATTTCAAGGGTGCTTTGCGCTTCATCGAGAGTAAACACGCCCTCATGCCAAGCGGAGAGGATAGAGATTAGCACATACGGGTCATGCTCGATCTCGTCAGCCGTTACCCGGTATTCGTCATAGCCGGGGTATTCGCTTTCGATGTTATCCAGCATATCCTGTAACTCGGCTTCCATAGCGACATACGCGCTTTCTGCGCCTGTAATATCCGCGTCCTCGGAGAGATAGGACGACGCAATCAAGCCGCTTCCGCTGTTGCCGCCGAACAGGGAACAAGAGGACAAACCGCCGAAAAACAGAAGCACGATAAAGGCAATCCCGCCCACGATCAAACAGCCTTTCCAATGCCGGACGACAAAGAACGTCGCCCGTTTGGTTTCCTGCGCCGTTTTCTTTGCTGCCTTTGCGGTGGCTTCGGCGGTCTTTTTCACCTTGCCGCCCGTTTTCAACGCCTTTGCATACTGCTTTTTAATGCGCTGCTTTTGCCAAAAACGGGAAATCGGGTTAGAGTGCGCAAGGGCGGGGTTATCATGCAGCGCCTTTTGATAGAGAAAATCGGCGTTTGCCTTTGCTGCCTTTTTCTCGGCTGCTGCCGCCGCCCGGTAAGGTTTCAGCTTATGGCTGCGTATGCCGCGTTTTACTGCCCGCGTCGTCATGCCGCCCGCTTTCTCGCCCACAAGTTCTATCCTGTGTCCGCTTTCCACACCGACGTTTTCTTTCTCCACCTCATAGATTTTTCCATGTACGGCGGCGTCCAATTCCTGCGCCGGACGGGATAACGGGTTATGACGCAACTTGCCGTTTGGGGGCTTATCCGTTTTTTCAAAAGCAAGGCGCGTCTTTGCTTTGCCTTTGGCTTCGTCAAAAACGCGCTCTTTCTTGATTTTGGTCTGTTTGGGGATAGCTGCCCGCGCTTTGTCTAAACGGTCAGCCGCCGTATCGGATTTTTTGATTGCCTTTTGCAGGTCCGGCGTTGCCCGTTCCGCTTCGGAAAACTGCAAGCGGGAAGAATGGGTTTTAGGCTGCGCCGCGTCAAGGGCTTTTTTCTCCGCGCCTTTTGCTGCGTGTCGCTCAATCTCTGCGCCGATATGCTGCACAACCTTTTCCGCTGCCGCGCCTGCGGGGGCTGAATAGTTTTCCTCCTGCGGCCTTTCGCTGATACTGGACGTTTCGCCCGTCGTGAGGTTTTCCGCAACCGCACCGTCGCGGGTCATTTTCTGCGTTACCTTGTCCGGGGCTTTCCATTCCTTGCTCATGGGCTTTCACCTCCAATCCGCTGTTTCGCAAGGTTACAGTATTCGGGGTTGATCTCAATACCAATATAGCGGCGGTCAAGGCTTTTTGCCGCCGCTGCGGTGGTTCCGCTGCCTAAAAACGGGTCAAGGACAATCCCGCCGACGGGACAGCCCGCCAAAATGCACGTTTCCGCAAGTTTCGGCGGGAAAGCTGCGAAATGCCCGCCGCGATAGGAAGCTGTGTTGATCTGCCAAACGTTGCGGCGGCTGCGGACGGGGCATATCAACTCATCGGCGTATGCGCCCTTTTCGCGGGGGCGGTTGATTTTCTGCGGTTGGTTTTGCCCCGGAACAGTAACGTTATACTTGTTTCCTTTGCTAACTCCGCTTTTCAGCCGACCCGCCGTTGTGAGGGCTATCGGCTCGGCTACCGCTTGCCAATCGTAAAAATACTTCTTTGACTTGGTAAGCAGAAACACATATTCATAGCAGCGGGTCGGCCTGTCCCGCGTGCTTTCCGGCATGGGGTTCCCCTTATGCCAAATGATAGAACTGCGCAAATACCAACCGTCGCCCCGCAAGGCAAGGGCTACAAGCCACGGAATACCGATTAGGTCTTTCGGCTTGCAGCCGGGGGCGCGGTGGTTTACCGCCACTTGCTGCCCGTTCCTGCCTTTGGGGTATTTCGGGTCTTGGTGGTCGGCTTTGCTGCCTGTGCCGCAATAAGTGTCCGCGATATTCAGCCAACAAGTACCCTCCGGCGTAAGCACCCGCTTTACCTCATGGAAAACCGCCGTAATGCGGGAAACATATTCCTCCGGCGTTGCTTCCCGCCCGATCTGCCCGTCTGTGCCGTAATCGCGCAAAGCATAGTAGGGCGGGGACGTTACGCAACAATCCATACAGTTATCCGGCAAGGTTTGAAGTACCTGCAAGCTGTCGCCGCAATAGATTTTGTCCGTTTCTATCCTCATGCCGACACCTCGCCGGGTTTGGTCGTCATGACGCGATAGAGTTCTGTATTTTGCGGGAAACGGTCAATAAAGGGCAAAATCACGTTGCCGTAGAAAATAAGCCCCTCGCCCGCTTCGGAATGGGTTACATAGGTCATTTGCTGCTGCGAAATGTTAAGCTGCTTTGCAAGGATTTCCCGGTCGCCCTGGGCTTGGTTGAGCATATAGACAAAATCGCTGTTTTCAAAAACATTTGAAACTTCTCTGCTCGTCAAAAGGTCTTTGACGTTCTGCGTGATACCTGTCGGAATACCGCCCCACTTCCTAAAACGCTTCCAAATCTCGACGCTGTATGCTGCGGTCTGTTCCTCTTTCAAGAGTAAATGAAATTCGTCGATGTAATACCGCGTCGCCTTGCCCTCGCTGCGGTTTACCGTTACTCTGTTCCATACTTGGTCTTGGACGATAAGCATACCGACTTTTTTAAGCTGCGTACCGAGTTCCTTAATATCAAAGCAGACAAGGCGATTATGAATGTCAACGTTTGTCCTGTGGTTAAAAATGTTCAAGCTGCCGTTTACATAGAGTTCCAATGCCGCCGCGATACGCTGCGCTTCCTTTTCCGGCTGCTTCTTGATCTCGTCGTAGAGGTCGCCCAAAATCGGCATATTCTCCGGCTTCGGGTCGGCAAGGTAGTTGCGGTACACGCTGATAACAGCGCGGTCAATCAAGGTCTTTTCGACAGCTTCCAGCCCGTTTTTGCCGCCCATAATGAGTTCGCAAAAGGAAAGGATAAAGTCGCTCTTTAAGGCTATGGGCGTGTCGCCCTCGCTGTAATTGAGGTTAATATCCATAGGGTTAATGTACTGCGTGCTGTTCTGCGAAACCTTGATAACCTGTCCTTTCAAACGTCCGACAAGGGGGTAATATTCGGCTTCGGGGTCGCAAATGATAATGTCGTCGGACGTGATAAGAAAAGCGTTTGTGATTTCGCGTTTTGCAGAAAAACTTTTGCCACTGCCCGGTGTGCCGAGTATCAAGCCGTTGGGATTTTTCAGCTTCTTTCGGTCGCACAAAATCATGTTGTTGGAAAGGGCGTTTAAGCCGTAATACAATGCTTCGCCGCTTTGGAACAGCTCTTGCACCGTAAAGGGAACGAAAACGGCGGTGCTGCTGGTCGTCAAGCCGCGCTGGATATGGATAAGGTTTTCCCCCAACGGGATAGAGGACATAAGCCCCTGTTCCTGCCGGTAGTCAAGGCGGGTCAAAATGCAGTTGTATTTCTGCGCGATTGCCGCCGCTCCAAATACTTCGTTATCCAATTTCTGCTTGGTATCTGCAAGGTTTAAGACAAGCAGCGTAAGCAGAAACATTCTTTCGTTGCGGCTCTGCAAATCGCGGAGTAGGTTTTTTGCTTCCCCGCCGTAGGTGGCAAGGTCGGACGGAATAATATCCATGTCGTAGCCGCTGCGGATTGCTTTTTTCTGTTCCTCGATTTTCATACGGTCAAGGTCGGTAATCTTGCGCTTAATCGTCTTGATTGCTTCGTTGTGGTCGATACTCTGAATGTGCAGATTGACGATAATCCCGTTTTCCGCGTCCATGAAGTCGGCAAGCATACGGTCGGAGAGTTCCGGCGCGACGATCTGCAAAAAGGAAACTGCGCCAAACTTGCCGCCCATTTGAAACATTCGCCCGTCGCCAAATCGGAAAGAGGACGGCGCGATAAAGTCTTTGACAGAAAGACCGCTTGCGGGTAGCCATTCCCACGCAAAGTTAAAGCGTTCCCCGTCCGGGTGGAAAATCCCATGCAGCACTTCAAGACGCTGTTTCCCGTCCAATACCCGCGCCGCCGCGCCGATCACCTTAAAATGGTTGAGGGTGTCCGTTTCAATGCGGGCAAGACGCGCCCGCGCCGATCTAATGTCCTTTGCTTCAACGGTAAAGGTGAGAAACTTGGTCTTGATAAGCCCGTTGTTTCCGCGTTCAAGCTGCGTTCTAAGCATTTCGGTGTATTCTGCTCTGATACTGTCGAAGTCATCATTCTGCGGCGCAATCGTGATACTGTTCTTGAAATCGTCCTTGTTCGCATGGCGGCTGATTAGGGAAAGCTGCACGCTGATAGAAGCGTCGAACGAGTTATACATATCGCAAAGGGCTTCAAAAATGGCGGTTTTGTCGTCCGGCTGCGCAAGCTGATAGTTGATGTCCTCAAACTCAATGCACTTGGAATACCGCCCGTTTGCAAGGCGGCAAATCCCGTCCTTATACATTCGCTCAAACGGTATGCTGTCCTGCGCCGTATGGGGCTTCCCGTCGCCCTTTGCCTGCCGGATAAGCGCGTCGATCTGTTTCTTTTCCTGCCGCGTAAGTTTACGCTTTTCGTTTTGGGTCTTTCCCTTTTCCTTTGACAATCGCCCGTACCTCCTTATCTAATCGCTCTTGCCGCGCAAGGGCGGCATAAAAATTGTTGGTCTGATAAGGTCGCTCTTTGGGGCGAAGAAACTTCACTTCCACAAATTGCCGAATAATCACTTCCAGCGGTTGCCCGTTTTTCTCGTACATGGCAAGCAAAAACATAGGCAGCATGGCAAGCACCATGCACAATGCCGCTGTGGTTGTTCCAACGCTGTCTTTTACCAAAAAGAACAGCGGCAGTCCGATTGCTACCGCCGCGCTGAAACAAATTAGCTGTCGTTTCGTAAGGTTGAACATTACCTTGCTTTTGATTTTTGTTAAGTCCTTTGGGACGGTTACATACGCCATTTCAAACCTCCTTTCTGCCCGGAATGTAATCTTCAAAACGGGGGACAGCATAGAAAAGCCGTTTGTTATTTACCCACCGTTGCAAATGGCGGGTAACAGGCGGGGCGGTTGGACGCTCGTAAATCATCACATACGGGTCAAAGCCCATAGCCCGCAAGGTGTTCACGCGGTATAAATCCTGTTCGTGAGTGCTGCCGTAGTTGGTAAGAACATACACGCGCCGCTGGCGGCTGCTCTTAATGGCGGTCAAATCCAAAAAACGTTGGAAATACCCGGTTAAGTCCTCGTCGGGATTATCCCATGCAAAATGTACCGCTTTTATCCGTACCCGATTTAACAGGCTGACATTATCCCTGTTCACAAGGCGAATATCCAGCCCTTGCGAAAAATCCACCCATGCGCGGCTTCGTATAAGCTGCTCAATGAGATTTTCATGGTCGGGACAGGCAAGCAGATTAGCGTCCATGATTTTTATTTCCGGCTGCCATTTCCAAAACTCGGACAAATCCGCAACCTTAACACTTTTGCGTCCCTCTTTACTGCTGACAATGCAAAACCCGCAATTTCTTGGACAACCCCGGCTTAAAAAGCCGTAGGCAATCCCGAAAAACTGCGGGTAGATAGAATAATCCGGGTAACTGTGTTCCACTTCCGGCGGCAAGCGGTTTTTCGTGTCGTAGCCCGTACCGCCGAAAATAACTTGTTCCGCGTTGGTAACGGTTATCGTGTCTTTGGAATAGGTGTCCGTAAAGACGCGGCTTTTATATACAAGGTCGTACCGCCCCTTTGCGTTCCACCATTCCACCGTATGCCCCTTTGCTTTATGATACGCGGATAGCTTCATCAAGCAGAGGTTGGGGAAATTATGGCTGTCAACGTCGATTAAACCGATTTTCAAATCATAACTCACCCCCTTAATGTGCCGAAAAGACGCTCTTTGCAAGGCTTCCCGTTTTGAAAAGCGTAAAGCACAAGAGGACGGTATAGCCCATGCAAGCCCAGATCGCGCCGGAAATGTCGTCGGTCGCTGCGATTGTTTGTATCAACACCGCATAAATGCCGACACACACCAAGATCAGAAACGCCTGAAAACCAAGCGCAAGCAAAGATTTTAAGTAATTCTGTCCCATGCTGCCCCATTCGTGATTTACCATTGTTGCCATCGGGATAGGGGCAACGCTCGTTACAAGATATATTTCAATCATGCGCCCATACACCACAAGCATAATGCAGATTGACAGGGCTTTCATGGTAAGCCCTACAAAGAGGGATTGAAACCATAACCCCAAAAGACCGCCCACGCTCATAGCGTCGAGTTTTGCTTCAATGTCGGTAATGACGGTGGTAACGTCTATGCTTGTATCGGATATGATAACCCCCGCGCTCTGATTGACGACGCTCTGCGTAACGTCGAAAACTCCCATGACGATGTTCCAAGTGTTTGTTACCAGCAGCACCGCAACAAAGGTTTTGAAAATCCATTTGAAAAAAATCCAAGTGTCGAGATCGTGCAGATTGTTTTTTTCAATTACAAGCTGGATTAGTTCATAACACATGACAAAGGTAATGATAACGCCCGCAATCGGTACAATGACGTTTTCCGAAAGGCTGCGTATCATGTTGAATATGCCCGCGTTCCACCCGGCGGGGGTCGTGCCGACTTGCGTTGCAATTTCTCCAACCTCTGTATTTACGCTGTCAAACAAGCCGGAGAGGTTCGATAAAATCCCGTCTGTCAAAATGCCGCGAAACCAATCTTCAATCATCTGCCATATCAAAAGTTAATCCCTCCTTTCCCGCGCCCTCCCGTTTCCGAGAGGGCGCGGCGGGTGGTATTTGTTTTAGGCATTATCCAAAAAGTTTGGAAAGAAGCGGAACAAGGGTGCCGCCGATCAACGCGACGCCACCGCCCGCCATAAGCTGCTTCATGCCCTGGCTCTTTGCGCCCGGATTGTCGTTGCCGTAACCCTCCATGAGGTTGATAGCCCCCCAAATGCCAAGACCTGCGCCAAGCGCGATAACCAAAGTCTGCAATACACCAACTGCGCTGTTAAAGAAATCCATATAAACCTCGCTTTCTGCCGCTTTGCGGCTCAAAAAATGTTGTTGAAAATGAAAATGCCGCCGTTATTCCTCGGCGGCTGCGTCCTCGTCGGACAAATCTATTTCGTATATGTCAAAGGCTTCATCGGGCTTTACTATTGCCGGGCGGGTAGACATATACCGTTCCACATCAAAAGCGTTTTTCTTGTCGAAGTCGGAAAGGTATTTGTAGTTCGGGTGTTTCGTTATATCGTATTTGTCGCTTAAAAAGGGACGTACACCGCGTAGCTGCAAAATACATTTCCCACCGTCCATAACTGCTATTTCGTCCTGTGTCATCAACTCCTTTCCTAATTTTTGATAAGTAAGTCCATGAGAAACCTGCGTGCCGCGATTTTCGGAAGTGTTGAAACTGTCAATTGTTTCCCGTCCCAAGTTATCCGAAATATCCTTTGCATTTTTCCCACGTCCTCCCAAAAACAAGGTGCTGTCGGCATTATCAAGTATGATTTCTGCCGCGTCCTTGTAAATGGCTTTTAGCTGGCTCTGCGATTGCAGAATGATAGAAGCGGACATTTCCCGGCTGCGGATTGTGGCAATCAGTTTATCAAATCGGGGTATCTGTCCGATGTTCGCAAACTCGTCAAGCAAAAAGCGGACGTGAACAGGCAATTTGCCGTTATATTCGTCGTCCGCTTTGTCGCAAAGCAAATTGAAAAGCTGCGATTGCAGCATAGCGATAACAAAATTAAACGTGCTGTCCGTATCGCTCATTATGAGGAAAAGTGCGCTCTTTCTGTCGCCTAACGTGTCAAGTTCTAATTCGTCGTAGGACATGAGATCGCGCAATTCCTTAATATCAAAAGGCGCAAGCCTCGCACCGCAAGAAATGAGGATTGATTTTGCTGTTTTGCCCGCCGCCAATTTATATTTTCGGTACTGCTTCACCGCGAAATGGTCGGGGTCGCGTTCTTCCAAGTCGGCAAACAGCAGATCGACGGGGCTTTGATATTCCTCGTCGTCCTCGCGGGCTTCGCTGGCGTTGATAAGTTCCAACAGGGTAATAAAGTTCATTTCCTCGGCGGGGGCTTCATACCAGATGTAGCCAACCAATGCGCAATACAATAACCTTTCCGCTTTTACCCAAAAATCCTCCGCACTTTTTTCTCCCTCGCCTTTGGTATTCGCTATCAACGTGTTTACCAGCTTCAAAATATCTTTCTCGCTGCGGATATACACAAAGGGGTTGTAGTGCATAGATTTTTTGAAGTTAATCGTATTCAGTACCTTAATGCGGTAGCCCGCCCGTTGCAGCAGCTTCCCGCACTCAATCAAAACCGTACCTTTCGGGTCTGTCAAGACGTAAGAGGAATG
Organism: Clostridiaceae bacterium OM02-2AC; assembly: GCA_003481775.1. Classification (GTDB taxonomy): domain Bacteria; phylum Bacillota_I; class Bacilli_A; order Erysipelotrichales; family Erysipelotrichaceae; genus Clostridium_AQ. The sequence goes on from QULU01000012.1 coordinate 18,717, forward strand.
AAGCTGCATTAAATTCGGCTTGACGAAAAACCTTGTTTTTCCGCTGCCGCTGCCGCCGATCACGACGACGTTCTTATTTCTTGCGTACTTCGGCTGCTTCGGGCGGCTGTTCATGGTAAGGCGTTCCGTCTGTGTCAAAATGATGTTGTTTTGAAACTCCGGGTCTATGTAGGGCTTAATATCTTCGGCGTTTCCCCATCGGGCAGAGCCGTACTCCGCGCCCTTGCGGTATTTCTTCGCGTTTTTCCCTTTGACATAGACAATCAAGCGGATAATCACCGCGCCGACAATGCCGACAAGCAAATCCAGCGGGTAAATGCTCGGCAAGGCACTTTCAAAGGCTGCGGAAAATCCCTGCGTGATATTCAGTATCTTTGCGGAAATATCCGCGCCGGGGGCAAGCCGCACCGCCTGTCCGACTTTATCAAAGAGATAGACAAAGAACACATAGGGGATATTCGGAAGTATTAGCTTTTTGTAGTTAATCTGCTTCATATCTCGCGCCCCCTGTCCATTTTCTTTACCTTGTCGCGGGCGGCGTTAAGCTGCTTTGCCTTGTCCTTTGCAGCGGCAAGGGCTTTGCGGATAGAGGGCTTTTTCTCCCTGTTCAGCTTCTTTGCGGAAAACTCTTGAAACGCTGCGGTCATAACGTCTGCGTCCCGGCCTTTGAAAAACACAAGGTAGCGGGTCTGCTCGCCCTTAACCTTTTTCAGCGAAAAATCTATGTTGTATTTCTTCGCCGTACTCTCAAAGGCTTTAATATTGCTGTCGGTGATCTCGATGTTGGAAACACCCGCGTTCTGCTTCATAAGCTGCCGCATGGTCTGTTTCCCATGCGCGGGCTTGCTTTTCTGCTCCAAAAACTTTTGGATTGCTTTCTGCAACGCCTGTTCGGTAAGCCGCGCCGCGCCTTTTCCCACTTTGACGTATAGGGCAATCGTTTTTTGGGTTACTTCCTCCTGCAAGGTATCAACTCCTTTCCCGGTAAAATGCGGCTATGCTCATTCGCCGCCGTATAAGTCGTGATTGACAAGGGCGGTATAGTAGCTGTCAATGGTACTCGGCGCGTTGAACAGCACCGCTTTTAGATACTGCTTGATGTTGCGCACTTTGGTTGTGTTCTCCCTCATGCAATCCAAAACAAACTCAATATGGCTGCTGTTCAGCTTCAAAAATTTGGATTTCACCAGTTCGGCGGGGTAGTCGTCCCCGGCAATACGGATTGTCTTTCGCGCTGTGCAGACGGTTTCCAGCATGAGGTCAACAATCTCATTTAGGCGGTCTTTGTCCATTTTGGGGTCTTGAATGAGAATGTCATACTCGATATTGTCCTTGATAATCTCCCTGTAAATCTCTACTGCGCTATTGCTTTTCGCTTCCGTTCTTTTCCTTTCCGGCGGCGAAGCCGCTTCGCCCTGCTCAAAGGGCAAGGGATTTAGGGAATGGAATGGAAAGGAATGGGTACTTGATAAATCAGTAATTGATTTTTCTTTACTTGATATATCTTTATTTAATTGCGTTGGATTTTCCAACGTAGGTTTTTCCTGCGTAGGTTTTTCCAACGTTGGATTTTCCAATGTTGGATTTTCCAACGCAGGTAAATCCAATATAGGCGGCTGTCCGACGCTGGTAGCTGCTTCCGGCTCTCGCGGCTGCGGCTGCTCGTATATGACGTAATCCGCGCCCCGCAAGCGTCCCTTTTCGTCGCGTTCCCGGCTGCGCACGATATATCCGGCTTTTTCGAGTTCCTTTACCGCTTCGCGGATTGCGTCGATCTTCTCCCGGTTGATATGGGATAAGCCCGCAAGGGTATAATCCCAATCCTCCGGCAAGGACAGCATTTGCGAAAGCAAGCCTTTTGCTTTTAAGGACAATTCCTTGTTTCGCAAGTGGTGGTTGCTCATAACGGTATATCCCGTATTTCGCTCCACTCTGAAAACTGCCATTTTTCCTCACTTCCTCTCTTGGTCTGCGTGGACAATTAGAAAGCCGTTTTCGGCTGTTTTGGTATTGCAATATGCCCTTTGCCGTTTTCGCGTCTGCAAAGCCGCATGACACAAGGGCTTTTGCCCGTCTATTTGTCCATGCTGGCGGGCGTTTTCCGCGTCCTTTTGCCGGGGCAATAGGGACACTCTTTGAAAACGCAAAACTCATATTTCCACCCGGGGCGGTAGAAACGGCAAGTGCCGCAATCTTCATCATCTCCGGCACAACCGGATTGATAGCGGTCAAATCCCGGCTTCTGCTGCATGAGCAGTTCAAATGCCCGCTGCTTGCCTTTTATGAAATACATTCCGGCTGTACCTCCTTTCCTGCGGGCATAAAAAAACGGCGTTACTTTCTCCCCAAAAGGGGTTAAGGTAACGCCGCTTGTGTGCGTATTCAGTTTTTAACACATTCCCTGTCTATCCGCTGTCCGCAAAACCATTGATTTTATTAGCTTTTTGCCGCTATCGCTATCACACCTCATTATTATTGCGACCGCTGTTGCTATCAGCACCGGAAAGGGTGTGGAAGCCGGATTGGCGCTGGGTATCCCAGTTGGTATGCTTGGCGTGCAGATGGATATCGTTGTTCGTCTGATCAATGGCGTTATCATTCGCAAATCGGAGCGAATGGTACAGGATGGAAAGGATAAAGCCGGTCAGCGTCTGATGCTGCTTTGCTGGGTTCTGTTCGGTCTGGAGGCTGCGCTTGCCGTTTTGATTTCTGTAACGCTGGGCGCCTCCTTCGTCAATCAGATTTTGGACGCAACACCGCAATGGGTGACAAAGGGACTGTCCCTGGCAGGTGCACTGCTCCCGGTTGTCGGCTTTTCTATGCTGCTGAAATACATGCCAGTGAAAAAATATTTTAATTATGTACTATTGGGATTTGTGATGTCTGCATATCTGAATGTGCCGATTCTGGGAATTGCGATTGTCGGCTTTGCACTGGCATTTGATTTTTATCGCAGAAAAAACGAATTGGTACTGGAACATGTTGAGGAGGCAGATGAAGATGAGTGAACCCGTTTTAACTAAAAAAGATATTACCAGGGCAGCTCTGCGCTGGCAGATGATGTCCTGCTCCACCTTGAATTATGAGATTCTGCAGGGAGGAACATTTGCATATTCGATAGCTCCTGCGTTGCGTAAAATATATGCAAAGGATGAGGAATATAAGGCTGCATTGCTGAGTCACTATCGTTATTTTAATTCCAATCCATGGACGGTCAACGTTATCCTTGGTGCTGTTTTGGCGCTTGAGGATGCACAGGGACTACAGGCAAGAAGTGCCGTTCAGGATTTTAAGACGAGTATGATGGGACCGCTGGCTGGTATTGGCGATACGCTGGTGTTCGTTCTGTTTCCAACCATTATGGGCTCGATTTCCGGCTATATGCTGCTGGATGGGAATCCGGTTATGTCTGTTGTTTGGAGTGCATTATGGGCCGTATTCTTTCTGCTTCGTACACGTCTTGTGCATTTCGGATATTATAAGGGATTGCAAATATTATCAGCGATTGGTACAAAGCTGAATTCTCTGACAGAGGCAGCGTCGGTTCTGGGGCTTGTGGTTGTCGGCGGATTGATTTCCGGTGTTGTGAAAATCAGTGTACCACTCACCTTTACATCCGGCGAGGTTGTGCAGGAAATTCAGCCGCTGATCGATTCTGTTCTGCCGGGGATGCTGCCGGTGATCTTCACCTTTGTTTGCTATCATCTATTGACAAAGAAAAATATCAGTATGTCAAAGCTGATTCTGCTGGTCATCGTATTCGCCATGGCAGCTGCCTATCTGGGCATTTTGAGTGCCTAGTCACAGGTGAGCGGAGATTGCGAACATGAGAAAAATTTTATTGGCGAGTCATCGGAATATGGCAGAAGGAATGCGGGATACACTGGAATTTTTAACCGGCATGCACAACCTTTATGCAATCAGTGCCTACATGGATGAGACATCACTCCAACAGCAGATTGAAGAATTTACAGATATTTTAAAGCCGGAGGACACCCTGTTGATACTGACAGATATGCAAGGGGGAAGTGTGAATCAGATGTTTTGTCCCCTGATGAGCGAACGGGTGCATCTGATCTGCGGTATCAATCTGCCGCTGGCGCTATCGCTTGCACTTATTCCACAGGAACAACAAATTGATGCAGCGCTCATAGAAGCACTGCTGGAAGAATCACGTCAGCAGATTCGCTATATGAACACATTTACGCTGACAGACGACAGTGAGGACGAGGTATGAAACAATACGATATTACAGACTACGGTGTAGAGCGCTACAGTGCTTGTCTGCAGACTGAGAAAATACAGGCAGTTATTGATCTATGTCATCAGGAGGGAGGCGGCGAGATACAGATTCCTGAAGGTATCTACTATATTGGCAGCCTGCGTCTGTACTCTCATATAACGCTCCATCTGCTGAAGGATGCGCATCTTAAGGGAAGTCGCAATTATCAGGATTATACGGATTTCCATGTGCCAAGCACTCTGGGTTATTTACAGGATGCGTATTTTATCAAGGCATGGAATCTGCCGCCGTATTATATTTATGGAATGATCTGTGCATTCTGTGAAGAAAACATCACGATTATCGGAGAAGCAGGGGCAACCATTGACGGACAGGACTGCTTTGATAAGGCCGGTGAGGAAAGATTCCGTGGACCGATGGGCATCATTTTCAATCAATGCAGAAACATCCGTCTGCGTGGCTATACTTTTGAAAACTGTGCCAACTGGTCGCATCAGCTGGACAGCTGTGAAGATATTCACGCTGAGCATGTTTGTATCAAGGCGGGTCATGATGGCTTCAATCTGCATCACTGCAAACATATTCTGATTGAGGATTGTACGATTACAACCGGAGACGATTGTATTGCAGGCTACGACATCGAGCAGCTTATTGTTCGTAACTGCTACATGAATACGGCTTGCAATGTGATGCGGATCGGAGGCTATGATTTGCTTTTTGACCACTGCACAATGGAAGGACCTGCATACTATCCGCATCAAGGCAAAAAGACCTATGATACACATCGTGTATTTAAATATTATTCCATACGACCAGATAGTATACGGCATGTCGGAGAGCGAATCAAAATACGAAATTCAAAAATCAGCGGAATCCCTTCTCTGCTGCAGTACAGCTATGGCGAGGAAGCACTCATGCAGAATAATCTTCCTCTTCGAGAGCTGATACTGGAGAATACGGTTATACAGGGGGTATCCAAGCCATCCGTTATGAGAGGGAATGGAGAAACCTGTCGTTTGATATTGCGAAACTGTGAGATCAGCTTTGCGGATGGTCTAAATGAAAAAAATTATCTGCAGCATGATAAGGATGTACAGGTTATAACAGAAAATGTGACTTTTCGATAACGTGTGGGAATTACAGACTTCCTCCATCATTTGAGATTTGGCAGAACAGGAAAACAGGTGCTGTACAGAATAAGCTGGGGCTTTGGTTAACCCATAAGGGCTATTAAGCATCTGCTATAAAACAACAAAGCGATAAGAGTTCTAATCCGCTTTCAAATATGTAAAATTATAGAAAGGATCAATTTCATGCTCTTGATCCTTTTTCTTCTTGATGAGTATAGCTTCCCCGTTTCCAAGGGAGTGCCATGCGAGGAGCATTTTTTCTGTTGTTTGTAAATTCCTTCCGGATAACGGCGTCTTGTGTGGTATAGTATAGCTGTAAGGAAAGCAGGTGTAGGACATGATTTTACCATACAGAGATAAGCAGCCGCTCATAGAAGAAACTGCCTATGTATCCAGCAATGCAACAGTGATTGGCGATGTGACACTGGAAAAGGGAAGCTCCATCTGGTTTCACAGTGTGGTGCGCGGGGATAAGGATCATATTCATATCGGCGAAGACAGCAATATACAGGATAATTGCACGCTGCATACGGATCCGAAGCATTTGCTGCAAATAGGGAAACGGGTGACTGTGGGCCATAATGCGGTGCTGCATGGCTGTATTGTTGAGGATGAGGTGCTGATTGGCATGGGTGCTGTTGTGTTGAACGGTGCACATATCGGCAGACACAGTATCATCGGTGCAGGGGCTCTTGTGAAGGAAGGACAGCAGATACCGGAAAACAGTCTGGCTGTGGGCAGTCCTGCCCGGATCATTCGCAAATGCAGTGAGGAGCAGGTAAAGGAGATTCTGGAGAATGCGGCGCATTATGCACAGCTTGGCAGTGAATACAAGAAAATAGATGTCTGAAATTCACGTATAAATGAAACACTCCTTCCCATACTAATGGTGACAAAGGAGTGAGAATATGTTTGAACACAAGAAAAAGTTATTACATCCTGTAAAGGTAGAGCGTCCCAATCCGCAGTATGCTGTGCTGATGCAGGAACAGCTGGGAGGCTGCAACGGTGAGGTCAAGGCAGCGATGCAGTATCTGTCACAGAGCTTTCGCGCTAAGGATCCGGTCTTCAAGGATTTGTTTCTGGATATCGGTACCGAAGAGCTGAGCCACATGGAGATGGTGGCAGAAACCATCAATCTGTTAAATGGCGGTGATGTGGACTATAAGAAGGTGGATGCCGGTGAAATTGAAACGATGGTTACCTTTGGTCTGAATCCTGCTCTGGTAAATTCCAGCGGAAATCCATGGACTGCTGATTATGTTACCGTGACAGGTGATCTGGCAGCCGATCTGCTTGCGGATATTGCAAGTGAGCAGCGCGCCAAGGTTGTATACGAATATTTGTATCGTCAGATTGATGACAAATATGTCAAGGAAACCATCATGTTCCTGCTGGAGCGTGAGGAAGCCCACAATGCTCTGTTCTGTGAAGCACTGAATAAAATTACAGATGATGGCAGCAATAAGAGCTTTGGTATGAGTGAAGACAGCCGTTTGTATTTTGATTTATCCAAGCCGGGACGCTACTTTGATGATCCTGATCCGAAGGCACCGAAAATGGCAAATGCCAAGGATTCCAAAAGCACCAAGAGCAAAGCAAAAAAGAAATAAGATGCAACAGCCAAAGGGAAACCTGCGGCTTTTTTTGGGCAGGACGCAAAGGCTCAGCCGTGCACTGCATCCACTTGTATCCTGTGGTTTGTATATGCGGGCTGTTTCATGCGTGAAAAGAAGAATGGCTTTTCTCGACAGCTGGTAGGCTTGAAATGGTTAAGGAATGGATGCTTGTTCATAATTTAAAAAAGAAAGGAATGCGGATTTTACTCGCATTCCTTTTTTTGCTATTTACGTTCATTCTTTCTCAGCTTTTCTTTTAAATCATCATATGTATCACATTCCAGAATAAGGATGACCGCGTCATCTATCTGCTGATCGGATAGGGAATTCACCCAATTATCTTCAATTTTGTACCTATGGATGATTTGTGTCTGTAAGAATGTCCTTTTTCCTTTTTCAAAACCTTTTTCAAGTCCCTTTTCAAGCCCCTTTTCAAGTCCTTCTTCGATGCCCTTTTTAAATCCATTCTCCAGCCCCACTCGCTCAGCTTCTGCAGTTCGTTCCTGCAAATTGGCCTGAACTGCCTGTTCTGCAAACTCCACGGATTCCGCCCAGCTGAATAACGATCCATCTTCTCGCATTTTATTATATTTTTCCATAACTACGTTCACCATCCTTTTCTTCATGTTTAGTATAGCATCATCCGGATTATATGCAAGCACATAGCAGAAGGTTTCAAACTCTGTCAAATTTTCCACTCCTCCAACCTCTTTTACACGCTGCTGAATCATTGGTAAAAACACAATTGCACGATTCAGTGTACCATTGGGCTCCTCTTGATTATCTTCATCCTTAACCTTGTAATGACGAATCATGCGACCTCCATCCTTGGGCTTATCATTCATAAAAATAATCTGATAAAATGGTTTCAGCTCGGTATATTCGTCTCCCTGCTTCAGTTGTCTGCCGACCAAGCGATAGCCATACTGCTGAAAACGCAGCTGTTCCCTCTGCGTATAGCCCGATACCTGCATTTCCAAATCGTAAAAGTGACCGGCTTCATCCTCTAGTACGACATCCAAAACTGCACGTTTTCCAAAAAATGCTTCCGGTAACAGCTCCGGGTTCAGCACCTTCGTTTCATGGACCTTCAACCCGTAAATTTCTTCAATGATTCTGCTTCTCAGCCATGCAGAGTCTGCATCCTCACCGATCAGCATATACTTGAAAAAAACATCATTGTGAAAGGGAATCGGGTAATCCTTTGCATAATCTTTTTTCATAGGTAATATCCTCCTTTTTTTCCTATATACTCTTATATACGTATGGAAGGTGCAAAACTCCTAAATTTTTTTAATGTTTTACAATTTCATGATTGCATTTACATGAGGAGCTGTGTATCGTGGGCATTGCAGTTTTATCATGCGTAAAGGAAAGGGGATTGCATGGTTAGAATACCGGGCTGCAGCTTACACAAAGTTTCATTTCTTTCAGAAAATATAGTCAAACTGTTTCTTTTTTTGCATAAGTATGGGATAATAAAAAGCATAAAAGCGTCATAGTGTCTTTTCCTTATGAAAAGGAATATACTATAGCAGATAAGGAGGTTTGTCGCATGAAAGCATATACTGCAGGAAAATTGTTCTGGAATACGTTCAAATGCGAAAGCGTCCTGCTTCGTGAACGATGTTGTATATCGTATCGTTCATAGAGGATATTAACTGTAAAAAGGAGGACATGAAAGATGAAGGAAACAGTAAAGCTGATTGGAAATACACCCCTGTATCATATAGAGGATACCAATATATATGTAAAGCTGGAAAAATATAACATCGGTGGCAGTATCAAGGACCGCGCGGTGCTGGGAATGCTGGAGGCCGCCAGGAGCAAGGGAGAAATCAGACAGGACACCGTGCTGGTTGAAGCCACCAGCGGTAACACCGGCGTCGCTCTTGCTATGCTTGGAGCTGTTTATCATATTCCGGTGATTATCATCATGCCGGAAACGATGAGCATGGAGCGTCGGCAGCTGGTTAAGGCATATGGGGCGACACTTATTCTGACTTCGGGAAGCAAGGGAATGCAGGGAGCCATGGAGGAGATGGAGCGCCTGATGAAGGAGCATAGCAACTATCGTTCGCTATCACAATTCGACAATCCGGATAACCCCACTACACATTACGAAACAACCGGAAAAGAGATTCTGGATCAGCTGCATGATGTAGATATCTTTGTGGCCTGCATCGGTACGGGAGGTACCTTCAGCGGGGTGGCAAAGCGGCTGAAGGAGCACAATCCCGCTATTTTATGTATGGCTGGTGAACCGGAAAAAAGTGCAGTTTTAAGCGGACGTCAGGCAGGTCCGCACAAAATACAGGGGATCGGTGCAAATTTTGTTCCTGCCAATTTTGATCGGGAGCTGGCGGATGATATTCTGCTGATATCCGATCATGAGGCTGTTTTTGAGACTGTGCGCTTCGCTAAGGAAACCGGTATCCTGGTTGGTATCAGTTCCGGTGCCAACATCGCTTTAGCAAAGCGTTTGGCTCTGCGCTATCCCGGAAAAAACATCGTTACAGTAGCACCGGACGGCGGAGAAAAATATCTCTCCGTACTGGACTTTGACTAATATGTTTCGTGTACTGAAGGACATCAATCACAATCTGAACCGCTCCTTGCAAAATGATCCGGCAGCACATTCCAAGCTGGAAATTCTGTTGCTGTATCCGCATATCCGTGCACTGGCTTTTCATCGGGTTTCTCATTTTCTATATCAGCACCATCTGTTCTTTCTGGCAAGGCTGAATTCCAATATCGCCAGACATTGGACAGGAATTGAAATCCATCCGGGGGCAACGATCGGCAGGGGACTGTTGATTGATCATGGAATGGGAGTTGTAATCGGAGAAACCGCCGTCATTGGGGATGATTGTCAGCTGTATCATGGAGTAACCCTGGGCGGCACCGGGAAACAGCACGCCAAACGGCATCCGACACTGGGAAACCGTGTCATGATTGGAGCAGGCGCAAAATGTCTTGGCAATATCACGATTCATGATGATGCCAAGGTCGGAGCCAATGCGGTTGTGATCAGCGATGTACCGGCAGGCTCTACTTTCATTGGTCTGGCTGCTAAAGATAAACGGGAAAAGCACTGTATATTTTATTAAATGTAAGAAGCTGCGGAAGCTACAGATACGATGCCGCGGCTTTTTTTATTGCCTTGCCCGTATCAACGCGCTTCTTAGCCTGCCGGCTTTTGCGAAACGTGTGTAAGGGAAGAATATCATAATGTTGTACTGCACACTTGCACAATGTTGCGGTATGCTATAAAATAATCCTGTGCACTGTACATAAACGTATACGTTTGTGTACAGCTCTTTTTTGTATGCTTTTGTATGGGATATACATGTGTTTTCGCATATTTTTTAGGAATATGCCAGTATTTCTAATCGTATACCATATGGAATATCTGCACTGGAAAGCGAGGATGAGGAAATGAAGCTGATGCTGGTTGTGCTGCTTTGCCTTGTTGCGGTCTTTCTGCAGTGCTGAAAGGCATGCGGACTGAGGGAGTGCAGTCTCCTGTCTCCATTCTTTGGCAGTTTGATAATCAAAACATATTGACGATTGCTTATTCGCATGGTATATTATATCTGTAATAGATATATCTAAAATGGATATATCTATTATGGAGGTTGAGAATATGTCAAAAAGCAATACGATGGAGAGTGAGCAGCTGACAGATGCCATGTATTACATTTTGCTGTCGCTGATTACGGAGCGCCATGGCTATGCGATCATGAAATATATCGAAGAGCTCAGTAATCAAAGCATTACCATGGGACCGGGAACCCTGTATACCCTGTTGAAGAAGCTGTGCAAGGCGGAATGGATTCTGCAGACCTCTGTTGATGCGGACCGGACAAAAAAATATCAGATTACCGATACTGGCAGACAGGTGCTGCTTCATGAGGTAGCGCGTCGTAGGCGTATGGTAGAGGACGGATTGCGAATATTGGAGGAAAACGGATATGAAGGATAGAAAACGCGTGATGTGCGGTGGTCTTGCCTTTTCCGATTGTGAGGATATGGAAATGCTGCATCAGTATGCAAAGGAAGGCTGGGTATTTGAGGAATTCCGCGGTATGTGCTACATCCTGCAGAAGCAGGAGCCGGTCAATCGCATCTTCAGCTACGATATGCAGAAGCTGAAGGAGGATGAAAAGGAAGCGTACTTTCAGCTGTTTGAGAACAGCGGCTGGCACATTATAAATCCGAAGGGAGAAGATGTTTACTTTTTCTGGGCTGAGGAGGGCTGTGTTCCCTTACACAGTGAGGTGGAAACCAGAATGGAGGGGTATCGTTCGACCCTGCATATATTCGCCGGTGCACTGGTCATCGGCTGCCTCTGTCTGCTGTCCCTGCTGTGGGTTAAAAGCTCTGTAGTGTCGATGATTCTTTTGCTGGCAGGCTCGATTCTGGGGGCTGTCGGTCTGCTGATGGTGGTCGGTATTTTGCTTCGCATGAAGAACATGCGTCTGCGTATCGTGAATCTGACCTTTCGCAAGGGTGCTGTGCTGTTTGTGGCTGGTGTCGGTATGCTGCTTGCAAGCGGGGTTGGCTGGGCAGCGAATATGCATAATCTGCTGTTGATACTCGGGACAGTCTGTACGATTGAGGGCTTTCTGTGGATGTGCTTTCAATATCGTCAGTTTCGGGATAAAAAAGAAGTTCATATAAAAAAGAAAGATGAGGGTGTATTATGATCGAAGTAAAGAATCTGACAAAGCTGTATGGGAAATTCAAGGCTGTGGATGATGTTTCCTTATGCGCGGCGGATGGAGAGGTAACCATTCTGCTGGGACCAAACGGGGCTGGTAAGTCGACAACCATAAAAAGCATAACCAATCTGCTGCAGTACAAGGGAGATATCAAAATCAACGGTGTTGCCAACAGCTCACTGGATGCGAAAAAGGGTTTTGGCTATATTCCTGAAGCACCGGTGCTCTATGATCTTCTGACCATAGATGAGCATGTGGAATTTATCGGAAAGGCATACCGCTGTGAGAATTACCGTGCACTTGCGGATGAATATATCGCTCTGTTCAAACTGGAGGATAAACGTAAAAAAGCGGTTCGTGAGCTCTCCAAGGGGATGAAGCAAAAGGTCAGTATGCTGCTGGCGTTGATTATTTCCCCGCAGACGCTGCTGGTGGATGAGCCGATGGTAGGACTGGATCCGTCCAGTATTGAAGAAACACTGCAGCTGTTTGTACGCCTGAAGCAGCAGGGGGTTGCCATTCTGATTTCCACGCACATCATTGATGTGATCGAAGCGATATGGGACAGTGCCTATATTATGGATCATGGCAGAATCGTTGCGCATGTGCGAAAGGAAGAGCTGAAGGATGAAAGCATTAAGGAAATCTTCTTTGCATCGGTGGAAGGTGATGAACATGAGCGTACTGTATAAGCTGTATCTGACCCGCATGAAGGCGAATATCCGCCATGTATTTTCCCGTAAGGGAAGCGCGATTTTCGCCATACTCATGATTCTGCTATACGGCGGACTGATTGTCATGAGTCTTTCCAAGCCGGAAATTGCATTGTCGATGCAAAATATCACGGATGCCAATATGGCCATCATGATCGGTGTTGGCTTTACTGCTCTGATGGTCGGCGTCATGCTGCTGCAAAAAAGAAAGGCGTTGTTCATGGAATCGGATGCCTTTTATCTGTTCAGCGGACCCTTTACCCGCGTACAGACGATGCGCTTTCTCATGCTGCAGAATATCGCTTCTGCCTTCCTGTGCGGGGCGGTTTCTCTGCTGATGGTCATTTTGCTGGGAAGCACGATCGAATTGTCCTTTCCGTTTTTGCTTATGGCATTCCTCTGCTTTTCCTTGGTGTATTTTGTCTTTCTGGTTGTATATTATTATGTGTATCTGCTCTCCATTCAAAAGGACAGCTACCGCCATATTCCTGCGATTGCCGCTTTGCTGTATGTATTGATGGTTGCGGCGGTGTATGGTATGGTTGTCATGCAGAATGATCTTGCACTGGCAGGAAGTGGAACGCTCTTTCTGAATACGGAGCTGTTTTACTGGGTGCCGCTGTTTGGATGGATCAAAATGATACTGGTTTCCTATATCGCTTCCTCATGGGGACTTATGCTGCTTGGAATCGGCTTACTTCTGATTTCCTGTATGGCAGCCTATCTGCTGCTATGCGGCTATAAGGGGGATTTTGTGGAGCGTGCCATGCAGGATGCACAGGAGTTTACTGCACTGTATAAGGATATGCGTGCTGGCAAACGCGATGGAATGAGTGATCGTAAGATACATGAGGTCAAGGCAAGCTTTCGCAGTGGTGCGATGGCTATCTTTTCCAAGAAAGTTCTGCTGCTGCGCAAATCCAATGACTATATCCGCTGGACGGATATTCTGACGATTGGTATTTATCTGGTTATCACGCTCATCATGGATATGGGCTTCGGCTTTTTCATGTATATGATGATGTTCTGGCTCTTTACCATTGTCCAGAATTCCGATTTCATGAAGGATATGAACAACTATCAGATTTATCTGATTCCCGATCATCCGCTGAAAAAGCTGCTCTGCGTACTACTGCCGACCTTTTTAAAGATGCTGCTGCCCATGAGTGCGGCTATTCTTGTGGCGGCTTTGCTGTATCGAACGGATATCGCCAGTGTCGTGCAGTATTTCATCATGCTGCTGGGCTATGCGACGCTGTTTCTGTCAGCGAGCGTGCTTTCTGTGCGTATCTTAAAGAGTCGCAACAACGCAATGATGGAGAATATGCTGCGTATGCTGATCATGGTTGCAGCTGCTGCTCCCGGGATCGGGCTGACCATTTTCTTCCTGAGCAAGGGGACGTTTACACTGGAGCTGCTGCAGCAGCTGACGCTGATTTCGCTGGCGATGAACTTTGTCATATCCGTTGTAATCGTGCTGGTCTGTGCTCCGATGATGAACGGAAGAGAGATCAAAAGCGAGTAAATTTATATAAAACTTATGGAAAGGAAAGGGAAATTTCTTTTCCTTTTCCTTTGTTTATGATATAGTATGTTACAGTATTCAAAAGAGGTAATTGTATGTGGAAATATCAATGTAAGAAACATCTTATGGTTTTACTGGTCAGCTTTGCGGCCGGTGCAGTCCTGTTTGGACTTATGGGCTATCAAAGAGACTATATCGTTTCCTTGATGCAGCAAAGCATTCCTGCGGAAATGGTGGGAGAGCTTGTAAAAGCGGATTATATGTATTATCTGATCGGTGGTCTGACCATATCCGGTCTTGCTAACGGCGTCATGCTGCTGAGCTATGCCATGCAGCGCTTTAACGTTCCCTTTATCCTCATCATGGTGCTGTTCTTTATGGGCGGCTTCACCATCGTTGAGCTGATTGGCACCGTAACCGTGCTTCCGGCACTTGTCGTCTGCCTGTATGGAATGCTGAGTATTCCCAACAGAGGCAAGCGTAGGGAATTCGCAAAGGAAAATGTCACCAGCGTTGCGGAGGTGGAACGTGTTTACCGCCTGCACCATGCATATCTGAGTGAGTATGAAGCGCTTGGCAAAAAGGCCTGGAGCTTTAATCTGAAAATGAATCTGTTGTATTTTACAGGCTTGATCGCAGTTCTGCTCGTCATCCTGTATGTCGAAAATTTCTTTGCGGTCTTTGCGGCGATGATGATGTATTCCATTCTGTTTTTCCAGCTTACCAAACGTAAAAATATGTCCATGCAGCCGATTATATCCCTGCTGTATGATCAATGCAATCCGGAGGCCTGCGCAACGGCAATCTTCGCCTATGCCAAAAAAGGAAAACGGAAAAAGAGCTTTCCGATGCCGCAGCATCTTGCACAGTGCATGGTCTATCTGAATGATCCGCATCTGGCAATCGATGTGCTGGCAACCAGTGCGCAGGGCAGAGGAAACTTCATCTTCGCCTATCACTCGCTGATGGCCTATGCGTATTACCAGCTGGGAGATCGCAGTATGGTGAAATATCATTACGATGAATGTGAGAAGGCCGGGGCCAGAGTAAACAACGGACCGATGCAAATGATTAAAACACAGTGTCTGGAGGGGATTCAAAACAAGCTGGATCTGATGGATCAGAACTTTACCGGCTCCCGCGTCTTTTTTGAAAAAGCGATGCCGACAGCAGGATTTGAATTTCAGCGTGTGGATTTCAAATACTATTTGGGACTGATTGCTTTTGTTGAGAAGGACTTGGAGGAAGCGAAAGGCTGCTTCCGTTATGTCTGTGCGCATGGTAATAAAATCTATTACGTGGAAAAGGCACAGAGCTTTCTGAAAACGATCGAACAGGCAGAGGCTGCCGTACAGGAATAATATGCAGACGAGAGAGGACGCTTTCAATCCTCTTTTTTTATTTTCAGTGAAAGCGGAAACATTGTGAACTTTGTGTGAAGATAAGCAACCTTGTTGACAGAGCCGCAATTTTGAATATAATAGTTAAGGTAGTTAATTATTAAGTTACTTAACTAATTGGAGAGGTGATACAATGGATGAGATGGATATTGTCCGGAAGGTTACACATTTATTTTACATGTTTCGCAGAGACAACCTGCTGAAAAAAGATGATCATCCGAAAATGAAGCATCGTGATATCATGGTGCTGGATGCCATCATGAAGCTCAATGACGGCAATCTGGTAAAGATGAGCGAGCTGAGTGATTATTTTCAGGTGACGCCCGCTGCGATTTCCCAGATTATAAAGCAGTTTGAGAAAAAGGGGTGGGTGGATCGGATTCTTTTGGATACCGATCGCAGAAGCGTCTATATTCAGGTGAGTGAGGATGCCCGGCGGATGATGAAAAACTGTGAAGCCTTTATGACGGAACGTCTTGTCGAATTCATTGAGGAACTCGGTGAGGAGGATGCCAATGCGTTTGTCCGTATCTTGGAAAAGGCACTGGCATATTCTCAGAAACGCAAAGAAAAGCTTGAGGAAGGAGAACAGAAATGACGAAATTAGGTAAATATCTGAAGCCGTTTGCCCTATCGATTCTGGCGATTGTTGCATTGCTGTTCACGCAGGCGATGTGTGAGCTTGCGATGCCGGATTATATGTCCAGCATCGTCGATGTCGGTATCGTATCCGGTGGTGTAGAAGACGGTGTTCCGAGTGTAATTCGTGAAAGTGAAGTGAAAAAGCTGGTTCTGTTCATGGATAAAAAGGAACAGAAGGTCTTTACAGACAATTATACAAAGATCACAAGTGCGGAAGCAACTGCCGATCAGCTGGATGCCTATCCGATACTGAAAAAGGAAAATGTCTATGAGCTGAAGGATGTGGATAGTGCGACAAGAGATACCATAAAGGAATCCCTGCGCAAGGCGGAAACGACTGTCATGGGGCTGGAGCAGAGTGCTGCAGAGGCTAAGAGTGGAAAAACCTCATCCAGCAAGGATCTGTCCGATGAGCAGAAAAAGATGATGAAACTGCTTACCAGTCTGCCGAAGGGCATGGATATCTTCACCGTTTTGGAAACCATGCCATCAAAGCAGCTGATGGATATGAAGCAGGAAATGAACAAGGTAACCGATGCCATGGGTGCGGAAACAGCAGATACTGCCAATGCAACCTATGTGCGCAATGAATACAAGACAATCGGTGTTGATGTGGATGCCATTCAATACACCTATCTGATCCAGCATGGTCTTATGATGCTGGCGGTGGCACTTGGCTCTGCAGCAGCAGCTGTTGCTGTCGGCTTTCTGGCTGCGCGTGTTGCGGCGGGTGTGTCCAGGAATCTTCGTAAGGATGTTTTCAATAAGGTTGAACACTTCTCCAGTGCTGAATTTAATAAATTCTCCACGAATACGCTGATTACCCGTACCACCAATGATATCCAGCAGATTCAAATGGCGCTGGTTATGATTCTGCGTATTGTCATCTATGCCCCGATCATCGGGATCGGTGCTGTGATCAAGGTTGTGAATACCAACGTATCCATGACATGGATCATCGCATTGGTCGTTGTGCTGATTCTGAGCATCATGATGGTGGCATTCGCCTTTGTTATGCCGAAGTTCAAGATGCTGCAGAAGCTGATGGACAAGCTGAATTCCGTCGTACGTGAAATTCTGGATGGAATGCCGGTAATTCGTGCCTTCAACAACCAAAAGTGTGAGAGTGAGAAATTTGCAAAGGCAAACGGAGATATTTTGAAAACCAATTTGTTCACCACGCGTGCCATGGCATGTCTGATGCCGCTGGTTATGCTGATTATGAACTGTGCCTCTGTACTGATTGTCTGGGTTGGATCCCATCAGATTGATTCCGGAGCACTGCAGGTCGGAGATATGATGGCGTTTATCCAGTATGCGATTCAAATCATCATGGCATTTATGATGATTACGATGATTTCCATCATGCTGCCAAGAGCGAGTGCGGCTGCACAGCGTGCGATGGAGGTTCTGCATACCGAGCCGACCATCTGCGATCCGAAGACAGCAGAGCGCTTTGACGATGCAAAACGCGGCTGTATTGAATTCCATAATGTCAGCTTCCGCTATCCGGGTGCTGAGGAGGATGTTCTTCACGATATCAGCTTTACGGCTCAGCCGGGTGAAACAACAGCCTTTATCGGAAGTACCGGAAGCGGTAAATCGACCATTATCAATCTGGTTCCGCGCTTCTTCGATGTAACAGAGGGAAGTATTTTGGTGGATGGCGTGGATGTCCGCAGGGTATCTCAGCATGATCTGCGTGAGAAAATCGGTTATGTACCGCAGAAGGGCTCTTTGTTTACCGGTACGATTGCCAGCAATCTGCGATATGCGAAAGAGGACGCGACAGCTGCGGATATGGAAGAGGCCGCTTCCATTGCACAGGCACTGGACTTCATTGATGAGAAACAGGAGCGCTTTGATACACCGATCGCACAGGGCGGTACGAATGTTTCCGGCGGACAGCGTCAGCGCTTGTCCATCGCAAGGGCGCTTGTCAAAAAACCGGAAATATATATCTTTGATGATACCTTCTCCGCACTGGACTTCAAAACAGATGCCCGCCTGCGTAAGGCATTGAACGAATTGTGTCAGGAAACCAGAAGTACGGTTCTGCTGGTGGCTCAGCGTATTTCCAGTATCATGCATGCCCAGCGCATCGTTGTTCTGGATAAGGGGCAGGTAGCCGGCATCGGTACCCATGAGGAACTGATGAAGTCATGCGATGTCTATAAAGAGATTGCATATAGTCAATTATCAAAGGAGGAACTGGAAAATGAGTAAAGAAAACCGTTCTTCACATGCAGCGAAGCGAGGACCGATGGGACACAGAGGCCCGGGAGCTCCTACCGAAAAAGCCAAGAATTTCAAGGGCACCATGAAGCAGCTGATTGCTTACATGCGTCCCTATTATCTGAATATTATTGTTTCCATGCTCTTTGCCGTACTGTCTGTAGTCTTTATGGTCGTTGGACCAAAGATTCTGGGAAGGGCGACAACTGAGCTGGTCAGCGGATTTACCGCTAAAATTTATGGAACAGGCTCCATCAATTTCGACCGTATCGCAGAGATTCTGTTATTTCTGATTGCTATCTATCTGATCTCCACCTTATGCAATTTCATTCAAAACTGGATGATGGCAGGTGTGGCACAGAAGGTATCCTTCAATCTGCGCAGGACGATGGCGGCGAAAATTGACATTCTGCCATTCTCCTATTTTGATAAGCAGTCTCATGGTGAGGTGCTGTCACGCTTCTCCAATGATATCGATACGGTACAGCAGACACTGAGTCAGTCTCTGGCACAGATGATATCCTCCATCGTGCAGATTATCGGCTTCCTTGTCATGATGCTGTCCATCAGCTGGCAGATGACGTTGATGGCACTGGTTGTCATTCCGCTGTCCCTGTTCCTGGTAACCACCGTTGTCAAGCATTCTCAGAAATACTTTGCAAAGCAGCAGCGCTCTTTGGGAAATGTGAACGGACACATCGAGGAAATGTATAGCGGTCACATTGTCATGAAGGCCTTCAACGGAGAGGAAAAGAGCATTGCTCAATTTGCCGAATACAACGATGAGCTTTATGATTCTGCGTGGAAATCACAATTTCTTAGCGGATTGATGCAGCCGATTGCCATGTTTGTCGGAAATATCGGCTATGTCGGTGTGTGTATTCTGGGGGGCTGGCTGGCGATGAACGGCGTCATCGAAATCGGTGATATCCAGTCCTTTATCATCTATGTCCGAAACTTCAACAACCCGATTTCTCAGGTTGCGCAGACGATGAATGTTCTGCAGTCTACAGCTGCAGCGGCAGAGCGCGTGTTTGAGTTTTTGGCAGAAGAGGAAGAGGTCAAGGAAACGACACAGCCTGTCGAGGTCTTTGATGCAAATGGAAAAACGAGGATCAAGGGACAGGTTACCTTTGAAAACGTGCACTTCGGCTATACACCGGATAAAATCGTCATCAATGATTTCTCTATGTATATCAAGCCGGGGAAGAAAATTGCCATCGTCGGACCAACCGGTGCAGGGAAGACGACCATTGTTAAGCTGCTGATGCGCTTCTATGAGCTGAACAGCGGCAGCATCTATATCGATGGTATAAAAACGACGGATATGCGCCGAAGCGATTTGCGTTCCCTGTTTGGCATGGTGCTGCAGGATGCGTGGCTGTTCAACGGAACTGTCATGGAGAATCTGCGTTATGGCCGTCTGAATGCAACCGATGAGGAAGTCATGGCTGCGGCAGATGCTGCCTATGTCGATCATTTCATTCGTACGCTGGATCACGGCTATGATACGATGATCAATGAGGAATCCAATAATATCTCGCAGGGACAGAAGCAGCTGCTGACAATAGCACGTGCCTTCCTTGCGGATCCTAAGGTGCTTATTCTGGATGAGGCAACCTCCTCTGTCGATACCCGTACCGAGGTACTCATTCAAAAGGGAATGGAGAAGCTGATGGAGAATCGAACAAACTTTGTGATCGCTCACCGTTTGTCAACGATCCGGGATGCTGATCTGATTCTGGTTATGAAGGATGGCGACATCGTGGAAGCCGGCAATCATGAGGATCTGATGAAAGCGGATGGCTTCTATACCAAGCTGTACAATTCTCAGTTTGAAGAGGTATAATCATACTGCTGTATGCTGCACAGAATTTGCGGCATGCAGCTTTTTTCTGTTTATCCATGATTATTTGAAGAAGGACCTTATTTCTTCGATGATTTTGATATCCCTTTTTGTGCCATATGAAATATTATTAACGATTTGCATTCTGAATTTCTATGCTTTATTGTTTAAATGTGCGTATTTTATTGCTTTCTACAGTATTCATGGTAGACTTAAAGATGAATATGCCAATGGGTAAAAAGGAAAGATAATATGAGACAACATGAAATACTTGGTAAAAAACAAATCGTATGGATTGCGTCCCTGACCGCTGTGGTGGTGCTGTCAGCACTTTATCTTTGCTATGTGCTCATCAGCCGCGGAGAGCATTTACAGCAGGTGGAAATCCAGCGCTATCTGGAGGAAATTTCCCGCCAGACCTCCGCAAAGGCCAATCAGCGGATCGAATTCAATTTGAATAAGCTCAAGTCAATCAGTGAGTCCCTCCCCTTTTTGAAGGAGGAGGAGGTCGATTCCTATCTGCATACCCTGGAGGAAAAAAGTGATTATGAGTGGATAGTGCTTCTGGATGAAAACAAAGATGCAGTGGTAAAAGGGAAAACGCTGTATCTGCATGAATTACCGGCAATCCAGAAGGCACTGCAGGGAAGTGATGCGGTGAATGATTCCCTGATCAAAGGGGGGACAAACAGCTATGGTGCGCTGTATGCTGTGCCGTATGTGGATGCACAAAATAAAAAGCATGTCGTCGCCGGCTGGGTTCCGCAAAACACCATGAAGCTGTTACAGGGTACGGATACCTTTGACGGCAGCGGCTTTTCACATGTTGTATCCGGTAATGGGGATTTCATTCTCCACTCGCACAATAAAAATGCTCAGATCAGTGATACGAATTATCTCTCCGGCCTGTATGCGCAGGCAACGATGATGAAGGGATATCATGTGGAAGCCATGCGTACGGATATGCAAAACGGTAAAAGCGGCTATCTGCGATTTCATATGAACAATGGGGAGGAGCGGATCCTTACCTATAGCCCGCTGAAGAAAACGGACTGGTATCTGTTATCCATCGTATCACCGGCCGCCTATTCCAGAGGGCTGGCAGATTATATCGTTCAGAATACATGGATGGTGCTAGGGGGAACTCTGCTCATGTTCTGTATGCTTGCCTGTCTGGTATCGATTATCATCCAGAAGAAAAACAGGGAAATCCTTAACATCGCCTTTGTGGATCCGGTGACGAAGGGCTTTACACAGCCGCGCTTTGACCTTGAGGTTGAAAAGCTGTTGAAAAACGCGCAGTCCTTTGCCTATGTGTCCTTGGATATTCGACGATTCAAGCTGATCAATGATGCATTTGGCAGTGAGGAAGGAAACCGTGTACTCCAGCACGTATATGCATGTATCCGGCAGCAGCTCAGGGAGGGGGAGGCAGTGTCCAGAATACATGCGGATCATTTCAATCTTCTGCTGCGAACCATGGACAAGGAGCAGCTTGAACAGCGTCTGCAGCTCATTTCAAAAAACGTGAATGCGTTCAATGCAAAGCGCCAGCAACCCTATTATCTCACGTTGTCCTGTGGTACCTATCTGGCAGACAATCCGCATGAGGATCCGGTAAGCATTCGGGATAAGGCGATTGCCGCAAGGAAGCATAATCATGGGGAGCATGAGCATGCCGTCTGTTCCAATATGTTCTTCAGTGATTTGAACCGTCTGAAGATGCTGAGAGAAAAGGAATTGGAAAACAGTATGGAAGCCGCATTGAAAAACGGGGAATTTCTCATGTATCTGCAGCCGAAGGTATCGCTGAAAACCGGGCGTGTTGCGGGAGCAGAGGCGCTGGCCCGCTGGCAGAGTGCAGATCGGGGCATGATTATGCCAAATGATTTCATCCCGCTGTTTGAGCGCAATGACTTTATTCGCAAGCTGGATTTATACATCTTTGAGCAGGCGTGCAAACGGCTTCGGACATGGATTGATGAAGGAAGCGAGGTTATTCCCATCTCGGTGAACTTATCCCGCAATCATCTGTATCAGCCGGATTTTCTGAACAGCTACCGCATGATGAAAGAACGTTATCGAATTCCGCCGCATCTGCTTGAAATCGAGCTGACGGAAACGGTCGTGTTTGAAAACCTGAGCCGTCTGAAACAGGTGATCGATGAGCTCCATGCTCTGGGCTTTTTGTGCTCACTGGATGATTTTGGCAGCGGCTATTCTTCGCTGAATGTTTTACAGAATGTTCCTGTTGATGTACTGAAGCTGGATCGGTTCTTCTTTCAGGATATGGATGATCGCGGCTTTGAGGTGATCAACGCTGTGATACAGCTGGCGAAGCAGCTGGGCATGACCACAGTGGCGGAAGGCGTGGAAAGCCTTTCTCAGGTTAAACTGCTGCAGGAAATGAATTGTGATATGGTACAAGGCTTCGTATTTGGCAAGCCGCAGCCTGCGGATGTGTTTGATGCCATGCGAAAAGAGCATCCTTGTATGTATAGCGAGTAAAAGAAAAAGTCCTGTACTTCTTATGCAGTCAGCGTACAAGTGTTTAAATAGCAAAAAAGAAGAAATAAATTCCTATTCATCAGGAGCTTTATTTCTTCTTTTGTTTTTTTTACAGCTTCATCCATTCCCTATAACTTAGGAACTTCATGTCCTTGGGCTTTTGTAATCTAGCTTGCTTCGTATAAGGGAATTCCGGCATCATTGGTTCCACCTGACAGGAATGCCTCTTTCATGCAGAGGTGTTTTTATCCTGCAGGTATCAGCTGCTTCTTTGCAGAGGACAGGGCTTTGTAGGCGGCAGTGATCTCTTCTAAAGAGCATTCCTTGTTCATACATGCATAAGCCTGATAGAAGGCCTGCTCATACGATTTCCAGGAAGCGGGGGTGTAGGCTTCAATCACCAGCTCACTGCTTTGGACAAGCAGGGGGCGCAGAGCATCCATAATTTGAAAGTAGGTATGCTCCCGTTCGATTTCTGAAAGCAGGTCGCTGAATTTCCAGCGTTTGTTATGCTCTGTCAGCATTGCTTTTCGCTGCATGGCGGTGCCATTTGCCTGCAGGCGTTCATTCAGCACTTGTATGTCCTCATCCGAGGCCTCTTCAAACAGCATGAGATCAATGCTGTGGTGGGCAGGGGCAGTGTCCGGTATTTCATCATAGCCGGGTAGATGAAACAGGGCGGCAACACGCTGGTTAAGCAAATCGTCTGGAATGATGCGATAGTCCATCTGCAGCTCCTTCAGTACCTGTTCCACGATGGGCTGCTTCTGTTTCTCGTCACCGAAATATACAATCACACGTTTCATATGTTCACTCCTATAGCTGATCGAAGCGCTTCTGTGCGAATCGATCAAGTC
This sequence comes from Clostridiaceae bacterium OM02-2AC, assembly GCA_003481775.1. Taxonomy (GTDB): domain Bacteria; phylum Bacillota_I; class Bacilli_A; order Erysipelotrichales; family Erysipelotrichaceae; genus Clostridium_AQ. The sequence goes on from QULU01000012.1 coordinate 42,159, forward strand.
GCATATAGAATACCACATCAATGACAATGCCTGCAATCACCATGCCTGCAGTTGTGAGGAGAAGGAAATCATCAGGTAGTATAAAGAGTACGATACAGAATAGGACGCACAACGCCATGCTTGCCAGCATGGACACGATTCCTGACATATTCTGTTTGACGGCGGCAGCCTCCTGCTCCCAAACCAGCTTAGGGTGCAGGATATCCAATGCAAGACTTGCATAATTGCCAAGCACGATGGTGATGAGGGAAGCTGCTGCGGCAGCGAAATACCAGGTAAGTGGGAAAATCGGCAGCAGGAAGTAAACACAGAGCAGTGTCAGCAGCATGCTGATGACAGACATCAGGATGCCGCTGACAACCTTTGCCTGCAGCTGCTGCTTCAAGGACATCGGAATGTATTTCATGAAGGAGAGATTGCTGCCTTCACGCGATATGGCGGTAGAGGAAATCATATTCAGATTACTGAACAGAAAGCCGGATGCCATGCCGACAAGAACAGCGTAGGGAAGCATACCGTCCAGATACGGTGTGATATCCGGCAGCTGCTGCAGCAGGACATCCGCATCCGCGGTCATAAAGATAACCAGCAGCATGATCGGCATCAACAGACACATGCCGATGCAGTTTAATGCATACACCGGTGTACGTACGAGCAGACGCAGCTCCTTGATCAGATAGGTGCGTACCTTGCTGTGGCGGCTGACACGGGCAAATTCCTTTGCGGACAGCTCCTTGCGGGAGCTTTTGGTTTCACTGAAGCCGATGGCTCCCTTGAAGTACAGCCATTTTCCCAGAATAACCAGCACCGCCAAAGCAGCACAGGTGATGAGAATATACAAGGCCAGCTGCACTACATCACTGCCGATAAGTGCTTCTGCGGCAAAGGGAATCGCTGGAAAAATTTTCGAGAACAGAGAAATCATGGAATTGTGTCCCGCAACCAGCATGGTGATCAGTGCATTGGGGTCCTCGCTGATCGTACCGGAATTCATGGCAAAGCTGAAGCTGAAGGCCAGAACGATGGACAGAATACCGGCAATCATATTAAAGCGGTCACGATTCTTGAAGAACGGCACAAAGCGCATCAGAAGCATCGTGATAATGCTGGAGAGGACGAGGGGATAAATCGGCAGTGTGATAAAAATCACCAGTGCAAGCAGAACATAGGGGATACCAATCACAGTATTGCTTGCGTAGGCGATAAACAGCGGTGCTAAGACAATCAGCGTAAAGGCATATTCATATGCAAGACACACGCTGAATTTGGCACTCAGAATCGTCTGAGGAGGCAGGGGCAGTGAGAGCAGTGTTTCGGAATCCTTACTGAAATAAAAGATAGAGGGAATCAGAAAAATGGAAAACAGAAAGGTAACCAGAGAGGAGAGGTGAAAGCCCAGCGCCAGAACAGCTCCCTCCTGCTGCAGAGCCTGCAGCTGAACAATGGCGGTATCAAACATCATGTACAGCGTGAAGCTCAGCGGAATCATACAGAGCGCAAGCACACCGTATAGAATCACATTCAGTGTTTTCTTAGATTTACCGTCGCTCATCATCCCCATGGAGTTCTTTAGCAGAACACGTGTCAGCGACAGATATTTACGCATGGGCAATAACCTCCATAAAGAGGGCTTCCAGAGAATCACACTGCGGATGCAGCTGCTTCAGCTCCTCCAGTGTACCGAAGAACACGATGCGTCCCTTGTTGATGATGGCTACCTTATCACACAGGCGCTCTGCAACCTCCAGTACATGAGTGGAAAAGAATACGGTGTTTCCCTTTCGGGCATGCTCCTTCATCATTTCCTTCAGGGAGTAGGAGGATTGCGGATCCAGCCCGGTCATCGGCTCATCCAGTATCCATACATTCGGATCGGAAAGCAGCACACCCATAATGACGATTTTCTGACGCATACCATGAGAATAGGAAAGAATGCGGTCATTCAGCGCGTCCTTCATTTCAAAGGTTTCCGCCAAGGAAGCGATGCGCTGCTTGCGCTGCTCACTGTCAACCTCATAGATATCGCCCATGAAATTCAGATATTCCAAGCCCTTCAGACGCAGGAAGATATCGGCATTATCCGGTACGATTCCAAATTCCTTTTTTGCTTCCAGCGGCTCCTTTACGATGTTTTTTCCATTGATCAGGATTTCTCCCTCATCCGGATTAAGCACACCTGTGATCATTTTGATCGTTGTGGTCTTGCCGGCACCGTTGGGACCGATAAAGCCGATGATTTCTCCCGTGGGGATGGTTAGAGAAATATCATCCACAGCCTTGTGGGTTCCTCCGTATATTTTTGTGACATGCTTGATTTCAATCATTGTTTTCTCCTTTCGTCCGCTTTGAGCGAAACAGTGCATATGAATAAACATAAGGCAGCAATGCGATTGCAAGTACAATGGCAAGGATGCAGGCCGTCAGAAATTCTTTGGGCAGCACACAGAGCAGCATCATGCTCAAGCCGGCCGTAAACCATAAACGTCCTGCCATGCGATGGGTTCTGCGCCAGTTATCCTCATCCTCCAGCGCCCAGGGGGTCTTAATGCCGATAAAGTAATTCTGACGTATCTTCGGCATCAGATTCCCGATGACGGCAAACAGGATGCCAAGTCCCAGTGTGATTGCCATCGGCACGTTGATAGCATCCGGCTTCCAGGCGGAAATCGCTGTTATCAGACACATCCCGAAGATGAGCAGACACAGTACCAATAAAAATACGTTGCAGGTGGATGCAAAGCGCTCCACGTTTTTCCTGCGCGGATCAATGTGCCGGATAAGTGAAAATACAGCGGCCATCGCAAGCTGCAATACCGGAAACAGAAGCAGAAAAAGCTGATCGCACCAGCCGTCGATAACACCCGCCGCATTCCAGTGAATCGGTATCTGCGCGGGCAGGAAGGGAAGAATCCCAAGACAGAATAAAAACGTAATCAGAATCAAAAACGCGATGCCCAGGGTCTGCTTTTTCATTGCTCTTCTCCTTTCAGGGATGTGATCCAGCCGATAATTTCATCAATCACGCTGGTATTCAGCTCATAATAAATGTATTTCCCTTGTTTTTCATCTGTAATCAGACCAGCCTTTCTAAGAATGGAAAGATGGTGGGAAATCGTGGCATTCGTGCTTGAAAAATGCGAAACGATATCGCCTGCACTGCGTTTTCCGTCCTTCAGCAGATTCACGATTTCTCTGCGGGTCGGATCGGACAGCGCCTTAAAGGTTTCCTGAAATCCCATTGCATCACTCCTTTCATTTAGATAGATGTCTAAATGAAGTATAGGACAGAACGATTGGATTGTCAAACAAATTTCGTATGGATAGTAATTTTGTATAAACTATGGTAAAATGAAAATCAGCAACGGAGGTATCCGCATGAAGAAGCCTATGTCAAAATCAAAAAAAATCATATACGATATACTGTTTGTCATCGCTCTGGCCGTCTTTCTCTTTTCTGCCTACAAGCTGATCAGCATCTACTATCTGAACTATCAGGAGGGAAAGGAAAAGGATGCGGTGCAGGAGGTTGCCAAGGTTCCCAAAAATCCGGAAAAGGAAGATTTTACAATCGATTGGTCAGCATTGAAGGAGAAAAATCCGGAGGTTGTCGGCTGGATTCTGATTCCGGATACAGATATATCCTATCCCATCGTGCAGGGAAGCGATAATTCCTATTATCTGAATCACACCTTTGAAAAAAAGGAAAATTATGCCGGTGCTATTTTTATGGATGCCGGTGCAGATGCTTCCTTTCAGGATCGAAACACGATCATCTACGGACACAACGTCAAGCATGGAACCATGTTTGCCGAGCTGGAAAAGTTTAAGGAGCAGGCATTTTTTGAAAAGCATCCCTATCTTTACATCTTTACCGAGAAGCAGAATTACCGCTGTGAAATCTTCAGTATGTATTCAACGACGGCAACAAGTGATTCCTATCGGCTGCAATACGCGGATGATGCGGACTTTATGAGCTACGTGGATATGGTGAAAAAGCGTTCGGACTTCAAGCGAGCGATTACCATACAGAATCGTGATCGTATCGTCTCATTGAGCACCTGTTCCTATGAACGAGATGGACAGCCAAGCGAGCTGCGCTATCTGCTGCATGCTGTGCTCGTGAAATGGGATGGGACAGTAAAGAAATAAAAAAGAGGGATACCAATGTATAGCGGGTCCTGCAGCTTTGAAAGAAGGCGCAAGTGAAAGGAGAACACGTATGCATATGAAGTCAAGAATTATCGGACTGCTGTTTCTGGCAGTTGGAATCGGATATTTAGGAGGTGCCATGGACTGGTGGGATTTCTCCATCTTTTTCCCTGGCTGGTGGACGCTGTTTCTGATTGTACCGGCAGTGTTCAGCTTTTTTGAGGATGGCTTCCATTTCGGAAACGGCTGTGTTTTCTTCCTCGGAGTGTATCTTTTGTGCAGTGCAAATGACTGGATCAGTATCCGTCTGACATGGGGCATGCTTGTGGCGATCGGCTTGATTCTGCTAGGCTGCCGCATGATTATCGGTGACAGCTTTCTGCGCTTCAGGCATCGGGACAGCATTCTGCAGGAGGAGGATGGACGCCGTGATCTGCGCAGTGCCACCTATTTCGGAAACAAACGGCTGAATGCGCGCGGTACCGTATATTCGCTGAAGGCGGAAAGTATCTTCGGAACACAGATGATCGATCTGGTGGATGCGGATTTAACGGAATGCGGCTATGTAAAGCTGGAAGCGGTGTTTGGCAGCATTGATCTGCTTGTCAGTGATACGATACACTATCGTGTAAAAAGTGAAAATGTATTCGGTAATACCCGCGTGGAGCATCATCCGGAGGGTACACAGGATCTTGCGGTTGATGTATCCTGCGTCTTTGGAACGATCAATCTGCGAAAGGTACATGTCGAGGATGATATCCTGAATGGGAAATACAGAGAAAAGTAGTCGGGTACTACTTTTTTTCTTGGCGGCATACACTGTGTCAGAGGTGGTAGTTATGTTTTCCAGAAAGTGCAGGACGCTCACCGTGCTGATTTTGCTGCTGGTGGTCATCGGCGTGATCATGGTAGGAAGCTCTTCCCGCGTATGGGCATCCGCAAAGTTTCATGATGCATCCTATTTTATGAGCAGACAGGCGGTGTTTGCGCTGATTGGTGTCTTTGTTATGTATGTGGCCAGCCGCATTTCATTAACGAAGCTTCGCAGGTATGGAAAAAAGCTGTTCATCCTGTGCGTGATTGCCCTGATTCTGGTACTGGTACCAGGACTTGGCATCCAGCGAAACGGAAGCCGCAGCTGGTTCGGTGTCGGCTCCTTTCTGATTCAGCCATCCGAATTCTTCAAAATTGCCATCATCATTTATGTTGCGGATTTTCTGGCAAAGCGATACCGTATCAAAACCTTTAAACGCGATTTGCTGTTTCCGGCCTTTCTGGTTATGCTCGGCTTCGGATTGATTCTGCTGCAGCCGGATTTTGGAAGCGGCATGGTCATGGTGTGCTCCATTGTCGTCATGGTGCTTGCGGCGGATTCTCCGCTTTCTTATTTTGTGAGAGTCGGCATGCTGGGGGCTGCCGGACTGGGCGGACTGATCATTTCCGCACCCTATCGGCTTGCCCGTATCACCTCCTTTATCGATCCGTGGAAGGACCCGCTGGGAGCCGGCTTTCAGATCATCCAATCATTGTTTGCCATCTCACCGGGAGGGATTTTGGGTGTCGGCTTTGATAACAGCATGCAGAAGCATTTCTATCTGCCGGAGCCACAGACGGATTTCATCTTTGCTATCTTTGCTGAGGAATTCGGCTTTATCGGCTGCTGTATCCTAATCACCTTATTTCTGATGGTGATTTATCAGGGAGTGAAAATCGCTAAAAACAGCACGGATCCCTATCTGTGCTATGTCGCTATCGGTCTGATTTCGCTGTTTGCCATTCAGGTGATGATCAATCTTGGGGTAGTCGTCGGTCTGTTTCCGGTTACCGGAATTACTTTACCCTTCATATCCTATGGAGGCAGCTCGCTCGTTGTTATGATGGGCAGTATGGGGCTCTTGATGAGCATCGCAAATGAAAGCTGAAAAACATAAAATTTACTGCGCAGTAACACGTCTTCCTATGGTATAATAAAAAACAAGGAGTGATTACATGAGAATGCTGATTGCCACTGGAGGGACCGGAGGTCATATCTATCCTGCCCTGGCGCTGGCGGATGCCGCAAAAGAGCGCTATGGGGATATTGAGATATTGTTTGTGGGAAATGATGATCGAATGGAGGCCAGTGAAGTACCGTCCCATGGTTACGCCTTTCAGGGTCTGCATGCCAGCGGACTGACAGGAAATGTCTTCAACAAGTGCAGGGCACTGCTGCTGATGATGAACTGTTACCGTAAAGCCTGCAGGATCATTGATGAATTTAAACCGGATATCGCGATTGGCTTTGGAGGCTATGTGAGTGCACCTGTTATGCTGGCTGCACATCATAAGCATGTAGCTACCATTATCCATGAACAAAACTCCATTGTCGGAGTTTCTAATAAAATGGTCGCTAAGTATATGGATGCGATCGTCATCTGTTATGAGAAATGCTTTGAGGAATTCGGCAGAGAAAAAACCAGACTGCTGGGTAATCCCCGCGCGAGTAATGCGGTCCATGCCAAATTTGACAAGGACTACTTTTTATCACTTGGTCTGAGCCTGCACAAGCCACTGATCCTGGTTGTTATGGGATCACTGGGCTCTACATCCGTTAATGCCATCATGAAGGATGCACTGCCGACTGTGAGTGATCGCTATCAGATACTGTTTGTGACAGGAAAAAACAATTACGAAGAGATGCGTAAGCAGATTCATGCTCCGCATATAAAAGTCGTCGATTATGTAAAACAGCTGGATATCATGGCACATGTCGATCTGATCGTCTGCCGTGCCGGCGCAACAACCGCAGCGGAAATCACTGCGCTGGGAACACCGAGCATTCTGGTGCCAAGTCCCTATGTTGCCCACAACCATCAGTTTTATAATGCCAGTGTGCTGGTCGATCATAAGGCGGCTGTCATGCTGGAGGAAAAGGATTTGAATGCGGCAGCATTATCAAAAGCAATTGATCAGATCATGTCGGATGATTTGCTGCGCGCTTCCATGCGCAGTGCTTCGCTGGCGCTTGGAAAACCGAATGCGAGTGAGGATATTCTGAACTGGTGCGATGAAATGAAAAGGTGAACATAAATGAATATAGAAATGAAACTACAGTCCTATGGCGATGTGGAATGCCGGGTGCCGCTGTCCAAGCGGACGACATTTCGTATCGGCGGGACTTGCAAATATTTTATTTATCCGAAGAATGAGCTGTGTCTGCTTCGGATTCTGGATATCCTGAAGGAGGAAGGAATTCCGCACCGGATATTCGGCAAGGGAAGCAATATCCTTTGCAGCGATGATGATTATGAAGGGGCGATCCTCTGTCTGGACCGCTATTTTACTGATTTTTTCTTTGAAGAGGAAGGCTCTTGTCTGGTACAGGCGGGTGCCAGCATTATCATGCTTGCACATGAAGCAATGAAGAATTCCTTCAGCGGACTGGAATTTGCCAGTGGGATACCCGGTACGCTTGGCGGCGCGGTTTTCATGAATGCGGGTGCCTATAAAAGTGATATCTCACAGATTTTAAAAGAGGTTTATATATTAAAGGATCGCTCGATTGTCGTCATGCGAGTCGAGGAGCTGGAATACGCATACCGCCATTCTATCTTCCAGAGTCACCGCGATTGGATCATTTTGGGTGCCAGATTGCAGCTGCAGCAGGGGGATCAGAAGGAAATTCGCGATCTGATGGATTCCCGCCGAAAGCGCCGCATGTCCTCCCAGCCGCTGGACAAGCCGTGTGCCGGCAGTATGTTTCGCAATCCCAAGGATCATCAGGCCTGGCAGCTGATTGAAGAAATCGGTATGCGGGGAACACGGATCGGCGGAGCGATGGTTTCAGAGAAGCATGCGAACTTTATCATCAATGAAGATCATGCAAGGGCAGAGGATGTAGTGCAGCTGGTAGAAGTCATTCAGAAGGAAGTACGGAACCGCTTTGGCGTTGAGCTGATTACGGAAGTAGAGAAATTCAATTGGAAGATATAAACGATCTTCTCTATGATGACGTCGAAGCAAAATACCTGGCCCTTCAGAATAAAAAAAAGAACCGCAGAAAGAAAAAACGAAAGAAGCGACTGCTGATTCTTCTCGCTGCGTGCGTGCTTGCTGCCTTGTACTTTATCAGTGATTTTTCTAAGGTGAAATCACTGGATGTAAGAGGAAATTCCTTCTATACAAAACAAATGGTTCTTCAAAAGGTGGGACTGACCTATGACAGCCGCTATATCGTCATTCCCCGCTTTTATCTGGAATGGAAGCTGGAGAAGGATGATCTGATTGAGGATGCAACCGTACATAAGGGACTGGATGGTGCCATTACCATTGATGTGAAAGAAAAGAGTATTGTCGGATATTATATCGATAATGGGAAAAACTATGCATTGGTGAATGACGGAAGCAGTCTGGTGATCGACAGCGCTAAGCTGGATACGATTGTCAATTATCCGCTCGTGGACGGCTTTACGGCTGCAGAGCGAAAAAAGCTTGCCAAGAGCTTTGGCGGAAAGCAGAAGGTGGACGATTCCATCGTGCAGATGATTTCGGAAATGGTTCCGTATGAAACATCGTATGACAAGCATATGGTGAAAATCATCATGCAGGACGGGAATACCATTTTCACCTCCTATGAGTCCATGCCGCTGCTCAACGACTATCTGGGAACGCTGAAGCGTCTGAAAAAGAGCAATGTCTGCCTATGGCCGGATGCTGCTACGCATTCCATACATAACGAAAATTGCAGTAAAAAAGAATAAACAGGCAAGAAAAGAAGGAACATTCTTGGAAATCTATACGGTTTTTGGTATAATAAATAAGATGTAAGGAGGAATATTATGTCAATCTCTAAAAGTACACAGTATGGAAATATCGAAATTTCCATTGATGCCATTGCTTCATTGGCTGGCGGTGTTGTGACAGAATGCTATGGGGTAGTCGGTATGGCATCTCAGAAATTTCTGAAGGACGGTATCGCAGAACTGTTAAAGAAAGAAAATTACGCAAAAGGTGTTGTGGTTCGCCAGAAGGATGATCATCTGGAGCTGGACCTGTACATCGTAGTGTCTCACGGAGTAAAAATCAGCGAGATTGTTTACGAAGTGCAGCAACGTGTGAAATATATGCTTGAAAAATCCCTGGAACTGGAATTCAAAAAAGTGAATGTCTATGTGCAGGATGTAAAGGTTATGAAATAGGTACTGCATATGGAGACAATTAACGGAAGTTTATTTAAGGATATGCTGGCCAGCGGTGCGAATCTGCTGTCCAACAAATTCAGTGAAATCGATGCATTAAACGTATTCCCGGTACCGGATGGAGATACGGGAACAAATATGTCGTTGACATTCAATGCCGGTGTACAGGATGCGCTGGCCTGTCCGAGTGATGATGTCTGTGAAATCGCCAAGGTATTGTCCAAGGGACTGCTGATGGGGGCGCGCGGTAACTCCGGTGTTATTACCTCTCAGATTTTCCGCGGTCTGTATCAGGGTGTGGAAGGCATGAAGGAAATCAACGGATTCCAGCTGGCAAATGCACTGGTACAGGGGTCCAGAGTAGCGTATAAGGCAGTAATGCGTCCTGTTGAAGGAACGATTCTGACCGTTGTGCGTGAGGCTGCTGATTATACGTATGCCTATGCGACTTCTACACAGGATGTAACGGTAACGCAGGTTATGGAAAAGATGGTGGAGGAATCCAAGGAGTCTTTGATTCGTACACCGGAGCTGTTGCCTGTCTTGAAGGAAGTCGGCGTTGTGGATAGCGGCGGTGCTGGACTTGTGACGATTTTTGAAGGCTTCCTTTCTGCAATGAAGGGAACAATCATTCAGAAAGAGGAAGCAGGCGAAACAAGCGAGGGTGTTCAGGCATCCATGGAAAGTGAGGAATTCGGTTATTGTACGGAATTCATCATTCGTCTGTCTGAGCGCGGCATGAAAAATTTCAGAGAGGAATCTCTGCGTGATTCTCTGGCAAGCATCGGGAATTCCATCGTCTGTGTGCAGGATGATGATATCGTAAAGGTGCATGTGCATACACTGACACCGGGAGATGCCCTGAACATGGGACAGCGCTATGGAGAATTTGTCAAGCTGAAGGTGGAAAACATGCAGGAGCAGCATGAAAACATCATGATGAATGCCGCAGTTGAAAAAGAAGAGGCGCCACAGCAGCCGAAGAGCAAATATGCCATCATCACAGTTGCGGCTGGAGATGGACTGAAGGATATGTTTACAGAGCTTCGTGCCGATTATGTCATCAGTGGCGGGCAGACGATGAATCCTTCTACTGAGGATTTTGTACAGGCAATCGATAAGGTGAATGCCGAGCATATCTTCATTCTGCCGAACAACTCCAATATTGTGCTTGCGGCACAGCAGGCGGCATCGGTATGTGAGGATCAGCATGTGGAGGTTATTCCGACGAAGACGATTCCACAGGGACTGAGCGCATGCATCATGTTTAATCCGGAGGTAGATTTTGATATGAATCTTTCGGAAATGAGCGATGCGATTGCACTTGTGAAAACCGGACAGGTAACGTATGCGATTAAGGATACAACCTTTGAAGGCATGGAAATCCGTGAAGGGGATTACATGGGTATTCTGGAAAAGGATATCATTGTATCGAATCCGGATAAGCTGGATACGACACGTCATTTGATTGATGCCATGGTGGATGAGGAAAGCGAAATCGTTACACTGATTTATGGTGAGGACATCACGGAAGAAGAAGCACAGGGAATTGCTTCCTACATTGAAGATAAATACGATGTTGAAGTGGAAGTAAACAGCGGAAATCAGCCGGTGTACAGCTTTATTCTCGGTGTCGAGTAGATACTCAAAAATACTACACAATACTAAAAATACAATAGGATACGAAAAGCTCGATAGATTCGAGCTTTTTTGTATCTTGTAGTATGATGAAGTATCATTAATTATGCTTTGAATTTATTTTTGGTGCTTATTTAGGGGGGAGAGGGGAAGGCTATTACATATATTTTCAACACTTAAAGATATCTGTACGCTAGCTTCATGTGCTGTGTGAAACTGGATATCGGATGTTATTCTAATAGTCGATACTTACGTTCATTATGCCAATGTTCGCTCTAAACTAAAGGCTATTCGCAAGAATACTGCTTGTCACAGTTTAACAAAACATGATTTCAGACATACGTTCATCATTACTACTTCACAATAAGTGAATCTAAAAAGCATATCAACATATCTTGAATTGAAAATAGAAAGATTTGATTTCAAGTTATGATTAATAATTTCTTTCAGTAGCTTATTTATATAGATTCTTCGATAAGAATTATTGCTTTTAGGAGTATCAACAATAAATTCTTTATTTACTCTTGAAACAGATTTGTTAATATCGATATAGTTTTCATTAAAGTTAATATCATTCATTGCAATAGCCAATGTTTCGCCAATGCGTAGTCCAGTGAGAAGTTGAAACTTGATAATGTCATCATAGATATTCTCATTTTTTAGATAGTTCAAGCTCTTTGATGTTTTGCATAGAGAAAATATATTTCTCCTTTGGATGCTTTTTAGATTTTATTAAAAGGCAAAAAGTATCGATGAAAGGACGATGCTTATGCTATTCGTATCCCTTTAGAAATTGAAAAACGATGTGAATACGTGGGAAATGCACGGTTTTCTTTGAAAAACAAGGTTTCCTTTCCTTACATGATTGAATTTCTCGAGATATTTGCGTATAATTCACATAACAGACCTGTTTTTCTGTAATAGAAGGAAACAGGATTCGGGAAAGGGTGTTCGATATGCTTCAAATAAAAAATATATTTAAGCAGTATAAGACTGGAAATTTGATACAAAAGGCATTGGATGGCGTTAGCCTGAATTTGCGGGACAATGAATTTGTCGCTATACTGGGACCGAGTGGCTCCGGTAAAACGACCCTTTTAAATATCATTGGAGGACTGGATCGTTATGATCAGGGAGATTTGATCATCAATGGTATTTCAACAAAGAAATACCGTGACAGAGACTGGGATTCATATCGAAATCATACCATTGGTTTTGTCTTTCAAAGCTATAATCTGATACCGCACCAGACAGTGCTGGCAAATGTTGAGCTTGCACTGACGATTTCCGGTATATCCAAGGCAGAGCGAAGAGAAAAGGCCAGAAAGGCTCTGGAGGAGGTTGGTCTGGGCAATCAGGGACATAAAAAGCCGAATCAGATGTCAGGCGGACAGATGCAGCGTGTTGCCATAGCACGTGCACTGGTGAATGATCCGGATATTCTGCTGGCAGATGAGCCGACCGGAGCACTGGACAGTGAAACGAGTGTGCAGGTTATGAATCTGCTGAAGGAGGTTGCCAAGGATCGTCTTGTGGTCATGGTTACCCATAATCCGGAGCTGGCACAGGATTATGCAACCCGTATCGTATCGCTGCGGGATGGCAGAATTCGCAGTGATTCCGATCCCTATGCAATATGTGAAGACGGGTTGGAACAGCCCAAGCATGAAAATATGGGAAAGTCATCCATGTCCTTTCTGACCTCACTGTCACTGAGCTTTAATAATCTTCGCACCAAAAAGGCGAGAACCATACTGACATCTTTTGCCGGTTCAATCGGAATTATTGGAATCGCATTGATACTTTCCCTTTCCAACGGTGTGAATCAGTATATTCAATCCATCGAGGAAGAAACCCTGTCCGAATATCCGCTGCAAATTCAGAGTACAGGCTTTGATATTACATCCATGATGACAGATACGCATCCCGGTCAAAAGCAGGGAGACGACGAGGAAGATAAAATTCACGTTTCCCAAATGATTACGAACATGTTTTCAAAAATCGGTTCCAATGATCTGACATCACTGAAGCAGTATCTGGATAACGGAAAAACCGATCTTGAGAAAAATACCAATTCCATTGAATATACCTATGCGGTAGCACCGCAGATTTATAGTGCTAAAAAGGATACCCTGCGTCAGGTACATCCGGATACCTCCTTTTCCTCACTAGGCTTTGGCTCCTCCAACAATACCAACAGCATGATGTCCTCTATGATGAGCACTGATGTGTTTTACCAGATGCCGCAGGATACCGGGCTGTATGAGGATCAATACGATATCAAAGCAGGCAGATGGCCCAAGCGGTATAATGAATGTGTTCTGGTTTTGACAAAGAACGGCAATATCAATGATTTTATGCTGTATACACTGGGACTACGCGATTATGAGGAGCTTGACAAAATGGTGGAGCAATTCTCTAGAGACGTGAAGGTAAAGGTTCCGGATGAGAGTCGTTCCTACAGCTATGATGAGCTTGTGGGAACTACCTATAAGCTAGTCGATGCTGCAGATTATTATGTATATGACAAAAACTATCACGTATATAAGGATAAGACAGAAGATAAAAAGTATATGAAGCAGCTGATCCAAAACGGGGAAAACATAAAAATCGTCGGCGTTGTTCAGCCTAGCAGCTCTGCGACTGCGACAATGCTGAAAGCAGGAATCGGTTATCCTGCTGAGCTGACCATGCATGTGATCGAGCAGGCTAAGAACAGTGAAATCGTTAAGAAACAGCTGGCAAAGCCGGATACGGATGTATTTACCGGTAAGGCGTTTACAGATAAAAGCAGCAATACATTTGATATGAATTCTTTATTCACTGTAGATACACAGATGCTGAAACAGGCCTTTACCTTTGATCAGAGTAAGCTGAATATGGATATGGCAAAGCTTGATCTCAGCGGAATCAAGGTTGATATGGCAAAGCTGCCGCAGCTTGATTTTCAACGTATCCTGTCCAATCTGGATGTTCAGATTTCACAGGAGCAGCTGCAAGTGCTGGCAACAGCATTACAGACAGATTTTCAGAAATATATGGTGGAGCATGCACTGCTGGATCCTACCAGGATGAATGAATATTTCCTTGCCTATCTACAGACAGATTCTGCACAGGCGCTGATTCAGAAGGAAATGAGCACGCTGCTGCAGCAAAGCGGTCTGACAGAGCAATTTGAGGTACAGCTGCAGAAGCAGATGCAGACGATCATGACACAGTATGCATCCACACTGACGGCGCAGCTGCAAAAGGAATTGAGCACACAGCTGCAGAGCCAGCTGGGGAATCTTGCCAGCAGTATGCAGGATGCAATTCAGATTGACGCAAGCGTTTTTTCCAAGGCGATTAAAATGAATATGAATGAAGAAGAGCTTTCAGAGCTGATGATGTCCTTGATGACCACAGAGGTCTCCTCCTATGATGGAAATTTGAAAAATCTTGGATATGCCGATCTGGATAAACCGGGCGGCATCAGCATCTATCCGAAAAATTTTGAAAGCAAGCAGAAGGTGATTGATGTACTGGATGGCTATAATGCCAAAATGGAAAAGGTGGATGAAGACAAGGTGATTTCCTATACCGATTATGTGGGTACACTGATGTCCTCGGTGACTGATATCATCAATGTTATCAGCTATGTACTGATTGCATTCGTCGCAATATCGCTTGTGGTATCGTCTATTATGATTGGTGTTATCACCTACATCAGTGTTCTCGAGCGCAAGAAGGAAATTGGTATTCTGCGTGCAATCGGTGCCTCCAAGAAGAATATTTCGCAGGTATTCAATGCGGAGACATTTATCATCGGACTGCTGGCAGGACTTCTTGGGATTATTATCACTCTGCTGCTGCTCATACCTGGCAATATGCTGATCCATCATTTGGCAGGCAATGTGGAGGTCAGCGCGGCACTGCCGCTGGCAGGAGGTATCATCCTGATTGTACTAAGTGTCATTCTGACACTGATTGGCGGTTTGATACCATCAAAGAAAGCAGCGCAGGAGGACCCGGTTACCGCCCTGCGTACAGAATGATCAAGAAGCGTGCCTGCACGCTATTCCATATACCGGAACAGAAGTTTCAATAAAACAAGCAGACAGCTGCGGGAATCATCTCACGGCTGTTTTTTTCATATACAATGAAGATGTACTGCGCTTTAAAGTGAACGACCTCTTCTTTTGTAATTTCTTCTTGGATGAAGAAAAAACGGTTGTGCAAAAAGTCTGTCCTTTGTGGAAGGGAAATTTTTTAATGTAAGTTTTATGGATGAAATTATAACCTTTTTGATAAAAAAAGAGCTTTTTTATTGCCTTATAAAAGATAAAACGGTTATAATTCTTACAGTAATTCTGTATATAGCAATCTGTACAGATGTTACAGAGAAAGGTGTGGAGAGGTTATGAAACGATGGTTTTCCCTGATCCTTGCTGGATGTATGCTGTTACAATTAACGCTTGGTTCTCCTTCCGGCTATATGAAGGCTGAAACTGATTCAGAAACGCCTGTTGAAGTGCAGGAGCAGTCTGAGGAGCAGCAGTCAAAAGCAGTGGTCAATGAACAAGAGCAGCCGGTGCAGACGGTATCGGAAGCAGCTGAGGGAACGCAGACACAGGATCAAAGTGATGAGAAACCACAAACAGCTCTCAAGGAACAACATAACGAGGAAGGCAAAGAGGTGCCTGTTAAAAAACAGATCAACGGCAGTATTACCGTTTCTTTTTTAACAGGAAAAGGAGTAGCTGAGCGTCAGAGCTTTTTATTGACGCTGAAGCACGAATCTGAAGAGGAGACAAGAACTGCTGTTATGGAGGCTACGCAGGGAGCTTCCAAGACATCTACTGTTTTTGAAAATCTTTCGGAAGGAACCTATACATTGCAGGTAGCTGCGAAGGGGTATCGAATGTATGAACAGATATTTCAGATGGATGGCTATGATCAAAGCATTCAGCTCTATCTTGGTTCAGCACCACAGCAATCCAACGCTGTGCAGCCCGGATTGCTGGCATATGAGGCATCGAATTTGCAGATCAAGGAATTCATTGATGCGCTGGATCAGGAGAGCGGAGATACCATCTATGACATCAATCATGATGGAAAGGTAGATCTTGCGGATTTGCAGAAGCTATATGATGAAGGGAAGGAATACAAGCAGCAGACCTCTGCGGTTGAAAGGCGAGTTCCAAATAGCGCAGTAGGTGTTTCCATAGAGGAGGGAACAGAGCTTGTTTCAGGAAAGCTGGAGGATGTATTGGAGGCGGAATCTGTTGTGACATTGAAAAATACAGACGGGCAGGCAATCAGTACGGAAAATCCGTTGCAGCTGACCTTTGATTTCCAGAGGAGTGAACAGCCGATCCGCATGGAGGGCTTTACCATTCAGGCGCCGGTTGAGAGTGCAAACAAAATTGCGGATGGCATGGTCCTTGTTGAAATTGAGGGACAGGCTGAGCCACTGCAAATACCGATCGTTAATTACTACCGTTCCCGTCGTTCTGCTTCCTCACCTTATGTGGAAATGGATGCAAAGGGAAATCTGATTGTACATCTCGGTGATCAGATCGCGGTTAAAAGGGTGACGATTAAGGTAACGAAAACGACGCAAAAGCAGGGGAGTCTGGTAGAAATTTCCAAGGTTGAATTCTTAAATGATATGGAAACACGGATCCCGGAGCCGGAGATGAACATACCGAAAAATCTGCAGGGGACTGTCGGAGACAAAAAATTCACAGTTTCATGGACGCCGGAAAGAAATGTAACGGGATATGAGGTAAGAATTGAGGCAGACGGACACAGCGAGGTTATCAAAATAACGGTACCGAGTGTGACGGTCACACAATTTAAGAAGGATAAGCTGGAAAATAAAAAGGATTATATGGTATCCGTACAGTCTGTGAACGGTGATTGGAAAAGCGGGTATTCAGCACCGATAAAAATGACACCGCAGACCAGCAGTAAGCCAGCGGCACCGGACGATGTAAAGGCATCCGGCGGATATCGCTCCATAAACGTATCATGGAAAAACATGAAGGATACGGACAGCTATAATGTATTCTATAAAGAAGAAGCGCAGAAATCCTTTACCAAAATCAGCAATATCACAAAAGCAGGTACTACATTGAATGATCTGAAGGATGAAACGACGTATGTTTTATATGTTACAGGAGTGAATGAATTAGGGGAAGGTCCTGCCTCCCTGATGGTTAAAGCTTCCACTTTAAGTGCAAAGCGTGCGAATATGCCTTCCTATAAGCTGATTAACGATTCCCATGGGGAAGGAAAGCTCACACAGCATATCGTAAGTGCGAAGCATGTTGTTGGAAGCATGGTGAACAGCAGTTTGGATACGGATGCGAAAAGTGCGAATGGTCTAGTGGATGACAGCTATGAATCCTACTATCGTTTAGAGGACTGGGATGATGCGGTCAGCTATCACCAATGGCAGTGGGGTACAACCGTACAACTGGATCAGGAATACACGATGGATCGTTTCACACTGGCTGCGCCGATGGATACGGTAGGCTATGGTGCTGCGGCGATTTATTATTGGGACAGTGCACAAAATAAAGAAATACAGGCAGCGGATGTCCGCATTCAACAGAAGGATGATGGACAGGGAAGAAAATATTATGTTATCAAGCTCGCAGAGCCGGTCAAAACAAACAGGGTGCGTTTTGGGCTGACTACATCCGGCGGTGTAAGAAACATCATGGTAGCGGAAATCCGTTTCTTCCAATACGATTCTCTGGAATCGGATATTCAGGCATTATTTGCAGATGATCTCCATCTGACGCTCACAAAGGGTGTCAGTGCTGAGCAGCTGAATACACTGCAGCAGCGTCTTGATACCAAGGATCATGGAGAATATCATCCAGATCAAAAAGCACTGCAGACGGAATTGGATACAGCGAAACAGCTGTTTGAGGATCAGGATAAGCTGAACGATACGATTGCTGTTCATGCCGGTCTTCGCTCAAATAAGGATTCCGGTATTGCTGTTGGCGGTCTGAATGCATGGCAGCCGCTGGGCATCAGTGCATATGCAGGACAGGAGCTGGTCATTTATGTCGGAAATCCGGGAATGAAAAGCGGGCAGAACAGTTCCTTGAGTCTTATAGCAACGCAGCAGCATGCAGAGGCAAGCGGATTTGCCAAGACGGTTGCGAACTTAAAGGTCGGCAAGAATGAGATAACAATTCCGCAGATCACTTCAACCGATGTTGAAAAGGGCGGCTCGCTCTATATTCAATATAATGGAAACAAGGATACAGATCAGTATGCTGTTAGAGTCAGTTCAGGTACAAGGGTTCTAAAGCTGGATCTGTATCAGGTGAAGGATACGGAAGAACGAATGAAAAGAATTCGCACCTATGTCGAAGAACTGCAAAGCTTTGTACCGAATTTACAGCAGCAGCATGAGAAAGCTCACAAAACAGAGGGCAATGAGCAGGTTGACTATACATATGATGAGAAAACGTGTGTTTTGAATATCACGGATATTATGCTGGATCAGATGATGTACTCCATACCGGCTTCACAGGTGTGGAATGCAGTCAAAGCCGATTCTGTCGAGGCAGGTGCTGAAAAGCTAAACGCTTCCTTAAAGGCAATGGATGACATGATGACACTTTTCTATCAGCATAAGGGACTCACCAATAACTTTAAAGAAGGCACTGCACAAAATGTGAAGGACAAGAATCATTTGCCTGCACAGCATTTGAATATCCGATATATGAAAATGTTTGACGGCGCCTTTATGTATGCGGCGGGCAATCATATCGGGATTGAATGGGGATCCACAAGCGCTCTGGTAAACAGCAAGCCTGTAGAAATTGATGAAAACGGAAAGAAGGTCGGAGCCGGGAAATACTTCGGCTGGGGCATTGCCCATGAAATCGGGCACAATATCAATCAGGGAAGCTATGCAATCGCTGAAATCACGAACAATTATTTCTCCCTTCTGGCACAGGCGGATGAGACAAATAACGGTGTGCGTTTCAAATATGAGGATGTGTATCAGAAAGTTACATCCAATGTAACAGGACGCAGTGAAAATGTATTCACACAGCTTGGCATGTACTGGCAGCTGCATCTGGCATATGATCGCGGATATAACTACAGGACATATGCGGATTATGATGAAATATTCGAGAATCTATTCTTTGCACGCGTTGACAGCTATGCTAGAAATACAGCATTGGCACCTGCACCTGGTGGTATAAAGCTGACACTCGGCAGGGACGGGAAACAGAATATCATGCGTCTGGCGAGTGCTGCGGCAGAAAAGGATTTGAGTGACTTCTTCCAGCGCTGGGGTATGGTGATGGATGCGGATACCAAGGCATATATGCAGCAGTTTGAAAAGGAAACACGCGCCATTTATTATGTAAATGATGAAGCACGTGCCTATGAAATCGAGCATGGGGCAAGTGAAGGTATCAGCGGCAGGGATGTCGCTACGGCATCTGTTTCAAAGAATGACCGCTCCAGCGTAACACTGACACTGGGCAATACAGCGGAACAGGCAGAAGCTATCCTTGGCTATGAAATTGTCAGAACGACCTACGAACAGGGGAAGCAGATGGATGAGGTTGTCGGTTTTACCATGGATAACGAATTCACGGATCAGCTAGGTCCTATGAGTAACCGTTCTGTTTCCTACAAGGTAACTGTGGTTGATAAATTCCTGAATCGCTCCGCTGCTGTACAGGTTTCTCCTGTCAAGGTAGAGGGTGACGGCAGTCAGGTCAAGGAAAACTGGACCATTACGACGAATATGCTGTCAAAAGACGATGAACAAAAACCGGCAGAAGGAGAGGATCCATGTGCTCCGCAGCTGAAGTCAGCGGCATACCGCATGATTGATGACAGCAGGGCAGAGGAAAACACCTATACCGGTGCATCTACGAATGCGAATCCGCAGATTACGATCAATATGGGAAAAACCACGGAAGTGACAGCGCTGCGTTATCACCGCGGCAAGGATGATCGCAATGATATAACAAATTACAGAATTGAAATCAGTCAGGATGGCAAAACATTCAAAAAGCTTAAAGAAGGAACCTTTGACTTTACGAATGATGTGGCAACCGTCTATTTCCAGAATGCAAATAATGATCCATGGATAGCAACCTATGATGCTGTTTATGTACGCATCACCGCCTTGAATCAGAAAAATAAAACTCTGGTCATTCCGGAATTGGATATCCTGGGACCAACCGGTGATAATATCGAATTTTACGATGAGGAAGTGACAAAGACAGCGTCAATCGGTATTCTGAAAGAAGATTATATCCTTCAGGAAAAAGACGAAACGCATGAGGAACAGAAGATTGAAAAGGAATCTCTGATTTTTACAGGAACCTATAAGGGCAACCCGGCTTATAATGTCGTTATGCTGTACGATGAAGCAGGAAATATCATCGGCGGAACAGACGCAGAGGGGTCTTTGATTGCCAATCAGGTTATTTTTGCCCCAAATCCACAGGATGCATTGCTTGGAGAGGTTTCCGAGGGTACCTGGGTATACTGGATTGCACCGAACGATTTGAAAAGTGTAAATCTGCCTGAAAAAGTACGTGCAGAGCTGTATCGTGTGGACAATGCCCTGACCAATGAAGGACAGCGGCTGGTCAGCGATACCCTGCTGGTCAATATTCCGGAAATCTTGCCGGAAATCACATTGACAAAATAATACTGAAAAGAAAGGAGAAGGCTGATGAAAACATGGCTACAGCGAGGAGTATCCCTGTTACTGATTTGTCTATTGGCAGGTCCTATCACCATTCAGGCAGATACTGTTGAAAGCATCATCCTTACGGGGAATGAGAATCAGGTAGAGGCGGTTTTGATTCCATTCGATACCAAGGATACGATACGTTCCTTGCAACTGAGCTTTCAGATCAAGGCGACGCAGGGGAAGGTACGGAAAGAACATGTACAATTCAAGTTTCACCAGAATATCAAAAGCGGCGTACAGGAATGGCGCTATCAGGAGAATACCGGGAGGCTGACAATTTATCTTTCCGGTGATGAGCATCTGTATGCACAGGATGAATTGCATCTTGGAACGGTGGAATTGCATCTTGCCGCTGGAACGAAGGCGGAAGTTAGCGTAATCGAAGACAGTCTGAAAACTGTAAACGATGTATATGCGGTAAATGAAGTATCCGGTATGGATGCAATCGCACCGGTTACGATAGAAAAAGTAGGTTCAGGCGATAACAATGGGCCTTCGGAAATTCCGGATACAAATAAACCGCAGGAGGATGACAAAGAAAGCACGTCGGAAGGAAAACCGGAAATACCGGATGCCGGTAAACCTGATAGCCCACAACAGAACGCACCTCTTGATTCTGCAAAGACGGATACATTTGAAGAACCTCAGAAAAAGGGAAGTGCAGACAAAGCGGAAAAGGGTGTTGATACAGGTGATAAAACACAGGCGCAGATATACGCGTTAGGCATGCTTGGTGCTCTTGTGGCAGGCGGTATCCTCTTGATTTTGAAAAAGAAAAAAGAACTGCAAATTAAGTAAAGAAGGATAGAGTCAAGGAATTCAATTTGGTTTCCCTGACTCTTTTTATATGTGTTGCAGTGCGCGATATGTTGTATCCTATGCGATTCCTAGGGGCAAGTAGCGAAGGAGCGATATTGCAGGCTATCCATGCGATATGTTGTATAAGTACTGTCGAAGAAACAATACTTGCATGTCATGCAGGGGCTATATAGGAAGACAATACGCCTGTGTGAAATTATTTTCATTATAGATGATGTTATTTTCACAAAACTGTGAAAATATATTGACATCCATGCATTCACCCCGTATAATTTCAATAAACCTACTAAAACACTAGGTTTTGGAAGAGAGGAACCCATATGAAAGAGAAAGCATATAAATTTGAAACCCTGCAGCTGCATGCCGGACAGGAAGAACCGGATAGTGCAACCGATGCAAGAGCAGTACCGATCTATGCGACAACATCCTATGTATTCAAGGATTCCAAGCAGGCAGCGCAGCGTTTCGCCTTAAGCGAGGGGGGCAATATCTACAGCCGTCTGATGAATCCGACTTCGGATGTGTTTGAGCAGCGTATGGCCGCATTGGAGCATGGAGCTGCGGCACTGGCTACAGCATCTGGATCAGCGGCGATCGATTATGCGATTCGCAATATTGTGACCTGTGGTGATCATATCGTTTCCTCCTCTACGGTCTATGGAGGGACCTATAATCTGTTCGCTAACACACTGACAGACAGCGGCATCACAACTTCATTTGTGGACGGCAGTGATCCGAAGAATTTTGAAGCAGCCATTCAGGATAATACGAAGGCTGTATATCTGGAATCTCTTGGAAATCCGAATGCGGATATCATTGATCTGGAGGCGGTATCCGAAATCGCCCATCGCCATGGTATTCCGGTGATTGTTGATAACACATTTGCCACACCGTTTCTATTCCGTCCGCTGGAGCACGGAGCAGATATCGTTGTTCATTCCGCAACCAAGTTCATCGGCGGGCATGGAACGGTTATGGGCGGAGTCATTGTGGACGGAGGACGCTTTGATTGGACACAGAACGATAAATTCCCGGGACTGTCAAAACCAAATCCTTCCTATCACGGCATTGTCTTTACGCAAGCCGTGGGGAACATCGCCTATATCATGAAAATTCGCACTACATTGATGCGTGATCAGGGAGCATGTCTGTCCCCGTTCAATTCGTTTCTTCTGCTGCAGGGGCTGGAAACATTATCTCTGCGTGTGGAACGCCACGTTGAAAATGCAGTTAAGGTCGTTGACTTTTTGCAGAAGCAGCCGAAGGTTGCTGCGGTGCATCATCCCTCTCTTGCACAGGGGAGAGAGAAAGAATTGTATGATCTCTATTATCCGCAGGGAGGCGCTTCTATCTTCACCTTTGAAATAAAGGGAAGTGAAGAACAGGCGAGAACCTTTACGGAATCCCTGTCCGTATTCTCGCTGCTTGCAAATGTGGCGGACGTGAAATCCCTCGTGATTCATCCGGCCTCCACAACCCACTCACAGATGAGTGCGCAGGAGCTGGCAGCTGTCAAAATCACACCGCAGACGGTGCGTCTTTCCATAGGCACCGAGCATATTGACGATATACTGGAGGACCTGCGGCAGAGATTCGAAGCTATATAAGCTGGCAAAAGAAATGACAGATGTGCATTTATTGTGTATAATAACTCACAGAGAAAGTGAGGACATATGATATGACATGGATGTGCAGTATTTGTGGATACACCTATGACGGTGAGGATTTCACAAAGGAAGCAGATGATTATCTGTGCCCGTTATGCGACAGTGGAAAAGAGAACTTCCAGCAGCGTGATCTGGCAACGGAAATCACAGCGGCAACTGATCAGTATTTTACGGTCAAGGAAGAAAAATAAAACCTGACCTGCATACAAAAAAAGGTGTTAACACTTATTTTATCTAATACGTGTTTGACACCTTTTTTCTGTTTATATGCAGTCTGCGCTCTTTACCAGCTTTTCGATACGGGATAGCGGAAAGGATCCCAGGCAGAGAAGGGAGCTTTCCAGACGATCCTCCTCGGTGAAATTGGGTATGCGGGAAAAATAGGAAATCAGCTCGCAATATGTGTGATAGGTTGTCTGCAGCAGTCCCCTTCCAACCTCTGTAAGACAAATGCTCTGATAGCTTTTTTTCTCAATCAGTCCTTCGCTGATCAGCTTTTGAAGCATACGGCTGGCTGCCGGCAGTGAGATGGACAGCTTTCTGGCAATATCCACACAGTGCAGACATTCCTG
Source organism: Clostridiaceae bacterium OM02-2AC (assembly GCA_003481775.1). GTDB lineage: Bacteria > Bacillota_I > Bacilli_A > Erysipelotrichales > Erysipelotrichaceae > Clostridium_AQ. The sequence goes on from QULU01000012.1 coordinate 65,917, forward strand.
CTCCTGAAACAGCTCGTAGAGCGCGATGTAATAGCGAACCCGGCGATTATAGCTGATATCACTCATACGCTTCATACCCCAATGCTTGAATGGCTTGAAACAGCTCCTCTTTATTGAGCGGATGATTGCTGTATACATCAACAACTTCTTTTTGAAGATTTACAAGGGCAGCTGTATCCTGCATATGATTAAGCCTGTGTTCAATGCTTGCCGCGCAGTTTTCACAATGCATGCCGCGTATATGATACTGCTCATGTATTGCATATTGATCCGTCTGTACGCTTTCTCTGAATACAGGTCCACCGCCACCGCAGCAGCCGTTTTTTATTCTGTTTCTTGACCGATGGAAGGCAAAGACAATATACAAAACGAGCAGTATAAGTATTATGATGGTTGCCATCATCTCACCCCTTTTCTGGGTAAAGTTTAGCATGGCTAACAAAAAGTGTCAATGCCATTTTCCTGTACGTATTCGCTCTTGCTGTATGCAGAAGGGGATGTGAAAACCTGTTGTTAACTGCTGTATCCTGTTTTCTGATTCGCCTTTTGGTATACTTGCCACTTATCCTCATCCCCTTTTTAATTCGTTTCACACCATCTTGCCTTTTCACCATTCGCACCTTTATTAAAGCTTTTCTTCATCCTTACGAAATCTTTTTACATCATCTCTAAAATCATTATCCTTCTTTTTCTCTTGTATTCACTTATCGTACATCTCTCGTTGAAGCCACTTTACAAATACTTCCCGCCTCTCCTTTTTACATTTCTTTTTGTCTGATCATAGCATTCTGAAGCCTTTTGTTGATTTCTTGCAGGGTCGCCGCTAACATATCCAGCATATGAACGCAGGTGTCTTATAAAAAAGAACTTATCATCCGATAAGAAGGGAAGGATGAAAAGGGGATGCTTGCTTGGAAAAGAATGTAACAATCGTTCATATATGCAAATGGACAATTCACTGCGCTGCTGATTTTGCACCTTGAGGTCAATGAGGGAGTACCCTGATATGAAAAAAAGCCTGGGAAGGGAAAAAAGGTGATAGGGGGAGTAAAGAGAGTGAATGAAAAAATTTTAAAAGATCTTTATCATGTGTGAATCAGAGGGAATCATTAGCTATAAAAGAAAACGGATGAAACAAATTAAAATATGTATCAAGTGCAAAGCAAGGAAAGGATGGGGGATTTTAAGGGATACGAACGGATGAAAAGGCTTTTAAGGCAAATGGAATATGTTTTAGGGGAAAGCTTATAAAAGGAATGTTAAAAAGAAAAAGGCTTAAAAAGCAAAAAGTTTTAAAAGGGAAAAGGCATAAAAAGTGAAAATTCTAAAAAGTCAAAAGCCTAAAAAGTCAAAAGCCTAAAAGGGCAAAAACCTAAAAAAGGAAACAGCCAAAAAAAGGAAAAAGTTTTAAAAGGGATTGACATACGGAAGTCTGGTGCAGTATACTTGTTTCATAAGTTAGATTAAGATTACTTAATGTGCAGAGGAACTCCCTCTGTTTCTTATTGGGATTATAGTTAGACTAATCTAACATAAAGGAGGGAACATTGTGTCGTTTGTTGAACTGATTGCATACTATGCAGCACCGACATTGGAGGGTATGAAGCCTTCTTGCCTGTTCAGCTGCAGAGATAGTGAAGTTGGAAATGTAGAAGAACTTGTTCTGGCATATAACCGCTGTCTGAATCCAAAACGGATTTATCTTCAGATTATGAAGCATTCACCGGATTTCAAGCTGATCCTCGTATATCGCAAGGATCTTCTGGATATGCATCTGTGTCAGGAGGATATACAGCAGTTTCTGTCTGCTTTCGGATACGGCTTTGTGACGACCAGACAGGCGCTTTATCATCTGCAGGAACATATGTGCAAGGAATGCTTTCCTCATGAAATCGGTGTCTTTCTCGGATATCCGCTGGATGATGTTGTGTCGTTTATACAGAACAACGGAAAAAATTATCAGGAAATCGGATACTGGAAGATTTATCACAATCTCTCCCGTGCGAGAAAAACAACGGCACGCTTTCTGCAGAGCATGGAATGTACTCTGGAAAAACTGCAGGAAGGCATTCCTCTGGAACAGCTGATAACAGCTTAGGAAAGGATGGAATTACATGAATATTCTTATCGCATACTGGTCAGGAACCGGTAATACAGAGGCTATGGCAAATGCTGTTGCACAGGGCGTTGAAAAGGCAGGAAAGCATGCTGATGTCGTTCATGTCGCAGATCAGCCGGATGTATCCGCATATGATTACATTATCTTCGGATGTCCTGCTATGGGCGCGGAGGTACTGGAGGAGTCAGAATTTGAACCCTTCTTCATGCAGGCAGAAGGAAATCTGATGAACAAAAAGGTTGCGCTGTTTGGCTCCTACGGATGGGGCAGCGGTGAATGGATGCAGAGCTGGGAGGAACGTGTGGAAGCAGCCGGAGCCAATCTGTTTGAAAACGGACTGATTATTAATTACACACCGGATGCTGCCGGCCTGGATGCCTGTGAGTCCTTGGGAGAACGCTTCGCCAATGCATAAAAACGCGTGCAGATCATTCGATCTGCATTTCGTTGTTTTAGAAAGCCTTCGATAAAATCGTTTCTTTACACTTATCTTCGGGCATATTCCTTGACAGTCGAAAACTGAAAGGGCATACAAGGAAAAAACTGGTTGACAGACATGTTAACCTGTGCTAATATTTTGGTGTGAAAGGTTAGCGTTCGCTAACAAAGGAGGTTGACATATGGTACTGACAGCTGCACCGATTGGAAAAAACTTTCAAATCGCAAAGGTGAATGGTAAGGATGAGGTTCGCAGTCATCTGGCGGCACTTGGTTTTGTAGAGGGTGCTGACGTAAGCGTGGTGAATGAGCTGAGCGGCAATGTCATCATCCACGTAAAGGATACACGGATTGCATTGGATAAGAGCCTGTCCAACCGCATTCATGTGAAATAGGAGGGAAATGAGTATGACATTAAAGGAAGTAAAACCCGGAAACAGCGTCACAATCCGCAGACTAAATTCTACCGGACCGGTTAAGAAAAAGCTGATGGACATGGGACTTACCAAAAACACGGAAGTGTATATCCGCAAGGTTGCTCCGCTGGGAGATCCAATCGAGCTTACCGTGCGCGGTTATGAACTGAGTATCCGTAAGGCGGATGCGGCACTAATCGACGTGGAATAACATGTATTTTTTTTGAAGATTGAGTTAGGTTAAACTAACAGAGGAGGGAGATTATGTACAGAATCGCATTGGCTGGAAATCCAAACTGTGGAAAGACAACGATGTTCAATGCACTGACGCTCAGTAATCAGTATGTAGGTAACTGGCCGGGTGTAACCGTAGAGAAAAAAGAAGGGAAGCTGAAGGGTCACAAAGATATCGTGATTACTGACCTTCCGGGTATCTATTCCCTGTCACCGTATTCTCTGGATGAAGTGGTGGCAAGAAACTATCTGGTGGAAGAACAGCCGGATTTGATTATCAATATTATCGACGCAACAAATCTGGAGAGGAATCTGTATCTGACAACACAGCTGCAGGAAACGGGTATTCCGGTTGTTGCGGCACTGAATATGATGGATTTGATTCAGCAGAATAAAACAGAAATCGATACAGGCAAGCTGTCTGATCTGTTAAATATCCCGGTTGTGGAAGTATCCGCATTGAAAAACCGCGGACTGGATGAACTGATTCAGAAAGCAGTCGGTATGCTCAATAGCAAAAACACTGCCTTTACCAATATTTATGAAGGACTGCTGAAGGATTGTCTGCTGAACATAGCTGATTTGAGTGCTGTGCAGGCAAAGGGAGCCAGCAGCTTCTGGTATGCGGTAAAATATCTGGAAAATGATGAGAAAATTTTGACATCTGCACCGCTGAACAGTACAGACAGCAACATCGTAAACGCCTTGCGCAAGGAGCTGGAGGACAGCTATGACGATGATGCGGAAAGCATTATCACAAATGAACGCTATGCATACATTGCTAAGCTCATGAAGCAAACCTATGTGAAAAAACACAGTGGTATGAGTGTATCTGATCGTATAGATCATGTTGTTACCAATCGCTGGCTCGCACTGCCGATCTTCGCTGTGGTGATGTATCTGGTATACTATGTATCCGTAACAACGGTTGGTACGTACGTTACGGACTGGACGAATGATGTGCTGTTTGGAGATGTCATTCCTCCTGCCGTGACTTCCTTTCTGGAAGGCATCGGAACCGCAGGCTGGCTGGTTTCTCTGCTTGTCGATGGTATCATTGCCGGTATCGGTGCAGTTCTCGGCTTTGTTCCGCAGATGCTGGTGCTCTTCCTGTTTCTGGCAATTCTGGAAGACTGCGGCTATATGGCACGTATTGCCTTTATCATGGACCGTATCTTCCGCAAATTTGGATTATCCGGTAAATCCTTCATTCCGATGCTGATCGGGACCGGCTGCGGTGTGCCTGGAATTATGGCAAGCCGTACGATTGAAAGTGAAAAGGATCGACGTATGACGATCATGACAACGACCTTCATTCCATGCAGCGCCAAGCTTCCTATTATTGCACTGATTGCCGGGGCACTGTTCCACGGAGCAAGCTGGGTGGCACCGAGCGCATATTTTGTAGGCATCGCTGCTATCATAATGTCCGGTATTATTTTGAAGAAAACACGTATGTTTGCAGGGGATCCTTCGCCGTTTGTCATGGAGCTTCCTGCCTACCACGTTCCAAAGGCTTTGAATGTTCTTCGCAGCATGTGGGAGCGCGGCACAAGCTTTATCAAAAAAGCGGGAAGCATTATCCTGCTCTCTACGATCTTTATCTGGTTTACTTCCAACTTCGGCTTCGTGAACGGAAGCTTCACCATGCTGGAAGAAACGCAGCTGAACGAAAGCTTCCTGGCAAATCTGGGTTCTGCAATTTCACCGCTGTTTGCACCGCTGGGCTGGGGAGACTGGCAGGCATCCGTTGCCGCAATTACCGGTCTGGTCGCAAAGGAAAATGTCGTGGCTACCTTTGGTATCCTGTACGGCTTTGCCGAAGTGGCAGAGGATGGATCGGAAATCTGGGGAACGCTGGCAGCAAGCTTCACGGTTGCTGCAGCGTACTCCTTCCTGGTTTTCAATCTGCTGTGCGCACCATGCTTTGCTGCAATCGGTGCGATCAAGCGTGAAATGAACAATGCGAAATGGACGATTTTCGCTGTCGCTTATCAGTGTGTATTCGCCTATGTGATCGCCTTTATGATATTCCAGTTCGCAACCTTCTTTACAACCGGCGTATTCGGTATCGGTACGATCATCGCTCTGCTTTTCCTGCTGGTTATGCTGTATCTGCTATTCCGTCCGGAATCTAAAAAACAGGTGCAGCTTGAAAAAGTAAATATCAATGCCTGACACCAAGAAAGAGAGGGTTGATGAAGGATGGCTACCATTATCATTTCGTTACTTTTGCTGCTGCTGATCATCCTTGCACTGCGTTCGATTCGCAAAGAGGAATCCTGCAGTGGGGGATGCAGCGGCTGTTCAAAAGGCTGTAAAAGCGGACAAGCTCTGTATGAGGCCTATCAGCAGGGAGAAAAGCAGAAGGTATGATATAGAAATCATATCGCTGCTGTCTTCGCATTCGCGGCTTTCAATCGTATTGAAAAGGGGAATCCGAGCTGCTGTTGCTGCATATCACAGCATTGGATTTCCCTGTTTTTATAGCATCGTCACCGCATGAGAACCGTACCCTGTATGAGTATGCTATCCTTTCCTGCATGCACCAAAAGCCATGCGCCAAAAGGGTATGTGAAAGCAGTGGGACAGTGTGATGGATCCATTGCCGGGGTGCTCATCATTGGAAAACGGCAATGGTGTACAAGAAGACATGGCCATCGCATAGGCAGGTGTCAGGATATGCTTCTAGTGTGTGCAGCTTCTCTTGAAAGCTGGGTGCTAAAGCGCGCAGCTTTGATGGCTATATACAAGAAATAATGAAAAAAAGAATTGACAGTAAGCGATACCAATGATATTATTTACCCGTAAAAAGTGAATACTTCGTGGTGTGTTACTGTTATCAAGAACAGGCATTAACTATTTGAGAAGATGGATTACCGAGTAAAGGCGGAGTCTATCCAATCGAAGAGTGATGCCTGTTTTTTTGCATTGCGAGGGATTCAAAAAAAGAAAGGTAGGAGAAAAAATGGTAGGAATTATTCTTGCAAGTCACGGTGATTTTGCGAAAGGCATTCTGCAATCCGGGGAAATGATTTTCGGAACGCAGCCCAATGTAAAAGCAGTAACACTGCAGCCAAGTGAAGGACCGGATGACATTCGCGCAAAAATGGAAGAAGCAATCACTACATTCGAGAATCCTGAGCAGGTCCTGTTCATGGTAGACCTCTGGGGCGGTACACCGTTCAATCAGACCAGTGGACTGATCAACGGTCATGAAGACACATGGGCTGTCGTTACAGGATTGAATCTGCCGATGCTGATTGAAGCATTTGCATCCAGAATGTCAATGGAATCAGCACAGGAGATTGCCGCACATGTATATGGGGTAGCAAAGGAAGGTGTTCGATTACTTCCGGAGGCATTGGAGCCTGCACAGGAAAAACAGGCAGCTGAGCCGGTGACGCCGCAGGGAGCGATTCCTGAGGGAACCGTAATCGGAGACGGACATATCAAATATGTGCTGGCACGTATTGATTCCCGTCTGTTGCATGGACAGGTAGCTACAGCATGGACAAAAACCGTTAAGCCAACGCGTATCATCGTTGTGTCTGACGGTGTGGCTAAGGATGAGCTGCGAAAAAACCTGATTGAACAGGCGGCTCCTCCGGGTGTGAAGGCCAACGTTGTTCCGGTTGATAAAATGATTCAGGTCGCAAAGGACCCGCGCTTTGGAAATACAAAAGCGATGCTGCTGTTTGAAACACCGCAGGATGCGCTTCGTGCCATTGAAGGCGGTGTTGATGTGAAGGAGCTGAATATTGGCTCCATGGCACATTCCGTCGGAAAGATTGCAGTGAGCAAGGTGCTGTCTCTTGGTAAGGACGATGTCAAAACCTTTGAAAAGCTGAAAGCAAAGGGAATCCAGTTTGATGTGCGCAAGGTACCAAACGATTCCAAAGAAAACATGGACGATATTATAAAGAAAGCCAAAGCAGAGCTGGCTTAAGGAACAGGAGGAGATCATAATGTCAATTATTACAATTTTACTAATCGTTATCGTTGCTCTTCTGGCTGGTATGGAAGGGGTCCTGGATGAATTTCAGTTCCATCAGCCACTGGTAGCATGTACACTGATCGGTATCGTGAGCGGTCATATGAAGGAAGGTATCATTTTGGGAGGCTCCCTGCAGATGATGGCACTGGGCTGGGCAAACGTAGGAGCAGCGATTGCTCCGGATGCTGCACTGGCTTCTGTTGCATCGGCGATCATCATGGTATTGGGATTGCAGGGTGGAGCAACCGATGTAAATAACGCGATTTCTACATCGATTGCTGTTGCCGTACCGCTGTCCGTAGCAGGTCTGTTTTTAACGATGATCTGTCGTACCATTGCAATTCCGATGGTTCACTTTATGGATGCCGCTGCTGAAAAGGGAAATATTCGCATGATGGAGGTATGGCAGGTTCTTGCTATCCTGCTGCAGGGTGTACGTATCGCGATTCCTGCTGCTGCCCTGTGCGTCGTATCTCCGGGTGTTGTTACCGATGTATTGAATCAGATGCCATCCTGGCTGTCCGGTGGTATGGCAGTCGGTGGAGGCATGGTTGCCGCAGTAGGGTATGCCATGGTTATCAACATGATGGCAACAAAGGAAACCTGGCCGTTCTTCGCTCTGGGCTTTGTGTTAGCTGCGCTGAACCAGCTGACGCTGATCGCACTGGGTGTAATCGGTGTTGTCATTGCACTGATTTATCTGGGACTGAAGGAGCACGGTGGTTCCAATAACGGCGGAGGAAGCAGTAATACCGGTGATCCGCTTGGCGATATATTGAATGATTATTGATCTTGAAGGAGGAAGAAAACATGGAGAAAATTACATTATCGAAAAAAGATCGTTTGTCAGTTGCATGGCGTCATCAGTTCCTTCAGGGTTCCTGGAATTATGAACGTATGCAGAATGGCGGCTGGTGTTATTCCATCATCCCTGCCATTAAAAAGCTGTATCCGAATAAGGATGACCAGATTGCCGCATTGAAGCGTCATATGGAATTCTATAATACACATCCTTATGTGTCTGCACCGGTTATGGGTGTTACGCTGGCACTTGAAGAGGAGCGTGCCAACGGTGTATCTGTGGATGATGCGGCAATACAGGGTGTCAAGGTCGGCATGATGGGACCGCTGGCAGGTGTCGGAGATCCAGTATTCTGGTTTACACTGCGTCCGATTCTGGGAGCGCTTGGTGCATCCTTGGCATTGTCCGGAAACATCATCGGACCACTGCTGTTCTTTGTGGCATGGAATGTGATCCGCTGGGCCTTTATCTGGTATACACAGGAGTTCGGCTATAAGGTGGGAACCTCTATTGTAAAGGATCTTTCCGGTGGTCTGCTTGGCAAAATAACAAGCGGAGCATCCATTCTGGGTATGTTTATCATCGGATCCCTTGTACAGCGCTGGGTAAGCATTTCCTTTACACCGGTTGTATCTACGGTTACACAGTCAAAGGGAGCGTTCATTGACTGGAATAATCTATCCAGCGGTATTGACGGTGTACGTGAGGCTATCACGCAGTACGATGCACTGGGAAGCACCGGCTTAAATGTGGAAAAGGTGACAACCCTGCAGCAGAATCTGGATCAGCTGATTCCGGGACTGGCCGCATTGCTGCTGACGCTATTGTGCTGCTGGCTGTTAAAGAAAAAGGTATCACCGATCATCATTATCATAGCTTTATTCATCGTAGGTATTCTGGCACGTCTTGGCGGCGTGATGTAGAAGCCGTAAAAAAAAGGTTGCATTGCTTCGCAGCAGAGGAGGAAATCAGATATGGTACAGTCAAGAAACACAACGGTGGATTATACAGTCAAGGGTATTTCCTATATGGGATTATCAGCCTATGGAAAGATCATGGTAGGGGATCGGGCCTTCGAGTTTTATAATGATCGCAACGTTAAGGATTATATTCAGATTCCCTGGGACGAGGTGGATACCATCGTTGCTTCTGTATTGTTCAAAGGCAGAAAGATTTCGCGTTTTGCAATCATGACAAAAAGCAGCGGTACATTCTCCTTCTCCTCCCGCGACAACAAAGTCCTGCTGCGTGCGGTCGCAAATTATATAGATGGAGAGCGGATGGTGCGTTCCCTGAGCTTCCTTGATGTTATCAAACGAAGTATCAAACGCATCATCCACAGAAAAAAAGAGGATCCGGCATCCTGTTGATACAGCGTGCTTACAAAGAGGGTTTCAACAGAAATGTTGACTCCCTTTTTCAGCATATGGGTGCATGTGAATAGTAAAGAAATACAGGCACAATATGGAAATCGAATGTTGTTTTTTCCTTTACAATATCTTCCAAAATTGGTACCATATTATATATGGTTTAGTTGTAAGGAGAAAGGAGTGTATGAATTCGCTGTACGGGCGACTCATACAGAACATATATGAAAGATCGCATGCTCAATGTTCTGCAGCGGGTGGGAAGAAGCTTTATGCTGCCGATTGCCATACTTCCGGTTGCAGGTCTGCTGCTGGGAATCGGGGAATCACTCAGCAATCCCAACATGATCGCTGCTTATGGATTGCAATGGCTTTTGGGTGAAGGAACCTTCTTCTATATGATATTCAAGGTGATGAGCAATGCCGGTAATATCGTATTTACGAATCTGCCTCTGATTTTCGCTATGGGGGTGGCACTTGGTATGGCGAAGAAGGAAAAAGAGGTCGCAGTTCTTGCATCCGCAATCAGCTTCTTCATCATGCATACCTCCATCGCTACCATGCTGGAGCTTACGGATATCGCGGCAACGCTTCCGGATGGCTCTGTAACGTCGGTGACCGGTATCACCTCTTTACAGATGGGGATGTTTGGCGGTGTCATTGTAGGTCTTGGTACAGCTGCGCTGCATAATCATTTCTACAAAATTCAGCTGCCGCGTATTTTGAGCTTCTTCGGAGGAACGCGCTTTGTGCCCATCATCTGTTCCATCGTCTATCTGCTGGTCGGCATTCTGATGTTCTATATCTGGCCGATTTTACAGGAGGGGATTTATATGCTCGGGGATATCGTGCAACGCTCCGGGTATTATGGAACCTTTCTTTACGGGGTGATCGAGCGCGCACTGATTCCCTTCGGGCTACATCATGTCTTTTATCTTCCGTTCTGGCAAACGGCAGTTGGCGGTACGATGGAAATTGCGGGAGTCAGTGTGCAGGGAGCACAAAATATCTTCTTTGCCCAGCTGGCGGACCCCAATACCGTACACTTCAGTGTAGAGGCAACGCGCTTCATGTCTGGTAAATTTCCGCTGATGATTTTCGGCCTTCCCGCAGCTGCCCTTGCCATGTATCGCTGTGCGCCGCCTGACAAACAAAAAATTGCCGGAGGATTGCTGATTTCCGCTGCGCTTACCAGTATGCTGACCGGAATCACCGAGCCGTTGGAGTATACCTTTCTGTTTGCGGCACCGCTGCTTTATGGCATACACTGTGTACTGGCAGGCTGTGCATTTATGCTCATGCATATGCTGCAGGTCGGTGTTGGCTTAACCTTTTCCGGAGGGTTGATCGATCTGTTTTTGTTTGGAATTCTTCAGGGAAATGCAAAGACCAACTGGATGATGATTGTAGTCGTCGGCGTTTTCTACTTTATGATTTATTATGTGCTGTTCACCTTCCTGATCAAACGGCTTGATTTCAAGACACCGGGTAGGGAAAGCGAATCACAGGAAATAAATGTCAGCGAGAGGCTTGCTGTGGTGGAGAAAGCGGATGAGGGACAGCATTCAGAAAAGAAAGAAAATGATGCGGATGCTTTGTCCTCTTTGATCTGTGCAGGACTTGGCGGAAAGGACAATATTATAAGTCTGGACTGCTGTGCGACAAGACTTCATGTGACGATGAAGGATCCAATGCAGATGGATGATATACTGCTGCAGGCAAGCGGAGCTGCCGGTATCTATAAGAAAAGCCGCGGTTTACAGATTATTTATGGTCCCCGTGTGACGATTATAAAATCGGATTTAGAGGATTATCTGTTACGTCTGGCTGGTAAGGAAGAAACGTATTAGGAAACAAAGATTTAGGAAAGGGGGACATTTATGTATACCGTTGTAAAAACATTAAACAACAACAGTGTACTGGTACAGGATGCATCCGGTGTATCTATGATATTTCTGGGGAAGGGGATCGGCTTCGGAAAGAAAAACGGAGATTCCATCACCCCCGGTGCGGGAGTGGAGCTGTATCGGTTCACGGAAACAAATGATCATGGGGATGCTATGGAAATCATACAGGAGGTCAACCCAATCTTTATTGAGGTCGCAGGCAGAATTTTGCAGCTTGCGCAGGCTAAATTTCACGAGGTTGATAAAAACATCTTGCTGCCGCTGGCAGATCATATCGCTTTTTCCATTGAGCGTATGAAGGCGAATATGGATATTTCCAATCCCTTCGCCAGTGAAATCGCTCTGCTTTACCGGGAGGAATATGAAGTCGCCTTGCAGGGGAAGGCAATCATCGAGGAAATGTGTGGCTATACGATCAATGAAGGAGAAATTGGCTATATTACGCTGCACGTGCATTCCGCAAGAGGGGAAGACAAGGTTTCAGAGGCGATGCAGACAGCGGTCATCATACGCGACAGTATCGAAGAGGTGGAGCGGGATTATGGAATTTCAATCGATACCAATTCCATGTCCTATACTCGTTTGATGAATCATATGAAGTTTCTGATGCTGCGGCTGCAGTCGGATGAGGAGCTGCAGATGGATGTCGGTGATTATGTATCAAAGCAGTTTCCCTATGCCTATAAAACGGCACAGAAAATCTGTGAGGAGCTGCGCAAGGTCTATCATAAGGATATTCCGGAAACAGAAATCGGATATCTTGCCCTGCACATCGAGCGGGTTCGTACCAGTGAAATGAAAAAGCTGGAGGAACGCTTTGCTACATAGCATATGTAGGCTGGGCGTTTCTTTTAAGTTTGCGGGCGATTGCTTTGCAGATATGATATAATAATGGCAATAAAAGGAGCAAAGGGTATGGATGAGATGATGAGTGAAACAGATTTTGATGCAAGGCTGAATGCACTATGGGAACGCTTTTCCACGCTGCACAATCACGCCAATACTGATGTGCAGGAAGCGCTGCATAATTTATTGACGCATCCTAAGGAGGAGCTGGATGATGCTTCGTATATGAAGCTCATGTATATGAAGGGACTTTGCTATGAGGAGCAGGGAAATAAAAATGCGGCACGCTATTGTGCCATGCGAATGCATGCAATACAGGAATGTATGCACAATCCCAGAAAAAAACGTCCCCGCTTTTTGGATATACAGGGATATGTATGCAGTGATGCAATGAATGTATTTATTGAGCGGTACACAGCGTTTCTCAAGGATACCTACAAGGGCATCAACCGTCGTTTGCTTATGATCGTAGGTATATTATTTCTGGCTGTCTTTCTCGTTTTAACGCTGTTCCTCAAAATTTATTTCATCATCGCGGCGTTGGAGACAATTATGCTGGGCATGCTGACCTATCTGCTGCAGAAGCGAAGAATGCCGGATATCTTTCAGAAAAACCAGCTGAATGCAATAGAAAAATATGTTGAACCGGAGGTTCTGGAATTTGACCGCCCTATCCGTTTTTCATAATCAGAAGTGCAGCACAGATTGTCTCTGCTGTGCTTTTTTTATCGGTCAAGCAGATCGCAATCCTGGCGGGTCGTCCGTATATTCTATGTAGAAAACGGCAGGAAAGACAATCCTCCCGTTATCGTTTTGTGAATTTCATCCTACAGCTTATTGCGCTCGTTAACAATGGCATCCCAGGTTGCCTTTCCAATGACACCGTCGATGTTTAAGTCATATAAATACTGGAATTGCTGCACCATGGTGGTTGTTCTTGGACCATACATGCCGTCTACCGGTATCGGACGCAAGCATTTATTGACAGCGGCAATCTCATTCAGATATTCCTGCATTTTAAAGACGGAAATTCCCTGCGCACCAGAGCTGAGATAGTAAGAGCTGCTTGCGACAGGAATATTGGTGACAATCTGTAGATCACGAAGCTTGTTTACAATGGAATCCCAGGTATCGTTGCCAATTTCACCATCAATCGGAAGGTTTGCATAGCGCTGCCATTCCCGTACGGCCTGCTCCGTTCTGGTACCATATACACCATCCTGCAGATTACGGGTATTGATGAACCCCTTTTCCTGCATCATATTCAAATATGCCTGCTGTTTGTTTACACCAATCCCGATGCTTCCCGGTTTTAATGCGGCTGTTGAAATCATCATGTAACATCTCCTTTCCCTACAGTATATGGGAAAACGGGGAAACGCCCTATATACTAGCCCATCTCCCGATCTTTTCACAACATAAATTTTAATGAAAATGCCCTGAAACTAAAAGATGAAATTTTTTTCAAAAAATTTACAGAAAAGTGTTGCATTCTTTTTGCATCCGTGTATAATAGTGTTATATTAACAACTGAGAACAGAAGTAGTACATCTGAAATGCTGCAAAGAGAGCCTGCATACTGGTGAAAGCGGGAGAGTAAAACAGGATGGAACGTGTCTGGGAGTTGAATTGTCGAGCGCTGTGGCAGGAGGCAATTCCGTGTTACCTGACGTTACAGGCGTAAGCGTCGTCCGTTATAGAAACGGACGGAACTAAGGTGGTACCGCGAGCAATCGTCCTTTGATTTTTTGAAGGGCGATTTTATTTTTATAGAGAGGAAGGAGATTTTATGAATTTTGATATTACAGTAATCGAAAGGTTCTGGCAGCTGCTGTTAAGTGGTGTGCCGGTTATTCTCGGATTGTCGCTGGCTTCCGCATTCTTCGGAACGCTGATTGGTCTGGCGACTGTATTTCTGAGAAGGGTGAACAAGGTGTTTAACGCAATCATTGCGGCATATATCGATCTGTTTCGTGGAACACCGGTATATGTGCAGATGTTTTTCATCTATTTCGGTATTCCCAGCCTTGTCCCGGGGCTTAATATTAACAACTGGGTTGCGGGAATTCTGGTATTCTCCCTGAATTCCGGTGCCTATATGTCAGAAATTATGCGTGCCGGTATTGATGGTATTGATAAGGGGCAGATTGAGGCAGCGAAGGCATTGGGAGTATCCGGTAAAGATATTGGGAAAGATATTATTATCCCTCAGGCGTTTCGTAATGTACTGCCGGCGGTTATCAATGAATTTATCACACTGACCAAGGAAACCTCCATCGTATCTGTGATTGGTCTGCATGATATGATGTACTGGTTCTATGCGGTTAAGAATCAGACCTATGCGGATTTTGAACCGCTGCTGATTGTGTTCCTTGTGTATTATATTATGAATAAGGTATTGTCTCTTATCGGTAAGACAATAGAAAGGAAGCTGAAATATGATTAGGGTAGAGCATTTATATAAGAATTACGGTGACAGTGTAAAGGTTCTCTTCGATGTCAATTTCACCTTCGAGGATGGAAAAACCTATGCGATTATTGGTAGTAGCGGCGGAGGTAAGTCAACCTTTATTCGCTGTCTGAATATGCTGGAGATACCGACCAGCGGGGATATATTTTACAATGAAACAAAAATCAATGATCCGAAAACAGATTTGGCACGTGTCCGTGAAAAAATCGGGATGGTTTTCCAGAATTTCAATTTGTTTGATCACATGAAAGCCATTGACAACGTTACGTATGCACTTCGCAAGGTAAAAAAGATGAATGCGGAGGAAGCAAGTGCGAAGGGGCTCTCCCTTTTGGATAAGGTTGGCTTACGACATCGTGCCGACGCTTATCCGCATCAGCTGTCCGGTGGTGAAAAACAGCGATGTGCGATTGCCAGAGCATTGGCTATGGAGCCGGAGGTTCTGTTGTTCGATGAGCCGACCAGCGCGCTGGACCCGGAAATGACCGGTGAGGTGCTGAAGGTTCTTCAGGATTTGAACCATACCGGTATTACGATGATCGTTGTTACACATGAGATGAACTTTGCCAAAAAGGTTGCGGATTATGTCATCTATATGGATCAGGGAAATATCGAGGAATGCAGTAAGGCAGTGGAATTCTTTGAAGAGCCGAAAACGGCAAGGGCAAAGGAATTTCTGTCAAAAATGATATAGAAAAGGAAAGAGAGGAAATAGAACATGAAAAAGTTACTGACTGGGTTACTGGCTGTTGTTATGATGGCTGGACTTGCGGGCTGCGGCAGCAAGGATGATGGAGCAGGAGAGGGAAGCGATACGGCGAAGAAGGAGCTGACCGTATATACGAATTCCGGCTATAAGCCATATGAAATGGTGGATGAAAAAGGAAATCTGTACGGGTTTGATATCGACGTTATGAATGAGGCTGCTAAGCTTGCAGGCTATACCGTAAAATGGGAGGATGTCGACTTTGACGGTATTGTACCTTCTGTAAAGCAGGGGAAAGCGGATATCGGTATTGCGGGAATCACATATACCGAGGAACGTGCAAAGCAGGTGGATTTCTCTGATGTATACTATGCAGGAGAGGACGCACAGAACTATGTGCTGACAATGAAGAGCAGCGGTATGAAAAAAACAGAGGATATTAAGGGAAAGAAAATCGGTACGCAGATGGGTACCATTCAGGAATCCATTCTGAATTCTCTGCAGGATGAATATAAGCTGAAGCTGGACAAGAGAAAGGCTTATTCTGATATGGTTTTGGAAATGAAAAAGGGTGTCATTGATGCGATGGTCGTTGAAAAAGCAGTAGCAGAGGAGCTTGCGGCAGATAACGATGATTTGAGCTATTACAAATTTGAAGCTGGTGCTGAGCTTGCGGGGAATGCAATGATTTTCCAGAAGGACAACAAATTGAAGGATGAATTCAACAAAGCCATCAAAACGATGAAGGAAAACGGAAAGATGGATGAGCTGGTAAAGAAATATTTTGGTAAATAAAAAAATATAAAAATGCAGACGAAAGTAGAATCGTCTGCATTTTTTTCGAATGTACCTTTATAAGGAGCGATGATAAGTTTATCCGATCAAATGCGAGCATGTTATTTCAATGCTTTACACAAAACCGCAGCTATATCTATAAACTTTTTCTTTTGCTGCTGATTTAACTCTCGATAGTATTTGACAAGTCTCATTTCATCAGCCTTAATAAATAATTCATCCATACAGGTGGTATCTTCTTTAACTGAAAGAACATAATTTAAATCCAGTTCACATTCCTTGCACATTCTTGATAAAGTATCCAAAGAGGGTTCAGACTTCTTACACATGTAACTGCTTAAGGCACGTCTGGAAATTCCGAGCTTCTTTGCCAATTCTGTCTGTGTCATATTCATCAATTCCATTTTACTAGCAAGTATATCTATAAAATCTTTTTTCGTAGACATAATCCTTCACCTTCCTTGTTGCGTAATTTTAGTACATGTTTATTCTATATACAAAATTATTCCATGTCAGTTTTTGCTACTTATTATTCCTTAGAATAACTTATAACGGATATGTCGCATAGAAAGTACTAGAATAGGTGTGAACAGAATCATATAGAAATAGCCTTGGAAGTATAAATGTGACCTGATAATTTAGGAAAGCGCCCGAGGGTATAGTACTGTTTCATTTATGATAACCGACTTTACATATATGTATGCAAAAGTTCAATCATCTTAATGAACAAAATGAAAAACCGTGCTGTTAACACGGTTTCCTTTATTACATATCATTCTGTGTAGTATCATCCATAGATAGCTCGTTTATACTGTATTTGACAAACAAGGTATGGAATGGTTTTGATTTGTACATTTGTATTCAGCGTCTCATGCTTCGCGTTTGAAGTCGCAATGCGTATACAAGCTCCTTCATATAAGCGATTTATTTTGTTATCTTTGCTTTCTTTTTACTGGCTATAACCATGACACCACTGAATGCCAATAGGGTTATGAAGAAATATGTATTCGTATGATCTCCTGTATTTACACTGCCGGCTAAAACATCAGATTTTTTCTTTTCTGTAACATCCTTCTTATTCAAATCGGCAGGTGCAGCTGCTTCTGTATCTTTTTTCTCTTCCGGTTTTATTGTTTCGGAGACGGATACATCGTTTGCAGCCTGCAGAACATAGGCAGAACAGTGATTGATGACAACCGTTACATAACCATTATCATCAACGGTATATCTCTTTGTCTCTTCTAGCTTTCCTGTTGTTTCATTGAAATAGGAAAGCTGAACATTCTGTTTTGGTTGAAAGGTATCCCCAACATAGGTTTTTACGGTAGTTCCTTCTGGTAAGCGCCCGCTGTGTTCAAATGCGAGTACCAAAGAATCTTTTGCTTGTGCTGCTTCTGCATCATTTGGCTTTCTGATCGACATTGAAAGATTGATATCCATAACCTCGTTGATTGATTCAAACGTCCATGTATTCATACTTCCATTCATTTCAACATTTACAGTTAACGGAACGTTCTTATCCTTGGCTGCCTGTAAAAGCTCTTTTGGTAAAGTTATAGTTTTCAGATTTTCCTTCAGGTGCAAATGGATGGTTGCCGCTTTGTCAGCATGCTGTATCATATCTATAGCCTGCTGTTTGATTTGATCAGTTAAAAATATATCTTTGCCGGAAATATAGGTAACTTCATCTTTTGGTTCCTCTGGTACAGGCTCAGAAGCTGGTTTTGTTATCTTGAACGTTTTTTGGAAGCTTTTTTGTGTTCCATCCTTCTTGTTTACGATAAGGAAATTTACAACGGCTTCTCCATATCCCTTGATCGCTCCTTCTGGTAAAAAAGCGCCGTGTCGTGTTAAGCGTTCATATGTCTGATTCCAGTCTAATATCTGGGGGTTCGTGCTCTCTACTTTCAATGTGAAGCCTTCATCGAATTTGTAGGGAGTGCCTTCCTTCAATACAGGATTAACAACGAAATCTAGTGAATTGCTCAAATCACTTTCGATTGTTATCTCATTTTTATTAAGGAATTCATTATCATCACCCAAGCCTCCAAAAAAATGCCCTTCTATATTAAGTACATCATCAATGTTGGCATTGACTACTTTTTCTACATCATGTGTAACTGTAAAGGAACGTGATTGTGGAGCATTTGGAACAGTGGAATTCAATGTTATCAATATTTCTGCTGTACCGCTCATTTTTATTTCAAATGGCTGCGTTATACTTGTTGTTGTATTTTCTGTCGATTCGTTGGGGAATGAGATAAGATGCGGTGTTCTGTTGGTGTAGGTGATTTCATAATAACCGTAAATATCCGCCCCTGAATTCTTATCTTCCAATACCAAAATGGATGTTCCATCCTCTGTTGTCGTGAAGGCTGCTGTTATGTCGTTTACATTCGCCTGTTTTTTCTCAGTTGCTGATTCTCCAGTGTGCGTTTCATTAGCTGCGATGTGTGTCTGCATTGTCGAAATTCCCATAATGCATGTAAGAACGCCGCAGCATAATAGCTTTGTTAATTTCTTCATGATTTCTTCTCTCCTTCTTATTTTGGAATAAATATGTAACATAATTATAATAGACCAAATATGTAATCTAGGCAATATGGAAATACTATTTTCTGTCAGTTATTAACAATTTTTTCGTAAAACTTTAATGAATAACACCAATTCCGTGTGATAAATCTGTGATTTTCTAAACGGAATCAGCTAATAAATAGCAATATGAAAATAGGATAATAAAGATAGGTGCAACATATACTTGCATTTTCAAAGTATTTATTATATGGTTAAGGTGTACAGGGGGAGACACCCATCATAAAAAGACGAAGGTACAAAGAGGATGAGAAAATGAAGCATATAGAGGTCATTGATGAGCATGGTGCTTATCTGCAAAACACCTATGAGCGCCGTGCAAGAGGACTGGTGAAAAAAGGCAGGGCGTACTATGTGACAGCATCCTGCATCTGTCTGATTACGCCGCCGGAAAACATGGAGGAAAAGACTTTGGAGACAAACGATAAGAAGGATATCCTGACAAGGATCGATACAATTTTACAGCAGAAGGAATATCTGCAGGAGGCATTTTCAGCGATTGAGAAAATACCGCATGAATTGAATGAGGAGCTGACCGCGATCCGAACAAAAACGATTTTGGAAATCGTAGAGGCCAGAGAAAAAACGAATCAGGAAGTCGTTGCGCTGCTTCGTGCTATGCTGGAACAGGATTCAACACCGCAAGGTGAGTAAAAGCGAGGAGCTGAAAAGACTGGGGTAGCATCAAGCCGCAGTCTTTTTTTTGTAATCAAATGATAGAAATCAAATTTTCATAAGGTAAATCTCATTTTCGTTATCTGATATTTATTTGATTGTGCAGAGGGCTTATGGATTTGAAATACCACCAATAGGAGAAGCACTTGATATTAACATTTTCAAATGAAATAGACATTCTACAGTATTATGATAAAATGAAAGCATGAACGTTAAGGTGGGGATCTGATACAATCTGATCTCTTTTTCATTGTGTCTGCAGGAGAGTATTAGATGGTATATGATTCCTGTGAAGGTAGGTGTGATAAATGGATGGAAAGAAATTGATGCTATTAAAGCTGCTGCTGGATGCGGAGGAATTTATCAGCTATGAACAACTGGCAGAGTATCTGGATGTTAGTACGCGCAGTGTTCTGCGCTTTATGAAGGAAATACAGACGTATGCGCTTGGCTATGACATTCGCGTTGAGCTAAAAAAACGCAAGGGAATAAAGCTGGTTGGAACTAAGGAAGACAAAGAACGCCTGCTTGCATCTATTGATAATAAAACAGTGGCTGTTTATACAGGGAATGAGCGAATGATCATGATTATGATTGAGCTTTTTCAACCTGCACAGGAATATACAAAGCTGTATTATCTGGCCTATAGACTGAATGTCAGTATGACAACGCTCCATAATGATCTTTCTTCTATAGAGGACTATCTGTCGCTAAATCATGTTCGCATCCATACGCAGCGGGGTGAGGGAGTAAGGCTTCAGGGAAAACGTAAAGATATTGCATGGGCTATAGCAAGCTTTCTGCTTCCCTATATGGAATGGGGACATGATACAGTCCGCTATCAGTATCTGTTGAATGAGCAGGTACAAGAGGCTATGCATACTTTTTTCTCACTTTCGCGGCTATGGGAGGTAAAACGGCTTGCCGATGCATTCGATTATACGCTGGCATCTGTATTTGTACTGGAGGATTATCATCATTTCCTGATTCTGATAACAATTATGATTTGGTATCCGCAGTATCTGCAGGATTATGAGGATAGCGGCTATCAATCACCTGTGCTGGAAAGTCAGGTGAATCTTCGTTATGGTCAATTCATGAAAAAGGTAAATCAAGAGACGAAAGCAAATCGGTTAAGCATGTCTTCTTCAAGCTTATATACGGCGGCTTACCTATCTATGCGCAAAGTGGATTTGCAAACGGATGCCTATCAGTATGATGAAGAACTATATTATCTGACACTGCATTTTTTAGGGGATTTGGAACAGGAGCTTGCTGTGGCTCTAAATCGTGATGCAGATCTCGTGGATCGTTTGAGCATGCATATGAAGCTGATGATTCATCGCATTAAAATGGGTACAGTTATCAGTAATACGTATCTGAGTGAAGTGAAAAAGAAATATATGTCAGTCTTCTCTGCTGTCATGAAGCATCTGCAGCTCTTTGAAAATCGTTATGGTATCCGTATCAATGAAAACGAAATAGGATATATCACGGTTCATGTACTAGCTAGCATGATTGAACAGGAGAATTGTGAGCGTAGAATCAAGGTAGCTGTTTTATGCATGAGTGGCATGGGGACCAGCAAAATGCTGACAGAAATGCTAATGCGGCGCTATCCATTATTACAAGTTGAACATGATTTTTCTTTGGAGGAATTTCATGAAATGCAAATGCTGCAGGAGGGATATGATATGGTGGTTTCAACGATATCCTTAGAGACTATGATGCTTCCGGTTGTTGTCGTACATCCAATACCAACGGAGCAGGATTATGAAGCTGTGAATAAGCTGTATGAAAAATTGTCGAGAAATCGTCATGATACGAAAGATATTCAAAGGAAAGCTAGCATAAAGAAGGCTGTCAATGCTCCGATTCCAAAACAGAAAATACTGGAACGCTTACAAACCACTATCACGATTGTAGATCAGTTTCGTGTTGAGGAAATAAGCGCTTCCGGATTGCGTGAGCTTTGGACCGGTATAGCGAATCGTGCACTTCATGAGAATGACCGTGAAGAATTTTACGAAAAAATCAGATTGCGTGAGGAATTGGGAAATACGGTGATTCCAGAACTGAAGCTATTGCTGATTCATTGTAGACTAAAGGATATCATCCAGTTAAAGCTATATAAACTAAAGCAGTCGTTTACATATATGTACAAAGCAGAGCAGTATACGGTTCAATATGCACTTTTAATGATTGCACCAGTACAGGAGCAGCTACAAGTGCTGGAATGTATGAGCAGTGTTTCTATGCATGCGGTAGCTGATGAGGCATTTCAAAAGGCGTTGCTGTCAAAGGATGATGAGGAATTCATTACCATGCTGACGCGTATTCTTTTGGCTGATATGATTTGAGGAGGGTGAGCATATGCGAAAAGCGTTGATTATAGGGGCAGGAAATCAGGGACGCGGAATCCTTGGAATGATCTGTAGGAACAATGATCTCGTGCCAATATTCATGGATACCAATACCGTTCTATTACAGCAGCTACGAGCACAAAAGCAATATACCGTTGAAGATTTAAAACAAAATATCAGTATGCAGCTGCATTGTGGTGAGTGTATTGATGTGGATGATCTGGCGGGAATGTGTCAGGCTGTAGAAGAGGCAGAGCTGATATTTACTTCTGTTTCATCCGGACATATCACAGAATGTGGAGCGATTATCGGAAAGGGACTGTCCGAGCTTTATCGATCCAATCGTTTAAAGGAAAAGAATATCATCCTTTGTGAAAACAGTGCGGATAAAATAAGTCAGTTTTTACAGGGATTGCAGACATGTATGTCGCAGTCGGATTTGGAATGCGTGCAAGAAATTATAGGGATTTGTGAGGCGTTATCCATGTCGCTGGCATCACATTCGCAATTTGCGGAGAATGAATTGCAGGTGGAGATTCAGCAGGGAATGCGTCTGTATATCAATAAAAACCGTATGAAGGGAGATTTGATTCGATATGAAGGAATTCGCTATGTCGACAATTATGAACATTTGCGGCTGCAGGCGTTATACACCAACAATACCAGCAGCGCATGTATTGGTTATCTGGGACATCTTCTGGGGTATCGAACCCTGAAAGAGGCTATGGCAGATCAGCGGCTTCAACATCTACTTGTGTCCTGCTATGATGAAATCAACCTTACACTGATTCGTGAATTAGGGGTATCTCCGGCAGATCAAAAGGATTTCTCTGTTTTTGCCAGGAAAAAGTATGAGCATAGCGATGATCGGATCGAACGGCATTGTAAAGGCGTACTGCGAAAGCTGGGAAAAGAGGAACGTCTTAGCGGAATATGTGAAAAGGCGCTCAAGCATGATGTGGTACCGAAAACCATCGCACTGGGACTTGCCGCTGCACTATTTTACAACGATGAGTCGGACGAGGAATCTAAACAGCTGGCACTTCAAAGAGAACGGTGTAGTCTCAGTTCGCTGATTGAAACCCTTTGTCAAACGAACAATCAGCGTCTTATGGAGCTGATATATGAAGGTATCATTTATCTGGTTGACAATAACTACCTTTGTCAGAATAAAATCACGACAAAGCTGATACAATCCTGGCAAATTGCATCGTGACAAAATAAGCCTTGGAATGCTTTGCCGTTTTCCTGCGCTCTTGTTAAACTGAAGGTGTAAAAAGATTGCAATCCTTATTTACAGAAGTAAAACATACTGGAGGAAATAGAACGATGAAGGAATGGAAAATGAAGGTTCAGAAATTCGGTGGCTTTCTGACCGCGATGATGCTCCCCAATATCGGTGCATTCATTGCATGGGGATTGATTACAGCTTTATTTATACCAAACGGATGGATTCCGAATGAAGAGCTTGCCTTATTGAAGCAACCAATGCTGATTTATCTGATACCGCTGCTCATAGGCTCTACCGGTGGACATCTTGTCTATGGAAAGCGAGGGTCTGTTATGGGAGCTATCGCCACGATGGGCGTTATCGTTGGTTCTGATATTGCAATGTTTGTAGGAGCTATGATTATGGGGCCGCTGAGTGCTCTGCTTATTAAGAAATTTGATAAGCTGGTGGATGGCAGAATTCCATCGGGCTTTGAAATGCTGGTCAATAACTTTTCCCTAGGTATTATCGGCATGCTGCTATGTCTTCTCGGTTATGCCTTGATTGGACCGGTTATTCAAACCCTGAACGGTTTCTTTGCTGCAGGTGTGCAATGGCTGGTTGATAAGAGTCTATTGGTGCTTGTTCCGATTTTCATGGAACCTGCACGTATGCTGTTTTTGAATAATGCTATATCGCAGGGAATCTTCGCACCGCTGGGTGTTGAACAGGCTGCTGAAATGGGAAAATCAATCTTCTTTCTGCTCAGCTCAAATCCCGGCCCTGGTCTTGGACTGTTGATTGCATACTGGCTGTATGGTAAGGGAACAGCAAAGGAGGCTGCACCAAGTGCCATGATCATTCACTTCTTCGGTGGTATCCATGAAATGTACTTTCCGTATATTCTGATGAAGCCAAAGCTGATTATTGCGACCATTTTGGGCTGGATGTCTGCAACACCTGTATATTTGTTTCTAAAAGCCGGTCTGGTTGCATATCCATCTCCGGGAAGTGTGATTTCCATCATGATGATGTCACCGAAGGGGATGTATCTGATTAACCTGTCTGGCATTCTGGTTGCAGCAATTGTATCCTTCTTTGTTGCCTCCTTTATTCTGAAGGTGGATAAGAGCAAGGAAAAGGATTTCAATGATTCGATAGAAATGATGGAACAATTCAAGGGTAAAAAATCAAAGCATTTTGATGAAATCAAGACCTCTACAGAAAGCGAAGCCAACTCCATGACTACCGTACGGAAAATCATATTCGCCTGTGATGCCGGAATGGGAAGCAGTGCGATGGGCGCAGGTATCCTGCAGAAGAAGGTGCAGGAAGCCGGTTTGGATATCGAGGTGAAAAACAGTTCGATCGAAGGGATACCAAAGGACGGTGATATCATTGTATGCCATGAAGGACTGTATGAGCGTGCATTGCAGAGTGCACCTGGAAAAACGTTTGTCGTCATAACAAATTATCTTGCAGCACCGGAATATGACGAGCTTATCGAGCGGCTGAAACAGGAAAAGAAAGAGCATGCCTGAGGTCAGAATATGAAGAACATTCTACCGATTGAAAATATCTTTCTGAATCTTCCGGTGATGCAGAAGGAGGAAGCTATTTATACTGCGGCCGAGGTTCTTAGAAAAGGCGGCTATGTTACGGAAGCATATTATGAAGCAATGCTGTTAAAGGAAAAGGAATGTGAGACTTATATCGGTAATGGTGTTGCCATACCGCATGGCATCAGTCACAGCGAACAGGAAATCCTGCATTCCGGTATTGCTGTTTTACAATTCCGCACACCGATTGACTATCATGGAAACGCAGTACACCTGGTGATTGGTATCGCCGGTAAGCAGCAGGAGCATATCGCTATGTTATCACAGATAGCCTGTGTGCTGCAGGATCGAGAGAATGTACAGAAAATTGTCGAGTGTCGCAGCCGCCATGCGCTCGCTGCGATGCTGCACGCATCTGTACAGGAGGGGAGCGTATGAAAAAGGCGATTATCTTTGGGGCGGGGAAAATTGCAAGGGGCTTTGTTGCTCAGCTGCTGTATAACAGCGGCTATGAAATCGTCTTTATCGATGTTGATAAACAGCTGATTGATCTGCTGAAACGACAGAAAGCATATACGGTTCATATACTAGGAGCGGAGCATCTGAATACGGAGGTGGATCGTTACCGTGCTGTTTTATCGTCCGAGCTGGATACGATTGCAAAGGAAATGGAAACGGCTGCGCTGCTGTTCACGGCTGCAGGCGGGAATCATCTATCGCAAATCGGCCATGTGATTGCGGCGGCATGGGATCATATGAACACCTATCCGGAAGCTCTGAATATCATCACATGCGAAAACTGGAAGGATGCAGGGAAAACGCTTCGCTCTTCCATTGAAGCAAATGTTAACAGGCTTTCCGAATGGCAGCAGCACGGCGCGGTCAGTGAAGGGGTAGTCATGCGAATTGCCACGCAGCCCTCTGTTGATCAGCTGAAACACGAACCGCTTGGTGTTTGGGTACAGAATTTCTGGGAGCTGCCGATTGATGCATCAACCTTTCGCGGAGACATCAGTATACAGGGGATGAAGCTGATTGAGCATTTCGGACGATTTCTGGAACAAAAACTGTATACGAACAATACCTCCAATGCCTTTATCGCATATTACGGTTATCTGCTCGGTTATCGTATTGTAGCGGAAGCGGCGAATGCACCTGAGCTCTCCGGTATGCTGGATGAATTGTATTGTGAAATCAATGAAACGCTGATTGCTGAGCTTCATGCACTCCCAAAGGAACAATACCGTCTCGCAGAAAAAGCGAGAGCAAAATATGCAGACTGGCAGATTGTCGATCGAATCGAAAGACATGCAAAGGATCCGATTCGCAAGCTGGGACCACACGATCGCCTGATTGCTCCTGCGCGTATGGCATTAAGAAACGGCATTGATCCAAACATGATGGTCCGTGCGATTGCTGCTGCTCTATATTATGATGAATCATCGGATGAGGTAGCCTGCAGGCTGCAGGAAATGCGAAAGTCATTCGGTGTTTCCTATATTTTGAAAGAAATTTGTCAGCTGCAGGAGGAAGAGGAACTGTTTCATCGCATTCTACAGGAAATAGAAGCGCTGAAAGAAAGGGGAATCGTACATGAATAATGTCATCATAGGCGCCGGACAATGTGGCCGAGGCTATATCGCCAGACTGCTTGCTTTATCAAAGGAGAACTTTACCTTTATTGATTGTGATACGCGTATTATTGAGCAGTTGAGGATAGCCGCAACCTATGAAATATCGTTTTGCGGAAGCGAAAGGAAGCCCCTGACTATTGAGCATTACCGTGCCTACAGCTGGGAGGAAAAGGAAAGCTTTGAAAGCCTACAGGAAGCAGATGTTATCTTTACGAGTGTTTCAGAGCAGCATCTGCCTGCGCTTGTACAGCCGTTAAGGACTGCCCTGCAAAAACGTAGAAAGGCACATAAAGCAATCATTATCACTGCTGAAAACGGAACTTCTCCTAAACAGAAGCTATGTGAGCTTGCCGATATTGCTGAGTTAAGTGAATCTGTTATATTTTGTACAACGTTAAAGAAAGACGGGGTTCTGGATATCATGAGTGAGGATTTGGATCATCTTCCTTATGATGCATCCTGTTTAACATCGCAGCTTCCATTTCATGGGATGTATGCTGAGCATAGCTTTCAGGACTTACTGGAGCGCAAAATTTATACATATAACGCATTGAGTGCATGTATTTCCTACCTTGGTGCATATCTTGGGTATACCTCCTATGCAGCTGCAGCGAACGACGCTGATATCGTAAGGCTGACGGATATAGCAAGAAGACAGCTGGATCAGGCGGTTGCCGCTGCTTATGGTATTGACATAGAACGTCAGCATGCATTCTCTCATATGGCAGTGACCAAATTCAGAAATCGCGGTATTCCCGATACCATTGAACGTAATGCGCGGGATGTAGTGCGCAAGCTTGGAAGAAAGGAACGAATCCTTGCACCACTTTTGTTAGTCAGTGCGAACGGCGAGTTTCCGGAGAGCTTCTGTATCGTGTGTGCAGCCGCGCTATGGTATGGTAGTATGCATGGCGAATTTGCAGCAGAAAATGATATCAGAAATGAAGAGATATATGGATTGCTACATACTGTATTGACGGCAGATATACTGGAAGCAACACTGGTATATTATCAGAAGCTCATGGCTGGGATTACGCTTTCAACACTTGTTCATAAAGCTTTTGGATCACTGGAAAAAGAGCTTTGAAAGAAATACAGGATTACCATAAAAGATAAGGTATGACGGTTGTCCTTTAATAAAAACTGAAAAAAACGTTGATTTGTGATGAATCAGCGTTTTTTTATTGAGGAAATCAGCATTTTCTGGGATTCCAGAATAAATGTATGTTCTACTGTTTATTGCGATGCAATGCTTGGTGAATATCTTGCTTGCTCTGAAATGGTATAGAAGATTTTTGTCGATGAAAACCAGGGTTAAAACATGAGCACCTCACATAGGATAGATTGAGGTGATAGCGATGATCAAAGAATGTGTCCTGTGTGGAGTATGTATATCTGTATTTCTGACCCCTGTGCAGGCTAAGGAAGAAGTGGTTCAGGGGGTGGTTCAGGTACAGGATGATACCGGGAAACCCCTTGAGGGAGCCGCCTTTCAGCTGTTCAGCTATGGAGAGCCTCTGCAGGAGCTGACCAGTGATAAAACGGGCACAATCGTTTTACATGATCTTGATTACGGAGAATATCAGCTCATCCAGACGCAGACAGATTATGGCTATCAGAAAACAAAACAGCGCATCAGCTTTGTATATGATGGAACACAGGAGAAGAAGCAAAGCTGGAAGGTTGTAAATGAACGAATGCTGGGGACGGTAAAGCTTCGTATCCGGCAGGAGAATGATGAAAGAATATCACATGTGTCCATGCAGCTGCTAGATGAGCAGGGGAAAAAGCTTCGGAATATCACCAGTGACAGGGACAGCATTCAGCTGCAGAAGCTGCCAATAGGCACATATCGCCTGCATCTGGATGAAAAGGAAAAGAATTATCGCTTGAAGGAGGATGTGACCTTTGCAATCACTCCATACAACTATAATCGAAGCTATGTGCTGACGCTGCATTTGGAACCGGTTAAACAAAAGCAGGAGGATTACACCTTTGCCTTTTGTTTTATCATGGCGGTGCTGGGCCTGTTTTCCTGGCTGGTTTACTTTTTCAGAAAGCACAGTCTCACACAATTCCTTGATGATTTCATGGTATAATGCTCACACATGTGAAAGGAGGAAGGTCAATGATTGAAGATCTTCTGAGATACAATGAGGAATTTGTTAAGAACAAGGGCTATGAGCCGTATCAAACAAGCAAATATCCGGATCGGCGTCTGGCTATCGTTACCTGCATGGATACGCGGCTGATTGAGCTGCTGCCGGCAGCACTTGGTATAAAAAACGGCGATGCAAAAATTATAAAGAACGCAGGAGGGGTGATCACACATCCCTTTGGCAGTGTTGTGCGAAGTCTTTTGATTGCCATTTATGAACTGGGTGTGGAGGAAATTCTGGTTATCGGTCACACGGACTGCGGTGTACAGCATATGGATGCCGAAAATCTGCTGGAGGATATGCGTAAGCGCGGTATTTCAAACAGTGCTATTGAATCCCTGCGATACTGCGGAATAGATTTTGACCGCTGGCTGGAGGGCTTTGATGATGGCTGTGTGAGTGTGGCAAAGAGTGTGGAGCTGTTAAAAAAACATTTTCTGATACCAAAGGATGTGCGTATTTACGGCTTTATGATGAATTCCATCAGTGGCAAGCTGAGTAGTGTTTCAGAATAGAGACAGGGCTGCCAGCTCTGTCTCACTCATAAGCGCTCCCGGCAATGCTACGATATGTCCGCAAATGCGATTGGCAATGCGAAGCGTATCCTGCCAGCAATAGCCCTGCTCGCGTAACGCGATGATGCTGCCGATATGGGCATCGCCGGCACCGATTGTATCCTGAATCTGAACCGCTTCTGTAGGAATGTGTGTACATTTTCCTTCCTGCTGCAGCAGACATCCCCGTGAGCCAAGGGTGATGATAACGATATTGTGTGTACGTTCATAGAGACTTTCTGCGGCCTGTTGAGCAGTCGGACAGCCGGTAAAGCTGCAGGCTTCCTCTTCATTTAAATGCAGTATGCAGTGCAGGCTGAACAGCGTCTCGATACAGCCTTGCGCAAGTGCGGACAGCCGTGGTCCGGGAGCAAAATAGATAGTAAGCTGTGGATGCTTTTGCAGATAATCGAGAATGTATATGCCTGTTTTTTCTTCCAGCTCCAAACCGCACACATACACAGTATCAACACCATAGGAATCCAGCAGAGAGAACCATTCCTTCTGAAATCGGTATTCCGCACCATGGTGACTGAGGAAGGTGCGCTCACCATCTGACTCCACCAGACAGTAACAGCAGCCGTTTTCTTCCTCGCTTTCCAGCAAAATGTCGATTTTGCGTTCCTGTAGCTGGCGACGGACAAAGTCACCGTAAATTCCGGTACCTACCGGAGAAAAGAATAGCGGGTCACTCCCAAGCAAACGGCACATCCATGCGGCATTAAAGGCACAGCCGCCAAGGGAAAGCGTCTGTGCTTCGATATTGATATCCTCCTGTCGTACAGGAAGATGAGGAATTCTAATGATTACATCAGCCACACTGGAGCCGATGAATGCTATATGCTTATTCATATGTATCACCACAGGTATTATATCGCAAATCAGGCAAGGAGGAAATAAGATGAAGAAAAAAACATATACAGTGGCTGGTGCTGCATTCACTGCTGCAGCACTCGCGCTCTCGCATCATGAGAACCGCTGTCTGGAAGTATGTCATCTGCGGGTGCGCAGTGCGAAGCTTCCTGCCTCTTTTGCAGGGTTTCGTATTGTACAGCTATCCGATCTGCATACAACACGCTTTGGCTATCATCAAAAGCATCTGCTTCGCAAAATTCGTATGAGTGCACCGGACATCATTGTTATCACAGGAGATTTGATCGATCGGCGCAGAACTGCAAAGAATACGATGCAGCCGGTTGTTCAGCTGATAAAACAGGCGGTTACTGTGGCACCGGTGTATTATGTGCCGGGAAATCATGAAGCGGTTTCTCCCGTATACCCGCATTTGAAGCAGGTGCTGTTGGATTATGGGGTGCAGGTATTGGAGAACAGCAAGCTGGAGCTGTCGCGCAAGGAGGAAAGCATATCCATACTGGGGCTGAAGGATAAAAAATTCTATCCCTATGCGTCGGATCGGTTTTTGATGAATCTGCATAGCCTCATGCAGACCGTAGATACATCCTTTTCTATCCTGCTCTCTCATCGTCCGGAGCATTTTGCGGATTATGCAAAGGAGGGCGTATCTCTGGCATTCTGCGGACATGCACATGGTGGTCAGATTGTAGTGCCGAAGCTGGGAGCACTGTATGCGCCGGATCAGGGGATTTTTCCTTCCTACACGGATGGAGCCTATGAACAAAAGGGATGTACTATGGTCGTATCAAGAGGACTTGGGAACAGTCGTGCGCCGCAGCGCATCAACAACCGCCCCCAGATAATGGTCGTGACGCTGCAATGCGAGTAGTATAAATCTCTGCAGGTATTAGCATGAAATCAGTCATGTGCGTAAGGTACATGGCTTTTTTGCAGCAGATGATTACAGATGCTTCCTTTAATCCTACAGTAATTAAAAAACGTATACAAAATATGTATACATGATAAAAAAGGCTTGGTATCAATCCCGATTTTAAACTCAAAATTTTTTATAATAGACAGCAGCTGCTTTGTTGTTATCCAGCGTTGTATGACAAGCTCATTGATCAAGGGTAAAGCTTGTGTTGTAGGCATCAAGCATGCTCAGTGAAGCAATTGATAGACAAGCCGCTATGTTCACAATCTATGGTCATGCTGGAAAATGTAGGATAGAAAAATGAGTGATAGATAAGGTACAGAGTATCACCTTTTAGATAAGCAGCCCTGCATGATGATGAACAGTTATGCTTGGCTCTGATGAATGATTAAGAGCATATTTTGGAAACACAGAGAGCCATGTGGATAGGGATACTCCTTCTCTGTTTGCGTATTCAGCATGCGTTTGCTATAATATGTCCATATGAATTAGCGAATAAGCGTATGATTGCAATGTGCTGCCGCCTTACATCATAGGAAATGGAAGAATAAAATGAAAACTACACGTGAATGGAAACAGGTTACGATAACCAAAAAAGGAACAAAGAAGCTGCAAAGCGGTCATCCCTGGGTATATGAGGGAGAGGTGCTGGCACTGGAAGCGGATATTCAAAACGGAGATATTGTTGATGTATTTTCCGAAAAAGGAAGCTATCAGGGAAGCGGGCTGTATAACGGAAATTCCCGCATCCGCATCCGCCTGATATCCCGCAATGCCAATGACAGCTTTGATGAGGATTTCTTTTATCGCCGGTTGCAGCATGCAATCAGCTACCGTGCAACTGTAATGGGAGAGGATTTTGATGCCTGCCGGCTGATTTTCGGAGAGGCTGATTATTTACCCGGCCTTACCGTAGATCGCTTTCATGATCTGCTTGTTGTACAGACACTCTCCTATGGTATGGAGCAGCGAAAGGATTTGCTGTTTCCCATGCTTGTAAGGATTTTGAAGGATGAATATCATGTGGCTGTCAAAGGTATCTATGAGCGCAACGATGTGGCAATCCGTAAGCTGGAGGGGCTAAAGGAAAGCAAGGGATGGTATACGCATCGTGAATTACCGGATCATCCGCAAAGCTGTATCACGAGCATCCTTGAAAACGGTATCCACTATGATGTAGATGTGGAGAACGGACAGAAAACCGGATTTTTTCTGGATCAGAAATACAATCGTGCATCCATTGCCCGAATTGCAAAGGGCAAGCATGTTCTTGACTGCTTTACGCATACCGGCAGCTTTGCTTTGAATGCTGCCAAGGGAGGTGCTGCGCATGTGCATGCCGTAGATATATCACAAACGGCAATCGATATGGCAAAGCATCATGCGGATATGAATGGATTGCAGGAGCGTATGACCTTTGAAACAGCCGATGTGTTTGAGCTGTTAAAGGATTTGAAAAAGCAGCCGCGGGTATATGATATGATCATTCTTGATCCCCCGGCCTTTACAAAATCCAGAGAAACGATTTCCCACGCAGTGAAGGGCTATCGACAGATCAATACTGCAGCAATGAAGCTGTTGCCCAGAGGCGGATATCTGGCAACCTGCTCCTGTTCACATTTCATGAATGAGGGGCTGTTCAAAAGCATGCTGCATGAGGCAGCGGAGGCGGCCGGCGTATCTCTTCGTCAGATTGAGGCAAGACAGCAGAGCTGTGATCATCCAATTCTCTGGAATGTACCGGAAACATCCTATTTGAAATTTTATATCTTCCAGATTGCATAGCTTTTTACAAACACTGTTCATACGAAAAACGAATGAGGTATTGAAATATGGTTCATATATATATTGATGCAGAATTTGATGCCGTAAGGATCAATGGACGGCATTGTCAGATGGTTGTTTCTCTTGGTGCTGTTTTGAAAAGGGAGAAGCATGAGGAAACCTTTTATTCTCTCGTCTGTCCTAAAAATTTTAAAAGGCTCACATCTGTTGTACGTAAAATGACCCATCTCAAGGATCGGGATATTCGCGAGGCAGAGAGCTTTCCGGTTGTTTTAAAGAACTTTATGCAGTGGCTGCAGCCCTATGCGCAGGATAGCTGCAAAGTATACAGCTTTGGTCCGGATGATCGACGGACATTGCTGCAGGAATGTGAGCGGCATCATGCGGATTCCACGCTGTTTCGAGAGATTATTGACCTGCAGAAACAGATTTCCGCTACAGTGATTTTTCAGAATGCGCTTGTCTCTGCCACCCTGTCGCTGGATGATTTGAAAACGGCTTATGATATAGAGGGAGCTGTGGAACACAATGCGTTGACGGATGCTCATGATCTTATGCGGATTCATCAGGCCTCTTTAAAACGCAACCCCAATCCCGAAGCAGTACGGGGAATTGTGGAGCGAAAGCTTGCAAAGCAGCAGGAGGTTGCCAGAAAGCAGCAGGAAAAGCTGTTCCATATCATGAAGGAGCGCTTTTCTCCTTATGACACACTGGAATGCTCCATCACGCTGTATCCGGAAATTGTCGAGCAGTTTCATCTGTGGGAGGAACGTGACCGCAATTTTCATATCAACCTGCAGAGGAAGAGTATCCTGCTGGATGGAAAAGAGCTATCAAGAGAGCATACGAAGATTTCTATGCTTGTGGATATCAATCAGAAAATTCCCAGTGTCACATTGATATTTACGCAGGATAGTCTGGTGCTGGAGAAGAAATACCTGCTGCAATATCGCAATGCCACCATGGTCGAAAATATACTCAAAAGGATGCTGCAGCATGGAAACGGCTAGGCGGCAGGCACAGCTTCTACAGCTTTCTATACTGGAGCTGAAGGGCTGCCTGAAAAAGGTCGAGGAGCTACCTGTATTCCAGCGCAATCCGTATCTGAGAACCAGAGCAGCACGCCTTGCCTTGCAGAATGTAAGCGGCAGCATGCAGCACTGTCTGGATGCGCAGCTCGTATTTCTGGCATCCGTGTCCCGTTTGCAGCTGTGTGATGAAGCTGCATTGAAAGGCGTGCATGGAGCCAGCCAGATTCTGTATGATTTTCAGGATGAGGTTTTGCGGCAGGAAATTTTGCATCAGCTATTGCTGCGGGAGAAGACTGTTCAAAACAGGCTTTTGCAGTTTATGACAGTGAGTGAGCGTTTGCTTGATAAGGTGATGAAACAGGAAATATAAGTGCGTAGATACAACAGCCCGAATAGGTTTTATGGGCTGTTTTTTTGTAGTACTCAACACGGGCTACATGCTTTCATTGTTGTGCTGGCATCCGTCAGCATTTTTTCAGGACTCTTCGATATCAACATGCATTAGCATATCATTGCGCCTTGTGCAGAAATCAGCTTTTGCATGCAACCTACTCATAGGCTTGAAGCAGGGAATCCAACGTGATTTTTCATAAATAACACAGAGCATACAGAATACCGGATCAAAAGAGCTGCTTTACAGAAGTATTTCTATATGGCATGAAAATGAAAAGAAATGCATTGACAATAGTACGGATTCGTACTATTATATGTTTATGGTACGAATCCGTACCAATGGAGGGAAGTTATGGAAATACGTGAACAAATTAAATTAGTTAACATCGCTTTGAGCGGGACACTGGATGTATATCGGATTTGGGCGAAAAAGTATAACCTGAATTATAATGCTTTGGTTGTTTTGTATACATTACATGATTATAAAGTATGCACGCAGAAGCAAATATGTGAATGGTGGGCATTGCCGAAGCAAACCGTACATGGTATTTTGCTGGACTTTGAGAAAAAGGGATATCTCAATATCCGTGCAAATACTGAAAATAAGCGAGAGAGACTCATCACCTTTACAGAGCGGGGAACAGAATTTGCATCCTCTGTTCTCGAACCGCTCCTTTCTATGGAGGAGCATGCTATGCTACAGCTGGGAGAGGAAAAGCGGCAGCAGCTGATTGATACCAACATGGAGTATTATGAGCTGTTGAAGCAGGAAATTGAACATGGATAATATACTGGCAAGGAAATTTTCGTTTTCCTCTCTGCTTGTGTTTGCTTTACCGAACATTATTATGATGATCAGTCTGTCGATGTATATCATTATAGACGGTATGTTTGTATCCAGATTGATTGGAACTACTGCCTTATCTGCTGTCAATATGTTTTATCCGGCCATCTGCTTTGAAATGGCGGTCGCCATCATGCTGGCAACAGGGGGAAGCGCCATGATCGCAAGGAAAATGGGCGAAGGAAAGCTACAGGAGGCAAGAGGCAGCTTTAGCTTTCTGATTGCTGTGGAGCTTGTAATCGGAATTGCTGTTGCACTATTCGGCAATCTGTTTGCAAGTGAAATTCTGGGCTTTTTAGGTGCCACCTCCGTACAGGCGCCCTTATCCATACCATATGCAAAAGTCATCTTTACGTTTGCTCCGGCATTTTTTCTTCAGACGGCCTTTCAAACATTTTTCGTAACAGCAGGGAAACCAACGCTTGGTCTTTGTGTCACCGTTTTGGCAGGTGTTACGAATATTGTGTTGGATTATATCTTTATGGCACCGTTGCACATGGGAATCGCCGGTGCGGCAATCGCCACCGGAATCGGCTATTGTATCCCGGCAGCTGTCGGAATGATATATTTTCTTACGGCAAGGAAGAATCCTCTGCATTTTGTGCGTGTGCGATTTGAACGCAGTGTGCTATTAAAGGCGTGCGGAAACGGATCATCGGAGATGGTTACCAACTTGGCAAATGCTGTCACTACTCTGCTGTTTAATTACACCCTGCTGCAATTCTATGGGGAGGATGGTGTTGCTTCTATTACTATTATCTTATACGTTCAGTATATCTTTACAGCGCTTTATTTTGGCTATTCAAATGGCATCGCACCGATCATCAGCTACAAATTCGGAAATAACGATACAGCACAGCTGCGTTGTATATTCAAAAGCAGTCTGGTATTTTTGCTCATCGCTGCCCTTGTAACAAATGCTCTGCTGCATCTGACCATCAAGGATGCCTTAACGATCTTCACCCCTGCCCATAGCTCTGTATATGAAATTACACTGCACGGCTTTATGAGGTATTCTATGGCCTTTGCTGTTATGGGGCTGGGTATATTCTCATCTGCGATGTTTACTGCTTTTTCCGATGGCAGAACCTCGGCAATTATATCCTTTTCCAGAACCTTTATCTTTCTGATTGGCATGATCTGCATTCTTCCGCATATCTTAGGGGAAGCCGGTGTATGGATTGCGGTGCCGGCAGCGGAAATACTGGGAGGTATCGTTGCTGCAGGCTATCTGATTTTAAAGAATGACGAATTTTCATATTTTCCAAAATTGAAAAAGCTGTAGTATCTGCCCAATGGCATCAACCTAAGGAAATTTGGTTGATGCTATTTTTTAT
>QULU01000120.1 GCA_003481775.1 Clostridiaceae bacterium OM02-2AC
ATAACACCTGCATCACAGTTTGTAAATGCTTTTGTAGAAATTTATGGTGAATTCCGCAATTTTTTGTAGGATTTCCCTTTTTATGGTTTTCAACGTTGATTCCAATACTTTTTGCTTCACACTCTTTTTCAGTGGATTTTCTTTTCCTCTGTCCTTTTGTGTGCGCATGCGGTACTGGAATTTTTTTGTGAAAGGAGTTTTATCTATGTCGAACAAGAAACGTGTTCTCGCATCTCAGGATATCCTGCGCTATGGCCGCAGTGAGGATCCCTTTGATCATATGCCCTCCCTTGAGGAGTGGCTGCTCTATTTCCTCGAGCATTTTGTGAGGCTGAGCGCAAAGCCGAACACCTATGCCAGCTTTCGCAGCTATATCTGTAGTCATATCTGTCCTCTGCTCGGCGATTATCCGCTGAACGATATCACAGAATCCATCCTGCAGGCCTATGTGAATATCAAATATGAGAGGGGCAGGCTGGATGGAAGAGGCGGACTGGGTGTCAAAACGCTGAAGGAGCACATCATGGTCCTGAAGCTCTCCTTCAAACGGGCGATCCAGCTGGGCATCGTCTCCTATGATCCCTGCCGCTGTGTGGAATATCCAAGAGAGGTGAAGAAGGAGGTCCGCGTATTGAACGTGCAGGAACAGAAACGACTGACAACGGCCATCTCACCGGTATATAAGGAGAATTCTATGGTGCCTGTGCTGGTCGCTATCCATGCGGGACTGCGAATCGGGGAAGTCAGTGCTTTACGTATCGAGGATATCTGCCTGTCCAAACGACAGATTCAGGTGGATGAATCCCTGAATCGCGTGATGATCTATAAGGAAGACGGATCGGTCTGCTGTCCGCTCATCTATCAGAGCACAAAATCCAGCAGAGTGCGTAAGGTGCCGATGAATGAGGAGCTCTATAAGGCTTTGAAGACATATCTGGATACGATGCCGCGGGAGCGTAGAGAGGATCCGAAAGCACCGTTGTTTCA
>QULU01000121.1 GCA_003481775.1 Clostridiaceae bacterium OM02-2AC
GAGGTGAAGAAGGAGGTCCGCGTATTGAACGTGCAGGAACAGAAACGACTGACAACGGCCATTTCACCGGTATATAAGGAGAATTCTATGGTGCCTGTGCTGGTCGCTATCCATGCGGGACTGCGGATCGGGGAAGTCAGTGCTTTACGTATCGAGGATATCTGCCTGTCCAAACGACAGATCCAGGTGGATGAATCCCTGAATCGCGTGATGACCTATAAAGAGGACTGTACGGTCTGCTGTCCGCTCATCTATCAGAGCACAAAATCCAGCAGAGTGCGCAAGGTGCCGATGAATGAGGCGCTCTATAAGGCTTTGAAGACGTATCTGGACACGATGCCGCGGGAGCGTAGAGAGGATCCGAAAGCACCGTTGTTTCATACCCGAAATGGCAATGTCATGGAGCCCAGAAGGATCTCCTACCATATGCACAGGCTGCTGAGAAAGCTGGAAATCCACGACATCCACTTCCACAGTCTGCGGCATACCTTTGCGACGAGAGCACTGGAGGCCGGTATCCCCATCAAATACTGTTCCACTATGCTGGGCCATGCTTCCACCGGGATCACCGAAAATCTCTATGCTCATGCGAGTGAGGAACAGCTGAGGAAGGAAATAAAAAAACTGGATATCTCATATATTCCAGTCAGTGCAGCGTGCAGGATCGTACAGTAAGGTACTGTAGGCGTAGAGATAGTACCATGAAAAGCTAGATTTGACAATATATAAAAAGACAGGATTTGTGGAAATTACTGGAAGACAGCTACGCTTCATCAAAGAAAAGGCAATATCGTAAGGAGAAACCAGATGATGACAGATCAACAGTCATGATTTTTCTTATATTTATGCAGGCCTTTCAGAATTTGACGGGGATCGTAACGGAATAAGCAAAACCTGTCAGGAAGCTGATCTAAGCATTGGAAAAGGAAGAGGGATATGGATGTTTAAAAAATTATTGGCAGTCTTGA
>QULU01000122.1 GCA_003481775.1 Clostridiaceae bacterium OM02-2AC
ATAGGGGATAAGGTCGGTGCGGTCTATCCTCTGTAAGTGGGCGGTTAATTTACTGGAAAGGGAACTGCTGTATCTTGCCCTGTCAAGCATAGTTCCCACTTTTTCCAGTCCACCTAATGCATCATGTTCTTCTAAGAAATAAAAACTTTTGACAGCAGAAATCACGCCACCCTCTGTGAGCCATTGCTGTGTTTCCTCAAGGGAATTATGTAGTTTCGGTACTTGCAGTTTCAAGACTTCCACAGCCCCTAAAAATCGTTCCCAAAACCGACACGTTTTCCATCTGCTCTTATTACTTTCATTAACAGCCCCTAAAAAGCGTTCCCAAAACCGACACGTTTTCCATCTGCTTTTATTACTTTCGTTTCTGTTTGGTACGACAAAGCGTAGGTTGTTTGCCAATAGCCCGAAAGCCAGTTCTCCCAGTTCCAGCGGTCTGTCCTTGAATGTCATGGCAAAAGCATGAGCCTTATCATCACGCAGTTGCATTTCTGTCCGTTTCCAACTGCCGACTTCATCAAGTGTCTTATTATGTTTTGAACAGACTTCCTTATCCTTATCATAAAAGCGGTAGGATAATCCCGATTTACCAGCACCGATATAAACAGTCTTTGCGGTGTCGAAATCATCAAACTTGCTTTCGTCAAAGTGGTAGCCCTCACTATTAGAAATAAATTCCTCTTTTTCGCATTTCTTCTTTATCTGCTCTATGGTAAAAAATGGCTTTTCGTTCTTATCATCAATGGCAATATCCAGTCTAGTGAAATGGAAGTTATCCAGTCCATATCTTCGCTCACAATGTTTGAACATATCTCCAAAGGTATAATTCCTACTATCAAGAATACGGAAAATATCATCACAGCCTCTGCCGGTCATAACAAGATAACAGCCTAACCCTTGTGGGTTATCCTCTGTTTTTCTTGCGTCCCCCGATACAT
>QULU01000123.1 GCA_003481775.1 Clostridiaceae bacterium OM02-2AC
GCCTTCGCTCTTCACTCTCACGAAGCGTTCTGCTGCGCTCTTACAGGACTCTTCCACATCATTGGGAACAGCCGACGGAGGAGATGGATCCGTTGTTGGCTTTTTCTGTATCGTGGTACTGCTCTGCTGCGAGTTCTCCCTCGTTTCCGATGGCTGATTCATCCATAGGAATGCTGCCGTCACAGCTATGAGGATACCCATAGACACGATCGTTTTCTTTTCCATATTTCACCTCTGTCCATTATTTGAATTTGATGTATGTTTCCGGATCCACACTGCCTTCTGTCGTTGCGATCACAGGGGTTGAGAAATGCATCTCCATATGTACATGGGATGCTGTCAAATTACCCGAATGTCCCTGGCTGCCGATCCGCTGTCCTTTCTTTACGGTCTGTCCTGTCTTGACGTCCACATCCTTCATATGGCAAAACAGGATATAGAGTTCTTTTCCTTTATACTTCATCTTCAGCTGGATAAAGTTTCCGGCACCTGCATAAGCACCACCCGGACACATATTCCCAAGGTATCCTCCATCTGCAGGACAGCTCGAGGATGCCTGATATACCTTCGCATCACCGGGAGCGTAGATCGATGCACCATAGGAGCCATCCAGATCGACACCATAATGAAAGTCACCGATCGATTGCCGATTCCCATACCCACTGGTGAGCGTATAGCCCTTCAATGGCGGGATCAATGTCCCATCCCCACTGATAAAATCCAAGGCGTCATAGTAGGACATCACCTTATCGGCATAAGGAGGATCTCCATAGACGCTCCATCCGGTCTTTCCCTTCATGATATCGGAAAATTCCTGAGCTGCTTCCAGTGTCCATCTTCCACCTTTTTCGCGATCGATCCATTCGATGAATCCATTTCCGAAATTATATCCGCCTAA
>QULU01000124.1:0-214 GCA_003481775.1 Clostridiaceae bacterium OM02-2AC
ATCCACGCAGCAGAAGAAGCAACAGAAGTGAATCCACAGACGGATGAAAACAAGAACATCGAATCAGAAACCGATACACAAGCAGCAAACGGGGAAGTATGGGCAATGCTTACCAGCGACACGAAGCTTGACCAGATGAAGGTGACCGTACCGATCCGCCTGCACTTCGCTGTACTGAACAAGGAAACTGGTGCAGCAGAAGATGCTCCATTGC
>QULU01000124.1:224-769 GCA_003481775.1 Clostridiaceae bacterium OM02-2AC
AGATGCTCCATTGCAGTTCAAGGCACCGCATAAAGACAAGTATGCGATCGCAGTCGATAAGGATTCCTCAGTAGGAGTCAAGGTGACAGCGGTGAAGTTCGAGAAGCCATTGAACGGAGCATGGACGCTGGCAGATGATGATACAGCAGCGCAGGCGATTACAGATAACCCTAAAACTGTCGCAATCAAGTTGAACAATAAATGGATGAAGCTGGGAGATAATACGTTTGAAGCTGCTGAGCAGTTGAAGATAGCACCGAATTCATCAAAATCGCTTGTTCTTGATGGTAGTGCATCCAAGAGTACGATTCCAGAAAAAACAAAAGGTATCTATGAAAAGGCATTCAATGTAACTTATACGCTGGAAATGGATAAGGCAGATCCGACACCTGCACCATAAACAGAGAACACGGATACATACAAAAGAGCACATCGTGCTCTTACATGAGGGAGGAAGTAGTTCCTTCCTTATGCAAAGGTACGATGGAAGGAGAAAATGAATGGAAGAGATGAAGGAAGCATCAAAAGAAGAGAAGAAGGAAGGA
>QULU01000125.1 GCA_003481775.1 Clostridiaceae bacterium OM02-2AC
ATCTACGAAGTAAAGGGGAAGGAGGAAACGAAATGAGCGAAGAGCAAACAGCAGGTAAGAGCAGGAAGAAGATCATCTCTGTCCTCCTCCTCTTGCTCGTCATCGCCGGGATCGGGATCTGGTTCTTTCTGGGAAGGGACGGCTTCCGCTTCGACAGTGCCGCAGAGGATGGGACACTGGATGGGATGAGTGAGGCACAGATCCAGGAGATGCTGGACAAGAAGCTGTCGGAAAGCATGCTGGCGATATCGATCAACAGCTCCCCGGTGTTCAAGGATGGGAAGAGCAAGGGGACGCTGCGCATCGAAAACGCGCCGAACAACCGCTACAACATGAAGGTGAGGATCACGATGGATAGTGATGAGCGGGAGATCTATCACAGTGACGCGATCAAGCCGGCACAGGTGATCAAGGAGGATTATCTGGATGAGGAGCTGAAGAAAGGGACCTATCCGTGCACGGCGACGTTCGAGGCGTATGACACGAAAACGAATGAAAAGGCAGGTGAAGCATCGGCAAAGCTGAAAATAAAGGTGAAGGAATGAGAAGCAGGAAAGAGCATGTATCCCAGACCGGCGGGGATGTAAAAGATACGGGTCAGGAAAGAAAGGTAGAGGAGAAACCATTATGAAAAAACTATTAGCATTAGCAATGGCAGCGATGATGTGTGCTGTCGCAGCACCGATCCACGCAGCAGAAGAAGCAACAGAAGTGAATCCACAGACGGATGA
>QULU01000126.1:0-349 GCA_003481775.1 Clostridiaceae bacterium OM02-2AC
AAAAATGGCATCAACCACATTTCCTTAGGTTGATGCCATTGAGCTGTTTTTAACAGCCCTTTCAATTATTTGTGAGAGTAGCTTTTAGGATAGGTGTAAAGATTGCAGAACCGTAGGTCGGATATCTTCTTCAACATCCAGCATATTCATGGCATCCACCGCACTGACATCGATTTTCTGCATCAGTTTTCTTACATAGAATAGCGTTGCTTCCACTCTGCCTTCCGCCTTTCCTTCTTTTTTGCCTTCAGCTTTTCCCTGTAACAAGCCCTTTTCTATACCTCTTTGTTCAATGAAATCACTAAAGTTGCACATCGTCATGACCTCCTTATCTATCTCCTTCTCCATT
>QULU01000126.1:359-731 GCA_003481775.1 Clostridiaceae bacterium OM02-2AC
TCTCCATTCGTATACCATACGTCTTCTGCAATTGTTCCTTTTTATCCACTATTGCGAGATTTTTTATAAACAAAATCTTTAATAGCTCCAGCAGCCTCTGCTTATTCTCATCCTTCTGCTCCACTGCATTCGGAATATCCTGTGCTTTTCGTACGCCTTCCTTTTTCGGATAAATCCTTCTTCACTACATGCCATATACTTATCTCACATGTTAACTATCCTATGAAATTTATGTTATCGTTCTTTGCAGGAGTTTCATTTACTTATTATATGTACGGATTCATAACATTCAGAAAAAGAGCTGAGATGATACAGCTCTTTAAAAGGATATCTAAATTATCGTGGGGAGGAAAGGGTGCTTTAAATTATCGT
>QULU01000127.1 GCA_003481775.1 Clostridiaceae bacterium OM02-2AC
TTTTCTATCAGTATAGAATCAGAGGTCACCGCGATATCACTGTCCAGGATATACGTCTTATCAGGTGCTTTGGCGATATCCTTCAGGCCCTGTTCATTCGTGATGTGGATCTCCTTCACTTCTTGCGGCTCTTCTTTTTTTGGTTCTTCCTTTGGTTGTTCTGCAATACCTGTTTCTTCATAGGATACTGTAGTTCCAAGAGGTGTGTTATCTACTGTTTCGCTCTGGAACACATAGCTTCCGTTCTCCTTCGGTGTATAGCTTCCCTGATACAAGCCGTTCTCCTGCTTCTCGACCTTTACAGGCTCCTTCTTTTCCTTGAAGGTAACTGATATATGATCCGTGTTTTCCATTCGTCCATACAAGGTCAATCCTCCCTGCCCTGTCTTTTCCACATACAGGTCGGCCAGTCCTTCCACCACCTGCTCATGCTCCTCTAGCACGCTTCCCTGCACATCGATGCTACGGATCACATACGTCCCGTTTTGAAGGATATCGAACTGTGCCGGTGTGTTCGTATGCAATATCTTGCGTTCCATCTCCGCACCATCCTTCAACAGTACCGCTTCCACTGCCTTCGTATCTGTCGTGGTGATGCTCAGCGGTCTACTCACATTGCCTTCCTTCAATTCCAGTGTCACTGTCGCAGGATCCTCAGCAAACAGCTGCTGGATATCCAGCTGTGGAAGGATGCTCACTGCCAG
>QULU01000128.1 GCA_003481775.1 Clostridiaceae bacterium OM02-2AC
ATAAAAAATAGCATCAACCAAATTTCCTTAGGTTGATGCCATTGCCCGGTCATGCCGGGTTTTTTCTTCTTTTCTTCATGTATTCTCTGTCGTGGTTAAAAGATGAATACAGCACAACGGCACCTATAATATCTTACAAAAAGGCATTTCTTACAGGAAGTGCTCAACTGCTTCGGAAAGGCTTGTATACCTGTAATTTCCTATATTTTCTTATAGCTTACAGCATCAAGCGATTTGAAAATGTGAAAACAGCGTGTAAAATTATAAAAAAGCATTTATAATAGAGGCATGAGCGATGGGAGAGGATTTCTATGGATAAAAATTATGAAAGCTGGAGTCTGGAAAAAATACAGGCTGAAATCATGCAAGTGCGCCTTATCGATTTGAAGCGGGAATATGAGCTTTGTATGATTTTATCAGAAAAGGCAAAGCTGTTTCATGACGTATATGCACTGGCCTTTTCCTATACCTTTATCAGTG
This sequence comes from Clostridiaceae bacterium OM02-2AC, assembly GCA_003481775.1. Lineage (GTDB taxonomy): Bacteria > Bacillota_I > Bacilli_A > Erysipelotrichales > Erysipelotrichaceae > Clostridium_AQ. Next base: position 481 of record QULU01000128.1, read on the forward strand.
ATTTTTATCTGGCCTCAAAGAAAAATAAAGAGTGCATCCGTTATCTAAGGCGTGCGAAAAAGCTGTGCGAATCCACAAATTACACCGAGCTTCTAGCCAGAATATATAATTTTTACGGCATGTATTATAATTCAAATTATGAGGAAATCAATGCTCTGGAGGCATATTTAAAGTCACGCTGAAGTGAAAAGTTAAATTCCACTTTCAAAGTAGCTAAGTAGAA
>QULU01000129.1 GCA_003481775.1 Clostridiaceae bacterium OM02-2AC
CTGATGCTGCGCGATGAGGATGAAACGACTCTGATGAAGAACTATGATGAGCTGGTCGCAGAGCTTCAGTATGCCGGTTTTCGGACGAAGGACCTGTGCATGCACGATCTCTATGACTATGTCGCTTATATGTATGAGAATCCGCTGATCAATGATTATTATTTCTCACGAGGTATCTTCAGCTGTCTGGCAGAGGAGAGTGAAGATATCTTCTTATCGGAAGACAACTATCATGAACCGGATTTCGATTATGATGACTATTACAGACTACGGAAGGAGGGAGAACATGTGGAATAATGACCTATTGAAGAAAAAAAGTACGTTCCAGCCGATCGGACTGAAGATCCAAAGAGGCCACTACATCCTGGGAGACCGTTATATCAGATCTCTGCTCGTCACCGAGCTCCCCCGGCAATTCGATCTCGGCCTCTTGAGCTCCTACGTTTCGAATCCGGAGATCAAGGTCTTCATGCGGACGGAGCCGTTGGATCTGGACTGTGCCGGTATGCTGAAGAAGGAATACAATGATAAGAGCAGAGAATATCAGAAGAGCGGGAACGACCCTACGAGGAGAGAGATCCTGGAGAATGAACTGATCTCCCTGAACACCTACATCAAGGAGATCGTCGACAATCACGATGTGACCTGGAACATCACCATCGTCTTCAGCGTCTATGC
>QULU01000013.1 GCA_003481775.1 Clostridiaceae bacterium OM02-2AC
TTTTATTCGCCTTTTGAAAGTGGAATTTAACTTTTCACTTCAGCATTCTTCTTCAATCTTCACCTAACCCATCACATTTTCCTTACAATGCCCTCATAATCCATATATACCGGTGCAGAAAGGTAGATTTTGTTGTTGGACCAGCGCAGAAGGCTTTTTCCGCCGCGGGATACGCCTACTGCTATTTTGTGCAGTAAATCCTCATGATATGCCTTGCGATAGATCGGAATCAGCGATTCAAAGCCTTCCGGTGTGCTGAAATGCATTGCGTCCTGTATCTCATAGGCCTGTGGCATACAATACGTATCATGCTCCCGGATTTCCAGTGTTACCAGATTGCGAAAGCACTTCATACGGCACGCCTGCTCCTGCAGGCGAATCCTGCACGTATCCTTTTCAAACTGCTTCATATACCAGAACCCCAGACAGCAGACCGCCTCCAGACTGCAAATACCGGCAGGTGCTGCATCCTCAACAATCTGAAAGCGGATATCCTCCTTTTCGATACTCCCCACAAAGCTTTGATGCTCCTGCTGCATCTGTTCACTGCAAAGCGTAACATCCCGCATATGCTCTCTTCGCACACTCACCAGTAGATAATCCCTGTCATTCATTTTCAATTTCCAAAATTTCACAGTATCCCTCCTATGTATAAATATGCGATTGGTGTTCACAATAATGTCAGGAGGTAAGAAAAAATGAAAAAAGAAAAAACAAGCAAAAAGACACGTTTCGTTGCAGCTCGTCGTAACAGTGATGGTACATTAAGCGAGTTCAAGGACAACAATGGAAAGACTTACGACTACGAACAGGCTTTAGAGGCTGTTGAACAGGGTATGATCGAAAACGCTCTTCCATTCACAGGACGTGACGGAGCTCGTCACATTCGTGGAATTAACGATGGAGACGAATCCACAAACCTGCGTAACCTGAAAGAGTTCTAAGAAACGCGTACAAAAAGAAGAACATGTGCAGCCAGTTTCGGCATTCGCACATGTTCTTTTTTATGTAACAGACTGTATCTGCCACCGTTTTTTATCACAGCGTATCCTCACTTATTACAGCTTCATTTTTGTGTATGCTGTAGTAGATGCAGGAATGGCGGTAACCGCGATAGTCCACCTCGGCTGTTTTCTGTATCCGCCGCATACCACAGCGTTCCATAACACGGCAGCTTGCTGTATTTTCCTGAAAGGCACCTGCACAAATTTCACGATAGCCCTTTGTAAATAAGTCCGCAATTACCGCCTGCAAAACCTCTGTGGCATATCCTTGATTTTGGTGCTCTGGATGGATCACATAGCCAAGCTCTATACAGCTTTTTTCAATTCCCACAGTATTTACAAATCCAATCAGCTGATTTGCCAGATATATTCCCCGCTCATATCGCGCTTCCTCCTGTGACCATTTCATAAAGCTGTAAAACAAACGCTCTGCCTCCTGAATTGTCGCAAAATCCGGAATCATAAAGGTTTTCTTTATATCGTCATTGCACAGCAGATTCACCATGTCCAATCGATCTGCTTCCTTGAAGGGCTGTATACACAGCCGTTTTGTCTTAATCATATGCATCACCTGTTTCCCTCTCTTCAATTTCTTCCACCCGTATCTGTAAGGACAGATAATAGGATTTCAGCTGTCTGCGTGTATAATATAATAAAAAACATAAAAGGAAGCTTCCCAAAGCACAAAGAATACCGCCGATACAGCGAATATAGACAACAGCCTGTGCCAGCGATGTACTGGATAGCCCCTGCCAGGTACAAAAAAAGATACCGCCTGCCGCAAGCAGGGCGGCAAGCAAAATAACGGTCGTACTCCGCTTTTTCTCTACAACCGGAAAGACAAGCAGAAACAGCAGTGCTGTAAATACCTCAAACGGACGCAGCTCCTTCAACAGCACGCTCATCGTCCTCATAAAAGAAAAGGATGCAAGGGAAATGGTGTCCAGAATAATGCGTGAAACATAGGTCTGTGAGATCAGCGGCTCCTTCAGCAATGCAAATACTGAGGGATAATCGGATAGCTGCAGCAATCGTACACCGAGAAAAAGATAGGGCAGGATAAGCAGAATACACGCGATTAAAGTAATCAGATAGAGAAGATGCCGTCGCTTTGATCGCGTATCGACGAATTGGTCAAGCCACTCGATCATGTTGTCAGCCAATCCTCTCCCTTGATGACCTCAACATCGGAAAGCCCCGGATAATCCAGCTGGCGCAAGGCCTCATAAAGTATGATCGCCGCACAGTTGCTCAGGTTTAAGGAGCGTGCATTGGCAACCATGGGAAGGCGCATACAATGGTCCAGCTGCTTTGCAAGAATCGTCTTGGGAATTCCCGTGCTTTCCTTACCAAGAATAAAATAGATATCTCCCTCACATTTGGTAAAGTCAAAGTGCGACGGTGCTTTCTTTCCATATCTCGTCATATAGTAATAATTTTCGCTGGGATTATGCAGGATAAAATCCTCCCAGTTTTGATAGATGGTATAATCCAGCTCCTTCACATAGTCCATCCCCGCTCTTTTCAGATGCTGTTCATCCAGTGAAAAGCCCAGCGGCTGTATCAGATGCAGGCGGGTATTGGTTGCCATACAGGTTCGCATCATGTTTCCGGTATTCTGGGGGATTTCCGGTTCATATAGTACCAGGTGCAGCATATCAATTCTCCTTTTCCATAAAGTCCACCAGCTTGTCCAGTGCGCGTCCGCGATGGGAAACACGGTTTTTTTGTTCTTCACTCACATTTGCCAGCGTGGTTCCATAGGGCGGATAATAAAAGATTGGATCATAGCCAAAGCCCTTTTCACCCTCGATGTGATCAGCCACAATTCCCTCCACAACGCCGGTAAAGACGTGCTCGCTGCCGTCTGCTTTCACATAGGCGATTGCACAGATAAACTGACAGCCCTTATCCTTCGCCTGCCTGCATTGATCAATCAGATACTGATTTTTCACAGCATAGGAGGTATCCCTTCCCATAAAGCGTGCGGAATAAATTCCCGGCGCACCATCCAGTGCATTGACGGCAAGTCCGCTGTCATCTGCAATCACCTCAATTCCCAGACGTTCATGTATCGCCCTTGCCTTGATCAGGGCGTTTTCTTCAAAGGTTGTCCCTGTTTCCTCAATTTCAATATCCTCGTTCAGATCGCGTAATGTTTTCACTGTATATCCAAGCGGCTTGAGCATTTCTGCAAATTCCGCTGCCTTATGTGCGTTGCCGGTAGCAAGCATGATTTCTTTCATCGTGTCATCTCCTTGATTTCAGTCATTTCCTCATTGATAAACCATTGCCGTGGGTACTGCTGGTTCCGATTGTAAAGCACCAGCTGATAGCCCGCTTCCTTGTGATAGCCGATATCTGCCACGCCATAGCGAAACAGGATATCCTGATTCGCAATTCCCTGCTTTAGGGCAAAGGCAAGCAGCTCCTTTTTTTTCTCCAGGGTTACCCATGGCCGGGCGAAGCGATGCGGCTTCTGTTTGAAATTACGGTAATACTGCGTCAGCAAAATTGCATCCACCAGACGCTCATCCTGCTTATTCAGCAATGGATAAAAGCAGCGAAACAGCTCATAGGGCTGATAGGGGCGCGGCAGCTTTTCATATTCCTGTCCCAAATCCATAAACAATGCAAAAGCGCTCTCGTACCAGTGCAGCTCCAGTATTGCAGTAATCACACTGCGGCAGGCTGCACTGTTCCAGAATTTTTCAACCGCCTCTGCACAGGCATGAATCCGCCTCATCTCCTCCTTTTTCAGCCATGCGCTGGCTGTGACATCATAGGGGGCAGTTTCTTGAAACACGAAGTGGTAGCGTTCCCGCTGACTTCGCAGCTTCGTTCCCTTTAACAGCTTGAGAATTCCCAGCTGCAGCTCACTGGCCTGCAGGGAAAATAGGGAGTCAAAGGACGTCTGAAAGGAAGACAGATCCTCATAGGGCAGTCCGGCAATCAAATCCACATGCATAAGCGCTCCGCTTGCCTTCAGACGCTGAATGACCTCTTTGAGTCGCTCGTTGTTCTGGATACGCCCGACGGAGTGCAGCGTTTGTGTATGAAAGGACTGCACACCGATTTCAAAGCGGAAACGGCCGGGAACCGCCTCTTCACAGAAAAACTGCAGCAGCTCCTCGCTGAGTGTTTCCGCAACAATTTCAAATTGAAATATCTGATGCGTACAATGCTCATTCATATAGCGTGCAATCTGCAACGCCCGTTTGGGATCCGCGTTAAAGGTGCGATCCAGAAGCTTTACCTGGGTTACCCTGCTATCCTTCAACCGCTCTAATATTCCCATGATATATTCAATGGAAAACATACGAACCTCTCGATCAGCTGAGGACAGGCAGTAGGTACAGCCATATGGACAGCCTCTGCTTGTCTCCAGATAAAAATACTGTCGATCCATACCCGGTGCATCCATTTCCATAAAGTATGGTGCTTCAAAGCGCTCCAGCCATGCCAGCTCTGTTTTACGATATTCCGTATTGGGGAACTGTCTGGTATAAATTCCTGCAATCTCATACGCCTGTGCCTGATCAAGCATGGAAATGTATTCCCACACACTCTGTTCCCCTTCTCCGATACTAATGGCATCCACTCCCGCATCGAGCAGATCGAAGGACTCATAGCTGACCTCCGGACCGCCAACCAGTATATGCAAATCGCTTTTTTGCTGCTTCAGCAGGAGAATGACTCTTCGGATCAGCTGGATATTCCATATATAGCAGCTGAAGCATACCACCTCCGGCTGTCTGGATAAAATATCCTTTGCAATCTGTTCCTCATGCTCTTTTATCGTATATTCCTGTATGGTGACACATTCCTTGTGCGGTGCTGTCGTATACAGCCAGCGCAGTGCAAGATTCTTATGTATATATTTGGCATTGCATGTTGTCAACAGAACTTTTTTCACTTCTTCACCTTCTCGCTATTTATTCTAACAAATTTTACTTAAATATGCTATGATTAAACAGGTGATATGAATGAAAGCAATGGATTTTCTGGATACTCTGTTTTTCGACCCTGACCTCACCTTGCGTGATATGCATAAGGGGCTGACCAATCAGAACTTTCTTCTGAAAATGAATCAGGAAACTTATGTACTGCGCATTCCGCGCGCAGACTGTGAACATATTGTGAACCGGCATCACGAAACAATGGCGCTGGAGGCCATACGGGATGCGGACATCGATGTGGAAACGATTTATTATGATGAAGCGAGCGGCTATAAGGTAACGCGGTATCTGCCGGATGCCAAAACCTACAGGGAATGTGAAGATCCCTGCAAGCTTGAGCGAACGGCTGCCCTAATGAAACGGTTCCATTCCCTGCAAAAGCGTGTGGATGCTGATTTTGAACCGATCCGCCTGCTGCAAAGCTATCGCAGCCGGATCAAGCAGCCGCTGTATGATCTGACGCCGTATGAGGATGCTGTACAGGAGGTTTATCATTTAAACAATCCCCAGATTCTTTGCCATAACGACTGGGTGGATGGCAATATCCTGTTCACAAAGGATAAGACCTATCTGATCGATTATGAATATGCCGCAAACAATGATCCGCTGTTTGATGTCATGTCCTTTCTGAGCGAAAATCAGATTGAGGATTCTACCCTGCGGGAACGCTTCTATGCCGTTTATTTCGATGAAATAGATGACACGGTGCGCCGACATTTGGACATATGGGAAAATTTTCAGAATCTGTTATGGTGCAGCTGGGCAATGATGATGTGGGAAAGTCGACACGAGAGCGTATACCGTGCGATTGCCCGTGATAAATACGAGGCCTTAAAAAGAAAAAATCCGAATACCTGATACTGGCTCTGCCAGAGTTCTTCAACGTATACAAGCAATGCTGTGCATACGCTGGAGATATTCTGGTTTGCTGCAGGTGATCGGTTTTTTTCTTTAGGCTGCATCCTTTTTCTGGAAAATCCAACGTGTTATAAAATAAAGCAGACTGCAGGAAATCCCCAATGTCAGAAGACCATTCAGATAGGTATATGAGGTATAGCCACTGAGAATGTCCACGGGATTAAAATAGGTGAACGCAAGCCATGCATACCCTGCACCGGTATTGGCCGGCTGGGCAATCCCCATACCTAGCAGCAGAATGGCAAGTGTCAGAAGCAGAGAAGTCATCTTATTTCTGCATATGGCATTGAACAGCATATTCAACAGCATACAGAAGAGGATGACAAGCAGCCCCAGCAAGACGCACAGGCCTGTAAACTGCCACATCGGCAGAAAATCAAATTTGGAATTCGGGCTCTGTACCTGATACGGAATGGAAAAATACCGCGTAATTCCAAGTGTATACGTCATTGCATTATTTTCTTCCGTTTCCCTGAGCGTATTTTCCATCTGTTCCAGAGAGGTCAGTCCCTGCACATTGGATAAAACCGGCGCCTGTATGCGTTCATAATGGTCAACCATGCCAAAGCACAGGGAAAGCAGCAGAAGCGGTATGAAGAAGATGGCACACAGAGCCGCCATATTGCTGCGCATTTTCTGGTGCAGATAGCGAATGCGCTTGCGCGGCTGTGACAGCAGCGTTTTGATGACTCCGCTGTCGCGGTCCTCATGAATGGAGTCAAAGCACAGAAGCGTGATCAGAATAACCGGCAGGATTGGAAACAAGGAGCGCATGAACTGCACAATCAGCGTAGCGCTGTCCGTTGTGGAATAGGTCAGATTGGCAATCCCCTGCTTTTCAAGCTGATCATAAAAGCGGGCGGTAAACTGATAATACGGAAACATCTGGGTTTCATCATTATCCATATAGCTGTTTGCCCAGTCCTCTGAGATTTCACGATCTGAAAATTCCGGCAGCTTTCGTTCCCTGCGCAATGCCTCCAGCGTATCCTCCTCAGTAATATATTCACGATAATACAAATCAAAATTCCGTGTCGAATACAGAGCGGAAACACGTCTTGCATGCAGCAGATTCACTTCGGCATAGTTTTTATTCACAGCCCTCCAGTCCTTTTTCTGAATGGCTGTTTTTAAATTCTCGCTCTTTTGGGTCAATGTTTTAAAATAAGCGGCATTATCATCCGTCATCAGCATGAACAGCTGATTTTTCACTTTGTTTTCCGCCTCTAATGCATCAACATAGAGTGCTCTGTGCTCGGTTGCAGCTCTCTCATTCAAATCCACTGCACTCAGCACGCCGCAAAGCAGCACACAGACCATGGCGATCCAAAGCTTTCGCTTGCGCAGCAATTTTTTTAATTCCAGCATTATCGTATACCTCCTTCCAAGTCGAATCGATTGATTCGGTGTACGCTGCCAATAAATAAAAGCGGCAGCCACAACGCACAGATTATCAAGCACTGCGTGCTGCTTGCTGCATATTCCTGTGCAGCGATTTCCAGCGGATACAAGTAGAAAAACGGGATCCAGGAAAACAGAAAGAACGAATTTCCAAACATACGCATGATAAAATATATGATGATCAGCAGGGAGCCAATGCACAGCAGTGTATTGGCTACCGTCTTTTGCCACGATGCCAGCCATGCTGCCGCACACATATAGCACAGCACTACAAGCATGGAAAGCGGCACCGCTTTGCTCATGATAGAGGACCATGAAGCCAGCTCATACTCTCGTACAATATATGGATACTGCATGCTCCCCAATCCGTGCTGCACAAGCGGCAGGATGGAAAATAGCAGCAGTGCGATTGTAAAAGAAAGCACAATCACAAAAGATGCTGTCAGCATTTTTGCAATCATCAGAGTGCTTCTGGATATCGGCATGCTGTATATGAGCTTATACGTACCGCTCTCATAGTCGTGACAGATTTGATCCGCCATCAATACGCTTACAACAAGCAGCAGCAACAGCATGGTATCCTGTTGAAATATCTGGAAAAGAAAATTCAACAATGTCGGCTCATAGGGACTGGTATACGGCTGTATGTCATGATCGAGAAAATACGTATAATAGGCATGATCCCGCCGCAGCGTATCCTTCGTTATACCAAGCTCCTTCACCACATCCATGGACTGCCCGAGCTTTTGCAGCTTCTGGTATCCAAGCGCCCGCTCATTCGCATAGCGAACGGTATCGTGCCAGTCAAAATAATCCCTAGACTGCCGCATATTGGTCCATGCGGATGTCGCATCCTGAATATCGCACCACAAATATGCCTCCTCCTTTTGCGTAGGAGTTTCATCCTTTTTCGCCGTATATTGCAGAATATGCATCAGCATCTGACAGCGATTATCTGCGACGGGGTTTTCGTAGTGCAGCTGCATAATCAAAGCATCCTCATATGCCTTTCCCTTCTGTGCTGAGATAGCATATACTACCGCAAAGAAACACAGAAATCCGAGAACGGCTGCCAGAAACCGCTTTGCTTTCCAGCTTTTCCGGATTTCGGCATACAGCAGCGCTCTCATAAAGCAGCCTGAGCCTGCACATAAAATTGCGTTTTCATGAGCGTATGCCACCTTCCAGATCCTGCTTTTTTATGATACAGATATGCAGCAGGAAGAACACAAGGATGGAAATTATGCAGAGCAGACTACATGGAAGCAATTTCAGCACAAACTCATGTGCAGCGATTTCTATGGGATATATGTAAAAGAACGGAATCCAGGAAAACAGCGGAATGGTGAATCCGAAAATACGAATGAGGAAGTAAATCAAAATCAGCAAAGTACCGACACACAGCATCGTATTGGATATCGTTTTCTGCCAGGAGGCCAGCAATGCCGCTACAAACATATAAAACAGGATCACCAGAAAGGTGAACGGCAGGACACGCTGCAGCAGCCATGACCAGGTTACGACATCGTAGGTATGTACAATGTACGGGTATGCACTGCTCCCCATTCCATAAGTGGACAACGGTATAACGGAAAACATAGCAAATGCAGCCAGAAAGGATATCAGAATTACCGCTGCGGCACTCATCACCTTTGCAATCAGAAGCTTTTCTCTAGATATCGGCTGACTGTATATAGTTTTATAGGTTCCGCTTTCATAGTCATGGCAAATCTGATCCGCCATGAGCAGGGATACAACAACCATGAGCAGCAGCATGGTGTCATGCTGAAACATCTGAAGAATAAAATTTAATACATTGGGTTCATACGGTGTTGTGTATGGCTGTAAATCCTGTGTCTTGAAATACTGGTAATACGCCCTGTCCGTTTCCAGCGTTTTCCTTGTAATTCCATAGCTCTTCAGCTCATCGTGGTAATAGCCGCGATCCATCAGCTCAAGAAGATATTCAGCACGGCCTATGGCATAGGCATTCGTATTATGCCAGTCAAAATATTCCGGTGCCTGCCGAAGATACGCCCAGCTGGATACAGCATCCGTGACATTGCACCAGCCATATGCTTCTTCCCGCTGCCCCGGTTTTTCCTTTGCAGCAGGGGTATTCTGCAAGGTATACATCAGCTCTCCACACCTTGTACTTACAATTGCATTCTCATCATGCAGCTGCATGATCAAATCGTCCTCATATGTTTTCCCCTTTTGCAGGCAGTTTACATAGACAACAGAGAAGAAGCAGAGAAAGGCCGCAAAAGCCGCAAGTATCCGTTTTTCCCTCCAGCTTTTTCTAAATTCTGCCAGAATCATATCCTTCATGAATCATCACCATATACTTCCCGGTAGATGGATTCAATGTCTACAGTTTCCTTAACGATATCTATGACTTCGATATGCTGCTGCAGCAGCTTTTGAAGATACATGCTCATCCCCTTTTCATTGCGAAAGCGCGCCTTGATTCCCAGCTTTTCCCTTTCAATCTGAGCATCCTCCAGCTGCATCGCTGCCGCTGCCTCCAAATCCTTTTCCTGCATATAAAAGGTATAGCTGTATGCATTGTGTACAGCTGACGGTGTTTCCACAATCTCCCCCTGATTGATACAGATAATGCGATCTGCCACTTTTTCTATTTCGCCAAGCTGATGCGAGGATATAAGAATCGACACATCCTCTTCATCCGCCAACTGCCGCAGTTCCTGTCGAAGCTCCATGATTCCTCTTGGATCCAACCCGTTTGTCGGCTCATCCAGAATCAGAAATTTCGGATGCCCTAGCAAGGCAATCCCAAGCCCCAGACGCTGCTTCATCCCCATGGAATATTGCCCTGCCCGCTTTTCCAAATTCTTATGCAGGCGGGTATAGGCGGCGACCTCATCGATCCGTTTCTGATCGACATGCTTCAGCCTTGCGAAATACTGCAGATTCTCATAGCCGCTCAGCGTCGGGAACAGCCCCGGCGCCTCAATCATCGCTGACACATACTGCAAAGCGAGCTCCCGCTCCTTTGCGAGATCATGACCCTCGATGATGATCTGCCCGCTGCTTGGATAAACCAAGGATGCCATGCATTTCATCGTAGTTGATTTTCCTGCTCCGTTTGGTCCGATAAAACCTACAATTTCATGATCGTGAATCGTAAAGCTCACATTTTTCAAAACCTCATGCTTCCCGAAGGATTTACATAGATTTTTCACTTCAGCCCGTATCATATGTTCACTCCCTAACTTTTACATAGTAATTGTAAATGGTTACATAGAAATTTGCAATAACATCTGTTTTTTTTCAAAAAAAGCTGATATCCGAATATCAGCTAACGTACACTTTCCCCTTCTAAAATCGAGAAGGCTGCGGTCTGTTCTTTCACAGCAGTTTTTTCAATCAGTGCATTCATATGTGCTACAATATCTCTGGCATAAGCCGAGTAATCATATGCGAGTGCATGAAGGGCAGGTGACATCACGCGGCACACCTCATGTCCTCCAAAGCTGATTACCGATGCATTCTGCGGAATCGCTATATGATATTCCCTTGCGAACTTGGTAAGCGGAATTGCCATTTCATCACGTTCCAGCAAAAGAAGATCAATTTTCTCAGTAAAGATTTCTTTTATTTTCTCATAGATGTCCGCATAGCTGCCATTGCAGAGAGTCACCTTGAGATCGATAGGCTGTCTTTTCTCATGATAGCTGTTGCGGATACCCTGCAGCCGCTGATCAGCAAGCGTCTGGTCAACCCCAAGATAGCGGACAACCAGCTGGCGCTTTTCCAGCATATAGGCTCCCAATACCTCTCCGGCCTGTACCTCTTGTAAACAGCAGCAATTCAGCTGTTCTTTATCCTCGTTCAGGAATAGAACCGGTATCGAGGTCGTACGCATCTGCTTCTGAATAAACTCTGCACTGGAACAGCTCTCGATGATGATGCCGTTCACATTTTGTACGATATAGGAGGTAAGGTATTTCTCCTCCAGCTCTTCCATCCCATCGGTCACACAAATTGAGAATGTGATGTTCTGCTCCTTCAATACATCCTTTAAAGCATGAATCATATTTCTTGTGCGAGGCAGCGCGATATCCTTAACCAGCAGGCCAAACCGGTAATTTTTCTGTTTCACCCTCACTGGCTGCTTCGTCTTTTCACCTTTTGTCTCAGTCGTCTTTTCATTTGCTTTTTCTGTTTTACTTCCTCTGGCAACATAACCGGTTTCTTCGATGGCAGCACGTATCTTCTCTGCTATTTCCTCCCGTACATTTTCCTGTTTGAGATAGCGGGATACGGTTGCTTTGGAAACACCGGCAAGCTCAGCAACGTCCGCAATAGTAGCTTTTTTCATACTTCGAACATCCTTTCCATGAGTCATATAGTTTTATTTTACCTTATTTTCTATAATTTGGAAACCCTTTTTTCAGAAGCAGCCTCCAGAAGCTGTTCCAGCACATGGGCAACGCCATGCGCTGCATTGCTGAGTGTCTGATAGCTGGCGGCCTCCTTTATGACATCTGCAGCATTTGCCATTGCGAAGCTGTATCGGAATTCCTGCATCATGGACAGATCATTCAGGCTGTCGCCGAACACCATTACCTCATCCGGCTGCAGTCCCTGTAACGCACATAGCTTTTTTAACGCCAGTCCCTTCTGCGCATCACTTGCTGTTATTTCTATATTGTCAGCCACAGAATTTGTTACCGCTGTCTGCTTCACCTGTGAAAGCCGAGCTCGCACCGTCTTCAGCCGCTGAGCATCATCTCCGAAGGCCTCCAGCTTATAGATGATCGGCTCCTCCTTCAGATACACAAATGCATCCTCAATTTCTCTGTCATAGCTTCCAAAGGAGGACGCTTCCATAAGCTCACGGATTTCTTTATCCTGCATGCCCTGCTTACGCATATGCTGGATAAACATCGCTCTGCCCTTTTCCGGCGTGCTGCTGACAATTCCCTCGCTGGTATACATATGGTAAGGCAATGTGCTTTCCTCCAGGATTCGCAATGCTGATGCAGCGTGTTCCAGCGGAAGAGGTGTATGAGAGAGCCGCTTTCCATGCGCATCCGTAATCAAGGCACCATTCAGCAACAGGCAGTCGCAGTGAATCCCCTCTTTTTTAAACATCGGCGCGACACTTTTATAATTCCGTCCAGTTGCCGCCATAAAGGTGATGCCAGCCTTATGAAGTCCGTGTATAGCCTGAATATTGCGCTGAGACAGCTGATGATTTTCATCGAGCAGCGTGCCGTCCAAATCACATGCTACAAGTTTTATCATAAAATACCCTCCCTTTCACATACCTGTTTATTTTACCATGCATTCGACTTTCTTCACAATGAAAATCGTGCTAGAATAAAGAAAAGACAGGAGTTGATCAATATGCTGGAAACTGGCAGCAGAGCCATTGATTTTACATTGCCGGATGAACATGGCAATCCGGTTGCATTACATGATTTCAAGGGAAAGAAGGTTGTTTTGTATTTTTATCCAAAGGATAATACACCGGGGTGCACCAAACAGGCATGCGCATTTAAGGCAGCCTATGAGGAATTCAAACGTGAGGATATCGTTGTGATTGGAATTAGTAAGGATTCCAGTGCTTCCCATGTGAAATTCAAGGAAAAGTACGAGCTTCCCTTCCTGCTGTTATCGGATACAGAATTGAGCGTCATTCAGGCCTATGATGTTTGGAAGGAAAAAAAGCTGTATGGAAAAACCTATATGGGGGTAAGTCGTTCCACCTATATCATTGACGAGGCGGGGATCATCATCAAAACCTTTGAAAAGGCCAGTCCGGCCAATAACGCTTCCGATATATTGCAGTATCTAAAGGAGGGCAGACAGGACTAGTATTCTGCAGCCTGCTTTCGTAATAGGATTAAGCAGTTACGAAACGATTATGAAGCAGCATCCTTCTCAAAGGAATATTGCCTGCTTTGAGAGTAAGCATAAATAACCAAAAAAGAAGAAGTAAATTTCGATCACATACAGGAAATTTATTTCTTCTTTCTTTTTTACAGCTTCATCATCGCCTTTTTATCCAATACGAGCCTTCCAGAGGAATATCACCTTTCTCTATTACTTTCATGAATGAAAAAGCATATCCGGCACTCTGCATATTTACAAAATACATACGGGCTCAGCATAAGCAGGACGAAAAAGCAGGCTTCATTTTCGCCTGCTTTTTACGGATAGTGCTTCAACAGCTTTCCTGCACTGCTAAGAAATCTACATGCCTGTGGTCACTTTGTCGATTTCTTATTTCCTTTGCCGTATGCGTACCAGACTTCTGTTGAGCTGCCGTACAGCTTCACTGCGCTCCTGATGCTGGTGCCAAAGCCCCTGCAGGCATAGAATACAGGAAATCATGGAGAATAGGAGAAGATGTTCCATGATAATCAAGCAAATATCTCTGGTTAGAACATGTTCCTGTACATTATTCAGATAGAGTAAAGCTGCTCCTATATACACCATGGTGAACAGTTGAAGTGATGCAGTCACGGAGGCAAGCTCACCACAGGAGTAAAGCGATGCTTTCTTTCGTTTTTGAAGAAGGATGGCAAATGCAAAGCATAGGACTGCAAAGCCACTTCCCAGGCATGCTATGCGAAGCAGCTCCTTTGGGGTATCTGCATGCAAATAGAGCAGAATGCCATAAAGCGGCAAATCCAGCAACAGAAATACCAGCAGCGCCGGCATTTGTGAAAAGAGCAGGCGATGTTTTTTCATCAGTAGTAAGACGATTCCGGCACTTCCTGTCAGAAGGAATGCGGCAATACTCAAGGTTTGCATTTCACTGTCCCTCCTTCCGTATCCAGCAGCAGTCTCTGCTGATGCAGCACTGCCAGAAGATGCTGCTGTAGCCATAGCAGCAGGTCACTGCTCATAATGTATACATAGTCCTCCTGCATTAGCCCTACTTCCTCCTGAAAGCTGTAATACTGTATTTTCATCTGATTCAAATCCTGTATGGATATGGTATTCAGCTGATGCAGGGTCAGCAGAACAGCATTGATTGCATGATAGCCCGGCTGCTCTACGCTTTGGCGCGTAGCCATCATCACATAGCCGTCTTCCTTTGCAAAAGGTACCTCCTGATAAAGCTGAATATAGGTGTTTACATAGGTAAGAACATCACATACGTAGCTGCGAATATCCTTATGCTGTACCGTAAGCTGAGAGGCTGCGGCATAATACAGCTGTTCCAGCAGTTCCTCTTCTGGGTCACCACCGTATTTTTTTCTGCCATGCAGTGCAGAGGTATAGCGATTGATCCAGAAAAACGGTAGAATCGCTGATATGACATCAACCAGTGATGCGATCAGAAAGCAAATCAACGCTGTATTGCGTGCTGCCTGCGACTGTGTAAAGCGTGAGAATGCAATAACCGTTATATCCGTAAAAGAGCGATGCTTCTGATAGCTTTCATCCAGTGTTTTCATAATCTTAGCTACCGCCTCTTTATCCAGAGCCTGCAACACCTTGGCATGCTCCTTTAACGCAAAATAGCTGTCTGATATCTGAAGCTCCAAATCAATGCGGAATTTCTGATATTCCTCCTGATGCATATTGCGAAATGGAAGAAAGGCACTCAGCAGATTGGATAACGTTGATTCCTGCTCCTGCTGATTAACACCTAGAATATTGTGCTTCTGCTGCAGCTTTTGGATATCTGTCAGAGTAAGCTTTTGAAATTCACGGTACTGATCCACCATTTGAATCATCTGATCCAGAGTTACCTCCAGTGGCTTTACATCCTGCATCCCCTGTGCCCCTGCTTCCTTCAGAAAGGAATTCAGGGTATCCAGCAGATGATTATAGGACAGCGTCAGATTCTGAAATTCGGTATATACCTTTTGAGAAGGCTGCTGACGAGTACCGGCGGACAGCTCCTCCAGCTCTTTTTTCATATGCTTCATACCAGCTGCACTGCTTGCGGATTGCAGCTGCTTGATGGCTGCTTTCAGTTTTTCTACCTTTTCCTCATTATCTGCAATCTTCTCCAGCGCCCTTGCCAGCTCCTTTTGATCCGTAGTCTGTGTAACACTGCTTCCTCCATCGCTCTGCTGTGATGTCGTCACAGAGGTGGAGGGCTGGATAGTCTGCAAGGTTCCTGATTTTTTCTGAATGGAGGCAATCGAGCTGTTCGTGACCTGTATCAGCTGATTCGCCTGATTCTGCAAGGAATTCAATGCCCGCTCATAGGACACGTAATCCCCGTATAGGGTGCGCAGCTCATCCTTGGCTGCCGCAAAGCTGCTCTGATATTCCTTATACTGATTTTTATAGTCATTCAGCGGTGATATCGTATTATTGATTATACCGACATAGGATGTAAGTACGGAAATACAGACAATCACCAGGAATATCATGTAGCGTGTCGGCTTCATATGTGCATGCTGACCAGCCTGCTTACTGAAGTAAAACAGCAGAATCTGAACGACCAGTGCAAATAAAAACGGTGCCAGCGGATTGAGGTCCAGCAGATAATAGCGAGCGCCGCGATAGGTGGTTGTCAGCGATATCAGCTGCAGTGCAAAGGTGGCAAACAATATAATCATCGTTGCATGCTGCCCTGTTCTTGCGTTTCTGGGAAATAAAATATCCCTCACCTGCTGACTCTGCTCATCCTCCATCCGCAGAATCTGTTTTCTGTCTCTTTGATTCCTCTGGCGTAGCTGGCGATCCTCTAGTCGATCGCATACATTCTGCTTCATGAAAGAAATGAGCATCCCTATACCGTGCACTCCTTTTTTCATACCATTATACAGACATAGAAACAGCTGTCCGATATCCTGCAGCGGATGAAACATATACTGCCCTCGTTCCTTTTTTTCTTGTTCCATAAAACCTCCTTTTCCCCCTATTTGCATTATATATAACGAAGTTTAAGGAACCCGGTAAAAAAAACAAAAGATTTTCTAAAGAAATGACGAAATACTTACCTTTTATAAATATAAGAGAAATGCATTGCTATCCCTTATATTCTATTGATGTGCATGATGCAAAAGAAAAGATTCTATATTTTATGCCTTTCTCCTTTCGCCCCTTGCATATCACACATCCCTTTTTGAAAGAATTTTTCAAAAGCTGCTGCATGAGCAATGAAAAAAAACTGCTGCGAATATGCATCCGTAGCAGTTTCATCATACGATACTAGTTCTTAGTACATTGGTCCGGCAGGCATTGGAGGTACCGGTGCCTCTTTTTCTTTAATAGCCGCAACACCAGCCTCTGTCGTCAGGAACAGAGCGGAAATACTTGCAGAATTAAGAAGTGCGCTTCTTGTTACCTTTGTAGGGTCAATGATACCTTCCTTGAACATATCTACCCAGTTTCCGTTCTTCGCATCGAAACCGATGTTTTCCTTTGCAGTCTTCTGCTGTTCAACGATTTCCTCTGCATTGTATCCAGCATTTTCTGCAATCTGTGCAATAGGTGCCAGCAATGCATCCATAACAACCTTGATACCCTTCTGTACATCCACAACGTCAGATTTCAGCTCATCCTTTAATGCGATATAAGCTTCAACCAAAGCAGCACCACCGCCGATTACGATACCTTCCGCAACCGCAGCACGCGTTGCATTTAACGCATCCTCGATACGCAGCTTCTTTTCCTTCAGCTCGCTTTCTGTTGTTGCCCCAACCTTAATAATGGCAACACCATTGCTCAGCTTACCAAGACGCTCTGCATAACGCTTCTTGTCATAATCGCTCTTGCAGTTTTCCATCTGTGCACTGATTTCTTTTACACGTGCATCAATAGCATCTTTGGAGCCGTTACCGCCAATCATCGTTGTGTTGTCTTTTGTTACAACTACCTTCTTAACAGTACCCAAATCTTCCAGCTTCATTTCCTTCAGATCCATGTTTAAATCCTTGGAGTAGAAGTTTGCTCCTGTCAGAATTGCAATGTCCTTCAGAATTTCCTTCTGGTTGTCACCGAAGCCAGGTGCCTTGGTAGCTACCACATTGAAGGTACCACGCAGCTTGTTTACAACCAATGTGGAAGTAACTTCATTTTCAATATCATCTGCAATCAGCAGCAGCGGTTTGTTTGTCTGTACTACCTGCTCCAGAACCGGTAGAATTTCCTGTACATTATTGATTTTCTGATCAGTAATCAATACATATGCATTTTCCAGCTCAGCCTGCATTTTTTCATGATCGCTTACCATGTATGGAGATACATAGCCCTTGTCATACTGCATACCTTCGCTGATTTCCAGCTCCGTATCAAATCCATTGGATTCATCAACGGAAATCACACCATTGCGTCCAACCTTTTCCATTGACTCAGCGATGATTTTACCGACTTCCTTGCTTCCGCTGGAAATAGCTGCAACGCTTGCAATATCATTGCTTGTTTCCACCTTACGGGATTTTTCCAGGATATGCTTTGCTGCTTCCTTGCTTGCATATTCAATACCCTCTCTCATCAGGACTGGGTTTGCTCCCTTTTCCACCTGACGAAGACCGTTGCTAATCATGCTCTGTGCCAGAATTGTTGCTGTGGTTGTACCATCACCGGCAGTATCGTTGGTTTTATTCGCAACCTCATATACCAGCTTAGCACCCATATTCTCAAACTTGTCTTCCAACTCGATTTCCTTTGCGATGCTGACACCGTCATTGGTAATCAGCGGTGATCCGTATTCTTTCTCCAAAACGACATTACGTCCCTTTGGTCCAAGTGTTACACGTACTGCATCTGCCAGTACATTCACACCATTCAGCATTGCTGTTCTTGCATCCTTTGAAAAACGTACTTCTTTTGCCATGTTCCTTACCTCCTGTTATGTTTTATGCTAATACTGCTAAGATATCTTCTGCTTCAATAATAATGTATTCTTCTTCGTCCAGCTTTACATTCGTACCAGAGTACTCTTTATATACCACCTTGTCATTCTCTTTGATATCAGCCTTGCTTTCAGGACCGATTGCTACCACCGTTGCGTAGCTTGGTACATTTTTTGCGTTGTCAGTCAGGATAATTCCGCTCGCTGTCGTCGTTTCCTTCTCTGCCTTTTCTTTCTTCAAAATGACGTTATCGTGTAATGGTTTCAACATATAAAAATACCTCCTTGTCTTTTAGCACTCGCAGTTGTTAACTGCTAACACATACTATTATACTCAAATTTAGCACTTTGGCAAGAGGATTGCTAAAAAAAGATGAGAAAATTTTTATTGCAAATTCCGGATGCTGGAATTTTACAGCATTTCGGTAAATTCTGTAAGCCTCTTACAAGGCTTATTCGCACTATTCTATGCTAGAGCCGCCCTGTATATGCAAAAGAATCCGTCTCGCATAACGGATTCTTTCACTTGAAATTTACCTCTTTGCTTTTTACAAATAACGATTTCTACTTCTACATGTTATTTACACCCCATGCCATCAACCCCCTGCTGTTTGAACGAAGGTAATGGTGATAAAGCCAATCATGGGGTTACTTAGTATAGGCAGCTTCCTTTAATGTGATTGCAAACTGCTTCAGGAATAGTGCAATATCCTTTTGCACATCCCTCGCCTTTTCAAAGCGAATATTTTGGCGTTCCCAGGTTTTTTGTGCTATCTGTACACTTGGAATACCCAGCTTTTCAACGGTTGCTGTTTCAACAGCCTTGGCAATAGAAGCATCATCTGCTTTTTTCACAAATTCCTCTGCCTCTTTTTTGTATGCAGCAACCTTATCCTCACTGCCCTTTTTAATGAATAATGCAGCCTGTGGATATCCGCTTTGCTCCATCTTGTTTGCTTCCTTATATTCCTTCTGCAAATCCTTCAAAACCTTGAGCTCGATTCCTTTTTCCTTCGCCTTTGCAATGGTGGCTGTAGCGGCAGGCTCCGCCAAAAGACCAACAGCAGCCTTTTTACTCAGCAGCTGCGCCTGCACTTCATTTGCAGAATTGAAATAGCGGATTTCAGGCGTAAGTGTAGACAGCTCTATACTGCTTTCTAATACCTTTTGTGGAACAGCCTGTTCACCAAAGGCCGCAAACATTCCCTCTTTCTGTAAAGCCGCTTCATCACTCCCTATAATGTAGAGATTTCCCCATGTGACTACAGAATCCAGGAGATACTCGCTCTTATCCTTGGACAACAGCGCTGCTCCCAGATTGATTGGTGCAATGATTGCATCATATTCGCCATCCTTTTTCGCAAGCTGTGCCCGCAATACATCTGTTCCATCAACCGTATCAATGGTTACATGTTCATTGCCGTAAAGCCCGAGCATGGATAACGATGGTGCTCCCATAGGTGCCAGAATTTTAATAGGCTCTTCCTTTTTCGTCTCTTTCTCTTCAGGCTTGCCGCTCTGTGTGCTGCAGGCTGTCAAGGATACAGCCATCAATACTGCAAGCCCCCCCTTAATCAGCTTCATTACAGTTTTTTCTCCTTCACTGCTTCCTCCATCATCGTGATGAAGTCCTCCAGTGACATTGTCATAGATTCCTTGCTTTGTGCACGGCGCAGGGTAACACTTCGGTTTTCAATTTCCCCGTCACCAATCACAAGCTGGAACGGTATTTTGGAAAGCTGAGCTTCACGAATACGGTATCCCAGCTTTTCATTCCTTGCATCAAGCTTACTGCGGAAGCCAAGCGCACATAATTTCTCATGTATCTCATTTGCATATTCCAGATGCTTCTCATGATGTACCGGAACCACACTGACCTGCTGCGGTGCCAGCCATACCGGGAAATGTCCTGCAAAATGCTCAATCAGGATACCGATAAAGCGTTCTATGGAACCAAAGATTACCCGATGCAGCATGACCGGACGTACCTTGGAGCCGTCTTTTTCAACATAGGTCAAATCAAAACGCTCCGGCAGATTCATATCCAGCTGAATGGTACCACACTGCCATTCTCTTCCCAGAGAATCCTTGATATGGAAATCCAGCTTCGGACCATAGAATGCTCCGTCTCCCGGATTTACCTTATAATCCTTTCCTGCATGAACACAGGCATCTGCCAATGCTTTTTCACTTTGTTCCCATATTGCTAGATCTCCAATGTATTTCTTTTCCGGACGTGTAGAAAGCTCAATGCGATAACTCAATCCAAAGACGGAATATACACGGTCAATAAACTGGATCAGCTGCATAACTTCACTTTCAATCTGATCCGGACGCATAAAGATATGTGCATCATCCTGTGTAAATGTACGGACACGGAACAATCCATTTAATGCTCCGCTTGCCTCATGACGGTGTACCTGTCCAAGCTCTCCCATTCGCAACGGGAGATCCTTATAGGAGTGCAGACCGTTTTTAAACACCAGCAGAGAACCCGGACAATTCATCGGTTTGATTGCAAATTCACGATCATCCACCATTGTAGTATACATGTTCTCTTTATAATTTTCCCAGTGACCACTCACTTCCCACAGCTCTTTGCTCATCATGATTGGTGTTTTGATAAACTGATAATTTTCCTTTGTGTGCTCTTCATACCAAAAGTTTTCCAGCAGATTGCGGATAATCATTCCGTTTGGCAGGAAAAATGGCATACCTGGAGCAAATTCGCTCATCATGAACAGCCCCAGCTCTCTTCCAAGCTTCTTATGGTCTCGCTTTTTCGCTTCCTCCAGCAGGTGCAGATGCTCCTGCAGCTCTTCCGCTGTAGGAAAACAGATACCATAGATTCTCTGTAGCATCTTATTGCTGGCATCTCCCTTCCAATAGGCACCTGAATGCTTCAGCAACTTGAAGTTTTTCAACTGCTTAAGCGTATCCACATGCGGACCACGGCACAGGTCAATGAATTCTCCCTGCTGATAACAGGTAATTGTTCCATCCTCCAAATCACTGATCAAATCAATCTTGTATGGATCGTCATGGAACATTTCCAGAGCCTCCGTCTTGGAAATCTCCTTCCGTACAATACGCTTGCCGTCCTTGGCAATTTTTTTCATTTCCTTCTCAATTTTCGCAAGATCCTCTTCCTTGATTACTTCATCCCCCAGGTCAATATCATAATAGAAGCCTTCACTGATTACCGGCCCTACCCAGAATTTTGCCTGCGGATACAAACGCTTCACCGCCTGTGCCATCATATGTGCACAGGAATGATTTAACCTGCTTAATTCCTCATGTTCTTTAATATCAATCATATTCATTTCCTCCTATCCAGAATATATCATAGCATTCATTTGTTTCAGGTATGCAATAGCTTGATTCCCAGCATCCACCAGCACGCAGTATTGTTTTTTTCGACGCGATATTATCATCGCGGCAGCTGACCATAACCGCACGCAGTCCAAATTCTTGTTTTGCAAGCACAACTGCCTGCTTCAGCATCTCAGTAGCAATTCCCTGTCTGCGATACGCCGGATGTACACGGTAGCCGATGTGTCCGATATATTTTCTCAGGTATGCATTGAGTTCATGCCGCAATACAAGTGTGGCAACGATTTCATCATTTTGTTTGATAACGTACAAGCTGCTGGATACAATACCCTTTGGCAGATTGGTACCTGTATGCCAATCCGATTGTGCCTTTAGAAAAGCAGACATATCCGCATACTGCAGGCGAAACGGCAGAACATCTGTTTCCTGTGCAGCCTTACAGGCATTTTCATAGCGCTGCAAGGCTTCAGCATCAGAAAGCTGCGCCAATACAAGCTGCATATCATCATCTCCTTCAACAAAAAAAGACTGCATCCAAAGGACGTTCAGTCTTACACGCGGTACCACCTTTGTTCATATGATGACTCATATGCACTCAAACCCGTAACGCAGGCATGCGGCTTTCCCTTTCGGGTGCTACTCCAAGGTAGTAAGATCAGCATTCCTTCAAAGGACTTTCACCAGCCGTCCTTCTCTCTGCATCAGAATAAAGATCCCGTATCCTCTTCCTCGTATTTAACTCCTGTCTATTTTATACACCATTCCAGACAATATGTCAAATACTTCTCCCATAAAAACATAATCGTCATAGTATCCATGAATTGTAAACACACTTTCAGAAAATTCCGCATTTTACAGCATTTATGTAGTACGCTTACAAATTGGTAAATTTTAACAGTTTAATTTCTACTGAAGTCTAGTATAATTTTCACATGCATGGAAAGGAGTATGTACATGAGAAAAACTTATGGTTATGTCCGCGTTTCCAGTCAGGACCAAAATGAAGCTAGACAGTATCTGGAATTATTGGACATGGGAATTGACAAAAAGTATATTTACATGGATAAACTGAGTGGTAAAGATTTTAATCGGCCTGCGTATCATAAGCTTGTCTATAAGAAACTGAAACAGGGGGATCTGCTTGTCGTAAAAAGTATTGACCGTCTCGGCAGAAACTACAATGAGATTCTGCAGGAATGGAAATACATAACCAAGGACAAAAAGGTGGATATTAAGATTCTGGACATGCCGCTTCTTGACACCGATCAGAAAAAGGATCTGATCGGAACGCTGATTGGGGATATCGTATTGCAGCTGCTCAGCTTTGTTGCGGAGAATGAGCGTGTTAACATCCATCAGCGGCAGGCAGAGGGAATCCGTGCAGCAAAAATGCGGGGTGTGCGTTTTGGCCGGCCCAAAATCGCATTGCCGGAGGATTTTGAGGAGATTGTTTATTTATGGCAGCAGGGGGAGCTGCAAAGCAAGGAAGCAATCGCTATTTCCGGCTTGAAATATTCAACCTTCTATAAGAAGGTCAAGGAGCTGGAGGACGGCAAGCTGAATTCCGAGACATCACGATAATGCACATCTGGTAAAAGGGATAAAAAAACAAGTCCATAAACCGTAGGGACTTGTTTTTTATAATTATTTACCAGCTTCCGCCGCCTCCGCCGCCAAAGCCACCGCCGGAGAAACCGCCTCCCGAGAAGCCACCGCCGCCAAAACCGCCAAAGCTTCCCCCGCCGCTTCCGCCTTTTGGAGCAGGAACGTAGGTAGCTGCAGCCGAAATATCATGGAAGCAGTAATGGAAATGATTCCACCACAGCATCGTGGTAAAGACACCAGTAGAATCATAGCCCTGATACCAATCCGGTGCCGCCACCGCAATGGATTCAAATTTCTTCACCCATACATCACTGATTCCCAATACATATGCATAAGGAAGAATGGAGAAAAACGCATAGGGATCATCCTTTGCAAGAAGCTCCAGACGATCCTTCTCACAGGTGAGGATGAATTCTTTTAGTCCAAGAATCTGTCCCAGCCAGCGGGTTCCCTGCTCACTTCGTTTATCCATAAAAATCATGATCAGAATCAGAAAAATGGAAATAGCGGCATGAAGCAGCACCGCCCATAGGCTGCCGCCAACAAGCAGCTGCAATACAGCATTCACGGCAATCATAATCCCATTGATAAAGACCATAAGGCACAAAACCAGAATAAATGTAGGCTTCTTCATCACATAACGCTTGCGCATGATAATAATCCATGGAATACAGGAAACCATCAAAAGCAGGGATGGAATGACATATGGTATCGCAAACAGATTCATTTCATATTTAGCCTTCGCACAGAAGAAAGACAGCAGCAGACCCGGAAGGGCAATCAATACAATCATAATGACCTGCAGCACCACAGAGGTATTCGTAAAGATTCGTTTCTTAGGATCTCTGTTAAAATAATTCCGCAGCATGCTTTTGGCACTGGCAAGTCCTTTGCGCACATCCTCATTTTTCATTCCCTCTTCCCGGACTACCGTTTCCGTAAGGAAAATTGAATCGAAGAATGCCCGCTCATAGGCATGGCTATTCTCTTTTGTCATATCCTGCAGCTTCTCCAGCTGAAATCCATCCTTCTGATCATATATTTTGATAAAGCCGCGATTAGCCCAGTCAATAATCAAAGAGAGTATATCCTTGTTTTCTACTGTATTATCTATCACATATCCCACACCGGCGCTATCCAAACCATCCGGTGCCTTAAATTCAACAGTTGCGATCACCTCATCATCCCGTCCGTATTTCCAGAACAGAAGAAGAGCCACCAGCAGCAGTATACCGGATGCGATACTCACCGGCACGGAATAATCCTTCGGCTTTGGATAAATAAAATATCCATTCGGCAGATTTACCTTTATGGTTGCACTTTCATTGGAAAGCAGAAATCTGCTTGTTTCGCCCTTGATGTGCAACTGCTCCACCTCATGAGAAAGATTTGTTGTTGTTTCACCGAATGCCCCACTGTAGGTAAACACCGCATTCTCATCAAAATCCTTCGGCATTTTAATATCATAGGATAAATGACGAATCTGGGTATCAAAACCGGATGCAAGATTCCAATACAATGCCTGTGCATGATTGCTTAAATCCAGATCCTTTGTCTTCACATGATAAGAAATTTCATATTTCTGTTTTCCAAATACCGTTTTATTCGGATCACCAAGCTTGACTACTACTGCATCGGCGTTGCCCTCCAGTGAACAGGTCCTGTTACAGGTTACTTCACTGACCGGAAAATAATAGCTCTTCTTCTCCAGCTTGCCATCTACAGACCATTCCATATCATAGGAGGTAGGAATATTACGAAAAAAGCCATGCTTTGCTTCTGTAAAATCCAGCACATAGGTTTCTGTGATATCAATACCACCATCCTCATGCACCTCCATAGACACATGCAGATCGTCAATAATGAAAGCCTCCTGCGCATCAACCGGCACCAGCGTTGCCGCAAACAGCAAACAGCAGACCGCAATCCATCGTTTTATTTTCTTCATTTTGTTTCCCTCACAAGAACATGTCGTAGCATGTTTTCCAAGCGCCGTTATGCCGCTTTCCAAATACAGCGTTTCCTTCTACCCGCTTTACAGATATTGCGAATTCTTCCATATCTCCCAAAGGGTAAAAAGGAATAGCTGTGCTATCCCTTTAGAACTGTACCTTTACGTTTTCACGCTGGGCAGCATCATCGATTTCATATAGCGGCTTCTTGGTCTTATGAAACATGCCGGCAAGCAGATTGCTTGGAAACATTTCCACAAGATTATTGAATTTCACACATACCGCATTATAGTATTTACGTGAATTTGCAATTTCAGACTCGATATTTTGCAGCTCGGTCTGCAGCTGCGCAAAATGCTGATCCGCCTTCAGATTCGGATACTGCTCACTGATTGCGTACAAAGGCCCCAGCATGGACTGAAAGTTTTTCTCAGATTTTATTTTTTCATCCAAGGACTGCGCATTCACAGCAAGATTACGTGCACTGATAACCCTTTCCAGTGTCTCTGATTCATGCTTTGCATAGCCTTTAATGGTTTCCACCAGGTTCGGAATCAGATCATAACGCTTTTTCAGATATACATCCATTGTAGAGAATGCCTCTTCTACTTTATTTTGCAGCTTTACGAATTTATTATAGGTTGTGATAACCCATACCAGAATAAGCACGACTACAATAGCAATAATAATCATTATCATAGATATTCCCTCCTTTTATTAGCTAGATTATATCATAGAAGACAGGGGTTCACCAGAAATTCTTTTTCAGACAGCAGAATTCGATTTGAAATTCTGCTTATTCATATACTATGCATAGATAAAAGAAAGACCGAAAGCTTCGGTCTAGAATACAAAATTTCCCTGCTCAAACACTGCTACCTCTGCCCCGTCTTCACAGACACCGGTTATTTTCATATCCGGGCTGCCAAACATGAAATCCACATGAGTCATCGAGTGATTTGCCCCTGCTTCTTTCAGCTGTTCCTCATTCATATCGACGCCACCTGCAACATTCATTGGATATGCATCCCCCAAAGCAAGATGACAAGAGGCATTTTCATCAAACAGCGTATTCAGAAACAGAATACCGCTTTTACTGATTGGTGATTCGTAGGGCACCAAAGCAACCTCACCGAGATAGCAGCTGCCTTCATCAAAATGAACGAGTGAGGATAATGTGTCATATCCCTGCTCAGCACCAAAATCAACAACCTTTCCATCCTGGAAGAGGAACCAGAAGTTCTCAATTAGTGTTCCGTTATAATCCAGCGGCTTTGTGGCAAATACCTTGCCATTTACACCGGTTTTCTTCGGCATGGTGAATATCTCCTCTGTCGGCATATTCGGATTAAATTCTACACCGGCTACCGTTTTCTCGCTTCCTCCGGCCCACAGATGATTTTTAACAAGCTCAACCCATAAATCTGTACCCTGCTCATTTTCAAAATGCAGCTTCTGGAATCGGTGCGTATTTAAAATCTGCTCTCTGCGTGCAAAATTTTCCTGCAGATTAGTCCACTCCTGAATAGGATCATTATCTGCTTCTACATGTACGGCGTTCAGAATCCGGTTCCACAGCTCCTCTACAGCACCTTCCTCCCCTTCAAATTCAGGGAACACCAAATCCGCCCATTCCTTATTCGGGGCCGCCACGATGCACCACTGTGTTTTATTCATCATGGTATAAGACTGCAATGCTTTTCCTGCCTTCGCCATGGCAAGACGCGCCTTGCTGATTTTTTCTGCATCTGCATCCTTTAAAATACCGGGAATATCACTGATAATGTGAAGAATGCAGGCTCCCTCTTTCATATAATCCAGCTTACTGTCAATCTGCCAGGGACGTACCGTACACAGGGTTTCCTCATCCTGGTACTGATAATGATGCTTGGAAATGTAATCATCCTTATAGAAAACGATAACTTCCTTTGCTCCTGCCTGATATGCCTCTTCCACGCAGGCACGTGTCATGTCCAGTGCTTCTACGGAGGTGTTGATAATCAGCGTCTGTCCCTTTTGCAGGTTGACCCCCTTGCGAATAGCAAGCTTTGCGTACTTCTGTAAACGTGCATCCATTGTCTCACTCCTTCACGTATGCCATTGGCAGCATGGCAGCACCGATGATACCCGGTTCATCCAGCTCAGCCTCCATAAATACCACAGTTTGCATTCCCTTATGAATCATATTGCGGAAATAGTTCTCCATCTTAGCGAAGAACACATCCTTGCCCTTCATGACGCCACCACCGACGACGAAGACCTCCGGATCCACAACATGCGCAATTTGTGAAAACATCACTGCCAGATCATATGCCACCGCATCACAAATTTCCAACGCCTTAGCATTCCCCTTGCGTGCCAGATCAAATACATCGCCAGCATGCTGAACAGCATCATCACCAAACACTGCTTTCCCCTTTCGGGTAATCGCCGTACCGCTTGCTTCATTTTCCACAGCACCGACATTCAGATAATTTACCTTCTCACGGTTTCTGTCAATAATCAAATTGGCAATTTCACCAGCATGTCCGTTTCTGCCGGCAATCACCTTCTCATTCACAACCAGCGCACCGCCGATGCCAGTGGAAATCGTAACATAGTAAACGATATCTTTCCCTTTTCCAGCTCCCTGCAGGGCTTCCCCCATACCGGCAACATTCACATCATTATCCAGGAATGTCGGCACATGGAAATGCTCCTCGATTCTCGAAGCTATCGGATATCCCTCAAAACCAGGCAGATTGGTAGCCAGAATCATCTTACCGTTTTTCGTATCCACAGGTCCCGGTACCCCCATTCCGATACCGGCAACTGCTTCATATCCCTCGATACGTTCGATCATGGATATGATTTTACTGACAACCTGCTCCACACCTTTGCCGATTTCAGTCGGTTCCTTTACAATCTGCAAAATGGCACCTGTTTCATCGACTTTTGCCACTCTGACATTCGTACCGCCCAAATCAACACCAATATACGTTTTCATAAAAAAACTCCTCCTTTAAGACTTGTCTATATTGTATCATATCTGAAAGAGCTTTTCCTTAAATATAACAAATTTCTCAGCGTGCACTACTCTCCTTCACATAGGTTTTCTCATAATGAAAAAGCGGCATACGGACACTTCCGGAGGTTATGACCTGATAAATTCGCAAATCATCCTTCACCCCCCTGTTTTCAACACGAACATCGTAATTTGCTGCATGTGTCATCTGATCGATAACAGCAGGTGAAAAATCACTGCTTTCCAATTCATGCACCACTCCATAATGAAAATCATTCAGCTTGGCAATCTGCATCTGTGCAGACATCACATTGATAAACAAAACACAAACAAAGGTTAAAAATATCATCGATATAGCACTTGTTATACTTATTTTCATAACGCCTCCTTAATCCACCAGCACCTGAATATGCTTCACGCTCTTCATACCGAAGGAATTACGGACAACACAGCGAACCGTATACACTCCTTTTTTCGTCGGGTTTACCTGTCCGTAAAATTCCAGCTTGTCACTGATATCTCCGTCGAGATGATCGATCGCTCTGACATGTTCTTTGATCTGATAGCTGCTCCCCTGCTGTATGCGCTGATTCTGTGCAATTATCTGCGGAAAGGAATGCTCCAGCAGATTCTGATTGATGTGCAGCTGCGTATTTTCCATCTGTTCACTTTCCTGTTCCATATAGGTCCTTGCGCTCAGGCTCCATCCACCGAATACAGAAAGGATTACCGTCAGGATTAACATCGTGATCCAGACAGGCACACTGATTCTGATTGCATTTTCCATCAAAACAACCTTTCCAGCAGTCCGCTGATAACGTTTGTGTACATTGCTATGGAAAGCATCGCCATAACAGACAAGGCACATAGCAGCTCCACAATCAGCTCCACGCTTTCTTTTACTGTCGTGTCCATCTTATACTCCCAGCTGTGGCATGGACGTAAACAGATAAAAGAATACAGTAAGCATGGCACTTGCACAAATCAACATCACTACGACCTCAACGGCCGTTTCCGCTGCATGTTCCATCAGCTCATAATCAGCTGGGATAATATCAGAGACACAAAGAACATATACATACAGGGCACACTCATCATAATCATTGTCAGCGTATCGGCTGTAAACAGCTCGCTGCGATAACGTCGCTCACGCTTATCCCTTTCAATTCTCGAAAGAGCTTTCGTCAGTGCCGCAATCTCATATTTCAATTTATCCTTCGAGAGTCCGCGGTATTCATACAGCTTCATCATGATATCCTGAAATCCGTCGATTTCATACATGGAAAGAAAATTCAAATAAGCATCCTTATCGGAATGATCCAGCGTAATCTGCTGTAGAAAGCACTCCAGATCCGGTTTAAGGATTTCCGGTGCAGAGGTATAGGAGAGTGCGATTGCATTATAGATATTGTTTTCTCCAATCAACGCGTATATCGTATTAACCCAGAGGATGACTGCGTCACTGATCTGTCTACAGCGCTGATTATGGCGAAGTCTGAGCCACAGCCAGGGAAGCTTGTAGCCGCCATAGGTGAATCCGACCGCGCAAAATATGCAAACAGGCAGCGAGGAGCGGCCAAGAACAGTCAGCAGCACTCCCGTCCATCCCATGATAAGCATAAAAGCAAAGCGTATGAGTGAATAACGCCATTCCTCTTTATGTGCAAGCAGATAGCCGTATCGCGTTGTGTCATGCGTCATCCATTGCAAAACCTGATTCATTTATTCATCCCTCCTCAGCCATTTCTTATTTACCAGTGACATATAAACCACAAGAAATAAAAGCATTAGTATCTCAAGCTCAAGAAATGTAAAAAGCTGATACTGTGCATTCTCTATGATGCCTGCCTGTACCTGCGCATCCTGATAGGCAAATACGGAATATACGCTGATGGCGAAGGATAGTACTGTCATGAGATAAAACATATATTTCGCAGACCTCTTCTTTTTCTGAAACAGCAGCATACTGTTTTTCCAGCCATCATAATCAATCAAATCCAAATTGTAGTATACAGAATCTCCCCCCTGCTTCTCTCCGGTGATAAGTAACGAGTGCAGTCGCTTTAAATAGGTGTTTTCGTAGGATTCCTCAATGCAGCCAAGTGCCTTGGCATAATCTCCGCTGTCTTCGATTTCCACAACAGCACGGCGGATGCACGCTGCCATTTGCGAGCCCTCCGCAAACATATTGCATGTCTCTTTAAGTGCGGTATTCAATTTTCCGTATACCTTAAAATACATTCGCATCCCTTCAAAGTAATGACAGTATTCCTCAAAGCGTTTTTTTTCGCTCTGATAGATAAAATAGGACGAGATCACTGCCGGGAGCAGCAGGATCAATGTTACGATGACAACACATGTATACAACAGCTGCAGCTTTTGCATATAGCAAATTGCAGCCACACAAAGACAGGATCCGCTGATGGTCAGCACAAGATCCCTTTTGGAGTAATCACAGCCGTAGGTTTCTATTAACGGCTTCTTCGATAAGCTATAGGTTTTCAATTCCTTCCCTCCAATTCAGTTGAATATTCTGATTCGCAAAATACTTTTTAAAATAATCCGGCATCGCATAATGAATCGCCTGTTCCTCACGTTGCTCATAGAGAAGACATTTTTGCGGCACTCTGTCTGCATCATTCCAAAACAGGGCAATCTGCCCGATAAAACGGCGCAGTCTTCCATTCTTCATTACTCTGCAGGGGGCAATACATACCTGAATATAGTCGTGTATGGTCGAGAGCAGATGATGATCATTCTTGTTAGAAGAAAGCTGTATCATGCGCTGCGGCATTAACAAAGCATCCTTAAGATGCAGCGTCGCCGTTACTCTTGCAGAGCTGCTCAGTACGAGAAACAAATCATCCACAGCCTCATCACGCACCTCCTGAAAGCAGACATAATCTGCATTGTCACGCAGGATACATGAAGTTGCCGCAGTATACGACATAACATCATTTACTATGTACTGTCGGAAATTTCGGTGCGGATACAGCTCAAGCATGCGCATTTCATCGATGTCGCTGAGCAGGACGATACTCGCCTGCTCATCACACATACTCAGCATTGTTTTCATAAGCTGTGTTTTTCCGGTACCAACCTCACCCCCGAAAATCACACTCATCCTTGCAGCTACACAGGCCTGTAGAAAATCGAATACGGCAGAGCTGCAGTATTTCGTTTTCTTTGCCGTCTTTTGTGTAATCACAAGCTCCACCGGATTTTTTCGTATGCTCAATGTAAAGCCTGATGTGGAAAAGGACTGATGTGTCGCATGTATGCGCAAGCCATCTATCTCACCATCCAGCTTGGGATGCTCATAGTTAAATTGATCATTGATGGCACCGGCATTGCAAAGCCTGTTCAGCAGCTGCTCCAGATACCCTGGCTCCAAAAGCGCCGCTCTGCTTTTTCCTTTCTGCACGTGCGTTGTATAAACGGTTCTTCCATTGCTGTCGATATCCGTAATCATTGCATCGTTCACATATGGCTGCAGGATTCCAAAATCAAAGGCCATATTAGCTGCCTGCTCCTGTTGAATTAAATAGATTATTCGTCTGCTCTACGGTTTTATCAGAAACACTTTTTGAGTATTCCTTACTTGTAGCGATAAAAATACTTCCAACAACGAGTGCCAATACAACAAGAACAGCTATTTTAGGTGCATTTTCCATTTTCTTTATCCTTTCAGTGGGGTTGCCACAAAAAAAGCACATTTTTATGTGCGCGCTTTTTGACAGGAAGACATAACCTGTATGTGATCAGGGAAGATCATAAGCTTCAATAAGCATTGTTTTACGCAGCGTGCGCTGATCTCTGACACCATTCATATGTGCAAAGTCCGCGACTAGCTCTACATCCAGTAATCCATCCCTGCTGATATCCATAATACGCAGGGTATAATCCGTATCCGAATTGATATTGGATGCAAATTCACGCAGAAGCTCAGCCTCCATACCGGCTTCATCCACAGGATACATTTTATGGATGCCAACTGCCTTAAGCGAATTGCGCATACTGATTTCTACAGCATCCTCCATCTCACTTTTTCTCTGTGATATAGAATTGATATCCATCATAAGCAGAATGGTGATGGAAAAGCAAATGAACAATATACTATATTTAATAACAGATTTCATACTCACCTCCTAAGATATGAAAATTTCTCCATAAAAGCCTTGTTCTCCTGTTCTGAATACCCATGCTCCGCATTAAATCTGCGAATTTCCGCAATATCCTGTCCTGTAAGATGCCAGGTGTATCGAGCCTGCGCAGTGGTTTTCTGCAGGGACTGTGTCAATCTTTGAAATCGCTCCGTCATTCTCCAATAGCTGTTTGGATGCAGAGTTTGAATATGGTTTTCTGATATGGATCGAATATATTTTCTGGAACGATCCTCCTGCGCACGTTTATCCAAAACGATAACATTGATGCTCTTCTTTGCACGATTACCTGCGCTGTCCTTTACTTCATAGGTCAGCTCATAGGTTCCCTGCTTCTTCAGATTTGTCGTGTCTTTGAGAATTGTCAGATGCGCACTGATATCACCATCCTCCTTATCCAGCGCCTTTGCCCGTTCCAGACGTATCCGCTTCCAATCCTGCTCTGTATACAAATCCTCAAAGATATGAATATCCTGTGCCGTGATTATCGGTTCCTCATCCCAATAGGCATACAGCGTCATGGATTCCTTTACCGATTGAGAAAAATCATATCGCACACCTGCAGCAGTGTGCCAGCCCATAAATTTGTTATTCTTTTTTATCGGAATAGCCGGAACTCCTGCTTTATCTCCATAGGTGATGATCTGCGGTGCTATGGAAGACCCTCCATTGGAATCAAAGGTGATTGTGAAGGTCTTAATCTTATAGGCAGCAGTAATGGTTCTGTTTCCTGTTACATTTGTATAATCACCTTTCCATCCCTGAAAAACATACCCTTCTCTGGAGGGGGAGGAAGGAGGTGACGCATTGCCGCCATGCTGCACTGTCTGCGTTTTCAAAATTCGCCCATCCCAATCCAGAAAATTCACAGAATAGGTATTTACAGCATATTGGGCGGTAACTATAAGGTCCTCACGTACATTGTTAAATGGCTTATCCCAGCCGGTAAAGCTCGCCCCGGTTTTATCCGATACAGCTGGAGCTGTCGCACTTTTATAGCGCTCTACTGTTTGTGTTTTCAATACTGTTCCATCAGAATCCAAAAATTTTACGGAGTAGGTAGGAATCGCGATAACAATCATTTTTTTTACATTTACTACAGTTATTGCACCATCTTTTATATCTTTTAACTCAACTAAATGCTTGCCTTGATGAATAGTCACTGTTTTCTCTCCGCATAATTGAGTCTTATTTGAAATATTTTTACCTATCCAGCTAGAAAATGAAGCGATTTTTTTATCATTTACAAAAATACCAACAGGAACTTTTTGATAAATATAAGAGCCTTTGATTCCCTTATGTGTTATATAATAACGAAATCTATACTTCATTGTCATAGAATCATCATCAAATCCCACTCTTTGATAGGTTACTGTCTCAAAAAATTCGCCATTATTCCAGCTTCCTATAGCTGTATGGTCTATAACTCTTTCTTCTTCATTATTTGGTTTAAAACTTTCATATTTTAATACAGATGCATCAATTCGCATAACTTGCATGCATACAAAAAAGCACATAAATATAATATATGTGCAAACCTGAATTTTTTTGTTTATCATAAATCATTCCTTTTCTGAAAACAGAAGTCGCATGACTTCTGTTTTACTATCTAATAAAAATTGATTGTCCAAGGATTATTATCGCTTGGAGCGAACTCTGAACCTGAACTTGGAGACGAGAGCTCCATTTGACAGCCATACCAAGGACTTCCCTCTAACTTAATTTGTTCATTCGCCCAGTTATAAGCTTCTTCATAAGTGGAAAAAACCTTACCAGAATTACCTAAATGATAGCTAGGGAAGTTATTCACAGTCATAATTGGCTTTTCTTTTTCCGGCGGATACACAGGCTCCTTCTTCTCAGCATTACCGGCTGGTTCTTTTGGCGAATCCGGCTCTGGCTTTGCATTATTCACCTCACCACTGCCTTCCTGCTTCCCTGAAACAGCTGACGATGCTTGACCCTGCTCAGGCTGCTGCACCTTTGCTTCTGTATTCGTGCTTTCTGTCCCCTTGCTTTCGGAAGCCTTTCCACTCTCTTTATTATCCTTCTTCTCAGTCTTCTTCTTTGCTTCTTTCTTTGTTTCCTTTTTCTCTGCGTTTGCTGTATCACTGGAAATCTCTGTGGAAGCATGCTCCTGCTTTAACCCGGCTTTCTCTCTGCCATCACTTGTGAACTGCACTAGCAGACTGTTTTTCTCTGACACGTTGCCACTGCTGTCCTTGACCTGCACATCAAACACGACTTCCTTTTCAGATTTTGGAATGCTCTTGAGGCCAGTAAAGGCCTGAAACTGTTTATCATAATTATCTGTGATAACGGCATTATCGCGTATAGCAGCATTTACTTTATCAAGCCTTGTATCCAGCTTGAAAACCAGACGTTTCTTCTTCCATTTTAAAACAGGCTTCTCCTTATCCACAACCTTCACCTTCAGCTTATAATCCTCTTTCCCATAAGCTATAGTAACAGTATAGGTTCCCAGCTTCTGAATATCCAGATTTCCGCTTTTTACCGTCACCCTATCGTTCTTGTCAACAGAATCAAAAAAGCAGGACGCAGACAAATCCAGTTCCTTATGCACAGGTACTTCAATCTCCCCGCTCTTTAATACCGGCGTGGATGAACAGCCCATAAGCAACAGTGTTGTCAGCAAGCCTGCTGAAAAAAATCTCTTCTTCATAACTTCTTCCTCCATTTCATTCCCACGTATCCATTATACTATAGATTCCACGAGACGCAATACCTCTTTTATTCCTACAGCCTCCCTTCCAAAAAGGGAACATGCTTCCCTCATGCTCCCTTCAGTTCTTTACATTAGTATAATACCATGGAATGTCGTGCAGCTCCCACGCAAATTTCAAGCAAAAAACACGCACATACAACGCAAAAAAAGAGCATGATCTCTCATGCCCGGTATGTCTTATTTTACTTCGATAATCTTCATTGTGTTGGTAGCGCCATTTCCGACCGGATATCCGGCAACGATAATAATGGTTTCACCAACCTTGATACCCATTTCCTTCGCAATCGCTCTAGCCAGCTCACACTCGTTATTCTGGTTGTTCGCTACTTCTGAAAGAACAGTCGTAACACCCCAGTTCATAGCAAGAGAACGCTGTGTTTTTTCGTCAAATGTAACGGCGATAACTGGTGCTTCCGGACGGAATTTTGAAATTCTTCTTGCTGTCGTACCGCTCTGTGTGAATGCAATAACTGCCGCAACATCCAATGCCATAGCTGTATCTGCTACGGAAATAGCGATGGCATCATTCTTTGTTCTCTGGCTTGTCTTAATACTTGCCTTCAGACGGTCTCTAAACGGAATGGTTGGCTCCATTGCCTTCGCAATGCGATCCATTGTCTGTACAGCCTCAATCGGATACAGACCTGCAGCAGACTCTCCGCTCAGCATAATTGCATCCGTTCCGTCCAGCACGGCGTTGGCAACATCACTCGCCTCTGCACGCGTCGGTCTTGGATTTCCCTGCATAGACTCCAGCATATGTGTCGCAGTAACAACAGGTTTTCCCATTGCATTTGCTGTTTTGATGATTTTTTTCTGATAGATTGGTACCAGCTCAAAGGAAACGTCAACGCCAAGATCACCACGAGCTACCATGACACCATCAGCTACCTCCAGAATTTCTTCCAGATTGTCAAAGCCTTCCTGGTTTTCAATCTTTGGAATGATCTGAATATCCGGCTTTCCTTCTTCTCTTAAAATCTTACGGATCGCCAGGATATCTTCTTTTCTTCTTGTGAAGGATGCAGCGATGTAATCGACACCCATCTGACATCCGAAACGGATGTCTGCATCATCCTTCGGAGAGATGAATGGCATACTCAGCTTCACACCTGGCAGGTTACAGCCCTTTTTGCTCTTCAGCTGTCCCGGATTCTCAATACGGCACTTCAGCTCGCCTTCCTTCTTTTCCAGAATGGTCAGACGCATTTTTCCATCATCGATCAGTATGGTTCCGCCAACTTCAACATCGTCGAAGATTTCCGGACACTGAATGTGGAATTTCTCGTGTGTTCCTAATATCTTTTCACGAACGATGGTTACCATATCGCCCTTCTCATACGTTTCCACGCCGTTCTCAAATTCGCCCAGACGAACCTCTGGTCCCTTTGTATCCAGCAGAATTGCGATATTTTTTCCTGTTTCCTTAACGACCTCACGGATGTTCTTGATACGGTTTCCGTGTTCTTCAAAATCTCCGTGGGAGAAATTCAAACGGATGATGTTCATTCCGTTTTCGACGAGCTTCGTCATCATTTCCTTGCTTTCGGAAGCAGGGCCAATCGTACAAATAATCTTAGTTTTTCTGTTTGCTAGCATGTTAATTTCCTTTCCTAATTACCTAATAAAAACTGCGAGAAGCAACCTTCTATACCAGTCTGTCGAATAAATTCTGCAATCTCTTGCGTGATTCTCTTGGCATATTCAACGCCTCTTCGATTGGTACTGATACAATCTGGTTGTCCTTAATGCTGACACACTGGCCTCCTACACCCTGCATCAGCAGATCCACCGCTTTCTCTCCCATACGGGATGCCAATACTCGATCTGTCGGTGTCGGTGACCCTCCACGCTGAACGTGTCCAAGCACCGTGGCTCTACCTGAAAATCCAGTATTTAAGCTTACCTTTTTGGCAAATTGGTGAACATCTGTAATTTTTTCTGAAATGACTACAATCGCATGACGCTTTTTCTTGATTAAATCAAAATCACGCAGTCTCTCCAGCACTTCACCTTCCTCGAAGCCTGTAGAGGATGTAATAACAATTTCAGCACCGCATGCTATTCCTGACCAGATCGCCAGATCCCCGCAGCGGTTTCCCATAACTTCTACAATCGAACAGCGATGATGAGAGCTTGATGTATCTCTCAGTTTATCGACTGCCTCTACGATTGTCGTCAGAGCTGTATCAAACCCTATCGTAAAGTCTGTGCATGTGATGTCGTTATCAATGGTACCCGGCAATCCGATACAGTTGATTCCCATTTCCGTCAGTGCTAGAGCACCGCGATAAGAACCATCACCACCAATGACTACGATAGCCTCAATTCCACGTTTTTTTAACTGCTGAACTGCTTTATTACGCACTTCAATATCCTTAAATTCGGGAAGTCGGGCAGACCCTAGAATCGTTCCGCCGCGGTCGATGATCTCACCGACGCTGGCTTTTGTCAAAGGCTCAATATAGCCTTCCACCATTCCTTTGTATCCATCGTAAATACCAAAGACTTCGATTCCACTGTTGAGTGCAACCCTTGTGACGGCGCGAATTGCAGCATTCATTCCAGGTGCATCTCCACCGGAAGTAAGAACACCAATACGTTTTACCATAAAAATTCCTCCATTCACGGTTACTATGATACCATTATATTACAATTTTTACTAGCATTATTTTCGTCTTGTTTCGCCTTTTATAAATATTTCACAAGACAATGCACGGATGCGTTCCAGCAGCCGCTCAGCCGCTACTGGCTCACTGCTTTTGCTTGCTGCCGCACACAGACGCTGCTTCAGCTCCTCCATGGAATAATTGCTTGTAAAGATCGTCAGGCGCCGTTTTTCCATACGAGCATCCATCAGCGGAAGCAGAATGTCATCCCGGCTCCAGGCTGTGACACTCTCACCGCCGATATCATCAAACACAACAACCTCAGCATTGCGAATGCTGCGAAGCCTTGCCTCCATAGCATCCGGATCATGAAACAAAAGCTTCAAATCGGAAATCAGCTTGGGAACATTGACAAATGCCACACGTTTCTTTTGCTTGGCATAATAGTTGCACATGCCGGCCGCCAGCCAGCTTTTTCCGGCACCCGGCTTTCCCCATAAGTATAGACCCTTTTGCGGATGTTCATTCATTAACAGGTCAATAACCTTCGCAACTGATGTCTTATATTCAACAGCCTCATTTTGCAGGCTCAGGCACGGAACATCCACCAGCAGGTAATCCTCCAGCATATCCATCTGCTTATAGTAGCAACGATGTGCATACTGCTTCTGCTGTTCCTTATAATATGTACAATGCTCAACTCGATTCATCAGCATTCCATCCAGATACAGATCGATGCGTGTCCCCGTTTCCGGCTGCCGGCAGAAATCCAAGCCGCAACAGCTTTCACACTTTTCCATCACAGCTGTCCAATCCGCAAATTTTCCACTGTGATCCCACACAAAGTCCTCATCGCAGCCATAGCGTTTCAGCCAGGCAAGTACATGGTCATTTTTCATCAGCTGCGCAACAAGTGCCTCTTTTTTCTTTTTCTGTTCCTCGCTCAGTGTAAATGCAAATGATAATTTTTCCATTTACTCACCTCTCAGTTTCTTCATTTTCTGCAGCAGCTCATCTTCATCGAAATCTTCTACATCAACCTTGATCTCCTCCTGATTATGATACCAGGACGGCAGCTCCTTTTTCTGTGCCGGCTTACGGCGGCTGCTCTTTTCTTCCGCCTCGCCTTGAATCTGCGCCAGCGCTTTTTCACTCGTATCGATTTCCAGACGCACCCAGGTACTGGCAACCTTTTCGACATACGCCTTCGGAAACTGCTGATTTTTCGTTTTCAGCACGTACTCAATCAATACGTTGACAACCTCCGGCTTCATTTTGAAATCGGAAATCAGCGCTTCAATCAGATACTTATCGCTGCGGCTAACCTCCACACCATGCTGCAGGTTCTGCAGAAAGCGAACCGGTGGAAGACGGTACGGATCGCGGTTATCCTCCGTGTGAAATTCGGATTTACAGCTGCGCACCTTCTTTTTCAGCTGCTCTATATTGAGATCATTTGTTTTCAGGTTCATACTCTGGGAAACCAGCTTGCGCATGGTAATCTCATCAATGCCGTGAATCGTCGCTAGCTCCCCAATGATTCGCAGATTTTTCTCATTGCGGGCCGAAGAGGGAAACACCATTTGCGGCAGACCGGTTAAAAACCGATCATAATTGAAGCTTAAAGGGATATCGTTGTGGTGCAGTAGATCCTGCTGCGGCTTCAGCTTGCGGAAATCCTCCTCCTGCACATCCTGCCAGTCCTCCTTCAGAACATTCACAAAAGGGATAGTAATTTCCTGATACTCCGACTTATCCTCATAGGGCTTGGCGAAGCTCAGCTTGTTGAACTCATATACATCCTTCCCCATTTCCTTCAGATACAGACGTCCAAACACCTCATGTCTTAGAAATTCATTGCCGTCCTTGGGCATGAACACCTGATACAGGTAGCTGTTTTTCGCAGCATCATAAAAGGTTTTCACCAGCAGATACTGCTCCAGCACATGACGGCTTTTCTCCATGTTTTCCATGCTCAGCTTACTGATTGTCTGAATCAGGATATGATTGCGAATCTTCTGATTTCTCGTACCGATGCTGACCAGCGTATGATACAGTGCCGCTGCATCGCTGCCGATTAGGGGAACATACAGCATGGTAAAGGAAGCATAGCGCTCCGCCGTCATTTCGCCCTGTACCTCAATACGACATTTATCCTCTTTTCTGTTCACACACTCACCTCAACTGCCTCTTCATGTTCAGTATATCACAAATCTGTCTTTTCAGACTTGCTGAATCGCTGTTATTGTAAAAAACGACATCCGCCCGCTTTATTTTTTCCTGCTGCGGCAGCTGATGCCGTAAGCGGCGCAGCGCTTCCTCTTTGGAAATATGGCGATACAGCTTTAAACGGGATAACAGCAGCTCCTCATCACAGGCCACAACCCAGACCTCATCAAAGGCATTCTCCCAGTGTACCTCAAAGAGCAGCGGCACCTCCACAACGACTAGTGCCTCCGTCGCATGGAATGCAAGCTCTTCAAAAATACGTTTCTTTATCAGTGGATGCAAAATCCCCTCTGCCTGTCTTTTTTTCTCAGGATCACAAAAGATCAGATCACTCATCCGCTGGGGCATGATATTGCCCTCGTCATCCAGAATATCGGACCCAAACATCTGGATCAGCGCTGTATAGCCTTCCTCTTGCTTCTGCAGCAGCTGTGCATTCACGGCATCACAATCCAGCACCGTAATGCCCTCCTCCTGCAATATCCGGATCACACTCGATTTTCCGGCACCCATGACACCGGTCAGTCCAATTGTTCTCATCTTCTGCGCTGGCATGTCGGACAGAAACAGGTTCCCCGTGTTGCGACAACAATTTTCTTAATTGTCGTTTTGCATACCGGACATGCCTCTCCTTTCTTTGCGTGCACCTTCAGCTTTAGCTGAAAGCGGCCATCCACACCAAGCTGTGAGGTATACGAACGAATCGTTGTTCCTCCGGCCCGTATCGCACCGCTTAGGATGCGGCGGATATGATAGATCAGCTCCTCAAAATCCTTTTTCCGCAAATGACTGATCATAGTTTGGGGATGCATACGCATGGCAAAGCAGATTTCATCCGCATAGATATTGCCGATACCGGCAATATAGCGCTGATCCAGCAGCACAGCCTTCAGCGCGGTCTTTTTCTTATGCAGTGTGTGATACAGCCACTCTGCCGTAATACGCTCATCGAAGGCATCATAGCCGATATTTTTAAAGCATGGATAGGATGAAACATCCGCACGCTTTTCATACAGATACATCTTACCGAATTTTCTTGTATCATGATAACGCAGCTGCCGTCCATCACTTAGCTGCAGGATCACATGGACATGCTTATCATAGGGCTCCTGCGGCTGCTGGACATAAAACTTCCCCTCCATACGCATATGGCAGATCCATTCCATATCCCCCAAATCAAAGCGCATATATTTTCCATGGCGGTGATATCCCTGTATCGTTTTTCCAGCAATATCCCTGCAGAAGGTCGCTGCATCCGGATAAGCTATAATGTTATTCCAGAACACCTCACAGCCGGTAATCATCACGTGATCCAGCTGGTGCTCCAATGTTCTGACAACCGTTTCAACCTCTGGAAGCTCCGGCATATTCTTCACCTACTTTGCATCATACCAGGTCTTGCCGATATTCGCCTCGGCAATCAGCGGTACACGCAGCTTCATCGCTGTCTGCATGCCCTCCTCGACAATGGTCCTCATCTGTTCCAGTTCCTCTTCCCAGACATCAAAAATCAATTCATCGTGAATCTGCAGAATCATACGGGATTTCACCTGTTCCTCCTGCATCCGCTTATATATATGAATCATGGCAAGCTTGATCAAATCAGCAGCACTCCCCTGAATCGGTGCATTCATGGCCGCACGCTTTCCGAATTCCCGCATCATATAATTCTTATCGCTGATTTCCTTGATATAGCG
Organism: Clostridiaceae bacterium OM02-2AC; assembly: GCA_003481775.1. Taxonomy (GTDB): domain Bacteria; phylum Bacillota_I; class Bacilli_A; order Erysipelotrichales; family Erysipelotrichaceae; genus Clostridium_AQ. Next base: position 41,419 of record QULU01000013.1, read on the forward strand.
GCGGCGGTTGAACAGCGTTTTCACATAGCCATGCTCCTCACAGAATGCTATCGTCGTATCCATAAAGCTTTTAATATTCGGATAGGATGCAAAATACTTATCAATAAAGGCATGTGCCTCCTTACGGGTAATACCCAGCTGCTCACTCAATCCGAAATCACTCTGTCCGTAAACAATACCGAAGTTTACCGTTTTTGCACTTCTTCGCATATTGGCATCCACTGCATCGTGTTCCACATCAAATATCTGCATTGCCGTTTTTGTATGAATATCAATGCCATGGTTAAAGGCATCGATCATCACTTCTTCATTGGCCATATGTGCCAGCATGCGAAGCTCAATCTGGGAGTAATCCGCAGATAGCAGCACATGTCCCTCACTGGCAACAAACGCCTTGCGAATTTCCTTTCCCTCCTCATCCCGCACAGAGATATTCTGCAGGTTTGGCTCCGAGGAGGACAAACGGCCGGTCTGTGTCTGAATCTGATTGAATATTGTATGAATCTTTCCATCCTTTAAAACATGTCTGCTCAAGCCTACCGCATAGGTCGAATAGATTTTCTGATACTTGCGATGCTCCAGCAAAAGTGGAATGATGGGATGCTGGGATGCCAGCTTTTCCAATACATCCGCTGCCGTGCTTCGCTTCTTGCCTGCCTTCAAGCCAAGCTCATCATACAGAATACCGGCGAGCTGCTTCGGGGAATTGATATTGAATTCCATACCGGCAATCTCGTATATCTTTGCACTCAGGGCATCGATTTTATCACTGGTCGCTTTTGCGATTTCATCCAGAGTGGAAAGGCTGGTAACAACCCCCTCCTGTTCCATCGCATACAGCACATGCGTCAGCGGCATTTCAATGGTAGTAAACAGCTCCTTCATTTCCATTTCCTGTAACGCTGAATCCAGTTCAGCAACTAAATCCTGCAAATGATCGGCCTGCACCATGGCATAGCGGGCAGCCTCCTCACTGTCCACCAGCTTTCCCTTGCCCTTTTTACCAAACACATCATCCTTTAACAGACTGCGGTCAAACTGATATTTCTCTGCCAGCTTATCGTAATCCGACAGTGTTCCATCCACGAGGAATGCCGCAATCATGACATCAAACGTTACATCCGCAAAGGGGATTTTATTTTTATGCAGAGCGTGATAGAAGTTTTTCGCATCATATACCGCCTTACCGTTTTCTTCCTTCAGCCATCCCAAAAGGGCTGCGTCCTGCAGGGCATCTGACAGCTCTATGTATTCCGTGCGATCCTGCAGACTGATGGCAAAGCCATACAGCTGGGCATCATAATAGCTTTCATTATCCACATTGGCATACACCAATGCCCCATCCTGTAAAAGATCAGGCGAAATCTGCTTCACGATCGTGCGGCTGCCTTCCTTTTTCACCTCTCTGGTGTCCATGGTATCCTTCACAAAGCTCTTCATTTCATATTTCACGAAGAACTCATGCAGCGCTTCCCCCGGCTCCTTCAGCATCATATCCGCAAAAGGCAGCGGAATTTCAGCATCCACCTTGATGGTCGCAAGATACTTGGATAAAAATGCCTTTTCCTTATCCGTTTCCAGCTTTTCCTTCAGCTTGCCCTTGATTTCATCGATATGCGCATACACGTTATCCACGGTTTCATATTCACTCAAAAGCTTCAGTGCCGTCTTCTCACCAATGCCCTTCACACCCGGTATGTTATCCGCAGTATCCCCCATCAGCGCCTTCAGATCAATAATCTGTGACGGTACAATTCCCATGCTTTCCTTCAGCTTTGCCTCATCCATGACCTCCATTTCCGTGATACCCTTTTTCATCAGATAGACATCCGTTGTCGGATCGATCAGCTGCAGGAGGTCACGGTCACTGGATAAGATATGTATTTCCACATCCGGATATTGCTTTGCCATACTACCGATGATATCATCCGCTTCGATTCCCTCGCATTCATAGCGCTTCATACCATAGGCATCCAGGTATTCACGGGCAATCGGAAACTGTACGATCAGCTCCTGATCCAGTTCTTTTCTGGTTCCCTTATATTCCGTATACGTCTCATGCCGAAAGGTCGGCTTGCCTGCATCCCATGCGACCAGCACCGCATCCGGCTCCACCATGGACAGTGCCTTGTTGATCATCGTGATAAAGCCATATACTGCATTGGTCGGCACACCATTGCTCGTTTTCATCATTCTTCCATATACTGTTGCGTAGTATGCACGAAACAGCATGGAATTTCCATCAATCAGTAAAAGTTTTTTCATTGGGGGTTCCTCCATACGTTCTTATTTTACCACAGTTTTTGTTTCTTAGAAGAAGGATGCCTGATAAATTATCCAACTCAAAAGAAAAAGGTCCGGTTATGACCTTTAGGATGCTATGGATTCCAGTGCCTTCAGGTTATCGTACATAATCGTCAGATAATCCTTGCTGGCCTTTTTATCTTCGCTTGAAATGCTGGAGAGATTGTTCAAATTTACTGGTATCAGTGCCAGCTCATCGATTAGCTGCTGCTGCAGCTTCTCCATATCCTCACTCAGATTCTGTTCGATTGCAATATATCGCACATGATCGCTTTTGATACGCTTTTTGATAGCCGCCAGCTGATCGCTTGTCGGAAGTGCTCCGTATTTGGACAAGGTTACCGGATATACCTTAATGCCATAGGATTTCTGCCAGTTTCCAAAGGATGGCGTCATGGATACAAAGCTAATGTTCATCTTGCCATCCGGAATAGCCTGAAAGTCTGCCTCCAGCCGGGCAAGATCCAATTCCAGAGCATCGTAGTTCTCATCGAAAATATCCTTATACTGTGGATACTTCTGTACCAGATAGTCACGAATATCACTCGCCATGCTGGTCATTGCTACAGGATCCATCCAAAGCATGGGGTCTGCATCATAGGTATCCAGATTGGCAAATTCCTCACCTTCGTAATAAGGACCTTCCGTTCCTGCCGTTATGCCGTCAATCGTTGTTGAGGTATAGCGTTCAAATTTATAAATCGCACTCTTTGTCGCAAGATCCACCATATCCACTCCGGTATCCCGGATGTCATCCACATACAAATCCATATACGGCTCCAGGCCACCGATATAAAACAGAGCATCGCTGTTCTTTAAAATATCCTGAAAGCTGGATTTGATCTGGGCACGCTGAATCATCGTATTTTCTGTTATATTGCTCACGGTTACATCATCACCGCCGATTCTTTCCACCAGATACTGTACAGGATATACGGTTGTGGCAATGCTTGGATTTTTCTCTTCACAGCCACTGACAAGAAACAGCGCCAGTACAGATACAAGAAATAGTTTTATCTTCATAGATCCTGCCTCCCTTGCGTTCCATTATACCATTACATGCCCCTGCACGACAATAGTCTTTGCAGCATGTGTCGCAAGGGTACCGCATCCCCCTTGAGTATATCACATTTCTTTACGGGCGCCTACTGTTTTTCTCGCTGCTGAAGCGCTGCCTGAGCCAGTCTCTCTCATCTATCCAGCCTCTGCCGTACTTTATGAAGTTTCGGCGGCCACGGTATAAATCGAAGGATTCATTGAGGATGGGAGCGTAGGCAACCGGATGCAATCGGCGGTATTGAAAAAACTGCAGCTGTGTCAGGGGAAGCGAGTGCCAGGAGAGGAAAATCTGTAGGATTAGAAAGATCAGTACGATAAGCGCACTCACTCCCTGAAGCAGATGAAAGTAACAGACAGCTGCAATGGAAATTAGCGAACACATCAGGGTTGCATGCTCCGCTGTACGAAAGCGTAAAAAGCAGTGAAAAAAAGTCTGCATAAGCCGGCCTCCGTCCAGCGGATAGATCGGCAGCAGATTAAACAGCAGGATGGAGGCATTGATCGTATGCAGATAAACGGCAAAGGATGGCGACAGAATCCCCTTTACAACGCAGAATTGGAACAGCGAAGGAAACAGAACATGCATCAGCGGTCCTGCGGAAATGATCAGAATCTCCTTTATCAAAGAGCCGTGTCCGATATGCGGTATGGTTGCCGCCAGCCCGAAGGGATAGATATTGATTCGCTCAATCGGGTAATGAAAGAGAATGGCACATAACATATGTGCCATCTCATGAATGGTAAGCATGATAAAAATCCATCCGACCAGACGGGCTACAGGCAGGTAAGGCAGCAACAGCAGATACGGCAGCCAAAGCAGAGAAATCCGTATCCGCACCTTATGAAAATGCATCGCTCACCTTGATTTTCTCATTATCCTTTAATGCGTTGATGGTGACATAGCTGTCAGCCGTCCCCAGAACAGCCTCCTTGAGTATGCGGTCATCCTGCTTTACCTTGACCTCATTGAGGTTTCCATAGGTTACCACTACACCATTGTCCTGCTTTATGGTGACGCTGCTTTTTTTATCAGCCTGCTTTTGCACATGAAGCACGATACCGGCATAGCCGTTGCGTGCCTGATTGGTACCGTTGGAATAATGATCATCCTTCAGCAGCGTATACACAGGAGATGTGGAAACAGCTTCATCCTTGAGCGAAAACCAGCTTTCAAAGGGCAGCCAGCTCCCCAGATCCTCCAGATTCAGCTGCTGTATCACCGCCGGCATTTTCACTAGATTCAGCTTCTGATTAAGCAGCAGAGCCAGTACGACAACACAGATGCACATCATGAGCATGACCACATGATAAATCATACGAAACAGGATGAACGGACGCTGCTTCTGTTCCTGCGCCCCTGCTCCGTCAAATCTGCGGCCTCTGATTCGTTTCCTTACTCTTCTTAAATCGTCCATATCATCCCTCCTGCTATCACTATATGCGCACACGGTTGGAAATAGAAGTACGCTGCCACTTTCCAGCTTGTGTTTCTGCGGATGCATGTATAACGGAAACAAATGTGAATACTGCTGCGGATGCAAGCAAGGGATACAGGAAGCTGTGAGGCATTGACGCAAAAAGACCTGCGCATGCCGCTAACTGCACTGCCCTAAATGATCGCCACAATGTAAAAAAACCTGCCAGTACATACTGACAGGTCTATGCTTTCATATGTATATTGCACCCTCTTATTTCTGTGATGACTGCAGGCAGCCCGGCACTTATGTTTCTGCCTTGGGCTCCTCTGTATTATCGTACAGCTTGCGGTCTGTTTTCTGCTCATACACCTCGATTGCAGTTTTGATGGCGATGGCAGCAGGTACACTCACCATGATTCCAACGGCTCCCATGATCACACCACCTGCGAACACAGCGAATAACGTGATCAGCGGCCCCATGGCACTGCGCTTTTCATGAACCAGCGGCGATATGACATAGGCATCCACATTGGATAAGATCATAATGCCGATAATCAATGCCACAATGTTGCTTGGCGGCAGTGTCAGTGCAGTGATAATACCGATGCTGTTGGCAATCGTACCACCCAGATAGGGAATGATAACACCAAACGATGTCAGTAAACCGATAATCAGCCAGTCCTGATGGCCAATCATAAAATAGAAGGCAGAGTATTCGATGAATTTGATTAGCATCAGAATAATCAGGGATTTCAGATAAACGGTGACATTTTGGTCGATTTCATGAAGATACACATCACTGTTTTTGAAAAACAGATGCACAAATTTTCGCAGACCACGCTTGATGCGTTCAAAATCAAACAGCATATAAATCGCGATGATGATGGAAAACAAGACATTCGTCACTACATTCAATACCGTATTCATCAGTCCCGGCAGGCTGGATACCAGCTGCGGGACCCAGTCATCATAGGACTGCAGAATATTGACAATATTATTGGTAATGCTGTTTACCAGTGAGAAATCCTTCATATTTCCCAGAGTCTTGATCTTATTGGAAATCCAGACAACTCCATCAATCATGCTGGTCATAAATTCATTGATTTTATCATACAGAACCGGCATCAGCATAACAAGCATCACGATCAGAAAAACCAGCACGCATACCCATATGGCGATAATGGAAAAATTCTTCGGGATTCCCTTCTTTTCCAGAAATTCCACAAGGGGATGCATAACGTAGGCAAGGACAAAGCCGATGATAAACGGCTGCAGAATGGATCGCAGCATTCTGTACCAGCTTCCCCATACGACCTGTGTCTTGATTAGCAGAAACAGAATCAGTAAAACGCAGATCACCTTGCACAGGGTATAAATAGAAAACCTCTGATCTATTTTTTTCAGAAACCTTTTTAACATAACGCCACCATACTTTCACGTTACTATTCTACCATGGCAAAGCGAAAAAAACCAGAGAAGCATATTTTCTATAAGACAAATAAAAATTCTGACTCACCCCTTGTGTGCAAGTCAGAAGCCTCTGCTCTGCAGTGCGCGCGCAGCCGTTCAGCCAAACAGCTTCTGCAAAAATTTCTTTTCCCGGTATTTCGGCAGCGGACAGCGCTGTCCCAGCATACGGCGGACAATGCAGTCAAAGCAGCTGTAGGTCTGTGTTTCCCGCTGCAATACGATCGGCTTGCCATGATTGTTGGAGCGCATCATATTCTCATCATCGAATACGTAGCCGAGAAAATCGATGGACAGCCATTGCTTTGCCTCCTCCAGCGATACGCTGATTCCCTTGTCCATATGATGCACGTTCATGCGGTTGACGATAAAGGAAATATGCTCCATTCCCTCTTTCATGAGAATACCGATAATGCGATCTGCATCCTGCAATGCCGTCACATCGAGAGTCGTTACAACGATTGCTCTGCTCACACAGGCGATCGAGTGTACAAAGCCGCTTTCAATCCCTGCGGGTGTATCCAGCAGTATATAGTCAAACTGGGTTTTCAGCTCCTCCACGACGATTTTTAAATCCTCTCCGTGAAAATACTGTATATGTATGGTTTTGCATGCCGGAAGCAGATACAGATTATCCTGACGCTTATCGCGTATCATCGCATTTGCCAGCGTACAGCGACCCTCCATCACATCCTTTAAATCATAGATGACACGATTTTCCAGGCCCAGCATAACATCCAGGTTTTTCAATCCCAAATCCACATCGATCAAACAAACCCGGTAGCCCTTCTGTGCCAGGACCATGCCCATATTGATACAAACGCTGCTTTTTCCAACGCCGCCTTTTCCGGAAGTAATTGCTATTGCCTCTCCCACATTCTCTCCTCCTTATATTCCTTCATTTCCAAATGTCTGTTCTCATAATAGACTTTGCAGGGCGCAAAGGATGTCATATTTTGGAAATGAGTATCACATATCCGCACATTTCCATCCATATGCGAAGCCGCCAGCACGCAATCCTCATGCAGCAAATCCACACTTCCCTGCACACTTCCCAGTACATACAGCGATTCACTGCTTGTCACAAAGGCCTGCTTACGGATGTTGCCCAGCAAAAGCAGTGGCTCATGAAAGCGATAGTGCTCGCCTCCTCGCAGCTCCTGTTCCAGAATGCGTCTTGGCTTAACCTGTGGCAGCTCATTGATGCCGGCAATTAGGGTATGACAGTCCGCACAAAGCTGAAACAGCGGCTTTAGATGCTGCGGCTTCAAGCCCTCGATATGAAAAAAAGCCTCAAAATACTGTCCGTTTTTATTCTGACAGAATTTGAGTCTTTCCTTCAGCTGCTGGAAAAACGCAGATGCATCATCATACTGCGCATAGATGTGATAGGCTTCATTTATTCCTTTGATTTTAATCTGAACCATTCGACCTTCTCCCCTTTTCGTATACGGAGTGCTTTCATTTCCAGATAGTCGTCCTTAATACGAATGAGGAATACGATAACCATGACAAGGATCGCATTGGCGAGCAGTGTCATCAGCTCATAACGCTCCGCCCACAGCATCAGCGACATACTGGTAATTCTTTGAAAGTTCATATAGCAGTATATCAGAAGATCCTTGACGAAAATTGTCACAATACAGAGAACCAGCGATTCAATCAGCGTCTCTGTCATATGCTTGCTCCACAGCTGCAATAAACACGCAATGACAGTGAAGATTATCGCATAAAGCAGAAACGTGTTCGCAAAACAGAAATCATAAATCATGCCGCAGCCAAAGGCGAACAGGCAGGAATCCAGAAAGCTGAACTTACGGATGGTCAGCACCATGGCACAGAAGCCAAGATTCGGTATGAACAGCAGATCGTTTATCAGATAGCTGTTGGGGAAAATCACGGTCAGCACTTCATCGATCAGAAAACAGATGATGACAAAGACGATATGCGCCATGCCTACTCATCTCCCTTTTCAACGATGACACTGACAACAGAGAATGTCTGAAAATCATCAATTGGCCGAACATAAATAGTTTGTCCGGTCTGGTTGGAGAGCGCCTGCACGCTGTCTACGGTGCCGATCAGCAAGCCGCTTGGATAGCCGCCGCCCTTGCCGCTTGTGACAACCTGCATTCCCTTTTTGATTTCGCTGCTGTCATCAAACAGCAGAACGATATAGCAGCCGCGCTTGACATCATAGCTCTGCAAAACACCCAGAGAGCTCTTCTTTTCATCCAGCAGAATCTTAATGGACGCTGAATTCAGCTTATCTTCACTGGTCAGCAGCTTGACAACGCTGGTATGGGCAGAAACACTCTTGATCTTTCCAACCATGCCATTCGTGCTTTCCACTGCCATGCCGACCTTAATGCCTTCCTTGCTGCCCTTATCAATGGTGATTTCATTGTTCCAGGTAGCCTGATCACGCAGAATAACCTTCGCCCACGTGCGCTCATATGTATCATCACTCGTTTTGATTCCCAATGCTTCCTCTAGCTCTGCATTTTTTTGTTTCTCATCGACATACTTTGCCTTGTAGGAAGGATTTTTACTCAGCTCATACCGCAGCCGGTCATTTTCCTCATTCACGCTCCATAAATTCGCAAAATCACTGAACAGATTTTTCACAGTTTCTGTCGGATAATCAATCAGTGCATATTTCAGCATCGTGACAACATCATAGCCGATATTGCTCGTTACAGAGCCGCTCATGCTCCTTAAAAGGATTCCTATCATCACAAAGAACGCGATAACGCCTAAGATTATTTTTTGAAAACGATTCAATTTTGACATGCTCTCACCTATTTCTTAATGTTTCTCATATATTATATAGGGGAAAGAAAAATAGTTCAATGACAATCTGGTTTTTGTCAAAATCTTAAGAAAACTTTAGGAAAGTCCCGGCTGCAGCAGTCCCTTCTGTGCAAAGCTGAAATATGTATTGCGGCTGACAATGATATGGTCGATCAGTGGAATTGCCGTCATGATACCGCATTCCTCAATGCTTCTGGTCAACGTGATATCCGCCGAGGAAGGCTGTGGATCACCGGATGGATGGTTGTGTACACACAGGATTTTCGCACAGCCAAGCTGCATCGCTTCCCGAAAGATTTCTCGGGGATGCACACTCGCATTGGTCAGTGTACCGACAAACATGACACGGCTGCTGATCAGCTGATTTTTCTGATTGAGAAACAGTACGAGAAAATGCTCCTGCTGTTCGTAGCCGATCTGCTGATTGATCCATTCCAAAATATCCTGGGGATGGTGAATTCCCGGCGCATGCAGCACATCATCAAAGGCAATTCTGCGCCCCAGCTCGAATGCAGCCAAAAGAGAAATGGCCTTTGCCTCCTTGATTCCCGATAGTCCCATCAGCTCCTGCATATTCGCCTTTCCTAAATCGCCCATGGAGCTCCAGTGCCTCAGCACCTCATCCGCCAGCTCCAGTGCGGACAGAGAACGCGTGCCGCTGCGTAAAACCAGTGCCAGCAGCTCCCGATTGGAAAGCGCCGCAATCCCATACTGCAGCGCCTTTTCTCGTGGACGCTCCTCCTTGTTTAATTCCTTTACTTTCATTTTCCAATCCTTTCCAGTGCCTTGTCATATGCCTGCTCATCGATCAGTTTGACCACATCGGAATTCTCTACGGTTACATTTTTCGGAATGTAGCTGTATTTTAATGCTTTCAGCTTCTGCTGGACCTGCTGACTTTCTTTTTCATCGCTGCTGACACCACAGACAACAGCCGTCAGCTTATCCTGCTTCATCGTATAGCTTTTCAGCCCCTCCTTTTCCAGCTTTTCCTGCATATCCTGCACGCTCTGCGCCTTCTCATACAAGCCCACCTGATTCATATACAGCGTGCGCTTAGCATCATTCGTTTTCCCCAGCGTAAAGGAAAACAGCACATAATACATCAGACAGAATACCACGGAAAACAGAATGCCGAACAGCATTATCAGCCGTTTATTTTCCACATGCATCACCTCACCCTAACCATATGCCCGCTGCATTTGACACATACCTCATTCGACAGGAAAGGATAAAACACCTCCTTACGCTATATCTATACGATTTAAAATTGGAAAACTCCTAAAAAATTCGCAAATTCATGTAAATCTTTCCACATTTCCCGTCACAGATGTCAAAAAAGCGGAAAGCTGTGGTACAATTACGAATGTGGAGGTACCAATATGAAAAAATGGATTGCACTGCTAACACTGACCTGTCTTTGTGTTCTATCCGGCTGTACAGAAAAAGAAACACCGCGTTCCCCTGTGGAAACAACGGCTGCCTTTTTAAACGGCATTCAGAATCAGAGCAGTGATGCAGTAAAAGCTTCCAGCGACTGGGAGGATTTCAATATAAAAGCATTTACGATGGAAGACAGTGATTATATGGATTCTGTGGACAAAGAGCTGCAGAAGCAGGCATATGAGAAAATGACACATTTTGAGCATACGGAAGGCAAGGAAACCATTCAGGGTGATCAGGCAAGCGTCACCGTGGAAATCAAGCAGTATGATTTTTCAAATAGTCTGAAAGCCGGTATGGAACAGGCGGAGAAGAAGGTACAGGAGCTTAGCAAAAAGGATGTCAGTGATGCGGAAACCGAGGCTGCCATAGCAACTGTTCTCTTTGAAAGCTTGCAGAAAACGGATACCATGAAAACTACGGAGGTACAGATTCAGCTGAAAAAAACAGAGGATGTCTGGGTGGTGAGCAGTGATAATGCGCCGCTGCAGAAGCTGTTGAGTGCAAACCTCAATCTCCTCCAGGACCATAACTGACAGAGGCTTTGATAAGCTTCTGTTTTTTACGGGGAACAGACTTCTTCGGTTTGCCCGCTTGCATGAGCCAGCTCTGGTATGGAGAAATTTCATGGAGGATAACGTGGTCTGTAATACAGCATATATGCTCTTATCGTATCGTGATTTCCAGTGCTGGCCTAAGACAAAACAGCGGACGCAGAAGATAGTTGATGATGGAACAGGAATTACAACAGCGCAGAAGTAAGATTGTCGATTATCTCCTGTATATTTTGAGCACACAAAAAAAATAGGAAATTATGCAATTTATTGTTGACATTTCTTTGAAAATAAGTAAAATAATAGAGGTAACCTTGGAGAGTTGGCCGAGCGGTTTAAGGCACCATCTTGGAAAGGTGGCGTAGTGAAAGCTACCGTGAGTTCGAATCTCATGCTCTCCGCCATTGATAGTATACGTCCCATACGGGACGTTTTTTTTGTTTATCCATCCCTTACCCTAGCTGATAGTTAAAACGAAATACAGCACTGATTAGGCTACGCACTCTTTCGCACAAAACAAACACCCTGTTCAAATATACATGGTGATCGAATAGCATATTTCCACGGACACATAGCTTACAACGTGATATACAATAGCAATCTGCTGTAATCCTTTACTAGCCATATCATTGTAGTTTTTACTTAACCGTTGTTTGAATGTATTAACTCGATTCATTATAAAATCTAAAATGTGCATTAAGGCTCTTACTCGCTTGTGGGCACAGCCTGAAATAGGGAATTCAAAAACAATCGTGTTCAGTAATAAAAATTGAATTCCCTTTTTCACAAACACTCTAAAGTAAGAGAACCAGCCTTGGAAACAGCATATTTATATACAGGTGTCGGAATATTAAAACATCTATAATGTCACTATCCTTTAACAGGCTTTCAATCTAACAAAAATGGCAGCTATTACACTATGAATACTGAATTCTTCAGCAAGCCCCTTAGACCTATACTAAAAAGTTTTTTTAAAACAAAATCATCTGCAATACATTTATTTACATCTACATAGTTCGTTCATCTGCTCCTTAGCACAATACCTACGCTTACTGTCAACTAACCTTATGTACATTAAAACTACCACATTATTTAAATTAAATGTGGCTTTTGTTTATATACTAAGAAGAAAAAAGAATAACTCGCTGTTTTTCATGATTACCAGAAAAGACATCCCCTCTATTATCTCGCATATCTTCCGCTATATATTTTGGTCTTCCCCCTATGTATCTGTTCCCTTTCCTTTCTTTTTCTTCCCCTCCTGTACTCTTTTTGCATATTTATAAAACGTTGATTTCTTCATCCCGATTTCTTCACAATACTCACTCAATGAAAGGTTTCTTTTGAGACACTCCTCTATTCGCTCATCAAAGTCTTCCGGCAGGATCGTTTTCGGTCTCCCATACGTACCTTTCCCCTCATACTTTCTTTTCAATGCCAGATTGATCCCCTTTCGCTGGCACTTTTTCAATTTCTCTTTCTGTAAAGACAGCACATGCTCAAGAAACTGCTGCAGGAATATCGGCTCTATCTCTTCTTCATCGAATGTTAGTATCGCTTGCTTTTTCTGATAATAGCGTAATGCGCTCCTTACCTCTGTCAGATCCCTTCCCAGTTCCCATAGAGAATCCATATCAATTCTTATCCTAGAATCCATGTTTCCACTCTCCTATTTTATTTATCTGCTGCTGTTCCCCCTTTGATGTGCGTCCCATTCGCCTGTTGCTTCTTTCACGTTCGCTGCTCGCGATTTGTCTTCTCCTTCTCCTCACTTTCCTGCCCCATATTGATTAAGTCCTTCGGTGTTCGATAGATCCGTATATCGTTATCTCCGTGATCTACGATAATCTTTCCTTCTTTGATCGCCTTTCTTTTCTTAAACTTATTCATATCCTGTCTTCTCCATTCTTATCTATTCTGATACTGCCCAAGGAATCTTCTGCTTCCGTAGGTCTTCCTACTAGAAGGCCTTATCATTTCTACTTCGTCATGTGATATCCTTCAATCTTGTCCGCTATCGATCGTATCTCATTTCTTTCTGCTTTTCTTTATTTTTCTGAATCCTGACTGTCATGCTTCTTTCCCCATCTTCTTTTTAGGAACACATAGGACAATCCACCCAATGCTATCGTAAAGCTTCCGATAGCGACAGCCGCATATGTATGATCGACCTTTTCATTCTGTCCCAAAAGGCCCTTCACCCAATCCCAGAAATCTGTTTGTATGATCGGCTTGTCTGTGATCACCTGATCTGTTTTCGGTGTTAACACGACTTCTACATACCCATCTTCATCTGCTTTCAGCATCATCTTTTTTAGAACGAACTTCCCATCCTCGTATATATAATGATACAGATACTTGTCCTTCCAGCTTTCCGGCACCTTGACTGCGATATGCACCCTCATCCCGATCGGTTCTTTTTCATACTGCAGGATCCATAGTACATCCTTCCCTGCGATCTTCTGTATCTTTTCCAAATGCCTGCACTCACCAAGATCGATCGTGATATCCTTTTCTGTACTCTTGATATCACTATATACGATATGAATTCGATACTGTTGTTGTGCTTCTACATACAGATAGATATCCTGTCTATCCGCCTTTGCCCTCGATAACAGCGTTCTGCTGATGGTCAGCTCCCCTGTCCTGTCATTCCAGTAATAACCGACTCTTTCCAGTTCCTGCTGCTTATATGCTTCTGTATATTTATCCTCATTTGTTTCTGACTGCTTATTGGTAACCTTGCCTGCATTTGATGATGGATCCTTCTTCGATGCTTCATTCCCTGTTCCCGGTTTTACTGGATTGATCGGTTCTGTCGGGACGACGATGATGATATCATCATCTCCCGGCTTATCCGGTTCCTGCGGCTGATCAGGGTCTTCCGGATGCACTGGTTCTGGTTTTTTGATCACGCCCAGCATATACCCATACATACCTCCATTGACTTCCTGCTTCCATGGCAGATTCGACTGCACCTCTTCATAGTATTCCTCATCAGTATCTTTTTTCTGATCCTTATCTTCTGCGTGGATCGAACTCATGCTCATGCAGACGATCATGAACAGGATCATCAGAATGCTTACCCTTTTTCTCATTCTCTACACCTCCTAGTGTTTTATATGTACAACATTCTCTGCGACTGCCTCGCCGACGAACTGTTCACTCTTGACATCATAATTCTTAAAATGGATACTGACCGGATAATCCCCTTTTTCCAGCTTCACATCCAGTGCATCCTGCTCGATATAATATCCCGGTTCGATAGCGCCACTCTTATAGATTCTTTGGTTATCCTTCTTCAGATACATTTCTACGACTAGAAGATAGTGATTGTTCGGAGAATTCAAAATCCTCATATCTCCCTTTGCTGCTCCATTCTCAAAGTTTAGCACGCTATTGATATTGATCTGAAAGCTGCCTTCTTCCACCTTTTCATTCAACATATTCTGAATATCCTCTTCGCTCATGCCGGGAAGCTCTCCCTTTTCCCCTTCTCTGATTAGACCTTCCTCTGATTTCCAGCTCAGCTTATACATGACCAGAGACATTCCCAGCAGAAATAAGGAAATGATTAGGATTATCTTCTTCTTGTTTTTCTTCATTCTGTTATTCCTCAACCACGATCGTCAGTTCTCCGATCGCTTTTCCTACATAGTCTTTTGTTTCCACATCATAGGCGGAAAACACCGCCTGTACCGGATAGCTGCCCTTTTTCAGTTTCACATCCAGCGTATCCTTTTCGATCTTACTTCCGGGTCTGATTGCACCACTCTCATACAGCTTCTTCCCCGGTGTTCCATCACTCTTGCGCTCATAGATCGCTACGACCATGAGATAGCGATTCTGTGGGCTGTTCTCGATACGCAGACTTCCTTCACTGCTTCCATTTGGAAACTTCGGTTCCTGATTGATGGAGATGATGAACTCTCCTTCGGCTGCTTTCTTTTCCATCAGCTCCCTGATCTCTTTCTCACTCATGCCATCCAGAGTGCCTTCCTCCTGATCCGGATCCAACTGTAAGCCTCCCTTTTCATTGAATGACCAGCCGATGACTGCCACGATAAGGATCAGAAGGATCGTTATCAGAGATCCATATGTTTTTATCTTCCTGTTCTCTTTCATATAGTCTCCTGTCTCATGCTTCTGAATAAGAAAGAGAGTTCTTCTCTTCCTTGTTCAGGAGCACGATGTCTCGTGCTCCTTTGCTTTATTTTACCTGCGTGATCGTATAGACCACATCGAATGCTCGCTCTGCATTCCCGTTCAATGCTGCTTTCACATCTTCTCCCTCACCGCTCAGTGCTGCGGATGTAGGTGTCCCTTTCACATTCAGCGATTTCTCTGCACCGATGCCTACCTTAAAGTCTGTGATCGTTTCTCCAGATCCATATTTTAGATCCGTACCGGCGATGTTCAATGCCACCGTCTTCATTGACGCCACATCTGTTTGACCTTTGGTAGCTGCAATTCCAGCACTATCCGTCAGTGTCCATGCGCCACCTTCCGCATTCTCGATCTGGATCTTTGTCAGCTGCACACCCACCTCAGAATCTGCTTCCACCTTGATCTTGTAGTTTCCTGCTGCAAATATATTCTTATCATCTGCATCACCTTCATTGTGATATACCGCAAAGTCCATACGGATCGGTACGGTCACCTTCATCTGCTTCAATGGTTCCCCGGATAGTGTTGCCCACACCTCACCACTCTGGTTTGATTCCGTGTCTGTCGTTCCTGTCGTCTTCGTGTCTCCATCTTCTGCCGCTGATACTACGCTCGTTACTCCTAGCATCATCATGACAGCCATGCTCATCGCCAATAATCTTTTCATGTCCGTACCCTTCCTTTTCTCATGGCAGCGTATCTTTTACATCCCCGCTCCTCCTCCTGGGATACGTCACTCATCTTTCTACTACGATGTTGAGCTGTGCTTTTGCTTCCCCTACCTTTTTATCTGTTTCTGTATCGTATGCCTCGAATATGGCTGTACAGGCATAGCTCCCTTTCTTCAGCGCCTCATCCAGATGATCTTCTTTGATCACCTGTCCCGGTCTGATACCTTCGCTGTAGTAGATCTCCTTCTGGTCTTCATCCTTTACGATCCTCACCCGGATGTTGTAGTTGTTTCCCGGTGGGTTTTCGATCCGTAAGGTACCCTTGCTCTTCCCGTTTTCAAATACCGGGTTCGCATTGATCGAGATCGACAGCATACTCTTGTCGACCTTATCCTTCAGCATGTCCTTGATCTCCTGTTCACTCATGCCATCCAGACTGCCATCCTCCGCAGCCTCATCGAAGTGAAAGCCGTCATCCTGCAGGAATGTCCAGCCAATGCCTGCTCCTGCAAGTACGATCAGGATGAGGATGATCCCGATCCGCTGTTTCCGTTTCTTCTCTGTCATCTCATCCCTCACTTCTTCGCTCGATCTTCATACTGCTTCGTATCGTTCTCTGAGATTCCGGTCTTGAAGCTGATCTGATAGGCCTGTTCTGTTTTCTTCGCTCCATCGGCGTCCCATGGCCAGCTTTGTTCATCGCTGACGGCTCCACTGATATAGAAGCCGCCGCTTCCCTTATATCCCAGATCATAGATCGGCTGTGTCTTTGACATGCCATCTGTCGTGAACCATACGCCAGCATTCTTATTGTAGTCACTGCCATCATTGCTCAGTTTCAGATAGGCCTCATCGTTCTTGATCTGACCTAGACCTATATCCATACTTCCCATCAGCTTTGGCATGTCAGTTCCTTTTGTGACCTTCTGATCGACACTCAGTGTTACCGGCATGTAGTTCAGTTCATTGCTTACCTTGGCATCGTTCGTACTCTGCTTGATCTGCTGTCCATCCAGATTCAGGTCGATTTTGATAGGAGACAGGCTCTTCAACTGCGTGATCATGGTCACTTCCCCCTGATACACGGCTGTTTCCCTCTCACTATCTTCCAGCATCAGGCTCCATGTATACGCTCCACCATCGGATACGGCATTGGCACGATAGATTTCTATCGTTATATGATCAGCCTCTGTCGGCACCGTTATAGTCTCACCTGCTTCACCACTGTCGCGCAGATTTCCTGATGCATCATACACCTTCACAAGCAAAGCAAAATTCTCATTCGCCCATCTGCTTCCCTTTTCCATCGTGTCTTTCGTTGCCTTCCCATCACTGTTCGCAAACACGCTGACCGGCTGAACATGAAGGGGTGTACTGTCTTTCGCAATACTCAGTGCAGTGATCGTTGTGCTTCCTCTCTTCAGACTATGAGGAATCGTGATCTTACCACTTTCATTACTAGAAGCTGATCCATCATTTTTATTGGTGATTTCCACACTGCCTGCATCGTTATATGGAAGTGTCTTAATCTCTGCTGATGCGTTCGGATTTCCTGCAGTATATGTTTCCGTTTCGGCTAGGCGTGTATAAAGTACATAGGAAGTATCTCGCTCAAGATGTGTGAATTCATACTTTCCTGTACTGTCTGCTTTCAATGGCGTCCAATCGCTTTCTTTCTTATCCGCAATGCTCTCTCCACTTTCTAACAGGATATATTCCTGCGTAGCCTGTACATTCGTCACATACAGATTCGTATCCAGTTCTGTTTCCATGACTGGCTTCACTGCAGTTCCTGTGTTTTTTGCCTTCACGACTTCAGAGCTGCTCTTTTCCACACTGCCGCCGTAGTTTGCGGCATCTGCTTTCGCACTGTATCTCACAACGATGCGCTGTCCGATATCGGCTGTCGTACTTTCATACAGCAGCGAAGTGCTTGTCCCCATCGTCGTTCCTGTCTGATCTGTTTTTAGAGTGGTTCCATCACTTCTCTCGATCGTGAAGACGCCTTCGTCATAACCGTCTCCGCTGTAGATCGCGGTGATCGTCTGACCAGCTTCCAGAACATCCCTCTGCGTGATGCTCAGGTTCTTCTCCTCTAACGGTATGCTTCCGGTTTTCACATCGGTAACAGCAGAGTCTTCACTTGGCAGATATTCACTCGTTACTTTATACATCGCACACACTTCATAGATCGTATTGGCCTTCAGCTTTTCGGATCCTCTTCCGATCCATGAGTCGCCTACTGTATTCTCTTTCCACTCTTTTGTTTCCTTTACTCGATATTTCAGAACGGTCTCTGGGATCGTCGTTCCATCCTCACGGTAATTCGTCGGCAGATTCATCTGTATCGTGATACCGCGGATCTGTTTCACTGTCGGTGCATCCGGTTTTTTCTGTGGTGCACGAGCTATCGGGGCCAGCTGTCTTGTATTGACACTGCCGGAATATCTGCCGTTTCTTGCGCTCGTATATCGTGCATACAGCTTAGCGCCGACATCGTCTTTCCCCGGTGTATAGCTGTCACTGATTCCGGTCTTTCCATATAGCGTCCCGTCCTCATTCACGATCGGAGTCGTCGTTCCATCCTTTACACGATACCATGTCCACTGTCCGCTCTTTTCATCGACGACATCTTTGCCTTCTTCCTTTGCGAAAACATAGTTCACTTCTACAGGTACCAGAACTTTACTCGTATCTCCGTCCGTGATTTCAGCGTGTCCTTTGATCTGGGTTCCGATCAGCTGCTCTTCTGAAATATACGTCTGGCTTCCTTCATAGTTTCCTCTCCCACTGAATACGGCTTTCACATAGTATTTATTGTATTTCACAGGTACAGAGAAGGTCGTCGCTGTATTGCCGTCCTTCGATGTATCAGCTGCCTTGATCTGTGCTGTGATATTGATCCAGCTGTCATCCTTTGTTTTATCCGGACTCACATAATACTGCCAGATACCGGTTGGCGCTTCCTTATGATTCGTCAGACGGATCTCTTTTGTTTCCTCTACCTTCCAGATATCTTTATTTGTTTCTGTGATCTTTGCGGTAGGGATCTTGCTCAGATCCTCTTTCTTCGTTCTCACTGCTCTTTGTGAGACCACACCGCTGGCCTGATGGCTTCCATCCTCCAGTTTAGCCAGATACACCACATAGTCTGTATCGGCATCCAGTGTCAATGTGACAGTTGCTGTTGCCTTGAACCATTTGCCTTCTACCGGTGTAGTATTCTTGTCAGCATCTTCTGCAGGGATCCGATTCGGTACTTTCTGATCCGATGCCTTCTGTACGAAGTAGTAGACTGCTTTGATGTCTCCTGTATTCTCGATCTTCAGCTTGCTTCTGATCTCTCCATCCTCATCTAGTGCTGTCACTGTCGGAAGTGAAGCTGGCGCATCATATACCGGCTTCGTCAGTGTTCCGACACGCCCTATGACCTCGTTCGTGAAATCTGAGCTATCGGTTGCGATATAGCGTACGGATATCTCCTTGTTTCCCAGCAGTGCACTGATCTTATACGTATCCGTCGTCGCTCCTTCGATCGGAGCATCGCCATAATACCACTGCCAGCGACCTGCCTTATCATCTTCCGCTGTCTGCGGATAGCTTCCCTTATGATAGGTCGCCCTATAGGTCTGATCGACTTCTGCCACACCTATCTTCGGCGGTTTATCCGCACCATCGACGACTTTCACATAATCGATAAGACCGTTCAGCCTTGTCTTTTTTGTCTGTGCGGTCGCCATCTGCCTATATCCACTTGCATCATAGCCTATCTTTGCGGATTTTCTGATCCCTATCTCGTACGTCGTATTACGATCCAGTCCTTCCATCGTGATCACTGTTCCGGAAGTTACCGATGCTTCGACTGGGGTCCATGCCTCACCAGACTTTCGATAGGCAAACTGATAGTTGACTGCGCCATCTTTAGCACTGATCTTCATGGAATTGTCGCTGACCTCTGTCACGTTCAGCCCTGACGGCATATCGGTCGTGATGTCCTGTGATGCGTTACCGATCGTTGTGGAAGCTTTCGTTGCGCTTTCCTTGAAGTCTTTTGTACCATTGAAAGTCGCTGTCAGTATTCCCCCTGCATCCTTTGGCTGTACCGTATAGCTCAGTGTATTTTTTGTTGTATCGACGGTATAGCGTTCCGGGGAGATCGTGATGGTCTTTCCATTCTTCGTACTGCTCAGTACCCATGTTCCGGTTGGCTTGTTGGTATCCGTCAATGTGAATACGATCGTCTGATCCACCTTCTGTGTCCCTGTTACATTTATCGCATCTTTCACTGCCGTCTGTGCAGTCGTCAATCGGGTACGCTTGCTCCATGAACTCGCTTCTGCACCGTCTGTTTCCGCTATCCTATAGCAGAAGTCGTATTCCTTATTTCGCTCAAGACCACTCACTGTGACATTCAATCCTGGTGTGATTCCTCCAGTTGCACTCACGCTTTGGATGTCTCCACCAGCAGAACTGGAATATCCCACATCGATCTTTCCACTTGGCTTATCAGGGGTCTTGACAGTGAGTGATGTATCCGTCGTAGTCACTGCAGTAAATTCACCATGATTGTCTGGTAATGAAGTTAATGATTTTTTGATGACTGCGGTTGTTGCTGTCTTGTAATTTTGATAATCTCCGGAACCTGTAAAGGTTACGCGTATCTTTGAACCGACATCTGCCGTTTGCAGAGTATAGCGGTAGGAGTTGGCACTGGTGGTGGTGCTGACAGGGGTCGCCTTTACTTCTCCTGTAGATGCGTCAAGCCTTTCTACTTTCCATGTTCCTGTCTGACCGTTCAGTTTATCGATGGACATGGTCAATTCTGAACCGTTATTGACTGCATTTCCCAGACTGATACTTCCTGTCACATTTGTTTTCAGAGTCGTTGCTGTTGCCGCCGGACTCCATGTTCCAGCTTCATAGCCGTCTCCTGCCGCCACTCGTACATAGAAGCGATATTGTTTATTTCTTGCCAGATTATCTATTTTCACTTGTTCTGTATGGGTATGGGTTCCATCAACGATGATCTTGGCGTTTGCATCTGCTCGCTCATAGGCATATTCATACTTTAGACTGCTGTCTCCATCACCCACTCTGATCGTAGCTTGACTGTCCGTGACTGAACCGGAAACGATGACAGGAGCACTTGAAGTTGACGTTGTGACTGCACTGGTATAGGCTGCATATGTTGAGGCATAGCCACTTTTTTTTGCTAAAACTGTCAGCTCATAGCCAACATCATCTGCCTTCACGTTGTAGGTTGATGATGTTGCTCCACTGATGACGGATGCTTCTGTTGTTCCACGCTTTCTGCGGTACCATTGATAACTCAAGCCAGGTGTTGAGCAGCTCGCTGTTAGTGTTTGATTCATTTTTGGACTGGTGTTACTGATGGTAACTGTTTCCATTTCACTTACAGTATTCTTAACCGTAAAATCATACTTATTGGATGCCGATGCACCTGTTTCAGAATCATTATAGGTGATCGTGATCGTTGCAGTTCCTGTGCTTTTTGGAATAAGCGTTCCGTTCGTTCCTATTTTCAATACACTTGCTGAACTGGAAGTCACTGTGTATCCTTTCTTTTGTAATTCCACAGGTAATTGGATGACACCGGAAACATTCCCATTAAACAGATCAGTCGTTGTTGTAGCTCCATCGACACTCGTGAATGCTCCCCGTGTTGCTGAATATAAGTTTGCTATATTATTGTTTCCCATCCATGTTAATCGTGGATAAAATCCTTCTTGGTATTTCCATGTTCCAGTATCTCCAAAAGAACTTTTTAAACCGTCACCAATTATTTCTTTTGTACTTTTCCCAACTTCTAAATCATTATTCACGTTTAATATCCCTGCAATTGTTGTATCATAAAATATATTCTGACTGCTTGGGGATAATCCCTCATGTCCAAATGGCTTTCTATTTGCTCCTGCTGGATCAAAATAACTTGCAGTATAATAATTATTTACAATATTATTTTTGTTAATAACTGCACCAATTGATAATGTGTTTGTCCCTCCTTTGAATTTTGTACCAATCGTATAACAATCAATTACTTTAGCGCTTCCTATATTACCTCCTAAACCACCAGCGGTCGCTCCAGCAGTCACGTTTCCACCAACAGATCCACAATTCTTAAAATATGATGTGTTGTTAGCAAACATATCATTTGCTCTACCCAAGAAGTAACCACAATCATAAGTTGCTGTCAAATTTGAATCTACTAAAAAAATATTTTCAAACCCTAACATTCCATTTGAATTTCCAACAATAATTCCTGCACTATTATAATTATTATCATTCGAAACTCTTCCAACATTTATATTTGCATTGAGTATCAGCATATTCATAATAAGTACAGGATCCGATGATGATGTGCTCTTTGTAAAGAAGAACATTGTATTCTTAAGATTTGATATAGTATGATAATCACCATTTAACGTTCCTTGAAATGAATCATAAACATGGGTCCCATTATTATAATACCCTCTTAATTTCGTTGGACTAACACTGTCTTTCCCTGCTAAATTT
The DNA here is from genome assembly GCA_003481775.1 of Clostridiaceae bacterium OM02-2AC. GTDB lineage: Bacteria > Bacillota_I > Bacilli_A > Erysipelotrichales > Erysipelotrichaceae > Clostridium_AQ. The sequence goes on from QULU01000013.1 coordinate 63,850, forward strand.
ATATTACTTGTAATAATATAATCTGCTGTATTAGATGCATAAATCCCACTTTTATAAGTGTCTTTTTTACTGGCATCCATAAATGCCAATAAGTCTTCCGCACTACTGATAGGAATACCTTGCCCATATGCAAAATATGTATTCGTACTTCCTGTGCCACTCTTGCTATTCAAATTAGATGAATCTAATGCGTTCATGTTCTTGTCTACATACAGTGCAGATACGTTTGGCTTACTGACCTCTGCAATTACTTCTGCTCCATCTGTATATGCGCTTGTAGATGTCGCTGGAATCGTATAGGTGAATGTGTTTCCGCTTATGCTTCCATTCACATAACTGCTTCCTATCTTGAATCTTGCTGTTGTTCTGCTTAGTGTTGTTTCCACACTGTTGTTCACTGTCCCTGTCAGCGTTGTTCCTGCATACGCCTTGGGATTTCCGTTTCCATCACTTGTTGAACTTGTCAGTGTTACGGTCTCCTCATACACTCTCTTTATGAAGCCATCGTTATTAGTTGGATTCACAACATTCCCACTAAAACCTTCTTGGTTATTGGGCACAAATTCTACTTTGATATATTTTCCAAACATATCCTCAGTTAGTGTCAGCTGACTTGTTGGGCTGTCACTCATTGGTGTGTAGCCTTCTGTTAGTTCTGTCCAATTCGTAGTGTCACTTAAAGATGGCATTGTTGTTGTACTGCTTCCATCATAAGTAGCTTTGCTGTAATACCATTTCCACGCTCCTTTGCTATTGTTTGCGCTATTCAATGTCGCTGTTAGTGTTTTCCCTTCCACATAGTGACCGCTGAGTGTGATATTCCCTGTCTGCGCTTTTGTTCCCATCGTATGACTTAGTTCATGAATAGTAGATGCTGTATAAGTAGCATTTTCCTTACTCATATAATAAATGACGTAAGTTTCATTTGCATTCAGTTTCACACCTGCGTAATCCGTGCTGACTTCAAAGGAAGTTCCTGTGACTTTTTTCCAGCTCGTTCCCAGATCAGCATCGGTTGGATAAGCGGGTGCTCTTACTCCTTGTTTCTGTACACGATAGTATCCATCTGTCTTCATAAGATCTGTCGTACTCAGTACCATTCTCAGTTCCCCTGCTGTTTCTTTATCACTGCTGTGTGTGATCTGCACTCCTTTTGTCAGCTCATCGGATGATGCCTTGGATACTTCCACTGTCGTTTCTTCTGCATTGCCGGTAAAATCATTATCAACTGGCATCGTATATTTTGCTTTCAGTTTTTCCCCGATATCAGATGCGGTCAAAGAATATGTAGGATTCGTCGCACCTGCTATCTTTGTATCATTTCTGTACCACTGCCATGTTCCCTCTTTATCTGTATTACTTCCACCTGTCGATGCATAGGTGGCTGAATGATATGTCGCTGTCAGTGTTTCTCCATATTTTGCTGTTCCTGCTATCGTGACATATCCTGTGATCGCCGTCTTTGTTGTTGTGACTGTCCTTCCTGCACCACTATCACTATATGCATACTCACTGTCCAGCCCTCCACTGTCCTCGACTCTCTTCACTCGGATGGCATAGGTCGTATTTCTCTCAAGTCCATCTACCACGACATCCACATTACTATTGACTGCATCTCCTACAGGTATATAACTATCTGTACTATCACCTAGCACATTCACATGGAACCAGCCACTGAGTGAATCTATAGCATCTGTATCTGCCTTCTTATATTCAAACTGATACTGTCCTTCTCCTTTGCTCATTCTGACTTTGAAGCTCATATCATCGATCGTTTCCATGATGATATCATTCGCAATCGGTGTCGTATACCTGGACTTCTGTTTTTCCTTTACAGAATTACTGGTTACTAGTGTAGCACTTCCTTCATAGCCCACTGTGGCTTTGAACGTTACTGTATAGATCGTTCCATATGCTTCATTATCTGGGATCACATAGCTTGTCGACCCTCTGTTCTCCGCTAGTGTATAATTGGTGATCGGTGTTTCTGTTCCATCAGTTGCTACCTTTGTCCATGTCCATTCTCCCTGATAGTTGAAGTCTTTATCATCTGGTGCCAGCTCTGCCGTCAATGTCTGACCTCTCAAAAGATCCCCTGTTACATATTTGAATGTAATGGTTCCCCCGAAAGTCCTCTTATCCGTCTGCTGGCTTTTGATGATGCTCTGTGCTGTCCAATCGGATTTCTGATGTGTAGCGGACTGCGCAAATCGTACAGAGAAGTAGTAGGTCGTGTCTCTTTCCAGACCAGTAATCTTAAATTCCTCACCAGAATTCAGGATTTTGATGACACCACTGTCATCTATCTCCTCTACTGGTACGCCATTCTCCATCGTACTGCGCCCGATGATATACTTTTCTCCTATGACATTTGTTGGCATCTTCACTGTGATTGTCGTATCATCATGCTCTTTAATACTTAAGTTTTGTGTCGGCGCTACCTTCTCTGCTCTGCTGATGACATCGCTTACAAAGCTGATCTCTCCAGCATAGGTTCCTGTTCCACTGTATACTACTTCGATCTTCTGATCGACATCTTCTTTTTTTAATGTATAGGTATCTCCTGTTTGTTTTGTAGCCGTATCACGACTTCCGTCTGCGTTCAGACGATACCAATTGACTTCTCCGCTCTGACCTGATGGTGTATTTGTGACAGCTGCTTTCAATGTCTTTCCATAGATGAGATCTCCAGTGATCGTGATATCTCCCTGTACATGTTTTCTATCCGTTGTGAATGCTTTGAAATCACTGCTCCACTCGGAATCTGTATAGCCTTCTTCTCCGATCTCTTTGATATACAGCTGATAGTTCGTATTTGGTGTCAATCCTGTGATCGTTGTATCACTGCCTCCCCGCAGCGCTACGCCATGTTCCGTGATTTCTGTTTCATCCTTCTCTCGGATACCTATATGGTATAGTCCTTCTGAATCGCCAATTTTCACCTTGACTGTGATATCGTCCGCTCTACTCTCTGTAATCATATCCGAGGCTTTGGGTGTTGCACACTTGATAGACTCAATGACTGTAGTATGATCACTTTCGATGCTTCCCTTCAGTTCACTATCTGCCTTGGCGATCGCCTTCACGAACAACTTCTTTCCGACATCACTGCCCTTGATTTTATAGTTCATACCTGTTCCGATAGCTTCGTCTTTGCCTTCCTGATACCATGCATACGTTGCATCATTCAGCTTATCCGGTGTCAGCTTTACACTCAGCTTATCGCTCAGAGTGTATTGGCCTTCCTTCTTTGGCTGGCTGTTCACGATCTCTATCTTAGTGATTTCGACCTTCACGCTGTGCGCACTGATGTCCTGCAGTGTTCCTGTATAACCGCTTGCTTGATCTGTCACAAAACGTGCTCTCAGGTATTTCCCTGACAGAGTATCGGTAACGGCATATGTATCGGTACTCGTTGTGCCGTTCATGTTCGTTTTATGTACTTCCGTCCATGTCTCCGCATCCGATGTTTCCGCACTTTCCCAATACAGAGTACCTTGCTTCGTATTCGTATCGCTCAGTGTTGCCGTCATCGTATTTCCAATGTCATAATCACCGCTCAGCCTCAACGTTCCTTTATTCTTCCCATGCACTGTTGTGATCGTATTGCTTTCTTTTACACTGTTTAGATCCGTTTCATAAACAGTATACTTTGTATTCCATTCCAGTCCACTTAACGTATAGCTGCCGTCCCAGTACATTCTCTTCCATCCACTCTCAATTGCTTCTTTATGTGTCTTGGGATTCACTGGTGCTGTTTCACTGCTTTCCTGGACGATATAATAGGTTCCCATCGTCACAGGATAGGTGATCTCTGTTCTTGTTGATGTCGTTGGCTGCCCTGCTGAAATGCTGACGGATGCAGCTGCTGCACGCAGCACAAAACGATTCTGCATATCATCTGCCGATGCAATCAGCTCTCCATTCATTTCATGACTTCTATTGATAGAGCGGACAAGATTTCTATTCCATTCAATATCATTATCCTTCTGTTCCGATGCACGAACACTATCGATCATTGCAGAAAGATTACTCTCAGCTTCCACACGCACGACACTGAGGTCTGCTGCCTTCTGTGCCTGTTCTTTCCATGCAGTCTCTGTTTTTATTTGCGGATAACTGCCTTTTTTCTCTGTGAATGCCTTATTGTTTAATGCTCCCGATGTGATCTCATCCGTGAGATATGGCTGTGCATCCTCATCCTCCAGATCATTGATCTGTGCATCATAGAAACAGTCTGTTCGCTTTCCTTCTGAAAACAGCGTACGCTTTTCCCCGCTCAGTGATGCACTGCTGTAACTGTTTTCTACGTCAGTGTCTTTTCCAAAGCCATATACCGTCTCTCCTCTAAGATAACCGGAAACATAGCTGTTCTTGATATCCGCTGACCCTGCAAGCACGAAGCCTGCCACATTTCTACCTTCCACGTTCATCATGACGAAGCTGTTTCGTATCGTCGTATTCTCACTGTTCATGATGACCGCATGATCCTGCTTTACATCGTCTCCTTCTATGTAATAGCCTGTACCATCCAGTATCGAATCACGGCTGGTATCGGCAAGCTGTCCTTTTACCACGATGTTTTTTATTGTTGCGTGATCCAGCACTTCAAAAAGCGAATCTGAACAGCTGATCCTATAGCCCTGCCCATCCAGCGTCCCTTTGAAGGTGACGCCTTTTAAAGGATTCTCTTTCACTTCTATATCCTGTGCCAGAACAAAGCTTCCCTCTGGATCAGAAACGATCTGTTTCAAGTCATCCTCTTTACGCAGGATGATCTCTCCGGATTCTGACATATTGGGAATATCTGATATTTCCAATGTCTTCTCATTCAAGGTATTCCCTTTCATATCCACAGCTGTAAATGTATAAGCACCATTTTTCTTCACATCGAAAACAGCCTGATATACACCATGCTTGATCTCCATCGCATCGATGACCGCTTCCGCTCCGCCACTGACTTTGATCTGGTATGTATCCTTATTTCTGGATAGGATCGTTACCTGATGGATGGATGGGTCTTCTTCAACTTCCATATCCTCAAAGGTATCGACAGTCACAGACTGTTCCCCTACCATAAGATCCTGTTCATCATAGCCGAGCAGATCATACGTGCCGTTTGTATAGACCTCAAAGGTAAGAACACCGTCCACGTTCTTCGTTTCTATGACCTCGTCGTCCTGCTTCAACGTGAATCGCCTGATATTCTCCTTTGGATCTTCGATCTGTATCGTCTGCGCTTCCTTCGTTGCACTGCCCAGCGTGATAACTGCGATATCTGTTTCCGCATGAACGAATGACTGCATCGGCATCTGTGACACGATGACCGTCATCACGACGCATATGATCGCCAGCTTCATTTTCATTCTTTCGATTCTGCTTTTTTCTCTCTGTTTCATACTACACCTCTATCCCTTTGCTTTTTGAATGCGCAAAGCTTTTATTTAAACTTTCTTCCGCTGTCAAGCAGATAGGTATCGACGATCACATCTGCTTCTTCTTTCGTGATCGGTTTTCCTTTGTATATGAAATGCTCCTCCTGTGAACCATCGACGAGATGTATGATCTTCGCTTTCCGATAGTCCATATGTGTATATCCTTTATTCATCGTTTCCTCTGTCATAGTACGCCTCCTTCAGTCGAAGCTGCTCCTTTATCTTTGGATAGCCGCTTCTTGAAACCGGTATCGTATGTCCCCCATACAATCTCAATTCATACCGGCAGATACTCTCTATATAATACCGGCTTGCACAAAAGCTCTTATGTACACGCACGACGAGCTCCGGCTGCTCATCGCTGATGATGGTCTCCACCATCGCCATCTGCAGCTTCGCATAGATATCTCCGTGTGTCGTATGGATCACAGTCTCTTTATTGAATGCCTCCAGATAGATGATCTCTCCGATGAGGATCTTGTGACTGATATTCGCCTTGTCCCTTACACAGATGCTTCCCATGCTTTCGATCTCCTTTTCGATTAGCATCTGCATGTAATGCCTGGTATACTTACCGACAGCATGTGGAAACACTTCCTCTTCCTGCAGATTCTTCAAAGGATTCGATATATGCATATGCTCGATCCGCAATCCTTCCTTCTGTTCCTTCCAGCAGAAGGTGACCCTTTGCTTATCACTAAAGATCTCTCCACTCGATTCATCAGTTGCGCCTACATACTGTCCGACGATCGTACAGCTGTTTCGATCCTGTGTGACACATTCAAATGATTTTGAGAAAAGAGTGATCAACGGAAGATCTCCCAGCCATTCATCCAAGACCTCTAAGATCTTGGTTCTTCCTGCATAGTACTCACTATCACAGGATCCTATCCACAAGCAATTCTCTCCTATATACGTATGCAGGAGATCATCATTGCCACGGTAATGCTCTGTCATGATCTTATCTGTCAGAGCTATACATTCTTCTGTCTTCTTTTTCAGCACGCTGTCCCCTCCATGATAAAAGCAATAAGCTTGCTTCCCATATGCGCCATGGGATCGAACCTTACTTTCATTTCATCTATTCTTTTCACTTCAACTACGCTTCCAGCTGTTCCCAATTTCTTACACTCTCTCTTTCATCAGATATCGATGGGATGTATACGACATAATATGGATTATGTGGTACTGATGATTTTCAAGCATGGAATCTGATCTGGGATTGTGTGACTTTTAAAAGACACGTAAAAAAAAGTCAATCTGAATTGGCTTGCTGGAAGGTATAAATAGGGTGATAAAGTACCGTGTATTTCGTGTTTTTTTGAGGAATTATCAAAATTCTATTTTTACTATGTAATTTTTTTATTTTCTGTAAAAGTTAAGTTTTGTTACAATTCACTCCCGTGAAGAACAGTTCACGAAAATCCATTGCTATTGTAAAATTTAACTGTTAGAATGTGATTGAAATGAGATTTTACAGTCAAACAGAATGGCAAAATCAAAAAGACAAAACTCTTGAAAACGCCTTATTTATCGCATTATATTGATGTTATGAGCAATCAGAATCAACATGAATTTCAGGATATTATATAGCGTTACCACATAATCCATATTATGTGGTATTTTTATCATACCGATCGTATACCTGCCTTACTTATATCATCATTTTTTTGTCAATACGATTGCACCAGATCCATTTTCATCAGTGATTTCTGACATTCCTGTCCACTTGTGATCGTATATACTCTTGTTGTCTCTATACTGGTATGTCCTAGAATATCTGCCAGTCTGACTACATCCTTGTATAATCCATAATACGTCAATGCAAACAGATGTCGCAAATTATGTGGGAAGACCTTCTTGCGATCTACCTTTGCATCTACACATAGTTTCTTCATCGCTGACCAGATATTGCTACGATCCATTGGCTTCCCACTTTTTGTGATGAAGATCGGACCACTCGTGATATTCTCCTCTTTACAATAATTCAACAACATTCTCTTCAGCTTCTTATTGATAAAGATGGTTCTGCTTTTCCCCTTATTGTTCACCATGGCCTGACCTGCTTTCAAGCTTTCCACTGTGATATATTTATGTTCAGAAACACGGATCCCTGTTCCGCAGATTGTCTGGATGAGCATGAATAATCTCTTATTGTTGTGCTTCATAGCAGCATCAAGCAAGCGTTTATATTCTGCCTTACTAAGCTCCCTATCTTCTGAACTGAATACTTTTCTTTGAACCTTATGCAGCTTCAACTTTAGTGTATCAAGCTTCATAAAGGAAAGTAAGCCATTGATGGAGACCAGCATACTGTTGATACTGGTCACCTTATAGGCATCTGATAAGCTTTGCTTGTAGGCGATAAGATTCTCTTTTGTGATGATCTTATTTTCTGGAAGATATTCATAGAAATGCTTGATATCTCTCATATACTTGCTTATCGTTGCCTCACTACGCTCTTCCCCGTATAAATACTTTCTGTATTTCCCCATGATGTTCATATCCAATATTGCCTTTTTCATCACGCATGATCTCCTTCTTTTACATTATTTTCTTATCATATCATGTTGCCTTAGCAGTTTTCATTGGTAATATATGGTTTTCATAATTTAATTTTTAGAAAAAACATACTAATATTTGATAATACATAATAATAATTCCTTTGAAGTGGCGAATGAATTCAGCTTTCCTAATAGAAATCTTGTTTGAACGTTTATATCATTGTTTGAAAAGATAAAGATAAACTAAACCTCTACATGCTATCCTGTCATACTTTTCAAAGGGTTGTATATTTTTTTGATAATATTTCCCTTATCACCTCGATACAACAAACTATATAAAAAAAGCAGCATGAGCTGCCGGTATCTTCAAAATCAGAAACACATTTTCTCGGGTATTTCCGCATAACTGCAGGGAACGATACGAATATGCTTTGCCATGCATATTTCACGAAATTCCTCACTCAGTCTTCCCCTGCTTCCCTGTATCGTGAGCACTTCCCTTGCATCATCCTCCACATACATATGCTGCAGGGCCAACAGCATCGCCAGCTTGTTATAGGTATGCTGCAGAGAATACCCTGGTTTTATCTGCATATGATGAATATTATCAAAGCCGCTCACACCGTCAAATAAACGAGAGGTAATCAATGCGTACATCATTTCATAATAGCGCCGGTACAGAAAAGCCGCGTTGTATTTGTTCCAGAGCATTTCCTTTGACTGCGGATCCCAGGAATATGCGATATTGTCAATAAAGCGAATACAGCCTACAAAGCAATCATAAGAATAGGCTGCCTTCATCTGCGCCAGCAATGCTTCATGCTGTGTAAAATAATCGGCACAGATACCGAATTTCACAGAGATTGGAAACGATTCCCTGCGCATTGCATCAATAAATGCATGATAGGCAGTGATGGAACAGATATTCTGTGCCTGATACCATGTCTGCTGACAGGGATATGTCGCCCTAACCTCTTTATATAAGGAAGCACACTCAAGAAACATACTGGAAGGCTCCAGAATTACCAGCTCCGATTGCTTTGCCTTCTGCGCCTGCCTTACAAAAGCATCCAGCACAGCCTTTTGATAACGCCCCTTTAATATGATATGTCCATCCATACATACACTCCTTTTCATGAAAAAACTCAGTCCTCCTGAGTTCTAATAACGAATTTTTTTGATTCTCCCAAAGCCGATGGTTCCCGGTCCGGTATGTGACATGATGACAGACTTGAAAATACGCTGTTCAACCGGTCTTCCACAAGCCTCCTGCAGTGCTGCCTTTAGCTCATCACTGACCGTTCGATTATAGGCATCAATAATCATCCAGTCATATTCCTCAGGATCGATATCCTTTAAAACAACCTCGATGCCTTCCTTATAAGCTTTTTTCAGCGTGCGTACCTTATCGACCAGATCGATTGCCCCATGCTCTACCTTCAGCAGCGGCTGTATCTTTAACAGACCTGCCAGCGCGGCTGCAGCCGGAGAAATACGTCCGCCGTTTTTTAATGCGGTCAGCGTTTCCGGAATCAGGATTGCAAACAGCTCTCCCTCCTGCTCAATCTTTTCTTTTGCCTGTGCACACGTATATCCCTTTTCAAACATATCGCGAGCGGTTAACAGCATATGAACAACCGGATAGCACACGAAATCAGAATTCAAAACAAACACGCGATTTTGATATGGCGCTTGATCCGCTATTCCCATAGCAACGCGGCAGGTGCCGGACAACGCCTTCGTCAGCGGTATGTAAAATACTTCATCGTAGCTTTCCAGCAGCGCATCCCACATACGGGTCATATTACCGATAATCGGCTGTGCTGTTTTAACACTTTTGTTCTGACCAAGTGCTTCGATAATGTCCTGATCAGAAATTGTTTCTTCCTCGATAAACTCTTTTCCATTTATGGTAATGGGCATTCGTAAAACATGTATCCCAAGCTTTTCAGCCTCTTCTTTGGTGATATCTGCGCTGGAATCGCACATCAATGCTATTTTTTTCATGGAATCACTCCTTAAAAGGCATTATAACATTTCTACAAAAAAATTCAATAAAAGTATTTACAAAACATAATGAATAGGCTATAATATAACTCGCCTGATAAAAGTCAGGAACGCTATGGCGGTTGTGGTGAAGTGGTTAACACAACGGATTGTGGCTCCGTCATTCGTGGGTTCGATTCCCATCAGCCGCCCCATAGAAAACAAACAGGAAGTCATTCGACTTCTTTTTTTATATTTCCTAAGTGAGCCGCTGACATTGCGGGTTCCCCTACGATAAGGGGCCTACAATCAAAACGGGAAAGCATGGGATATAACAGTCAGCTTGTAAATGGTCCTGTATCAGAATCACAGCTCTACATGGAAATTCTTTTCACAGAAAAGATTCATACTTTTACAGAAAACGTGTTACAATAAATATAAATAAAAGGAGGCATTTTTTATGAATACCATCAGTGAAGATATTAAGAAAATTATGCTGGCAGGCATTGGGGCAGTTGCCACTACCGCAGAAAAATCAAAGGACGTAATTGATGCTCTGGTGAAAAAAGGTGAATTAACAGTTGAACAGGGTAAAATTTTGAATGAGGAGCTGAAGCACGATCTCAAAGAAAAGCTGAGAACACCGGCGGATACGGGGCAAATCAGCAAGGATCTGGAAAAGGTCAGCAAGGACGATCTCGCAATGTTAAAGGCCCGTATTGAAGAACTCGAAAAAGGCATGGAGAATGAGCAATCCGAATGAAGCGAAAACGCTGAGCAGTAAACGCCGGCTTGCTCAGATTCTGGGGATTCTGAAAAAGCATCACATCACCAAGGGAGTAGACCCTGTTAAATTTCGGGAAATTTTGGAAGATCTGGGTCCTACCTTCGTCAAAATCGGACAAATCATGGCAAGCCGGCAGGACATGTTCAGTGAACGCTATTGCAAGGAGCTAGTAAAGCTGCGGGATAATGTCGCACCGCTCCCCTTTGAAGAGGTACAGCGTGTCATAGAGGAGGAATACGGCTGTCCCATGCAGGAGGTATTCTCCAGCTTTGAGCGAATACCGCTGGGCTCCGCATCCATTGCGCAGGTGCATAAAGCCTCCCTGCTGGATGGAAGAGAAATCGTTGTCAAGGTACAGCGCCCCTATATCTATGAGATGATGGAACGCGATATTTCTTTGATCCGAAGAGCTGGAAAGCTGCTGCGCCTGAGTGAGGTGCTGGGAAGCGTCATCGACATCAATATCGTGATGGATGAATTCTGGTTTACCGCAAAGCAGGAAATGGATTTTCTGAATGAGGCGCGCTTTGCCATGGAATTTGCCCGCAATCATCAGGATATCACCTATATCGGGGCACCGCAGATTGAACAGGCCTACACGACAAGCCGGGTGCTGGTCATGGAATACATTGACGGCATCGTAATCGATGATAGAAAAACACTGGAGGAAGGCGGCTATGATCATCGCGAAATCGCCTCCAAGCTGGCAGAGAACTACATCAAGCAGATCGTGGATGACGGTTTTTTCCATGCGGATCCGCATCCGGGAAATCTACGCATACGGGAAGGAAAGATTATCTGGATAGACTTTGGTATGATGGGAACACTGCAGCGCAGTGACAAGGATCTTATGAAAAAGGCAGTGCAGGCCATTGGAAGCAATGATACCGAGCTGATGGTCGATGTCATTCTGACGCTTGGTGTTCATGACGGCCGGGTTGACTACACACTGTTTTATGATGATATGGAAACCTTCATGAAGAAATATATCCATATGGATCTCAACGAAATCAATCTGGGCGAAGCGATTCAGGAAGTCTTTACCATTGCACATAAGCACCGTATTTCCATGCCCAAAGGCATCAGCATGCTGGCAAGAGGACTTGTGACCATGGAAAGCACAATGACACTGCTGGATCCAAAGACAAATATCATTCAGATAGCGGCAGCCCATGTCAGTGAGCATTTATTCAAAAAGCTGGATGCCAAAAAGGAAGCCGTCAATGCAGGAAAAAAGCTCTATGAGGCCGGAAAGCGCACACTGGATATCCCCATTCAGTTCAGTGAGCTCATGCGGATGGTCACCAAGGGACGCATCAAGCTGAATCTGGAAATCATGGATTCCAGCGTACCCTTAAAAACCATCAATCACATGGTCAATAAGCTTGTTGTCGGAATTGTATCCTGCGGTCTGCTCATGGCAAGCTCCCTGATTTGTACAACCGATATGACACCCAAGGTGCTCGGCATACCTGCCATTGGTTTTATCGGTTATATGACCGCTGTCTTTCTAGGCATGTGGCTGCTGTATACCGTGTTAAAGGACAAGCGCCGATAAGCATTGAAAAACAGTCGTCACGTGGAAAGGTACTTTCTTACCGTAAGGTACAAGTATAGAAACGCAAAAAAGAAGAAATACATTCCTATACTATGAGGAGCTTATTTCTTCTTTCTTTTTTTATTGCTTCATCAATCCCCGAATGAAAAGGAACCATGCTTATGACAGCCTTTTTTGATGGTACATGACTGCTGTCTTGAAACACGTAGTATACAAGTCTTGCTTCTATACTGCGCTTTTTGCTCGTGCATACAGCTGCCTCTGCTATTTGAGAAAACCACTGCAGTGCGATAAATGAAAAGCAATTTCCTATAGGAATCGTGTAGCATTTGCTTGCCTTTGCTTCTATCTCCTACCTGATTTTCCGATACAGCTTCCAACGCTTTCTTTATATGCTTTATCACGCAGCGGTCAAGACTGCAGCCGTATGTTACCAGACACTGCCCACTGCTTGTAATGTTCCATAGAATACAAGAGAACTTAAACGCATTATCGTCAGGATCCTTTGCATTCCCATGCCGTCCTCCATTACGAATTCTATGTTAGAATATATCTTTATTTATATCAAAACAGCCTCTTTCAGAACCCTTCCGATGGCATCGTGAATAACCAGATCAGCCCTTTGATCCATCGCTGTCTCTTCTTTGTTAATCAGAATCAGCTTTCGTCCGTGAAAATACTGAAGCAATCCGGCTGCCGGATAAACAACCAGAGAGGTTCCGCCCACAATGAGAACATCCGCCTGAGAAAGGTAGGAGATTGCCTCCTCCATAACATGCATGTCAAGGCTTTCTCCATACAATACAACGTCCGGCTTGAGGATACCGTTACAGATCGGACAACGCGGCACCTGATCCTTCTGCTTCAGCATTGCCTGCAAATCATAGGCTGCGTGACAACGCTGACAGTGGTTGCGATGAATACTGCCATGCAGCTCCAAAACCTTATGACTGCCCGCCTTCTGATGCAGTCCGTCGATGTTCTGTGTAATAACCGCCTTTAATTTTCCCATCCTTTCCAGCTTTGCCAAGGCCATATGCGCATCGTTAGGCTGTGCCTGCTCATAGACCATTTCATGGAAATAGAAATCATAGAACTGCTCTGGATGCTCATGAAAGAAGTCGCTGCTGATCATCGTTTCCGCACGATAGGGATAGGTCTTCTTACTGTAGATACCGCTCTGTGATCGAAAATCCGGAATATTGCTTTCCGTACTGACACCGGCACCACCGAAAAAGACAATATGATCACTCTGTGTCAGTATTTCCTTTACTTCATCATACATATGCTTACACCTGCTTTCTAATCTGTATTTGACTGCCTGTCCTGCTCTTCTTTACAAGAATGCCGGCCGGTATATTTTCCTTCAGCAATTCGACATGGGAAATGATGCCGACATAGCCGCGGCTGCTGCTCATAATCTGCAATACGGCCAGTGCATCTGCAATGCTGTGTTCATCGAGCGTTCCAAAGCCCTCATCGATAAACATGGTATCCAGCTGAATACCGCCGTTTCTAGCCTGCACAACGGCAGATAATGCCAGTGACAGTGCAAGCGAAACCAAAAATTTTTCACCGCCGCTCAGAGAAACGACACTGCGGGTATTGCAGGTATAGCTGTCATAAATGGAAAGCTCAAGACCGTATTTTCGTGTCCTGCCACTCGCCTCATCACTGCGGAAAATCTGATAGCGCCCATTGTGCACTAGCTTTAGCAGCTGATTGGCCTGCTGGGTGATACTGCCGAGCATGATGCCCAGCACATAGCGTTCAATTCCCATACCGCTATCGCCACGCATCGCCCTGACAAAATGGGACAGCTCCACAAAGGCAGGCTCTTTGCGATCCAGCTCCTGCTGTATTTGTTGAATCGAGGCCTGCACCTGCGCATACATCGTCTCATGCGTCGTGATGTCCGCAAGCCTTAAACGCAGCTGCTCCTCCTGCTGCTGCAGCTGCTCCTGCTGCGCGAGCAATTCCTCCAGATTCTTTTCAGGAATCGCTTCACAGCGCTGCTGAAGATCCTGTATCCTTGTTTTCAGCTGTTCCTTTTTCAGTGCATATTCCTGCAGCTGCTGTTCCCGTTTTTGCAGATTCTTTTGCTGCAGGCGCTGCATTTCCTCTTCCTGAATGCTGTTTTGTGCCACTGCCTGCCAGGACAGCTCCGCCGCCTGCAATGCCTGCTGTGCCTGCTGTTCTTCTATTTGCGCGTGCTCACAATCCCGCTGCTGCTGCGCCAGATTGATTTCCAGCTGTCGAAGCCTTGCTTCCTGCTTCGCCCCCTGTGCGGCTGCAAGCGCATGCTCCTGCTGCAGCTGCTGTACATACTCCATAAGTGCTTGCGTATTGCGCAGCTGCTGCGGGATGCTGTCCTGTAATACGGCTTTCTGCTGATCGTTCAGCAAAATCTCCGTATGCAGCGCCTGCTGTTTTTGCTGCAGCTGCTGCCATACAGCCTCCTGTTCCTGCTGCTCCTGCTGTAGATGCTCCAGCTGCTGCAAAAGCTCCTGCAGGATTTTGTTCTGCTGCTCTGCATATTGCTGCTTCTGCTGCAGCATAGAAAATTCTGTCTGGGAAAACGGCTGCTGCAAAAGCGTCTGTATAGCCTGCATATGCTCCTGCATAGATGCATTCCTCATTTGTATGGACAAATGCACATGCTCCTTTTGCTTCTGGATACCCTGATATGCTTCCTTTTCCTGATCCAGCTGCTCCTGCAGCTGCTGTAGCTGTACTACGTCCTGATATGCCGCCTCTGCTTCAGCGAGTGCTGGATGCGTTGTGCTTCCACATACAGGACAGGGCTCGTGTTCCTGCAACGATGCTGCAAGCTGTGCCGCGCTATTTTTCAGGTAGACACGCATTGCATCATCATAGGCCCTCTGCAATGGCTCCAGCTGCTTTGCCAGCGTCTTTTCCTGCTCTAACAGCGCT
Source organism: Clostridiaceae bacterium OM02-2AC (assembly GCA_003481775.1). GTDB lineage: Bacteria > Bacillota_I > Bacilli_A > Erysipelotrichales > Erysipelotrichaceae > Clostridium_AQ. The sequence goes on from QULU01000013.1 coordinate 79,054, forward strand.
TTTTCTCTCGCTTCCTCCATCTTCAGCTTATCATAAAGCAGGATTCGTTGCTGTTCATGGTAATCCGCCTGCTTCCACACTGCAAAGCGCTGCGCAATGTCCTGCAGCCCATCCAGCTGTTGCCGGGTTTCCTCTATCCTGTTTTGCAGCTGCTTGATCGCGCTTTTCAGCTTGTCGCATTGCACTTGCTTCTGTTCCAGCTGTCGCTGCTGGTTTTCCTGCTTCTGCTCCAGGTCACGCTCCTTTACAAGCAGCTGCTGCAGCTGTTCAACAAACGGTTGCAGCTCCCTTGCTTCATGCAGCTGCTGCTGCATGCGCTGCTCCTGCTCCCTGTATTCCTGCAGCTGCTTCTGCCACAGGGGAGCCTCCTGCTTCTGCTGCTGCAAATGCTTGTGCTGCTTTGCAACAGCCAGCCGATTGTCGACGCGCTGCTTCCATATACTGCGGCATTGCTGTAACGTATTCCATTGTGGCAGCACCTTTGTCAGTTCCTTCTGCCGTTCCAGAAAAGCGGCCAGCTGCCTCATCTCTTCCTCCTGCTTCAGCAGCTGCTCCCCTGTCTGCTGTGCCTGCTGCAAAAGCGTCAGCTGTTCCCTTCTCAGCCTTTGCTGTGCTGTATCCTGCTTGTTTTGTTCCAGCAGCTGCTGCTTCTGCTTCAAATCCTGCTCCAGTGTTCTGCGCGTGGCATCGGCCTGCTTCAGCCACGCTGTAATTTCCTCAGGACTCTGCATATCTATCCCGCTCAGCAGGGCATCCCTACGCTGCTTTTTCATATCCAGCTGCTCCCGCTGCTGCTTCATGGTATCGCTGAGCACCTGATTGATGCCGGTCCAGCGCTCCATCTGAAACAGCGTTTTCAATATCTCCTGCTTTTCTTCACTCTTGCTTGTCAACAGCTGTTCAAACTTCCCCTGCGGCAGGATCATAACCTGTACGAACTGCGCATAATTCAGCCCCAACAGCTCCACCGCCTTTTCTTCAACGTTTTTCAGCTTCGGGTTTTCAAAGAAAGGCACAAACTCGCCGTCCACGATTTCTCCGGCATCAATTTTCAGCTGTGGCGTCAGCTCCTGATTCCGCTTCTTTCGCATCGTGATCGTTCGCACGAACCGATAGGTACGCTGATGCAGCTGAAATTGAAAATCAACGATGGTCGCATCCTGCGCCTCAGCAAAACGGGAACGCATACTGTACAGATCCTCCCGCTGGGAACCGCTGCTTTTCCCATACAGCGCATAGGTCATCGCATCGAGCAGCATTGTCTTTCCACTGCCCGTCTCTCCCTGAATGAGGAACAGATGCTGTTCATCAAACACATGAAAATTGATGCACTGCGGCTTCACATAGGGTCCGAAGGCCTGCAGCTTCAATCGCTCAGGTCGCATACATTTCCTCTCCCTCCTGCTGTTTCTGTGCCTGCAAAAACAGCTGCTTTGCTGCTTCACTCAGCGTTTCACCATAATAATCCTGAAAGAACTGCTGTACGATATCCAAATCCGATATGGTCTCTAAATCCTGCAGGCGTATGGTAATATTCGTCTGCTCCTGCTCCATGCTTTTCCCACTCAGCTGCAGAAGATTCTCATAGCCCTGTCGGAAATAATCCAGCATTTCGTAGGATACCGGTAAATCTGTAACTTCAATTTTTACATATGTGTTATTGGACACTGCCTGCTGCAGCATTGTATCCTTCAATTCCGCATAGCTTCCCTTCAGCACCTGCAGGGGATGCAGGGGCAGGATATCCCGTTTTGATACGGTATCCGTCTGACTGTCATAAATCAGCACGCCCTTGCGCTGCGCAGCCTCTGAAAAGGAATACGGCAGTGGGGATCCGCTATACCATACACGTCCGCCAGCATGCTGACGGCGATGCAGATGTCCCATCGCCACATAGGAAAATCCGTCAAATATATGGGAAGGTACCAGATCCGCTCCGCCTACCTGCGCAAACCGATCACTTTCACATACCTCGGCATTTGCCAAAAAGGCATGCGCCATGGCGATATGACGATACGCTGGATCTGCCGTAGAAAGAATCTCCTCACAAATACAGGAAAAAGCCTCAGCCTGTGATTGCACATCCCTTCGATATACCGTTCTTACCTGCTCCACATGAAAATACGGAATCGGATAAATGATGCAATCATCCAACCGAATTCCCTCTACTTTTTCCTTCAGACTGCCAATGATGTGCAGTCCCATTCCCTGCAGCAGTCTTGACAGGGATGCAAGACGGGTTGCTGAATCATGATTTCCGGCAATGACAATCACCTTTTTCTTTAGCTCCATGCAAAGCATATACATGATATCATCGTATAATTCGATAGCCTCTTTACTGGCCAGAAGCGTATCATACACATCTCCTGCCACCAGCAGTGCATCGATGCTTTCCTCCTCAACAATCGTCCTCAGCTGCTGCTTGAACCAACGCTGATCCTCCAGCAGCGACAGCTTATATAAATCCATTCCCAGATGCCAGTCGGCCGTATGTAATATTCTCATTCCATTCCTCCTTACCTGAAAACAGGGCAGATTCCTCTGCCCTACTCCTCTGATCCTTCCACTGCCTGTCCTTTTTCTGCCTGAAAATCCTTACTGTACTGTATATCCTTAAAGGACCAGCGGACATCAAACTGCTGATAGGTGACCACTGTTTCCGGCCAGTTAATCTGATAGGTCGTTTCCGCAAACACACTGCCATCCCTGGTTTTGGTCTTTGTCCCGATATATTTGATTTCTCCGCTGACAATGCTGGCATCCGTTATGAAAATGCTCGGCACTTCAACAGGATGTGCTTTATCATATTGATAGTTCAGCATTATCTGGGTAGCATGATCAAGCTGCTTTACACGTTGCTCCATGCTGACTACATAATTGACAAAAACCTTGGTCGTTTTTTCTACGGTCTTTCCATTTGATAAATTCAGAATCAGACGCAGCACATTTTCTCCGGTTGCGTAATTGTAGGCATCCTTTGATATCTGATAGCTGCTGTAGTCCGATACATTATCTACATACGTATTGTTGATGTACAATTCTACACTGCTGATTGTGGAAGTATGCTTTTCATAGCTCCAGGAGACATCGATATATCGCAAATCCTTTCGATACTCTCCCTCAAACTGCGTGATTTCCGCTGTTGTCTTTGCAGGTGCAGGGTCGGGCGTTGTCACCGCCGGCTTTGCCGGTTCCTGCTGCGCTTGCGTATTTACAAAGATATAGACGGATAAGGCAATGATAATCAACAGTATGACAGTCAGCAAGAAAACAAAGAAGCCGTTCTTTTTCAGATATGTCTTAATGTTTTTCATATGCCCTCCTTATGTACTCTCTATTATACTGTTTTCCATAGTAGAAAGCCACTGATTTTTGTCATAATCATGGAAAATCACATCATTTTACACAAAGAAAACACTTACAAATTCTTTTTATCAACGGACATGGAAATAAAAAAGATATAGAATACGAATCATCATCCGCATCTATATCTCCATTCCTTTATCCGTTTACCGGTACCAGAGGTACAACGATTCCGTCGTATTTCTCCTCGATGAATGTCTTTACATCCTCGCTATTCAATACCGCAATCAAATCCTTGATTTTTTCATCATCCTTGTGTGCTGTCTGCACTGCTATGATATTGGCGTAGGTCTGTGCAGCCTCACTATCCTTGGATTCGGTTACCAGCACCTTATCACTGATTTTTGCATTCAACGCATTGTTTCCGTTTACAACTGCAAAATCAACATCCGGAAGACTTGTCGCACAGGTTTCTGCCTGCATTTCAATGATTTCAACCTTTTTATTGTATGCTTCGATATCCTGCTTCGTCGCATCCACACCCTTGCCCTTTTTCAGAGTGATAATACCGTTATCGGCAAGCAGCTTCAGCGCACGTCCACCATTGGTAGGATCATTCGGCACGGAAATTTTCTGCCCGTCAGCAACCTCCTTCAATGATGAATGATTGTCGGAATAAATTCCCAGCGGTTCAAAATGCACTGCAAACACACTTGTGATTTTGTCAGAGACATTTGCCTTCTTTGCCCAGTCATCCAGATATGGCTTATGCTGGAAGAAATTCGCATCCAGCTCATCATCAACCAGTGCCTGATTCGGTTTTACATAATCTGTGAATTCCTCGATTTCAACCTTGTAGCCCTTCTTTTCCAATGCCGGCTTTACGTGCTTCAGAATTTCCGCATGCGGCGTTACGCTCGCACCGATGCGAATCGTCTTATCCTCTTTTTCACTCTTGGCATCATCGCCCTTTGCACCACAGCCTGCCAGCAGTGCAATCGTACATAACCCAACTGCTAATGTTTTTAATTTCATGTTCTTTCCCTCATCTTTCTATATAGTTTTATTGCGGAGCCTGTGTATCGGCATATGCTCTGCATTGCATACGCGGATGCGGCTCTTGGTTTATATGTGTCGAATCTGTGAGCTGCACATTCGACAGATCCGGCAATTCTGCTTCAGCATGTGCTTCACACACGTCCCTCCCTTACTGTATCAATGCGTGGTTTTGCGAATCGCAAAATTCCCGATTCCCTGAATGAGTGAGGTGATCAGCAGCAGTACGACCACACTCACATAAATAACATCAAACTGGAAGGAATTATAGCCATAACGGATACAGAAATCACCCAGACCACCGCCACCGACAGCGCCTACCATGGCAATATAGCCAATCAGCGTAATCAGCGTAATCGTCGTTGCGCGGATAATGCCCGGTACACTTTCCTTCAGATATACGCGGAAGATAATTTCCAGCGGAGAACAGCCCATTGCCTGACTCGCCTCAATCAATCCGTTATCCACTTCGGATAACGCACTTTCAATCTGTCTTGCGACAAAGGGGATGGCACCTACAGCCAGAGGAAGCATGGCCCCCTTTAAGCCGATGGTCGTTCCGACGATAGCGCGCGTCATTGGTGCTATCAGAAAAATCAGTACGATAAAGGGAATCGCCCGGAAGAAATCAATGACCTTTCCGATCAGGAAATAAAGAATCACATTTTCCAGTATGCCCTCCTTTTTCGTCACGACCATAATGACACCGAACAGGGTGCCGATCAATAAGGAAATCACTCCGACGATGCCCAGCATGATGAAGGTTTCCAGAATCGCTGTCCAGAAATCCGGCAGCTTATCCATGATATTCGGTATGAATCGATTCAAAAATTCTAGCATGATTTCATCACCTCCACGCCTACTTCATGCTCCTTCAGATAGGCAAGTGCCTGATCGATATGCGCGTTTTCTCCGCTTAAAATGACAATCAAATCACCAAGCGGTGTATTCTTGACAATCTCCACATTTCCAAAAATGATATTGGTATCCACCAGAAACTTTCTGGATATTTCCGAAATCAATGCCTTGCTGGTGCTGACGGAATCATAGTTCAGCTTTACCATGCGCTGTCCCTTTTCCAGCCTTGTTACACTGGCTCCGGTATCGAGCATTTCCTGCACACGATGAGCATTGCTGGTTGAAGCGATGAAATTGCGTGTTACCTCTGCCTGCGGCTTTGAGAAGATATCAATGATGCTTCCCTCCTCCACTACATATCCGTTTTCCATAACCGCCACACGGTCACAGATTTCCTTGATTACCGCCATTTCATGCGTAATCAATACAATGGTGATGCCCAGCTCCTCGTTTACCTTTTTCAACAGCTTCAAAATACTTTTGGTTGTCTGTGGATCCAGCGCACTGGTTGCTTCATCACACAGCAGCACCTTGGGATCATTCGCCAGCGCACGCGCAATAGCAACACGCTGCTTCTGTCCTCCGCTGAGCTGTGATGGATAGGCATCCACCTTATCACCAAGATCCACCAGCTCCAGCAATCTGCGTATTTTCTGATCCGTCTCCGCCTTGCTCAACCCGCTTCCCTTCAATGGAAACGCGATATTCTGATAGACTGTACGGCTGCGCATCAGATTGAAATGCTGAAAAATCATTCCGATTTTCTTGCGCATAGCTCTTAATTCCTTATCCTTCATTTTCGTGATATCCTGTTCATCAATCACGACTGCTCCCCTGCTCGGGCGCTCCAACAGATTGATGCAGCGCACCAGTGTTGATTTTCCGGCACCGCTAAAGCCGATAATCCCATAGATTTCCTTATCCTGTATCGTCAGTGTAACATCCTGCACGGCATGTACATTGCCCGCCTTGCTGTCGAATGTTTTACTGACATGCTCTAATCTGATCATGTCCTCTTCCTCCTGCATATAAAAAAGCCTTCATCCCATAGGACGAAAGCTGCATTTCGTGTTACCACCTAAGTTTATTTCCACCTCACGGTGAAAACCTCATCAAGTACGCTTTCCTGAAGGAAAGTTATACCCTATCGCTGTAACGGGCGAACACGTCGCAGCCTACCTTGTTCGACTGCGCGACTCCAAGACCATTTTCAGCAGTTCCTCTTTATTTCCTCTCACCAAACGGAAACTCTCTGCAAAAGCCTACCTGCCTACTCTTCTTTTCTACGTCATTGTTTATCTGCCCATTATGTTACTTTATTTTAATCAAATCGTCAAGTCTTTTTCTCTTTTTTTCTTTTTATGAAACTTTTTCCTGTAAATCAGCCGATTTTATATTTCAGCTTATAGGTCTTTCCTTCACTTTCATCATCAAAATATTCCGTGTAGCTCAGCATGATTTTCTTCGCGGAGGATGAAATGATAAATACCAGACAGCCGCTGATTTCCTCCTGCGGCTTCAGTGCATATTCATCCGGCAGCTGATTACGGATTCCAAAGTTATCCTCAGCCTCAAACGGTCCCTCATTATCAAAGGTAATCATGAAGTCATCCTTATACATGGTTAGGATCTCATTGGTTATATTTCGTATCGTTACATGCAGCATGAGAAATCGGGCACCGTCATCGACGATAAAATCCTTCAGCTCCTTTTCACACAGCTCGATCCGCTGCAGCTTGCATGTAAAAAAAATGGTCTGAAATTCATTGATCATCGCCTGATTCGGACAATAATCCGACGTCAGAAGAATATTATGTTTCTGTTGTTCATGTTGAATGATTTCCATTGTTTTCACCTCTCTACCATACTATATGATAGGAGTATGGAAAACTGTCGAATTTCCTCATGAAATAAGAATATTTGGAAATACACGAATGCCTTTTTTTATGACTTGTGTCAGGTGCTGGCTGCCCAGCGTATGAAAGAGTGCATGAATATCCTCGTAAGCAAACAATAGAATATCCGCCTGTGCATTTCGCCGGATATGTCCTAGCCCGCTGCAATGCAGAGCTCTTGCAGGCCATACAGTCAGTGCCTGCAGCAGCGTCCATGCATCATAGACCTCTGCCATCCCCAACAGCTGTGCCGCACGCAGCTGATCCTGAATCGCATACTTGCCGGCAGCACTGATACAAAAGCGGTGCATGCGCCTGCTGCTTTTCCGAAAAAGATCTGCATACGGATAAAGAACCGCTATGCCATCAGCAGCTGCATCAAGAATCTCAAAGCAGGGCTGCTCACAAAGGGATGGTGCACCACCACCTCCGCAGGCAAGTGTCAGCGTACCGTTTCGCATATACGCCATTCCCTCCTCCAGCTGTCTGCGCAAACCATCGCGTGTTGAGGCTGCGCTCAGCTGGGCCGCTACCTCAATAAATCCAGGAACCGCAATATGCCCTCTGCCATCCAGAATCCGGGTATCCTTATCGGCATATTCCTGCCAGCTGCCGCATCCGACCGCCAGGATCCGCTCATGGTGGATGGCGATAAAGGCATGCTGAAAAACAAGCGGATGCTTGTTGACTGAGTCCATCGTATAGATCTTTTCCAGATTTATGATTAACAGTGTTGCTTGTTTCTTCACATACATCCCTCACAGTGGCTTCTCTTATTATACGTCAAAAAGCGCCGGATGGGAAAAGAATTATGGTATAATTGAAACAGAAAGGGTGAAAATTATGCTGGATTGGCTGAAACATCTGTTAAAAAAAGAAGAGCTGCCATCTGCCGTACAAAAGCCTGTAATTATCACGATACACGGCTATGGCAGAAGACGCAAACATGAATTTGATAATTTCGCCGCCTGGGGAAAACAGGACGGCTTTGATATCGTACAATTTGACATGTATGATCTGTTTGATGAGCAGGATCACGACTGGATGCAATGGGTCTCCAGAGCGAAGGAGGTCGTAGATTCTTATAGAGACAGCGGCAGAGACATCTATCTTGCGGGATTTTCGATGGGTGGTGTGATTGCTTCCTATCTGGCTGTTGTATGCCCGGTGAAGCGCCTGCTATTACTGGCTCCCGCATTCAGCTATATGAATGTTGATATGATTACCGGCGTCCTGACAAAATCTGCATCCTCGCTCATGGGAAATGAAAAGAAAGAGGAAATCCAGCTTCCGCGTGCCTTTTACGGCGCCTTTACAGAGCTGGTAAAAAACCTGAAGAAATATATCGGCTTTGTGGAGTGTCCCGTCTTTATGATACATGGGGATATGGATGAGGTCATTTCCGTAAAAAGCTCTCTGTGGGCTTATAATAAGATTGCGCACAGCCGTAAAAAGCTGATTCTGCTGCACGAAGGGCACCACCGGCTGCTGATGGATGACAAGGTCAGCTGGACATGCTATCAAAATATGAGAATGTTTTTCGAGGGCGTCCTTCTACCGGATAACGAACCGGTCATGGCAGAGGATATCATGCCACTTTTACTGGAGGAGAAAAAACGCAGAGAGCGTGAAAAACAGCCGCAGGAGCCGGTATCGAACCCTCTTCATGAAGATGCTGAAAAACAGAATACCGACAACTGCTAAGCACGTGGCGGTGCAAACGTACAGCCTGCATCAGGGTTGTTAAGACGTTGGCTCCTTCGCTATTCCTTCCATGACACAATACAGATATCACAGGCAGATAGGGGTTTTTGCGCTTCTGCCTGCATACAAAAGGAGTGTTATTAGCCACTGCTTCCTAAGCGGTGAGAAAACACTCCTTTTCTTCTATGGTTCTGCGCTAGATTTCTATCAACGCTTTCTTCGCTTACAGCTTCTGTCCGCAGGTACTGCAAAACTTACTGTCCGGCTCCACTTCCTCCCCGCATTGCGGGCAGTATTTCTTCGTTATGAGGGAGGTTCCGCATTCACAGCAGAATTTAGCATCCTCCTTGTTCAGCTCTCCGCAATTCGGACATTTGATACGGATCACTTCCTTGACAACCGGCTCCTGCGGCTGTGCAGCTGCAGTATTCATCTGCTGGGCAAAGGCAAACCCTGCACCAATTCCCGCGATCCCTCCACTTTGCTGTGCGGCATCCCGCATTGCCCGAGACTGCTGCCACTGCTGGAAATTCTGCATATTCCCGCTGACCAGATTGATTCCGGACTGCTCATCGATAAATTTTTCAACCTCCTCAGGAAGTGAGATATTTTCGATATTGATCATCAGCAGACTGATTCCCATCGTTTCCATTTTCTCATTCGCACTGACTCTGGCAGCCTCGGAAATCTCACGAAGCTTGCTTGCCAGCTCTACAACGCGGATTTTTTCTTCGGCAATGACATCAATCAGACTTTCAATCACAATCGAACGAACAAACTCAATCACATCCTCTGTCTGATAGATCATCTGTACACCGACCAGCTCCCGCATAAACCTCTCAACATCCACAACCCGCATCGAGAAGGTTCCAAAGCCGCGTACCCGAACCACGCCGAAGGTCGGATCCTCAATGATAAACGGATTCTTCGTTCCCCACTTGTTATCTGTCAGCGCCTTTAAGCTGACAAAAAACAAATCACTGATAATCGGGGAGCGAAAGCCGTATTTCCAGCTTTGCAGTGTGGAAAGAATCGGCAGGTTCTCCGTATTCAATGTATAGGAGCCTGCGGAAAACACATCTGCCAGCTCTCCCTTGTTCATAAATACTGCAGCCTGACTCTCTCTGACAATCAGCTTTGCCCCCTGCTTGATTTCATTATCACGGCTATTTCTCTGATATTTTAAAACGATCAGGTGACTCATGTCCTTGTCATTTTCAATTACATCAATAAACTGCCCCATCAAAAGATCACTGAATCCCATTAGCGCATCCTCCTATCGTACAATATAATCACCGTTTGCATCCTTAAATCTATTGGTTGCTATCATGAACATGTCATAAAACCAGCCAAACATTAAAAACCCTATGGTTATCATATATAGCAATGCACGTCCCCATTTTCCCGTATAGAAATTATGAAGACCCAGGGGACCGCTGAACAAGGCAAGCAAAAACGCCACCGTTTTGCTTTTCTCACTGTCATGAATGTCTCGTCCTTTTCCCTGCTCTGCTTTCCTCTGTCTTGCTGCCTCCTGCTGTACTGCAGCCGCTGCATCATAATCCGCATTCTCACTGCCGCAGTACGGACAGCATCTGCTGTTTTCAATCTCTGCACCACATTGCTTACATTTCATAATGTTCTCTCCTTACCTTATTCTATTATACAGGGAACTCGTTTGCTGTGCAATTCATTTTCACTACGCATTTTTTCATATGACTATAATAAAACAGATGTCTTCCTTGAGGCTGCTAGAAAAGCAGGATATTTTAAAAATCGTATCTTCGCACACTTCCACAGCTCCTCTATATCCAAGCAAATAACAGAACAAAATCACCATGTTTCCCATAGGATTATACAAAAAATGGGAAACTATTTTCATAGCACTCCCATTTTTTCTGTTCGTATTTTTTCAATAGCTTCCCCCTACACTGCTTTTGTTTCTTATGATCATAACTGCGGATATGCGGTACAGTCTGTTATCAATTTCGATCAGTCGAACGTTGTCAGCTCCTGTCTATTTCCCCGCAATATTGCGCTCATAAAATTTCTCATAGACATTCGTGAAGAAATTTCCTTTTCCTGTTTTATGATAGCGCATGATCAGCAGCGTCAACAGGATGCCTGCCACTGTGGCACACATGACATCGGTGATCGTATCATGCACACCCTGAGAATAATGATTGATGCAGTCATTGTTGAAGAAAATTAGCATTGCATATTCATAAAACTCCCAGATTTCACCAACCGCGATATTCACGGCATTGATAAAGACGAGAAATACGTGATAATCCTTCTTATCCGGAAATTTATTCGTCTTTTTCAGATAGAAATACAGAATAACCGCCAGCGTCGTGATGAACCAGCCACTGGAGAAATGCAGAACCTTGTCAAAGCCCAGATAGGAATACCAGTGATAGCTGCTTCCAATCAGCGAAGCAAAATACGTAAAAATCGTAGACACGATGTAAATTTCATATACCGGCTTGAAATGCAGCAGCTTAAAGGCAACCGGTACGATCAGGGGCGTCAGCATCGCTACAAAGGTCATACCGAGTGCATTCATATCCCTGAGCGTGTAGTTATGATAGAACGCATACAGCAGTGTAACGATATAGACAGCCGCACAAAGATATAGCATTCTTTTTAATAAAATCTCGCGGCGCTCCAGCTTATCCTGCATGCTTCACATCCTCCAGCATCTTCAGCTTCAGATCCAGCAGCTGCTTACTGAGATCGACATAGTAGGTCTGCGGATATTCAAAACGCAGAATCTCATCCCACATACAGGAAAATTCCTGTTCACTGTACGCACGGATTTCCTGCAGATCCGGAACCTCATAAACCAGCTCCCCGTTTAAAAAGATCGGCTCCAGCAAATCACGCAGCACATAGCTGCCGCCTGGAATCGTCTTGTTCTTCCAGCTGTTCATCTGATGGTAGATGGTCAGATCACGATCTGGATCGAGGTTCTCCCTGTGAATGGTCATGATATCCCCCACAGCCTTACCGCTTTCCTTATCGTAAATACGATAGAGATCCTTATAACCGGGATTGGTTACCTTTTCAACATTTTCACTGACCTTGATTTTCGGTATCATGGTCTCTCCGTCCATGATGGAGCTCATTTTATATACACCGCCGAATACCGGTGCGGATTTGCTGCAGACCAGATTCTCGCCAACCCCCATGCTGTTGATCTGTGCCCCCTGTGAAATCAGGGATTGGATGAGATATTCATCCAGGGAATTAGAGATCACGATATTACAGTCCTGCATACCTGCTGCATCCAGTGCTGTGCGGATTTTCTTCGACAGGTATGCCATGTCCCCGCTGTCGATACGAACGCCCTGCAGACGATAGCCGTTTGGCTCCAGATATTCCTTCGCTACACGGATTGCATTCACCAAACCGCTTTTCAATGTATTATAGGTATCCAGCAGCACCGTACAGCTGTCCGGATAGGTTTTCGCATACGCCAAGAATGCATCATATTCACAGTCAAAGGACTGTACAAAGGAATGCGCCATAGTCCCCAGAACCGGCATACCAAATTTCTGTCCGGCATAGGTGGTTGCCGTTCCTGCCACACCGCCGATGTAGGCAGCTCTTGCACCATAGTTCGCCGCATCGAAGTTATGCGCACGACGGGCACCGAATTCCATGATAGCTCTTCCCTGCGCCGCTTTGACAATACGCTTTGCCTTTGTCGCAATCAGGGTCTGATGATTCACACACAGCAGCATCGCCGTTTCCAGCAGCTGTGCTTCGATTATCTTCGCCTTAACACGAATCAGCGGTTCATATGGGAATACCGGTGTTCCTTCCTTCACCGCAAAGATATCGCCGGTAAAAATAAAATGCCGCAGATATTCCAGAAATTCATCATTGAAACGATTCAATGAACGCAGATATGCGATGTCACTATCCTCAAAATGCAAATTCTGAATATATCCGATAATCTCCTCCAGCCCCGCAAACACTGCATAACCACCGCTATCCGGGTTTCTGCGATAAAACAGGTCGAAGGTTACGACACGATCCTTATGATTGGAATTAAAGTAGCACTGACTCATGGTCAGCTCATAAAAATCCATGACCAGACTCAGATTCCGCTCATCACGAAAATCAAATTTATAATCCAGACTTTTCATATTCAATCCTCTCTTTCCAGCTTTGAAACGATACAGATCCCGTTTGCCTCCATGTTGCGAATACTGAATTCATTACAGGATACGGCATCGTGCACACCCTCGATATGATAGGTATCCACACAGCTCAGCGGTATGATGATTCGCTGCTCTGTCTTATTATGCTCATTCAGCCATGCATTCAGACATAACGCAAACTGCAGGATGCAAATATCAGTACAGCAGCCGGTGATGACGATATCTCGGTAATTCTTTAGACGTTCCTTCAAAAAGAGCTGAAAATCGGGACATGTAAAGGTATTCGTGGAATTCTTACGCATCAGCTCCTGTACATACGGCTGTAATTCCTGAATAACCTCGCTTTCCTTTGTGCCGATGACACAATGAGAGGGGTAGGAAATAAACTCGCGTGTTTTGGGCGGATGGGAGTCCGCAATGAAAATAACCCGCTGCTCAGCATCCCGAATCAGGCTTTCAATGTGCATTGTTGCCGCATGGATTGCCTCATCATGCAAAGCTCCTTCATGTACAAAGCCCTCGATCATATCCACAACGAATATGACAGGGTCCTTCAGCTCTTTCGTGGAAAGAGGCTTGTATGCTTCTAAAAACTGTTTACTTACTCTAGCCATAGGGAATCTCCTTTAAAATTTTACCTATACGATATTTATTATAGTCTTTTTTTCTTCAATTTGAAACAGAATCCACAGAAATTTCATTTTTACAGCGTACGACTGCTGTTCCCTTCAATAGCAGATGCAATCAACGAAAGAGCTAGATCAGCGAACCAGAAATTTCAAGCTGTCTTACACTTTCTATATTTCATAGCACATGCTGTATCAAGTTCTCGTTTCCATCGATTTACTTACATGCAGGGAAGCGGTATCCTTTTTACGAATCCTTGTTTTTCTCAAATGCCGTGTTGTAGCAGTATCACAAGCCCGTACTATTCACACATACATAAGCACGACATTCATTTGTTCTTCCTGCAGGTTTTCCTGTCAGTAACACATAGCTGCGTGCTGTGTCGCATCCTTATCCGGTTCCCGAGCATTTTGCCGCATCGATGGCAAGAACGATCATAAGGGACAACAGTGCATGTCCTTCCTTTCGGATATCCAGCACATAGGTGTCGGTGAGGTGAAAAATCTCCTTACTGGCATGCATAATGCATCCATCCTGTTCACTGATAACATCATATTCCCACTCCATGAAATTCCCCTCGATTTTCCAGTCGTTGCAGGACAAATGATATTTCGATTTAAAAAACGTAAATTCACGCTCGATAAAGCCAATACAGCTTCCATTCAAATACATGCGAAAGCGCGGCAGAAAGGTAAATACCTCTTCCCGGATTTCTCCGATTTCCTCACGCATTGCATTGTAGATAATCAGTCGGTGTCCCCAGGACAGCTTTCCTTCAACCGTGTACACGGTATGTCCTGCCTCATCATATATATCATAGCTGTCAAACCAGGTAAACATACGCTGCTTGAATAACAATTTCATAGCCTTGTTCCCCTTTCATTTAAGTTCATTATACAGGAAACAGCAAAAAAAAGAAGTCCTGAAGTATTTCATTGTTTACAGGAACAAAGGCTGACCATAGTAAAAAGGATCAGCTGTATCATTTGAACAATATCGCTGACCCTGATGATTCAGAAGTTTGATAGCATACGCAAGCAGGGAAAACCGCCATCGCAGGATCCCTTTGATAACCATATATCTATAGAAACAGAGAGAAGAACTGAAAGATAAACAATGAGGCAAGATAAGGTACCGCCAGCATAACTACCAGAGTTAACAGCAGAAGCTTTTTCCCGTATTCATGATAGACCGCCTGCAAGGTCATAATACAAGGGATACTGAGTAGGACATACACCATGAAGCTGAAGGAGCGAATTCCTGCATCAGCACCCGTCCACAGCGCGCGGATATGGGATACCTGGGCATCCTTTTGCGGCTTGATTGCCACATCGGTGTGCAAAAAGAAGGTTGCACTTTCCTTTAATGCATTTCCTCCCTTATAGACAATATCACGGATATCCCTGCCGATATTGATAGAGGAGGCCTCCTGCTGTTGTACCGGCTGCAGGACGGTGTCCAGAAAGCCGACAATCGTTTCCTTGGCGATAATGCCGCCGGGCAGTGCAGCGACACATTCCCACCGGTCACCAAACCCAAGCGGTGCAAATACTGGTTGAACAAGCTTGGCACCCTGAGCCAGAAAGCTGTCCTCCACGCTTCCATTCGGAAAGTAGGTAAGTCCCCATAAGATCACCATCGCCCATAGGACGATGCCACACGCCTTGCGCACATAGCTTTTTACCTCCTCCTTCACCTTATGGAGCACTACGCGCAGAGAAGGAAGACGGTAGGGCGGAAGCTCCAGCACCAGCATCGCATCATCATGAAATATCGGAAAACGGGATGCAAGCAGCGCCAGTACAAGAGCAAGAAGGATACCGATCCCATAGATGCTCAGCATCATCCATGCCGCCTTATCTGGAAAAAAAGCAGAGGCGAACAGCACGTATACCGGTAATCTGGCACCACAGGACATAAAGGGGACAAGCAGAGCAGTCAGACGCTTTTGCTGTTCGTTATCCAGCGTGCGAGTCGCATAGATGGCAGGCACATTACAGCCGAAGCCCAGCATGAGCGAGACAAAGCTCTTTCCGCTGAGATGAAAGGAATTCATCAGCCGATCCAGCAAAAAAGCAATGCGCGCCATATAGCCGCTTTCCTCCAGTAAGGATAATACAAAATACAGCAGTGCCATCAACGGCACAAACACAAGCACACCTCCGACGCCGGCAAGAATCCCCTGCAGCAGGAACTGCCGTACTACATACGGCGCCCATTGCAGGGCAAAGGAAACATAGCGGGCCAGTACATCCTGCAGCAGATAGCCGATATAATCATTGAGTGGTGCGGATGCCTGAAAGACAAAAAGCAGGAGGAAAGAGAAAACGAGCAGAAACAGCGGAAGCCCCAGCCATCTATGCAATACGAGCGCATCGATACGCTCACTTTTCGCATACCGCTTTTTCGGATCCTGCGACACGCTGCGCATCAGAGATTCCACAGCACGACAATACCCTATGCGCACGTTTTCTTCGTTCATGTTCCGACACAGCGTTTGCAGCACTGCCGTATCCATATGCCAGGCATCCAGCTGTTTCATAACAAGCAGATCCCCACGCATACACTCCAAGGCAAGACGATGCAGCAGGCGTGGTGAAGCTTCTGCATGTGGCGGCAGGTGCTGCTCAATATACGTATACAGCGATGTATAGATTTCATCCTCCTCGGCATTCAGCAGGGGATGATAGAATACCGTCTCTTGCTTCACCTGTTTTTGAATTGCCTGGCGTACCTCACGATAATGTCTGCGGTCAAAGGCGGAATACGCCAAAATCTCAATCCCCAGACGCCTTGACAGTGCTGCCGTATCAATATGAATACCATAGGCCTTGACCTCATCCATGAAATTAAAAATCAACAGCATGGGAATCTGCAGCTCCCGCAGAAACAGCGTCAGCATGAGGTTTCGCTGAAGATTTGTCGCATCCAGCACATTGACAATCAGATCCACCTGCTGACTTTGAAGATATGCTGCCGTAATGCTCTCCTCATTGCCACTGTTTGTCAATGAATAGGTGCCCGGAAGATCCACAATGTGGTAGCTGTCCCCTCCCCAGCACACATTGGCTTCCTTTTTTTCGACCGTAACCCCCGGCCAGTTTCCGACCTTGAAATCCGCATTGCTGAGTGCATTGATCCATGCACTCTTTCCCACATTCGGATTTCCGACAAATGCCACATGATAGTTCATTCCAACACCTCCCCCTCAATGCAGGCCGCATCCTTATTACGCAAAATCAGCTGATTGCCTGCCGCAAAATACAGACAGGGATCCTGCATCGGCGCACTGCGCAGCTTGCGTATGTGCGTGCCCGGATAGATACCCAGATAAAATAAACGATCCTTCTCCTTTTTGCACATATGAATATTCGTTACGACCATGGTTTTTCCCATGGCTGCATCACATAGCTTCATAATTCATCACCTGTTTTTCAGTATAGCGGACATGCGAAAAAAACACCGTCATAAAAAGACGATGAAACGTGGTTCTATTTTTCATCACTTATGAATATATTTTCACCAGTATGAAAAAATTCATTTTTTTATTTTCATTTTCGTGTTTTGCGTATATAATATAAACAGGCTAAAGGAGGAAATTACTATGGCTAAGCTAGATTATGTTAAAGAAGCAGTTGTCAAACGCAATCCGAATGACGCAGAATTCATTCAGGCTGTTGATGAAGTCCTGCTGTCACTGGAAAAAGTCGCAGATAAGCATCCGGAATATATCGAAAAGGGAGTATTTGAAAGAATTGTCGAGCCGGAGCGCCAAATCATCTTCCGTGTACCTTGGGTCGATGACAGCGGTAAGCTGCAGGTAAACAGAGGATTCCGTGTGGAATTCAATTCGGCGATCGGACCTTACAAGGGCGGGCTTCGTTTCCACCCGAGTGTAAATATCTCTATTATTAAATTTCTGGGCTTTGAACAGATTTTCAAAAACTCTTTGACCGGTCTTCCAATGGGCGGAGGAAAAGGTGGAAGTGACTTTGATCCGAAGGGAAAAAGCGATGCGGAAATCATGCGGTTCTGCCAGAGCTTCATGACAGAGCTGTGCAAATATATCGGACCGGATACCGATGTTCCAGCAGGCGATATCGGTGTCGGCGGACGTGAAATCGGTTATATGTTCGGACAGTACAAGCGTATCCGAAATGAGTTCACCGGTGTGTTGACCGGCAAGGGCTTAAACTGGGGCGGTTCTCTTGCCAGAACCCAGGCTACAGGCTATGGACTGTGCTACTTCACAGAGGCCATGCTAAAAGCAAACGGCACTTCCTTTAAGGATAAGAAGGTCGTTGTCAGCGGAAGCGGAAACGTCGCCATCTATGCTGCGGAAAAAGCAACCCAGCTGGGGGCAACGGTAATTGCCATGAGCGATTCCAGCGGCTATATCGTTGATGAGAACGGTGTAAACCTGGATGTGATGAAGGAAATCAAGGAAGTAAAGCGCGGACGTATCAAGGAATATGCAGATACAGTAGCCGGGGCTTCCTTCCATGCATCAGAAAGCATCTGGAATACCCCATGTGATATCGCACTGCCTTGTGCAACACAAAACGAGCTGCACAAGAGTGACGCGGAAGCACTGATCAAAAACGGTTGTATCGCTGTATGTGAGGGTGCCAACATGCCGACAACGCCGGATGCCATCGAGGTATTGCAGGCAAACAATATTCTGTATGCACCGGGTAAGGCAAGCAATGCAGGCGGTGTAGCGACCTCCGGTTTGGAGATGTCACAAAACTCCGCACGTCTGTCCTGGACCTTTGAAGAGGTGGATGCAAAGCTGCAGGACATCATGGAAAATATTTTCCGTACAGTGTCTGAAACAGCTGCGGAATACGGTCTTGGTAAAAACTATATGGCCGGGGCAAACATTGCAGGCTTCATCAAGGTTGCGGACTCCATGATCGATCAGGGAATCGTATAAGTAAAACATAAGCGGCTGTCGTATGACGGCTGCTTTTTACTTTTCAGAGACTTACCTGCGGTCAGCATCTCCTGCGTTAAGCGTTTATTTTGCAGAGAGTACGCTTTCCGTCTCCTTTTCCCATTGCTTCCCCTTACGCAATATCCCTGTTTCTTACCCTTTTCTTACGGACTTCCTACAATACGCTTACAGCCCTATTCCTCTGCTTTTTCTTGTGCTATGCTGTATACGAAGAAGGCTTTCGCTGATAACATATAGAAAGCAGAAAGGAAATATGTATGAAAGAATATCTGAATTGCATTGAATCAGGAAATATAAAGTGTATCTCGTACGCTATGTGTGACCTTGTGCAAAGTATGGGAAGAACGAGCCTGGTATGAAACGAAAACGGATACTGTTTACAGCCCTCGCTGTATATCTCATATACACCTGCTGTACGACTTCAGGAGCCATAAAGCTGCAGGCCCTGATCATCAGCCGCAATCCCGCTGTCTATTTGAACAGCACAGAGATTTCATATTTTGGAAAACCCTATTACACCTTTCAAAATGAGGTTACCGACTACGAAACAGCGAATCCACTGGGCGTATTTGAATGTCACCGTTATTTCATTTTTGTGACAGCAGAATATGTGGGATTTCCATAAACAAAAGCAATCACATCGCCGGAATGTGGTGGCTTTTTTGAAGTTAGTTCATAGGATTGCTTCGTTTAAAGAACCAGAAGAATCGCCTGTGAAAACACATGCACGAAATGAAAAGCTGCAGGGAACGCATGAAATGTAAAGATACCGAGGGACAAGCAGAGTGCTGTATCACAATACAATTCTACTCTCTATTTCAATACGTCTGAAAAAAGGTCATGCAGTGTACTTTCATTCCAATAGATATTTCTGCATCCTTATCGATAAAGTATGTCTGAGAGAAGGGATCGCACTGCTCTATCGCTACAACAGTTATTTCCTGCTTTCTCCATCTTAGCTTAAAGGAAGAGGGAATACTGTCCCCTAATTACATTAAATGGTCTGCTTTTCTTCAGCTTTAAAGGCTGAGGAAAAAGCAGGCACTGCACCGGCGCTTCTGCTGGAAGCTGCCTTTCTTTATCTAAAAGATATGCAATGATATGTATTCCCTATGCCATATCAGAAAAAAAGCACACCGCGAGGTGTGCTTACTCATCCAGCTCCATATGACGCTTGATAATTGTTGAAATCATATCAGCTGCCAGCTGCGGGTCATCATTGCATACGATATACTTGTAATTGTTGACCATTTTGATTTCCTTGCTTGCCTTTGCCAATCGCTGCTGCACGATTTCCTCCGGCTCGCTTCTTCTGCCCCGGATTCGTTTTTCCAATTCCTCCATGCTTGGCGGAATGATGAAAATCGTCAGTGCCTCCGGACATTTTTCACGTACCTGCGTAGCACCCTGCACTTCGATTTCCAGCAACACATTCTTGCCTTCATTACGCAGCTTCTCAACCTGTGACATTGGAGTACCATAGTAGTTTCCTACAAATTCTGCCCATTCCAAAAGCTCTCCGTCATGAATCGCCTGTTCAAATTCTTCCTTTGTTGTAAATATGTAATCAACGCCGTCCTGTTCACCCTGTCTTGGTGATCTGGTTGTCATGGAGATGGAATACGCCAGCTTTAAGGATTCATCATTCATAAAGCAATTACGCACTGTTCCTTTTCCTACGCCGCTTGGTCCGCTGATAATAATCAATAAACCTTTTTTCATGAGCACACCCCTTACTATTCTTACATTCATTTTACTAGCGCAGGCAAGGTATGTCAAACGTGTTTCTGAATTTTTTTTGCTTTTTGAATAAATTAACTACGTTTTCGCAAAAATCGTGAAAAAGATAAAGAATCGCAATGGTGAATCAAAGTCCCTGCGAAGATTCATACATATTTATGATGAATCACATACAATTCTCAATATGTATCAAATGTGCATAAAAGAGCTGTTTTTAACAGCCCAATGGCATCAACCTAAGGAAATTTGGTTGATGCTATTTT
>QULU01000130.1 GCA_003481775.1 Clostridiaceae bacterium OM02-2AC
CTGATGCTGCGCGATGAGGATGAAACGACTCTGATGAAGAACTATGACGAACTGGTCGCAGAGCTTCAGTATGCCGGTTTTCGGACGAAGGATCTGTGCATGCACGATCTCTACGACTATGTCGCTTATATGTATGAGAATCCGCTGATCAATGATTATTATTTTTCACGAGGTATCTTCAGCTGTCTGGCAGAGGAGAGTGAGGATATCTTCCCATCGGAAGACAACTATCATGAACCGGATTTCGATTATGATGATTATTACAGACTCCGGAAGGAGGGAGAACATGTGGAACAATGACCTGTTGAAGAAAAAAAGTACGTTCCAGCCGATCGGGCTGAAGATCCAAAGAGGCCACTATATCCTGGGAGACCGTTATATCAAATCTCTGCTCGTCACTGAGCTCCCCCGGCAATTCGATCTCGGCCTCTTGAGTTCCTACGTATCGAATCCGGAGATCAAGGTCTTCATGCGTACGGAGCCGTTGGATCTGGACTGTGCCGGTATGCTGAAGAAGGAATACAATGATAAGAGCAGAGAATATCAGAAGAGCGGGAACGACCCGACGAGGAGAGAGATCCTGGAGAATGAGCTGATCTCATTGAATACCTACATCAAGGAGATCATCGATAATCACGATGTGACCTGGAACATCACCATCGTCTTCAGCGTCTATGC
>QULU01000131.1:0-217 GCA_003481775.1 Clostridiaceae bacterium OM02-2AC
GAGGTGAAGAAGGAGGTCCGCGTATTGAACGTGCAGGAACAGAAACGGCTGACAACGGCCATCTCACCGGTATATAAGGAGAATTCTATGGTGCCTGTGCTGTTCGCTATCCATGCGGGACTGCGGATCGGGGAAGTCAGTGCTTTACGTATCGAGGATATCTGCCTGTCCAAACGACAGATCCAGGTGGATGAATCCTTGAATCGCGTGATGACCT
>QULU01000131.1:227-661 GCA_003481775.1 Clostridiaceae bacterium OM02-2AC
ACCTATAAGGAAGACGGAACGGTCTGCTGTCCGCTCATCTATCAGAGCACAAAATCCAGCAGAGTGCGCAAGGTGCCGATGAATGAGGCACTTTATAAGGCTTTGAAGACGTATCTGGACACGATGCCGCGGGAGCGTAGAGAGGATCCGAAAGCGCCGTTGTTTCATACCCGAAATGGCACCGTCATGGAGCCCAGAAGGATCTCCTACCATATGCACAGGCTGCTGAGGATGCTGGAAATCCACGACATCCACTTCCACAGTCTGCGGCATACCTTTGCGACGAGAGCACTGGAGGCCGGTATCCCCATCAAATATTGTTCTACTATGCTGGGCCATGCTTCCACCGGAATCACCGAAAATCTCTATGCTCATGCGAGTGAGGATCAGCTGAGGAAGGAAATAAAAAAACTGGATATCTCATATATTCCAGT
>QULU01000132.1 GCA_003481775.1 Clostridiaceae bacterium OM02-2AC
GTTTGCTCCTTCAGATTGGCGTCTACTGCACGCTGCGCAAATTCTATCGATTCCGCCCAGCTGAATAACGGACCATCCTCTCGCATTTCATTATATTTTTCCACAGCAACCTTCACCATCCTTCTCTTCATGTTTAGTATAACATCATCCGGATTATATGCAAGTACATAGCAGAAGGTTTCAAACTCTGTCAGGTTTTCTACGCCTCCCACTTCCCTGATGCGCTGTCTGATCAGCGGTAAAAATACAATCGCTCGATGCAGCGTACCGTTTTGCTCCTCCCGGTTATCCTCATCCTTTACCGTGTAATGACGGATCATACGTCCTGTATCGTTTGGTCTGCAATTCAGAAAAATGATCTGGTAAAACGGCTTCAGCCTTGTGTAATCATCCCCCTGCTTCAGCTGTCTGCCGACCAGGCGGTAGCCATACTGTTGAAAACGCAGCTGTTCCTCCCTCGTGTATCCGGATACCTGCATTTCCAAATCATAAAAATGACCTGTCTCATCCTCCAACACAACATCCAGCACCGCTCGTTTTCCAAAAAAGACTTCCGGTAACAGCTCCGGATTCAACACCCTTGTCTTTTGAACCTTCAATCCGTAAATTTCTTCAATGATCCTGCTTCTCAGCATTTCAGAGTCCGCA
>QULU01000133.1 GCA_003481775.1 Clostridiaceae bacterium OM02-2AC
AGAGGCAGTTCTTCTTTCCGGATGCTCTCTCTGACTTCCTCTGATGCATGATTCAGAATCTTTTCATAATTGGCTACCTGGGATTTCTTCAGCCCCATCTCACTTGCGATGATCGTCTGGATACGCCCCGGGATGTTTTCACCGGCCTCCTTCTTTGCTTTGTATATCTCTTTCAGTTCCTCGACAGCTTCCAGTTTTTCGGCATTCGTCAACGGATCATTTTCCATATTGTTCAAGATCAAACGTTTCCGTGCGTCTATATCACTCATCGTCAAGACCTTACAGGGGATATATTCATAGGTCCTATCTCCATATTCGATATTCCGCAGGATCGCAGAATATCGGCGTTCCCCTCCGATCAGTTCTACTTCGTATCTGTCATCTTCTATCTTTCGTACCAGAAGGTTATTTTCCAGACCGTCCTCCCGGATATCTTCAGCCAATTCATCGATTCTTCTTAATTCGCGATTTCGTTGTGGTCGCTTGATTTTAGTATAATGGATGTTCTTGATGTGATTGTCAAAGCCCAGCTTCTTTCCTGCAGAACTTTGCATGAATTCCCCGAGGATACTTTTCTTCGCCATATCATATCACCTCCAGTA
>QULU01000134.1:0-317 GCA_003481775.1 Clostridiaceae bacterium OM02-2AC
ACTTTGATATTTTTATCAGATTTTTTTGCGTCAAAGAGTTTGTTGTTGTCGAGTTTATCTCCATATTCTATAGTCAGCTTTTCTGCCGGTGTGACTTTTAGATCCTTGTTGCATCCTGTCAGTACGAGCGCTGCCACTGCAGCGATACTTAATAATTTCTTCATAATATATTCCCTCCACTTTTCTATCTATTTTTAGTATATCACTATCGTAAGGGGATAACAATTACATATACCCTTCGATATCTCTTTTTATGTTAAATTCCTATTTGTTGATCAAATGTATCATTTCCACTTGCACATGACATGTACCAGTGA
>QULU01000134.1:327-599 GCA_003481775.1 Clostridiaceae bacterium OM02-2AC
TGTACCAGTGACTGGTACGATTGCCTTGCATTATTCTGGCTTTTTCTTTCCTATCTGTTATAATTATAAGCGGATCATATCCTAGCTTGTAGCCGATCGTAGAGGCCTGATCCATGCATACAGAAGAACTTCTTTATTACATTTTACTCTCATGTTTCTACGATCGTCCAGAAGATGGGATATATCCTTCTGATATTGCGGAAAAGCATTTCCACTTTTTATGGTTACTGACTGATTTTCACAATTTCATCTGTTTCCGAGAACGATGATGT
>QULU01000135.1 GCA_003481775.1 Clostridiaceae bacterium OM02-2AC
CCTGACGGTGTATCAGCCGCAGGCTGTACCATCTCCAATGTATAGGTTACATTGAATGCTTTCTCATAGATACCTGTTACTTTTTTATCATCAGTATTTGCCGGAATACTTGCTTTCGATGCTGTTCCACTAAATGGTATCGTTTTTGATGTATTTTTTGTGACCTTGAAATCAGTGATTGCAACTTCTGTATCCTGTACCATTTCTTGGTTCATCAGACTGATCGATACCATTCTTGGATCGGTTTCTTCTGCAGCAACAGTAGTCGGATCCTTCAAAGTCCACTTACCATTCTGCGGTTTTTCAACCTTTACTGATTTCACCTTCACATCGACGGAAGATGTCTTATCAACGGATATCGCATACTTTCCTGTATGTGGTGTCTTGAATTGCAGATGATCCTTATCAAGAGAATCCGCTGCTGTATTCTTATTCAATACTGCAAAATGCAGTCGGATCGGTACGGTCACCTTCATCTGGTCAAGCTGTGTCTTTTCACTCAGCATCGCCCATACTTCTCCCTTTGCTTCCTGAGAATCTGTTTCTGATTCGATGTTCTGATTCTCATCCGTCTGTGGATTCAC
>QULU01000136.1:0-211 GCA_003481775.1 Clostridiaceae bacterium OM02-2AC
TGTGAAGGAAGCATTCGATGCAAGAGCATACGTAAAGAAAGCCTATAGTGACTATGACGGTGATCTGGACGTATCGATCCGTGGAAGCTTTGATGTGAAGAAAGCCGGTACTTATACGATCACGTATCAGGTCAAAGATTCCAGCGGCCATACTGCCACGAAGGAGCTGCGGCTCATCGTCAAAGAAAAAGAAGAAGCGCCAAAGGAAAAG
>QULU01000136.1:221-574 GCA_003481775.1 Clostridiaceae bacterium OM02-2AC
CGCCAAAGGAAAAGAAGCCACAGCATCCACAGAATGCAGAACGGCCATCCACTGCACAGCCGCCGAAAGAACAAGATACGACGACAGGCTCTGCATCGTCTCCGAAAGCAGAGAAGCCACAGGAACCGGCCCCATCGATCGGCGTACAGACATGGCTGTTTGCCAATGGAGAGAGTTTCTCCTCCGCACTGGAAAAATGTAATGCCGCAGGAGCGGTAAGTGGAAGGAGGTATCAGTGTGATGTGTTACAGGATGATGCCGGTATCTATATCGGCTACCGGCTCGATCTACGATGATGTACCAGTGACTGGTACATCTGCCAATAGAAACGATGTAAGGATGATAGAAAGGAG
>QULU01000137.1 GCA_003481775.1 Clostridiaceae bacterium OM02-2AC
CCTGACGGTGTATCAGCCGCAGGCTGTACCATCTCCAATGTATAGGTCACATTGAATGCTTTCTCATAGAGTCCGGTAACATCATGGTCATTCTTAACGATCTTTGTTTTTGCTGCTACTCCAGTAAATGGTATCGTTTTTGATGTATTTTTTGCGACTTGGAAATCAGTGATTTCCACTGCCTTATCCTGAATCATTTCTTCCCCCATCAGGTTGATTGCCACTGCTCTTGGATTCACTGTCTCATTCGCCATATCCGCTGTGCTCTTCAATGTCCATGCGCCATTCTGCGGCTTCTCGACCTTTACTGATTTTACCTTGACATCTACAGAAGAAGTCTTATCGACTGCGATCGTATACTTGTTTTTATGTGGTGTCTTAAATTGTAACGGCGTATTCGCAGCTGTACCTTCTGCGTTGTTCAAAACTGCGAAGTGCAGACGGATCGGCACTGTGACCTTCATCTGGTCAAGCTCTGTCTTTTCACTCAGCATTGCCCATACTTCTCCCTTTGCCTCCTGTGATTCTGTTTCTGATTCGATGTTCTGATTCTCATCCGTCTGTGGATTCAC
>QULU01000138.1 GCA_003481775.1 Clostridiaceae bacterium OM02-2AC
TATTTCCGTATCGGAGAAAACAAGTTAAGACGCTTGGCAGAGGAAAACAAGGACGCTGGCTGGCTCATTATGAATGGCAACCGCATACAGATTAAACGCCGACAGTTTGAAAAGGTCATTGATAAATTGGACGCAATCTAATGCAAATGAGCCTTGTATGTGTTATGATGAACACAAGTCATATCAAGGCTCTTTCCAACAAGGAAAGGAGCAGACACCATGAAAGAAAAAAGACGGGATAGCAAAGGACGTATCCTGCATACTGGAGAGAGCCAACGAACAGACGGAAAATACTTATATAAATATGTGGACGCATTTGGAAACACAAAATATGTGTATGCTTGGAGATTGACACCCACAGACCCGACACCAAAGGGAAAACGGGAAAAACCCTCACTTCGTGAACTGGAACAGCAGATAAGACGGGATATTGAGGACGGTATCGACAGCACAGGCAAGAAAATGACGCTTTGCCAACTCTACGCCAAACAGAACGCACAGAGGGCAAACGTGAAGAAAAGCACACAGAAACAACGGGAACAGCTCATGCGGTTATTGAAAGAGGACAAG
>QULU01000139.1:0-268 GCA_003481775.1 Clostridiaceae bacterium OM02-2AC
ATGCTCGTATCCTGCAGATACTCTCCCAGTGTCAGTTGATAGGACGCTTCCGCCTCCTTTAGCTTCTCTCCACTGAGCAGCTCACAGTCGATCATGTAATTCTGCCATGCGAGCTCACTCATCACACCCTGCTCTGTTTTCTTCATCTCTCCATCCTTGAAATAGAAGAACTGCGGCGTGCTTCCGCTGAAGGCAGGGATGAGCTTCTGGATATCCCGGAAGGCCTGATCGGTATCGGATATCTTCTCTCCCTGTTCATCCAGCTTCA
>QULU01000139.1:278-559 GCA_003481775.1 Clostridiaceae bacterium OM02-2AC
CATCCAGCTTCAGCTCCACGATATCGATGTCCTCATGGGTACGGGAAAAAGGGAGGATGGTTCGTTCCATCAGCGAACAGTCGCTGCAGGAATTCTGGGAGACCATGAGGATGAAGGTGCTCTTCTCCCCGATCTTTCGCTCCAGCTCCTTCAGCCTGATCTGATCCAGCTGAACATCCTCTTTCGTCAACAGCATATCCGAATCGCCGCAGCCACTCATCACCAGACACAGACTCAAGACTGCCAATAATTTTTTAAACATCCATATCCCTCTTCCTTTT
>QULU01000014.1:0-23133 GCA_003481775.1 Clostridiaceae bacterium OM02-2AC
TTTTTATTCGCCTTTTGAAAGTGGAATTTAACTTTTCACTTCAGCGTTTGTTGCTATGGTTGTCTTATGAGTTGTCTTATGGTTCAGGTAAGCAATATACAGTTCACCTAGTTACTATTCACCAATATTGCATAATCATAGTTAAGAAACGGGAAAAAAGCAGGATAATAATCTTATAAGTAATGAATTTACTGTATGATACCCTTTGTTGATTTGCTAATCGTCGGTGAATAGAAACTTTACCTAAGAGGGCAGGCTGCCCATATGCTTAACAAATATGGTAATAGTTGACTAGAGATACCGTAAGCATCCCTTTTTTGTCCATCTGCTTTTTTTATTTAAAACCCGGTATTTTTCCGACAGCAGAAGCGATACATCGTACAGCAAAGACTTTATTTACAGCCTTCCAATTCCGCTTGGAATGTGCGTAATCGGATCCAGTGTGACAGTTTTAACGCCTGCCTCCTGTATCGCTGTCAGTTCCTCCTCGTCAGCCAGATGGTCCGTAATCAGGTAATCGAAGGATTGGATCATTCCACTGATAAAGCTGTGATTGGTTCCGATCTTTGTATGGTCTGCCAGTATGAAGGTTTCACCGATACAGCGTGTGATCATCACCTCGTTGATTGCGACCTCCTGCAAAATAGCAGTAGTCATGCCGCTTGCCACGCTGAAGCCGCTACAGCCGAGAAAGGCTTTTGTTGCCGATACCTTGTTCAGATTATTCAATGCAAAATCGCCGACCATGCTTTCTTTCGGAATGCGCAGCTCACCGCCGCTCAGATAGATGCTGACCATGGGATCATGGTCCATGAAAATTGCTTTGCCGTTGTTGGTGATGACGGTGACACGCTTGTTCTTGATATATTTCAGTACAAGCAGTGCAGTTGAGCTTGTATTGATAAATATTGTATCTCCATCCTGTACATACTGTGCGGCATATTTTGCGATGGCATGCTTGTACTGTTCGTTGGAGAGCTGTGGATCGTCGTTTTCCACAAAATGCTGGATTAGCTTGGCACCGCCGTAATAGCGCTCCACTGCCCCCATTTCCTCCCAGAACTGCAGATCACGCCGTATGGTCAGCGGTGATACCTGCAGCTCCTCTGCCAAATCCTCGACCGCAGCCTTTCCCTGACTCTGAATCTTCTGCATGATTTTATTGCGTCGTGCATCCACGACTGCCTTATTCATTTTCATATTGTATCCCCTGTTTCATTTCATAAACGATGGAAGCAGGCGCCTGCCTCCCTGCTGCTGGACAGCTGTTTCCCTGTTTCCATAGCCTTTGTAAACATTATAACTGCATTTTCCTTATCATTCAATTCTTTGTAAACTTTTCCAAATTCCGTATAATACTGTGCCATTTCCCGATTGTTCATATATCTGGTATCAATCTGCTTGAACGTTGCCAGACTTTTCTTATAATCCTTCATACAGGAAAGATACATGGCCTCAATAAACTCCCAATTATATAATGGAGATACCTTGCTGCCCTTGATTTTGGTATCCTTCAGCTTCATGACTTCCGGATACCAATGCTTTACCTTTGTTCGGTTTCCCAGCTTATAATAGGAATAGAAATAGGTATAATTGCGAATCAGAAGATAATCCAGGGAGGAGCGAAAGGTTTTCTCATTGCTTTCCAATAGCTCGATGCAGGTCTGTGGTTTTCCGATATCCTGATAATACAGGGTATCGAAGATTAGCTGGGTTGTCCGATAGCTTTTCATGAAATCCCGCTTTTTCAATATGTTATAATAATGTTTCGCAAGACCTGCGTCACAATCCATGTTCAATGCCGTAATCATTTTCTGGTATAGAATCCGCAGATATTCCGCCCAGAGCGCTACGCCCATAAAGATGATCAGAAGCAGACCATAGCATAGCTTGCCTTCCGGGCTTGGCTCCTGAAGCAGCTTATATAAGGTATAGATTGTGAAGAATGCATAGATGGCAATGGTGATAATACGGCGTGTTGTTTCACTGAACGTGAGTCTTGATAATCCTTTTTTCATATGTCTGCACCTCTTTTACAAATTCATTATATGTTCTTTATGATTGGTTGTCAATCATATAATTCATAAAATAATTCATTTATACATGGTTATATGAATTGTAATCGCACACATTTCTTTAATTATTCATATATTTTATGAACTGTTCATTTAAAACTATTGCTAATTGTTCATGAAATGTTTATCATAGGGGTGTACAAAAACAAGCGGCGCGCTCAAGTAAGAAATTGGAGGAATATGCAATGAGTCAAGTAGATGAAATTACCAGAGAATCCTGGATTCTGGGAGCTTTTCCGGAATGGGGAACCTGGCTGAATGAGGAAATTGATCAGGAGGTCGTAGAAAAAGGCACCTTCGCCATGTGGTGGATTGGCTGTACCGGCTTATGGATCAAGACAGAGAACAATACGAATATTTCCATCGACCTGTGGTTTGGAAATGGAAAACGAACGAAGAAAAACAAAGAGATGGCGAAATTCCATCAGATGCGCAATATGACCGGAGGAAGAATGACACAGCCAAATCTGCGTGCTGCGCCAATCGTATATGATCCCTTCGCTGTAACACAGGTGGATGCTGTTTTATCCACACATTATCATAACGATCATATCGATCCATTCTATGCAGCAGCGGTATTGAAAAACTGCGATGCTGCCGTACCGTTTATCGGTCCGCAAAAGAGTGTGGAAAAATGGCTGAGCTACGGCGTACCAAAAGAGCGCTGTCAGGTTGTGAAGCCGGGAGATGTGGTGAAAATCAAGGATACGGAAATCATCGTTGTGGACAGCTTCGATCGTACCTGTCTGGTTACCAATGATGAGGATGTACGCGGTAAGTGTCCAACCGATATGGATGAAAAAGCTGTTAACTATATCATAAAGACACCAGCCGGAAGTGTTTATCACAGCGGAGATTCTCATTACTCCACCTATTATGCAAAGCATGGCAAGGACTATGATATTGATGTCGCATTAGGCTCCTATGGGGAGAATCCGGCAGGAAATCAGGACAAAATGACAAGTGTGGATATCCTGCGTATGGCGGAAGCACTGAACTGCAAGGTCGTTATTCCATTCCATTACGATGTCTGGACAAACTTCAAGGCAGACCCGCAGGAAATCAATCTGCTGTATGAATACAAAAAGGATGTTCTGGACTATAAATTTCATCCGTTTATCTGGGATGTCGGTGGAAAATATGTGTGGCCGACAGATCAGAACAAGCGCCAGTTCCATTACCGCAGAGGCTTTGAGGACTGCTTTACAGATGAACCGAATGTTCCATTCCGTTCCATATTATAGGAGGTAAAACGCATGCTGAAGGAAATTCTTGAGAAAGGCTATTATTCCTTTGAACAGCACTTTGATGACTGGCAGGAGGCGATCCGTGCCAGTTATCGTACGCTGCTGGAAGCGGGAGTCGTAGAAGATATCTATGTGCAGGCAGTGATTGACTGTGTAAATAAATACGGTCCCTATATTGTCATCGTACCAGATATCGCCATGCCGCATTCCACAGAAGGGGCAGCGGGGTGCCATGGCACTGCCATCTCCTTTATGAAGGTGGAAGAGCCTGTGGATTTTGATAAACAGGATCCTGACAAAAAAGCTCGGCTGTTTTTCTCCCTGGCCGCTGTCGATCATGAGCAGCACTTGCATAATATTCAGGAGCTCATGGATGCCTTGATGAACGAGGAGCTCGTCAATGCATTACTGGAAGCGCATACAGTCGAGGAACTGCAGCAGGCAGCACAAACATACGAAGCATAAACCAATATAAAGAGAGGGAAAACTTTATGGACTTTTTAATGAGTATCTGGAGTTTCTTCGCAACAAATATTCTGACACAGCCGGCGTATTTCATCGGGCTCATGGTTCTGGTCGGATATCTGCTGCTTAAGAAACCGTTATATGAAGCATTCGCAGGGTTTATCAAGGCAACCGTCGGGTATATGATTCTGGCAGTCGGCTCCGGTGGATTGGTCAATAACTTCCGTCCGATTCTGGTCGGATTGAAGGACCGTTTTAATCTGGATGCGATGGTCATTGACCCGTATTTCGGACAAAATGCAGTTACAGCAGGGCTTGGGGAACGCTTTGGCAGAACCTTTTCACAGGTCATGCTGCTGTTGCTGATTGCGTTTATTATGAATTTACTGCTTGTTCGTTTAAAGAAATGGACAAAAATGCGCGCTGTATTCACGACGGGGCATGTACAGATGCAGCAGGCTTCCACCGCATTCTGGCTGATTCTGTTCTGCTTTCCAAAGCTTGGGGATACACCAATTCTGATCCTCATGGGTCTGATTCTGGGATTGTACTGGGCAGTCGGCTCCAATCTTACCGTTGAAATCACGCAGGAGCTGACCGAGGGCGGCGGCTTCGCCATCGCTCACCAGCAGATGTTCGGTATCGCAATCTTTGCGAAGCTGGCAGATAAGCTGAAGGGAAAATCCACGAAGCGTCTGGATGATCTGAAATTCCCGGGCTTCCTGTCCATCTTCAATGAAAATATGGTGGCAACCTCTATTCTGATGTTCCTGTTCTTCGGAGCGATTCTACTCGTGCTCGGCAAGGATTATCTGGTCAGCATGGAGTTCATGAAGGCCGCTGATAACTTCTTCTTCTACATTATGACAACAGCATTGAACTTCGCTGTTTATCTGGCAATCCTGCAGCTTGGTGTACGTACCTTTGTTACTGAGCTGACAAATTCCTTCCAGGGTATTTCCAACACCTTCCTGCCTGGTGCTGTTCCGGGCATCGACTGTGCAGCGGTATTCGGCTTTGGAAGCGCCAATGCAGTTACGGTTGGCTTCCTGATGGGGGCGCTTGGTCAGTTCCTTGCCATCATGATTCTGCTGCTGATGAAGAGTCCGACACTGGTTATCGCAGGGTTTGTACCGGTCTTCTTTGACAATGCGGTAATCGCAATCTATGCGGATAATCGAGGCGGTATCAAGGCAGCTATGCTGTTCCCGTTTATCTCCGGTCTGATTCAGGTATTCGGCTCAGCTCTGATTGCCGGAGGTGTCGGTCTTGCGGCATATGGCGGTTATCTGGGAATGTTTGACTGGGCAACCGTATGGCCGTTATTCACCGTCATTATGAAATTCCTTGGATACTTCGGTGTCGCAATCGTTGTATTGATTCTGCTTGCAATTCCACAGCTTCAATATCGCAAGCATCCGGATACGTATTTCCTGATTACAGAGGATTATGATGAATATCTGGAAAAAATGAAAGAAAAAGAAGCGCAAAAGGCGTAAAATAGAAGTGACATAATCATAAAGGAGAGATAACAATGGCTGGAAAACTGAAACTGCTGGTCTGCTGTGGAAATGGTGCAGGCACAAGTATGATGATTAAATTAAACGTCGAAAAGGTAACGAAGAAGATGGGGCTGGGCATCCAGGAAATCCGTCACTGTGCGGTATCTGAAGGAAAATCTGCCGCAAGCCAGTATGATATCGTTCTATGCTCCAAAAACTTTGTAAGCATGTTTGCGGATGCGGAAAAACGAGGCACAAAAATTGTTGGACTGAAAAATGTAATGTCCGCAAAAGAGATTGAAGAAGGGCTGGCAGCCGCTATAAATAAGTAAAAAAGAGTAAGCTGCCCAGTGCAGCTTTTCTTATACGAAAAATTCGTGAATCTAACGAAAAACCTATAGAATTAACGATAAAACGTTCTATAAGAACATACAGAAATGAGGGCTTTGACAATGAAAATTACAAAGAGAAAACTGGATGAAATACGGCGCTGTTACTGTGCTGCCAGCATCCATATGAAGCATGAGAATCACCTGATCTATGCCAGTGAGGACCCGGATGTAATGTGTGAAATGTTTTCGGGAAAGAACTTTAAGCATAAGGAAACCATCTGGAAAAAGGCCGGTGGCTGCATGTCCATTATTCCGATTCCCAATCGGGAGGGGGAGTTTCTTGCAGTGCAGGAATTTTACCTCAAGGTATCCCCATCCCTTTCCAAGATCGTGTGGGGAAAATATACAGAGGGCGGCTTTGTTATAAAGGATGTATTGCAGCTGCCGTATATTCACCGCTTTGATATCTATCATAAAAACGGTGTGAATTATTTTATCGGTGCCACCATAGCGACTGCAAAGCAGAACAAGGAGGACTGGAGTGTTCCCGGACGCATCTATGTCGGTGAGCTGCCTGAGGATTTGAACGAGGGTATACAGATTGAGGTCCTGATGGATGGGCTGTATCGCAATCACGGCTATTATCGGGATGCACAGCATACCTGCGGGTATTTCGGAAGTGATCAGGGAATCGTTAAGGTCACACCGCCTGCGCACAGAGGCGGACAGTGGCAGGGGGAATACGTGCTGAGCGGTACCATTGGTGAGATTGCTGTGCTGGATATTGATGGGGACGGTAATCAGGAGATTATGACGATTGAGCCGTTTCATGGTACAGAAATCCACATTTACAAGAAGCTGGAGGGAAGCTATCAGCGGGTATATACGTATGAGAATGAGATTGACTTTGCCCATACGCTGGTGGGAGGCACCCTGCGGGGCGTACCGACCTTTTTGGCAGGTGTGCGTCGAAAGGATGCGGAGCTGTTCTATGTGCAGTATAAGGACGGTGCCTTTGTGATGAAAGTAATCGATCGTGGCGTGGGTCCGGCTAATCTGTGTCTGGTTAATGAAGAGAACCGTGATCTGATCATTGCCGCCAATCATACGGCGAATGAGGCAGCGGTCTATATCGTAGAGGACTAGGAGGTATACGATGCTGGAAGAACTGAAAAAGAGGGTACTGGAGGCAAATCTGCTGCTTCCCAAGCATGGACTGATTACCTTTACGTGGGGAAATGTATCGGGAATCGACCGTGAGCAGGGCATGATTGCGATCAAGCCAAGTGGTGTGGAGTATGATGACATGAGTGCTGAGGATATCGTTTTATGTGATTTGGAAGGAAATGTGGTGGAGGGAAAGCTAAAGCCAAGCAGTGATCTGATGACACATCTTGCGTTTTATAAGAACTTCCCAGATATCGGAGGAGCTGTGCATACGCATTCACGCTGGGCTACGGCATTTGCACAGGCAGGTAAAGCGATCCCTGCGCTGGGAACGACACAGGCGGATTATTTTTATGGAGATATCCCCTGTACAAGACAAATGAGTGAGGCGGAAATCCATGGAGAATATGAGCTGGAAACCGGACATGTAATCGTGGAGACCTTCAAGCAGAAAAATATTGATCCAAACAGTATGCCAGGGGTGCTGGTACACAGCCATGGACCGTTCAGCTGGGGAAAGAATCCGTTTGAGGCAGTGCACAATGCCGTTGTGATGGAGGAGTGCGCCGCTATGGCGTTTGTGAGTGTGATGCTGCAAAATGGAAGTGCTCAGCCGATGCAGCAGGTATTGCTGGATAAGCACTTCAAGCGCAAGCATGGTCCCAATGCCTACTATGGACAGGGGAGCTCCTCATGAGAGCATATGAGCTGGGACAGTATGAGAAATCTATGCCAAACACCCTGTCATGGAAGGAAAAACTGCAGCTATGCAGAGAATTCGGCTTTGATTATCTTGAAATGAGTGTTGACGAGAGCGACGAAAAGCTTGCACGGCTGCAATATACCAAGGAAGAGCGTGAGGCTATTGTGCGGGCCATGGTGGAAACCGGTGTGCGGATTCATTCCATGTGTCTGAGTGGACACCGTAAGTATCCTCTGGGACACCCGGATGAACATATACAAAAAAAGGCTCTTCAAATCATGGAGGCTGCTGTACAGCTGGCAGACGATTTGGGAATCCGTATCATACAGTTGGCAGGCTATGATGTATACTATGAAGAGGGCAACGAACAGACAAAGCAGAATTTCATCCGCAACCTGAGACATTGTGTGGAGCTGGCAGCGAAAAAGGGAATCCTGCTGGGCTTTGAGACGATGGAAACACCGTTTATGGATACGGTGGAAAAAAGCATGCACTATGTTCAACAGGCTGCTTCTCCTTATCTTGGCGTATATCCGGATATGGGAAATTTGAAAAATGCGAGTCTGCTTTACGGGAAGGATGTAAACGAAGATATCCGGACGGGAAAGGGTCATATTGTGGCGGCACATTTAAAGGAAACTATTCCCGGTCATTATCGTGAAATACCGTTTGGCAGTGGTCATACGGAGTTTGTGGAAAACATAAGAGAGCTGAAGCAGCAGGGTGTACGGATGTTTGTAGGGGAATTTTGGTACACGGGAAATTCAGATTGGCAAAAGGTATGCACGCATGCCTCTGCCTTCCTGCGTGATAAGCTGGATCAGGTCTTTGTATGAGCAGCTTTGCAGATCTTCGGCTGATTGTTGCCGATTTGGATGGCACACTGCTGGATGATGAAAAGCAGTTGGATGCCGGAATCGTTGATGTGATAAAGGAATTGGAGAAACGCGATATCATGTTCACACTGGCAAGCGGGCGCAATATTCATATTATGCAGCCATATCTGAAGGAGCTGTCCCTGCAGCTTCCCTTTATCGCAAATAATGGGGCGAATATGTTTCAGGGAGATGCCTGTATCTATGAGAAAAGCATGGAATCTGAAGAGCTGGCATTTGCTTTTCAGCAGCTGCAGCAACAGGATATTCCATGTATTGCTTACACAGACGATGTTGTTTTTACAACCTCACTGCAGGATGCGCGGCTCCAGTTCTTTCTGAACCGGCTGCGTGGAAAAACAAGGATGAAGCAGGCAGTCGATTATCGGGATATGCTGGGGCATGCTATCTTCAAGGTGGTTATGGTCGCAAAGGATGCGAATGTGATGGAGCCTGTTTTGCATACGATCAATGCGCATTGTGAAAGCCTGCATGCTGTACGCAGTGAGGATGATGTTTACACGATCACGCACGTGGATGCGACCAAGGGAAAGACACTGGTGCGGCTGATGGAGCTGCTGCAAGTACAGCCAAAGCAGACGATGGTGTTTGGCGATAACTTCAATGACGCGACTATGTTTTCTGAATCCGGTATTTGCGTATGCATGGAAAACGGTCAGCCTGAGGTAAAGGAAAAGGCAGATTATATCGCAAAGGCGAATACCGAGCAGGGAGTCAGCCGGTTTTTGAAGGAATATGTGTTAAGGTAGAGAAGTATTAAATCTGATATGTTTAAAAAGGTTCGCAGGATGAACTGATTATCGTGCGAACCTTTTTGTGTCTTAACAATTGTGATGGTTCAGGGATTATGCTCATGAGAATGTATTATTCTTCTTTATATGAATATCTTGAACGCGAAAAAGGTATTTGTATCACAAGCGTGTATGAGGATATTGAGGTTGGCTATGCACATGCTCTATCAGCAGTGAATTACAGGTCGTGAGAGCACACGGCATTGCTGCTGAGAACAAGGACTTCTCTGGATCAGAATGGAAAACCTGTAGAATATGTTCGCTCCTATTACCGTGCAGAAAAATATAAATACGCACGCACGTTTGGTAAAGCATAAATATAAAAAGCACATATTTCTATGTGAATCTTTGTGAAATTTCAAAAATATCTTCTGTTCTGCAACAAAGTGTGTTATGATGGGGTTGCTTAAATTCAAGGCTAACGCGATACTTAGGGATGAACAATAAGTATCGCTTTTTCATGCCTGATAGAAAGAAGAGAACATGAAATTTCACACATTACATATAACAGAGCCTATTTTAAAGGCTATTAAAGAACAGGGATATGTTGATCCCACACCAATTCAGGAACAGGCGATACCCTACGCTTTGCAGGGTCGTGACATTCTCGGCTGTGCACAGACCGGTACCGGGAAAATAGCAGCATTTTCCATTCCGACGATTCAACTGCTGAAAACGCATCATAAACAAAGCATCCGCTCCCTGATCGTAACTCCGACCAGAGAGCTTGCCATTCAGATCCAGGAAAACATCACGGCGTATGCCCAATATACAACAATACGCAGTGCCGTCATCTTTGGTGGTGTACCGCAGAAGCCGCAAGAACGTATTTTGAAGGCCGGAGTGGATATTCTGGTCGCAACACCCGGTCGATTGAATGATCTGATTCAACAGGGCATAATTGACATCAGCCATATTGAAATCTTCATTCTGGATGAAGCAGACCGCATGCTGGATATGGGATTTCTTCCGGATGTAAAACGGATCATCGCAAAGCTGCCCAAAAAGAAGCAGACATTGTTTTTCAGTGCTACCATGCCTTCAGAAATTCGTAAGCTTGCGCAGTCCTTATTGCATGAGCCTGTCAGCATTGAGGTGACACCAGCATCAACTACAGTGGAGAAGATTGATCAGAGCTTATATTATGTGGATAAAGCAAACAAAAAACGCCTGCTGTTAAAGCTTTTACAGAAGAACCGTGTACAAAATGCACTTGTATTCACAAGAACGAAAAGCAATGCGAATCGCCTTGCAAAGTATCTGAATGAAAACGGCGTAACGAGTGGTGTAATCCATGGGAATAAGTCACAGAATGCGCGACAGCAGGCACTGCTGCAATTCAAGGAAGGAAAAAGTAGGGTACTGGTTGCTACAGACATCGCCGCAAGAGGGATTGATGTGCAGGAGCTGAGCCATGTATTTAACTTCGATATTCCCAATGAAGCTGAAGTATATGTACATCGCATCGGACGTACCGGTAGAGCTGGCAGACAGGGCTGTGCCATTGCTTTCTCTGACTGCAATGAGGCAGAGTATGTAAAAAGCATTGAAAAGCTGATTCGTATGCACATACCGGTTGTGGAGGATCGTGAGTTTCCAATGCGTAATCTGGAGCCTGCAGCATCTGTACAGTCGCAAAATAGAAGAAGGCAGAAATCCGCAGCGAAGCCTTCCGCATCCAATCGAAGCGAGAACCGCAGTGCTGCAGGGAAGCCGCAAACATCGGCAGCTGCACCAAAACGGAACAACCGCAGACGCAGACCGCAGTCACAAAAGCAGCCGGTACATCCGGCATAAATATAAAGAGAGCCATCGAATAATCTGGTTAAATCAGTTTATTCGATGGCTTTTATCGATTTATTTAAGAATCATAGCGTGTCATCCAGCTTCCCTTACGATAATATAGGAACAGCCATAAGGCACTGGCAATCCATGTCAGCGGCCACCCCATAAAGACAACACCGATATCGTGAAACAACGGTACACTGGTTAGAATCCACGCCATACGCAGCCCGCACCAGCATGTGACCATGACGATCATAGGAACAGTCGTAATACCTGCACCACGAATGATACCGTTAAAGGCATGGGATATTGCCAGGAAGATATAGCCCGGTGCAAGTACATGCATCATATACAGTCCATAATTGATAACTGTCGGATCACTGGAGAAAATCGCAAGAACATTAGGGCCTAAAATCAGCAGCAGGGCAGAAATGCAGACAATCGTTATGACACTCATGAGAATGCCGGTCTTTGCTCCCTGCTTTACGCGGTCATATTTTTTCGCCCCCATATTCTGACCGGTAAACGTGGTCAGTGCCATGGAATAGCTCATAACCGGTAGTATGGCAAAGCCGTCGATCTTGGTATAGGAGCCGCAGCCTGCCATAGCCAGAGAACCGAAGGCGTTGATGTTGCTTTGTACGATAACATTGGAAAAGGAAACGATGGCATTCTGTAAACCGCTGGGAAGGCCCAGTCGGACAATTTCATAAAGCATATGCTTGTGAAAACGAATATGTTTCAGCTTTACCTGGTATTCTTCCTTGGTACGCATAAGCAGAAGCATGGTTAATACAGCACTGATCGTCTGCGCGATCAGCGTGGCCCATCCAACTCCGGCAATTCCCATGTGAAAGACAATGACGAACAGCATATCCAGAATAATGTTGGTGACGGAAGACACGATTAGAAAGTACAGTGGATTTCTGGAATCGCCTACCGCTCGCAGGATACCGCTTCCCATGTTATAAACCATCACAGACAAAATGCCCAGAAAATAAATACGCAGATACAGTACGGAGCTTTCCATGACATCACTTGGTGTTCCTACCCATTGCAATACATAAGGCGAAATAAGTACGCCAATCAGCGTCATAACAAGGCCTGCCGCAAAGGTCAGTGCCAGCGAGGTGTGCACAGCGATGTGCAGCTCTTCTTTTTTTCTTGCGCCGAAATAGCGGGAGATGATAACACCGGCTCCGACCGCAAGTCCCATGAAAAAGCTGACCAGCAAATTGATGACAGGTGCACTGGAGCCAACAGCCGCAAGTGCCTGTGCTCCGATATAATTCCCCACAACAACGGAATCCACTGCATTATACAGCTGCTGAAACAGATTGCCCAGCAGCAGTGGTATGGAAAACAGCAGAATTTCCTTCCAGATGACTCCCTCAGTCATCAAACCTCTGTTTTTTGACTTCTCTTTATTCATTCTACTACCCCTTTGATATTTGTATCTTATTATACGCCTGTTTGGTTCAGAGGTAAATGTTTAAAAATTGAAAAGAATCGGTTGTTCAAAGCTGGCGCAAACAGGATTGTACGAGAAAGGTATTCCCCGGGAAATGGATACATAACCCATGAAAGTATACTTTTCCATAATTTTTCATAGAAAAAACATTGTAATTTTACGGTGTATTTGTTATCGTATAAATGCTCACGCAATCGGATTCATATGATATACTATAATAGGACAGGAAAGAGGTCATAAACATGGAAAATAATGAAATACTGGACCTGCTGGAACAGGAATACCTGCAGGAATACAGAAAAATACAAAATCGACTTCTTAAAAAAATAAGAGAGAGCAGCTATCTGAATGTGGAGCTGCATGACATCGCGAATCAACTGTATACTGCACAACTGCGGAGCCTGCAGCCACAGGCTATTTACAATGGGGATGAAGCTGCGTTTATCAATGGAATCGTGCGCAGCGTCCCGGAGCCGCTGCTGTTAAAGAACAAAAAAAGCAAGGCCGGAAACCGTGCGGTGATATGTATTCTGGTTGCTGTAATCATTATGATCAGCTTTTATGCAATCAGCCGCAGTGTGGCGATCGATGACCAACGTAAGGCAATGGGCTATCTGCAGGAATCCAGCAATTATCGTACAATGCAGCAGGAAATAAAGGAAGAGGCTGTGTATACCTTCCAGCTGAAGGATGTGTCCTCTAATGAGGGACAGAAGGTATATGAGAGTGAGGGAAATACGATCTATCTTTCGGATGTTGAGGAAGAGACCGATGCCTATCTGATCTATTTTGAAGCAAGCGGGGAATTCAGCACACAGGGAGGAAGTATTGTCTCTGTTGTGTCCCATGATATAGAGAAAAAGCATAAGGCTTATGAGCTGGAGGGAAGTGTGAATGTTCTGCTGGATGACGGTTCCCAGGAGCTTCCGTGGATGTATCTGAGCGTTAATAAAACGAAGAATAAGGACGAATATGGCTTCCGTTTGAGTAAATCACTGGTTGCAGGACGCTCGAGTGTAAAGCTACAGCTAAAGGATTTAGTGAAAACTACATGGACACACAAATAGTGTGTCTTTTTAGATTGTGGTGATAAATAAAATTATAAGAAAAGTCATGTAATCACTGTTATGAATATCAGTGTTATACATGACTTCTTTAATATCTTAAGGCATCGTATAAGCAAACGGATTCTTTTAGGTAACGTTTTGCTTAGAATACCAAATATAAAATAAGAATAAATAATGCTAATACGCCTAAAACAAATAAACCCGTTGCATAGCTTCTTGCATTATCATATAGCTGTTTGTTGAATTCTTCATTTTTCTTATTCAAATTTTTTAAACGCTTTCTTTCTTCATCAGTCATAATGATATCCTCCATATGAAATCGTGCTAATTGGGTGAAATTCTGTGTTTATACTGCAGTGCTGCCAAGCGTTTATCCTTAATTTAATTTTAATAGAATATGTATCTATCTACAATACATAAGGAAAAAAAGCCAGAATAATGGAAAACTTTACATATAAATCATTCAACATAGACAATGCTCTTCCTGCAAGTAGATGAAAAACAGGAACTGCGGAATGAATGTGTTACTATTATCCCTGTATCTTTTACATCCGTTATCAAAGCAGCACTTTACGATTTTATTTGCACATTCAGGCGTAATTGTTAATCTGTTCTTAATGTGAAAGCAATCTTATAATGTGGATGTAAGCGATACCGAAAATAAGAAAGGAGAATCCTGTATGAGATTATATTCCATAATGAAAGACTTTCTGACAATGAAGGAATACCTGCCCATGGAATATTTCATGAAGCGATATGATGTATCCAGAAGAACGATACAGAATGACCTGTCATATCTGATACAGATTTCTTCAAGAAACGGGTATCAGCTGCACATGCGCAGAGGGAACGGATATCTGCTTGAAGTAATCAATGACCGTCTGCTGGATGAATTCATGAAATCGCTCGAGCATGAAACGATGTTTGATATGAAGGATCGTGTCAAGAACATGATGGCGTATCTGACATTGCAGGAAAGCTATGTTTCCATGGATCGTATGGCAGAGCAGTTCCAAATTAGCCGCACCTCAGTAAAAAAGGATTTGCAGGAGGTGGAAAATCAGCTGCAGGTCCATCATTTACAGCTGGAAAAGAAAAGCCATTACGGCATCCGCATCCGTGGAGATACTCAGCATATCAGAAAGCTGATGAGCGAGCTGTATTTTGATGGGAATACCTTTATCACACAGGAGCTGGAAAAGGAGGAAGCTTCCTTTACCCGGATTCATGAGGTACTGGTACACAGCATTGAGCGGGAGCATCTCAACATCAATTACAATGAGTTGAAAAACGTTATCGTCTGGCTGAAGGTTACGCTGTATCTGGCGCAGATCCAAGCAGAGGAACGATATCATCCAACCGCGCGTAAGGACGCCTGTGAACGGGTTGGAGCTGAGGTCATACAGACCGTGGAAGGCTTATTCACCTATGGCATATCAAAAAAGACCTATCAGCAGTTTCTTGAGGTGCTGCGGATCAATATCCGGCAGATGGTGCCGGTCAGCTCCTTCAGTGTAAGCCTGCGTGCCGACATCAACCAGTTCCTGCAGGAATGCGATGAGGTATATGGAACAGAATTCAGTGAGGATGAAGTGTTTAAAACTTCACTGCTTACCCATGTATCCCTATTGATCGACCGATTGCATCAGAAAATATCGTATAAGAATAATCTGATCAGTGAAATTTGTATTCGCTATCCGATGATTTTCAACATTGCCATACGCTTTGCGGATATGCTGAAAGAAAAATATGATGTGGAAGCGACACACGATGAGGTCGGCTTTGTTGCGACACATTTTGCGGCGCACATGGAAAAGGAACGGGAGCTGCGTATCCGGCGGTTTAACCGCATCGGTGTCGTCTGTTCCACCGGTGGAGGCAGTGCGTACCTGATCAAGCTGCAGATAGAATCGCTGTTTGTCAAGGCAGAGGTGGAAACCTTCAGCTTTCTTCAGCTGGAGGAGCTGGAAGCGTTTCAGCCGGATTTGATTTTTACCATCGTTCCTTTAAACCGGGAGTTCAGTGCTCCGATTATCTATATCAAGGAGCTGCTGGATGATCAGGATCTGATTCGTATTCGACAGGTGCTGCAGTTTGATAACTGCGATTCCCTGAGCATTGCGGATGTGGATTCCTATATGTATTCCCTGTTCAGTCGTGATTTCTTTCAGATCAGTGAGGAAACGGACTATCTGCGTCTGCTGAAGCAGATGGCGGATCAGCTGGAAACCTGCGGCTATGGCGGTGCGCATTATGCGGATTACGTCATGGAACGTGAGTCCTATATGAGTACCGTATACGCACATGGGGTTGCTATACCGCATCCGATTCAAATCCTTGCGGAAAAGAATATGATATCGGTCTGTATTTTGCATAAGCCGATACTGTATGAGGGCAAAGAGGTGCGCATTATCTTTATGATATCACTGACAAGAAGCAGCTATGAGATGCACAAGGATATCACCCGAAAGCTGTATCAGCTCATGAAGGATGAAAAGCGGCTGGAACAGGTGTTAAGCAGCAGGACACTGGAGGAGCTGTTGATTGTTATGAAGGAACTGGATGGAGGAAGTCTATGAAAGAAGATTTACTGGTACGCCTGTCCAATGCGGATGCGGTTGCTTCCAAAGAGGGGGAGGTACGTACCATATTGAAAGAGGAATTATCCGCATACAGTGATGAAATTACGTACGATACACTGGGCAGTATATCCTTTCACAAAAAGGGAACAGCAGAAAAACCGCTGAAAATCATGTTTTGCGCCCACATGGATGAAGTCGGCTTTCTTGTGCGGCATATATCGGATATCGGCTTTGTATATCTGATTGCACTGGGTGGCGTTCAGCAGAAAAGCATGGAAATGCAGAAGGTCAGAATTACGACGGCTTCGGGATCAAAGGTATCCGGTATTCTGAACATTACAACGGATGAGAATCACCGTGTCAAAGAGCTGTATGTGGATCTTGGCTGTGACAGCCGGGAGGAGGTCGCGGCACTTGGCGTGGAAATTGGCAATATGGTCTGCTTCGACAGCCATGCACATCCGTTCAATCAGGATCATGTATATGCCGGCAAGGCGATGGATGATCGAAGCGGCTGCTATGTGCTGGCTCAGGTGATGAAGCGTATCCATGAGCTGTCATTGGAAAATGAGATCATCCTGTGTGCAACCAGCAGTGAAGAGGTTGGTGTGCGCGGAGGGAAAACAGCAGTATATAAGGAAGAACCGGATCTTGTATTCGCACTCGATGTGGCGAATCATCCGGAGCTGTCAAGAAACTATACCAATCACCGCAGGCTGGGAAAGGGCTGCATGCTGGTGCATTACGATAAAACACTGGCACCGAATGAAAAGCTGCTGGCGTTTGTCAAAGAAACTGCACAGACACATGATATCCCTTATCAATGTGATATGTTCAGCGGTGGAGGTACCGACGCCGGCAATGCCGGAATCAGCCGCAGCGGCACACTTGCTATGGTCATCGGAATACCGCTACGCTACTGCCATGGCTCTTGGAGTCTGGTGGATACACGGG
This sequence comes from Clostridiaceae bacterium OM02-2AC, assembly GCA_003481775.1. GTDB lineage: Bacteria > Bacillota_I > Bacilli_A > Erysipelotrichales > Erysipelotrichaceae > Clostridium_AQ. The sequence goes on from QULU01000014.1 coordinate 17,038, forward strand.
ATCTGGATCATACGATAGAGCTGGTTGTACAGCTGGCGAAAGCATTAACGAAAGAGAGAATGGAAGTATTTACTGCATATTGATGAGGAGGAGACGAAATGAATCAGTTGGAACAGGAAATCGTAGGTATGATTTCTGCTGCCGGAGATAGTAAGGCAAAAGCATTTGAGGCTTTAAAAATGGTGAAGGATAGCCGTTATGATGAGGCACGCGAGTTGCTTGCTCAGGCGAGAAAGATAGATCTGGAGGCTCACAAAATCCAGACAAAGCTCATCACTGCAGAAATGAGTGACAGTGATGAGAAACCGGAAATCGGGTTGTTGATGGTTCATGCGCAGGACCATTATATGACTTCTCAATTAGCGAGAGATCTGATTGAGGAAATGATAAATGTATTTGAGGCAAAGGAGGGTAAATAACATGAAAATCGTATTGTGCTGTGCAGGAGGCTTCTCCACAACCATGCTGATGGACAGCATGAAGAAAACTGTGAAGGACAGTGCCAAGCTGAATATCGATGATTTCCAATTCACTGCTATACCGGTAGATTTACTGCAGAGTGAAGTGGAAGGCATGGATGTGCTTGTCATCGGACCGCAGATTGCACACAAAATCGACTACATCAAGCCGATTATCGATCCACACCATATTCCTTATGTTATCGTAGACAAAGATACATATGGAAAAATGGATGGAGCCACGGTTATGAAAATGGCATTGATCGCAAGAAAAAAAGCAGATATGCAGAAATAATTCTGAGGGGAATTATAAAAAAGAAAGCGAGAGTGGAAACATGTTTGATAAATTTGAGGCATTTATGAATAAATATTTGACTCCGATCGCCAATAAGATGGATAAACAGGTGCATCTGAGCGCAATTAAGAAAGCGATGGTAGCGATGACACCGCTGCTGATTATCGGAAGCTTCTGTCTGATTCCGGAAGCAATTCCGAATATGATCGGTACAGAGAATCCAATATCGCAGTGGATCACAGCAAATCTGGACATTATTTATATTCCGTTCAATGTCGGAATGAGTCTGATGTCCTTGTATGTGACGGCTATTATCGCCTACCATTTGGCAAATTCCTATAAGCTGGATGTTCCCGGCTGCATGAGTATGGGGATTATTGCCTTCTTGATGATGGCGGTTGAGTATACGGAGGACGGTGGGATATCCGGAACCTATCTGGGGACCAAGGGCCTGTTTGCTGCTATGTTTGCGACCATTATTGCGGTGGAGCTGTATCGCTGGTGTATTAAAAAGCATTTTACCATTAAAATGCCGGAGTCAGTACCTGATTTTGTATCACGCTCCTTTGAAATGATTCCGATTTCTGTTATCGTCATCGGATTCTTCCTGATTATCCGCGTTGTATGTGTGAACGTATTTGAAACCATACCGCCGATGATCTTCACCAATCTGTTGGCACCGCTGGTAGGCTCCATGGATAACCCGCTGGCATTCACCTTCCTGCAGATGATGAGCTGTCTGCTGTTCTTCTTCGGTATTCATCCATCCGTACTTAGTCCGATCACCAGCCCGATCTCCACACAGTTTCTGGCTGACAATATCGCCAACTACAAGGCACATCTGCCGCTGGAGCATTTCTATACCGGTGGAGCGATCTCTGCCTTCGCAAACTTCACAGGAACCGGTGTCACCTTCGGACTGGTATTCTGGTGCATCTTCTCAAAGGCGGCGGCACAGAAGAAAATCGGCCGTGTTGCTTTGATTCCTGCATTGTTCGGTATCAATGAACCGATTCTGTTTGGAGCGCCAATCGTATTGAATCCGCTGTTCTTTATCCCTTATGTCATCGGTGGGGCAATTCTTGGAACCTTCCCGCACTGGCTGATGGATATGGGACTGCTGAATATGCCGGTCTTCAATCCACCGTATGTCGGTGTCTTCCTGGAGGGCTATCTGGTCAATCTGGACTGGAGAACCATCGTCGTTAATGCCATACAGATGCTAGGCTCCATCGCTCTGTGGTATCCGTTCTTCAAGCTGTACGAGAAACGTGAGCTGGAGAATGAAAAGGCTGTGGAAGCACAGAAGAGTGCTATCTCCGCAGAGGATGAAGCATTGCTGAACGATCTGGATCTGGATTTCTAAAGGCAACCTAGGATAAGGCAGGCGCAGGTCTGCCTTATTTAACAAATAGAGGAAAGGGGTGCTGTGCAATGGCGAAGCGCTTAGGAAAGCTGCAAGCATTTCTGCAAAAGCAGAAGTTGGATGCATTGCTGATCAAAAGTAAAACAATGAAAAAGTATATGGACACACTGACAGGAAGCGGTTGTCAGATTCTACTTATGAGAGATCAGGGTTACCTGATTGTCGATGGACGTTACCTGATTGAGGCAAATGAGCGGGAGCATGACTTACAAATCGTCCAACATATGCCGCATACCGGTGGGAACGGCTATCTTGGCGTTGTTGAAGAGCTGCTGCACAAGCATGCCTGTACGAGCATGGGGGTGGAGAGCTCGCAGCAACTGGTGAAGGAATATTGGCGCATGGAGGCTCTCGGTGTCAATATTCGTTTGCTGGATGAGGAAATTCATATGCTTCGTATCTGCAAGGATGAAGAGGAACAGCGTCTTATGCAGGAGGCAGTGGATATCACGGATGATATTTATCAAAGCGTCATTCATCATCTGCATATCGGTATGAGTGAATATGAAATATCTGCATTGCTGCAGTATTATGCGATATCCGCCGGAGCTACACAGATGTCCTTTGAAACAATCGTGGGAACCGGGGAGCGCAGTGCCCTGCCGCATGGACGCCCGACAGGAAGGAAAATCCGTGCGCATGAGCCAATTTTAATGGACTTCGGTATTCAGTATAAAAATTATCAGTCTGATATGACAAGAGTCTGCTTTATTGGAAAGCCAAAGCCGGAAATTGCAAGTATTTATCATATCGTCCTGGAAGCACAGCTCGCAGGTATCCAAGCGATGAAACAGGGGGCAGTGGCAAACGAGGTGGACAACGCTGCACGTTCAATTATAGCCCGTAAAGGCTATGGGGAATATTTTACACACGGTCTGGGCCATGGTCTTGGAATTGGCGATGGCTGTGAATATCCGATTCTGAACGAAACAAGTACTGTTGTTTTACAAAACGGTATGATGATGTCCTGTGAACCGGGAATCTATCTGCCGGGAATCGGTGGTATTCGCATAGAGGATGATGTGGTAATCAGAGATGGCATCGGTGTAGTGATGAATAGGACGAGCAAGGAGCTTTTGATTCTGAAGGAGGATGCAGCACATGAAGTATGATTTTGATGAAGTGATCGAGCGCAGAGGCACCTATTGTACACAATGGGATTATATCGAAGACCGTTTTGGGGAGAAAGACCTGCTTCCGTTTTCTATTTCCGATACGGACTTTCGGATTCCCAAGCCGATCAGCGATACGATTCAAAAGGTGGCACAGCACGAAATCTACGGCTATACACGCTGGAATCATCACGATTTCAAGGGGAGCATCACCGGATATTTTCAACGGCGCTTTCAATGCCGTATGGAGGAGGACTGGATTTTGTACAGTCCCAGTGTCATGTATTCCGTTTCTCTTCTAATCCGGCTGTTATCCAAACCAAAGGATCGTATTCTGAGCTTTAACCCTATGTATGATTCCTTCTTCACGGTTATTGAGGATCAGGATCGCATTCTCATCAGCAATGATCTGGTACAGGGGGACTGTGATTTTGAAATTGACTTTGATAAATTTGAAGAGGATATAAAGGACTGCTCCATATTCCTGTTATGCTCTCCGCATAATCCAACCGGACGTCTTTGGAGTCGCAGGGAGCTGCAAAAAATGGTGTCGATCTGCAAGGCGCATGGAACGGCCATCATATCGGATGAAATTCATATGGATATGCAGCTGAGGGGAAGACATACTCCGATTCTTGAGTATATCGGGGAATATGACAGATTGTTTCTGGTCAGCTCCTGCAGTAAGACCTTAAATGTTCCCGGTTTGATTGGCTCCTATGCAGTGATTGCGGATCAGATGGTACGGGATGAATTTCTGTATCAAACAAGAAAGCGTGATTTCCTGAATTCTGCAAGTATTTTCGGAATGTATGCGACCATGGTCGGCTATACGAGGTGTGATGATTATGTCGATCAGCTGTGCGACTATATACGCGGCAATATGGAGCTGGTGGAGCAGTTTGTGAAGGAGCATTTCCCGGATATGCGCTTTGCTATGCCACAGGCGACATATCTTGCATGGATCGATGTAAGAGCTGTGCCGTTTTCAAGCGAGGAGCTGCAGGAAGCGTTGGTGCATATCGGAAAGGTCGCAATCATGAAGGGGGAAACCTACGGCAACAATGGGAAGGGCTATCTGCGTATGAACTGTGGATGTCCAAGAGCGAAGCTTCTGGAGGGATTACAGCGCATGAAGAAGGCGGTGGATGCCCTGTATGAAGAAAAGAGGTAGGAAAATGCAGCTGAATATGACAGGAATATATGAAAAGCTATATGCGATTACCGATCATACACCGAGTGATGTTGATACACCGAAACGATTCGGCGCTTATATCGTAGACTGGGTAGTCGGCGGTATGTTTACCGGGCTGCCGGCTGTGCTGCTATACAGCGGATTGACGAAAAAACAGGATATGTTTGGTGGTCTGTATGTTTTTGAATCACTTGGATATGCACGAGGCTGGGCCTTACTGGCCGGGGCACTCTGTATGTTGTTTGCGCTGTTTTATTTTGTATATGTTCCCTGGCGCATTTGGCCGGGGCAGACACTGGGGAAGCACATTGCCGGTTATCGTATAGAAAAAACAGATGGTGAAGCAGTGGATTTGATCACACTGCTGAAACGGCAGGTTATCGGTGGCTTCCTGCTGGAGGGGGCAGCATTTGTCGCATCGAACTACATCCGTCAGCTGGTAACCCTGTCCTTGAGCTACTATGTAGATTATTACTGGCAGATTGCAGGGATGTTACTGACAGCACTTTCTCTCATTCTTGTTGTTAAGACAGATTCACATCGCTCGCTTCACGACTATCTTGCGAAAACCAGAGTGACTTGTGTTGAAAAACAGAAAGAATGAGTATTCTTCTATCTGATACATAATGAATAGGTAACAACGTGTAAAATAAGCCAGGGCAGACAGTATTAGGAACGGCAAACAAGCTGTATGAAAAAGGAAAGCATGATTCTGTTATTCATCAGAAGTGCTTTCCTTTCTTGTGCTATAAAGTGAGGTTACAGGCTGTCTGCTTATCCACATGTCACATTGTAGAAGATACCGCCAAGCTCCGGCAGCTGCTTCAATTCGTCTTTTACCTTTCTCAGAATGATTTTCTCATCCTCATCAGATGCACAGTCGAATACCATCTGTAGTCCCTTCTTGCCCTGATAGGTAAGTGGTAGCTCCATGGACAGGACTGCCTGTTTAATTTCTTCACACTTGGTAACTGATCCAATCAGCAGTTTCATCAAATCCCTTCTTTCTTTTCTCTAGTATAGCATTCAGAACCGGGATGTAACGGGCTTTTATTTTCATATTGTGATGCAAATAAAAGCTTATATGCTATGAAGGATAAAAACGTTGCAGGAGTTTCATTTACTTCTTATATGTGCGGAATCATAACATTCAGAAAAAGAGCTGAGATGATACAGCTCTTTAAAATTATTGTGGGCATTGCTGTTTAGGATAAATGTAGAGAGTGCAGAATGGTAGGTCGTATGTCTTCTTCAACATCCAGCATATTCATCGCATCCACCGCACTGACATCGATTTTCTGCATCAGTTTTCTTACATAGAGTAGCGTTGCTTCCACTCTGCCTTCCGCCTTTCCTTCCCTTTTACCTTCAGCTTTTCCCTGTAACAAGCCTTTTCTAAGTCCTTTTTCCAGTCCTTTTTCCAGTCCTTTTTCCAGTCCTTGTTCCAGCCCCTGCTCCAAGCCTTTTTCTATACCTCTTTGTTCAATGAAATCACTAAAGTTGCACATCGTCATGACCTCCTTATCTATCTCCTTCTCCATTAGTATACCATACGTCTTCTGTAATTGTTCCTTTTTATCCACTACTGCGAGATTTTTTATAAACAAAAT
>QULU01000014.1:23143-99102 GCA_003481775.1 Clostridiaceae bacterium OM02-2AC
AGATTTTTTATAAACAAAATCTTTAATAGCTCCAGCAGCCTCTGCTTGTTCTCATCCTCCTGCTCCACCGCATTCGGAATATCCTGTGCTTTTCGTACGCCTTCTTTTTTCGGATACACCATGACTGCTGTGATCAAATCATAGTCCTCCTTTGCGGCATGCCATATCTTTGTTTCGCATGTTTCCTGTATCTTATAGGTATTGATGACATCGTTCTTTTGATTGCTGTGACCGATACAGATCCATATGGAACAGACCTTTTTGATTTTACCATAATCGGAATGCTGAAATCCATCTCTGGGATGCTTCTGTCTTGCCATCAATCTACTGCAATAGTACAAAGCACGCTTGATCAGAGGATAGCCGGGGTTATCCTCCGCCTGGCTTTCCAGGTTGATGATCAAGCGAAGCCTATTTTCCGAGGATGTATTCTTATCCGGAGTCATCTGCTTTGATGGTATCACTGCTTCAAACTGAATATCGTATTTGATCTGGGCTCCCGGTATGGCCTCATCCGTAACCTCTATCTGCTTATCATCAATATGTTCGTACTCCGCTGTATTCTTTATGGAAGACATTTCGATATAGGACGGTATATCCTCCAGTGGAATGTCTGCATATTCCGGAATACAGCCTTTCATAACATAGGCGAGTATCTGCTTATTTGATAACAGCTTTTTACAGTACATGTCATATGCCTTTTTATCATCATAACAACTAATCATAGCTGCTGTTTCTGTATTTGTATTCATGATCATATCCTTTCTTTCTGCTATTGTTATCTGTACTACAGGGATATGATCTGGTGGAGCTCTTATGTTGCTGTTGCTTTCATCAGCATATAGAAGTACCTGCTGTTTTGTTTCATACGCTGTAATGCATGCAACAAAAACAAGGCAGTCCTTACCGCCGACAAGCGGTATTTAGCTGCAGCGTGTTACACAGGGATGGGAAAAAATAACTTAATTTGTTAAAAGCATAAGAAAAAACGCTTCTAGCAAGCGGTTGAGCTACGGAAAGGCCGGGGCTTTAGCGGATGAATACCATGTGAATGGATTGTATTATGTATATAGTTTCTCATAGACCAACCTCTCCTTTTTTTGTATCTACAGTGTAGCATATATCCTCTCGGAAATACAGAAAAAATCGAAAAACCAGAGTATGAAAAAATATTTCTCATTTCAGCGTTGGGATCATGTATTTGCTCTATATATTGTATAACGAATATGATACGTCCTGTATGATGATACAGCTTCGTTTTTACTCTCCATACCGTTTGCTTTTAAGGGATTAAGAAAATTTAGGTGTTTAAAAAAAGAATCCGTATATATGAATGCGATTGCTTCCTGATTATGCGATTGATAGGTTGATAGTATCAGGAATATGATTACGAATAAATCATTATTAAGGAAGAATAACAAGATAAAGCGCAGGAAACGTACAATCCCTCTCTTATCTGAAAATGTCTTACTGCTCTGAACTTCTGGAAAAAGTCAAATTATCACTTTACTTTCACCATTTCCCCATGATATAATCAGTAAACGGGTAGAAATCTCTACTCCCCGCTCTATACATAACGGATATAGGGCCTAAAGACCACGAGGAGGTGTACAGAATGAAAAAATACGAAATCATGTACATCGTGAACGCATCCCTGGATGATGCAGCACGCACTAAACTGATGGACAGTTTCCACAAGATTATTACTGACCACGAGGGTACTATCGATAAGGTAGACGAATGGGGCGTGAAAGAGTTCGCGTATGAAATCAATCACATGAAAAAAGGCTACTATGTTGTAGTAAATGCAACTGCCAACAACGAAGGAATTCACGAATTCGAGCGTCTGGCACGTATCAACCACAGCATCGTACGTTATATGATTATCAAAACTCAGGACGAAGAGTAAGACTTAGGAGGATGGACATATGATCAATAGAGTCGTATTAGTCGGTCGTTTAACGAAAGATCCTGTCTTGCGTAAGACTGCAAATGGTGCATCTGTTGTTTCTTTTACTGTAGCATGTACCCGCCGTTTCAAGCAGGAGGGACAGCCGGATGCTGATTTTATCAACACGGTTGCCTGGAATAAAACTGCGGATATCGTAGCACAGTATACACATAAAGGTTCACTGGTCGGCGTGGAAGGAAGAATCCAGACACGCAGCTATGATGATCAGAGTGGTAAACGCGTTTATGTAACAGAAGTTGTCGCAGACAGTGTACAGTTTCTGGAAAGCAAAAGCGCTGCTGCAAGCAATGCGAACAGCAATGCCTATGTACCTGACTATGAGCAGGGAAGCAATCAGGGCTACCAGAGTGACAACAGCAGCTCCCAGTCCTACTCCAATGACTTTACAAGCAGCGATACACTGGATATCGCAAGTGATGATTTACCATTTTAATGGTAGAAAGGAGATTTTCTATGGCATTCAAAAAACAGCGTATGGGACGTAAAAAAGTATGTTACTTTACGAAAAATAAAATTGAAAGCATCGACTACAAGGATATTGAATTATTAAAAAGATTCATTTCTGCAAACGGAAAAATCATTCCAAGACGTGTAACAGGTACACGTGCAAAATATCAGCGTATGCTGGCTACTGCAATCAAGCGTGCACGCCAGATGGCTTTACTGCCTTACGTAAGCGAATAATATCGCAATTTCACTCCATCTGTCGCAGGATGGAGTTTTTTCATAGCTGTATCCCTGCACAGGGCTGCAGGAGCATTGCTGAGGCACAGCAGAGAAAGGAAGCAGAGGGTATGAACAATCAGACACGCAAGATAACAGAAGGGGCGATGATGTGCGCCATTGTCGGACTGCTTCTGTTTATCAACCGGCAGCTTGGCAATATGCTGGAATATTTTATGTATTGGGTATTGACCTTCCCCATTCTTGTCTATACGGCAAAATACGGAGTGCGCAATGCACTGGTTCCCTCTGTCAGCATGCTGCTGCTTTCCTTCATGATCAGCTCACCTACAACGATTTTCTATCTCTTTAGCTGCATCGTTGTGGGACTTGTATATGGTGGCGGGGTGAGAAAAGGCTGGAAGAACGGTACGCTGCTTGTTTTCAGCGGTATCTTCACATTCTTTTCCTATCTGGTCACAACCGTTTTGCTTGCGGCTGTATTCGGGTATGATCCGGCAGAGGATATCGAGCTGGTGAAAACCATACTGGAGCTTATGAACATCCATACCGGAATCGATCTCATGAAAACCGTAACGATCATCGTTGTTTTGGTGGCTGTTCTCATGAGCGTACTGCAGACGATGTGCATCCATATGATCGGCAACATCCTGCTTTCCCGGCTGCATATCAGGGTACGCCCGATGAACAATATTCTCAGTATTCGCGCTCCGAAATGGAACGGATGGCTGATTCTTGTCATTTGGGTTCTATTTTACAGTAGAAATGTGCTAAAATTAAACCAGGAAGCTTCGACTATACTGCTGGGGGCCTACCTTGTCTGCAAGGTCTATGCAATCGCCTGCGGAGCGATGTGCCTTATGGGACTGTTGGTGCTGCTGCGTAAGCGCGCACTGGTGTTTCTGTTGATGATTGCTGTGTTTGTGCCCTATGTACAGGATGTGATTGCCGTAATCGGCATTGCGGATATCCTGTTTCTGCTGAGAGATAAAATGAAACGAGGTGTCATAAATGGATCGTTTGGAAAATTTTAAGGTTCAAATCGCGATTATTCTGATTGCGGAAGCTGCTGCATTATTTGTCCTGTATATGGCCGGGATTCCGGGTCTTCAGATTCTACCCATGACGATTCTGTTGATTTTGAATATCCTTGTCATTGTATGGATCGTATTAAAGTATGAGCGTGATAAGGAACAGCGTGATATTGATATCTCCCATATTCTGGGACATGACGCCAAGGATGCCCTGTCCTTTGGTGAGGTCGGTATCATCACGTACGATGAGCAATACAATGCGACATGGATCAATGAGTTTCTGGAGGAGCGTGCTGTTAATGTTGTCGGGAAAAAGCTGACCAGCTGGATTCCGGAGATTACAGATCTTTTCAACGGTTCTGTGGACGAGCTGACGGCAAGTGATCCGAATGGGGAATATGTTTATGAGATTGCCCGTAAGGAAAACGGACAGGTGCTGTTTGTACGGGATATCACCAAGCTGGAAACCATAACAGAGCGGTTTAAGAAGGACAGTGTCGTTGCCGGATTGCTGCAGCTGGATAATTATATGGAAATTCAGCAGTATGAGGATGAAGGAACCATGGCTACCATCAATACGCAGCTGCGTCAGCCGCTGGTGGAATGGGCAGGACGCTATGGGATGTTTATCCGGCGTCTGCGCTCCGATCGTTTTCTTGTCATTTTGAATGAGGCGATTTTTGAACAGGTTGTACAGGATAAATTTGACATTCTGAACACAATACGTAAAAATGCTGAGGATATCGATGTATCCATAACCCTGAGTATGTCGTTTGCCCGTGGTACGGATGATTTCCGCCTGCTGGATACGATGGTGAATGATCTGCTGGAGCTGGCACAGAGCCGGGGCGGTGATCAGGCAGCCGTCAAGAGATATGGCGAGAGCGTGAAGTATTTCGGAGGAAACAGTGAGGCCCGGGAAAAACGTAGCAAGGTACGTGTCCGTGTGATGTCACAGGCGATTAAGGAAGCCATCATGGAAGCGAACCGGGTGTTTGTGATCGGGCATCAGAATATGGATTTTGACTGTATGGGAAGTGCCCTGTGCATGTCACGGCTGGCTGCTGCCTATGGGAAGGAAGTCTATGTCGTATCGGATAGCGGCGGTATTGAGCCGCAGCTAAAAGAAGCTATGAAGCTGTATATGGACAAGCTGGAGGGCCGGCACCGGTTTATCAGTGATCCGGATGCCAGTAAAATGATTGAAAACGATGATCTTCTGATTGCCGTCGATCATCACAATCCGAAACAGACGGGGGCGCCGCTGACACTGGCAGAGGCAAACCGCATCGTGGTTATTGATCATCACCGCAGAAGTGAGGACTTCATCGGGAATCCACTGCTGGTGTACGTGGAATCCAGTGCAAGCTCTGTATGCGAGCTGGCAACTGAATTCCTGCCATATCAAAACAATAAGGTAAATCTGAGTGAGGAAGAGGCAACGCTGATGTATGTCGGTATTCTAGTGGACACCAACCGCTTTAAAACAAGAACGGGAAGCCGTACGTTTGAAGCTGCTGCCTATCTGAAAAATCTGGGTGTGGATCCCATTACGGCAGAGAATCTTCTGAAAGAGGATTTTGATGATTTTGAAGCAAAAACAGAGGTTATGAAATATGCTAAGCAATATGCGGACGGCATTCTGATCGCCGCAGTAGATAACAACCATGTGATCAATCGAACGCTGATGTCTCAGGTGGCAGACAGTCTGTTGAATATCAAGGATATGGAGGCAAGCTTTGTCATCGGCAATATCGAGGATGGCAGAGTGGCGGTTTCTGCCCGCAGTAAGGGGAAAATCAACGTACAGATTATTATGGAGAACATGCACGGCGGCGGACATTTCACGATGGCTGCCTTGCAAAGAGAACAAACGACGGTGAAGGCCGTACAGCAAGAACTGAAACAGATGATAGATGCCTATCTGGAAGAAAACGAGGAGGACGACGAAGATGAAAGTGATACTGCTAAGTGATGTGAAAAAGCTGGGTAAGAAAGGGGATATCGTAGAGGTCAGTGACGGCTACGGAAGAAACTTTCTACTGAATAAAAACCTGGCAGTAATGGCAACAAAGAAAAGCATGGAGATTCTGGATGAACAGAACCTGCAGCATGATCTGGAAGAAAAACAGAAGGAAGCGGATGCGGAGGACTTGAAGAAGCAGCTTGCGAAAATCACACTGGAATTCCATGTGAAAACAGGGGAAGGCGGACGTGTGTTCGGCAGTGTTTCCACAAAGCAGATCGTGGCACAGCTGCATGAAAAATACGGCATTCATGTGGACAAGAGAAAGGTCATCGACAACGATGCCATCACCTCTCTTGGCTATACGGATGTCAAGGTGGATCTTTACAGAAATAAGGTAATCGGAACCATTCGTGTTCATGTGAATGGATAGGAGGCTTTATGAGTAGAGAATTGCCACATAGTACCGAGGCGGAGCAGTCCATTCTCGGTGCAATGATGATTTATCCCAGCGTAACCAGTGTTGTATATGATCAGGGTCTGGACGCGCGTGATTTTTATCTGGATATCCATCAGCGTATATTCTCTGCCATGATGGATATCACGGACAGCGGAAAGCCGGTGGATGTCACAACCCTGATTGCCCGTTTGCAGGATATCGAGCAGCTGAATCTGGTAGGTGGAGCTGACTATATCATCAAGCTGAGTGATACGGCGATATCCAGCGCCAACAGTGTGTATTATATTGAAATAATCAAAAGCAGAGCGCATCTGCGACGCTTAATTGAAGCAGCCGAGCAGATTGCCGAGGACGGCTTTGATACGGCAAATGATCTGGATGAAATCATGGACAAGGCGGAACGGGATATTCTCGGAGTAACCCGCAGCCGCCGTGCCACCGATTTCAAGAGCAGCCGGGAGGTTGTTTCCAATGTGATGCAGGAGCTGATTCGTCTGCGCTCCAGTGATAACCGTGTAACCGGAATCAAGACCGGCTATACGGATCTGGACCGCATGACAAACGGCTTTCAGCGTGGGGATTTGATCATTCTTGCGGCTCGTCCCGCAATGGGAAAGACCGCCTTTGCGCTGAATCTGGCGTTGAATGCTTCCTTTTACAATCCCGGAGCGATTGCCATTTTCTCACTGGAGATGCCGGCGGAGGCGTTGATGAAGCGTATTCTGAGTGCCAAATCCGCAGTGGAATCCAATAAGCTGAGAAGTGGAGCCATACTGGATGATGAATTCAGCAAGCTGAATGAAGCGGCGAATGAGCTGATGGCCAGCAAGCTGTTTGTGGATGACAGCTCCAATATCAAAATATCCGAGGTGTTCTCTAAATGCCGTAAGCTGAAAAGTGAGCATGGTCTTGATCTGGTTGTCATTGACTACCTTCAGCTGATCAGCGGAAGCGGAAAAAGCGGAGATAACCGCCAGCAGGAAATATCGGAGATCTCCCGTTCCCTGAAGGGACTTGCCAGAGAAATGGAATGTCCGGTGATCGCACTGTCGCAGCTGTCACGTTCTGTAGAGACACGTCCCGATAAGCATCCAATGCTATCTGACCTTCGTGAATCCGGAGCCATCGAGCAGGATGCCGATATCGTCATGTTTCTGTATCGTGATGCCTACTATGCGAAGGATGATGAGGCGGAACAAAACAATCCGACCGATCAGACCGATCTTGACATTGCCAAGCATCGTAACGGAGCAACAGGCAAGGTGGAGCTGGCATTCCAAAAATCCATCTCTGCCTTCTTCAATATCGCACATGACGGATTTGCCTGACATACAGACGAACAAACCATGACTCTATCGGAGTCCTTATAGAAAAGCTGTTCAAGCAGCTGTGCTTACTGCATGCTCTTGAAACAATGAAGTGTAATAGAAAAGAGGCCGCATATGAAATTTGCATTACTGGCCAGCGGTTCCAAAGGGAACTGCTGTCTGATAAAACATAGGGATACCAAGCTGGTCATCGACTGTGGAACGACACGAAAATATCTGAAAAGCTGCTTTGAACAGATTGCTTATGATCCCATGCAAAGCAATGCACTTTTGATAACGCATACGCATAGTGATCATGTCGCACAGATGAAGCTCTTTGATCCGATACCAACGTATGCGACACAGGAAATCGCAACCAATCATCTGCATAGCATACGCCCGTATGATCGCTTTGAGCTCCAGGATTTTCGTATAACGGTTTTACCGATGAGCCACGATTGTGAAGGCACTGTAGGCTATGTCATAGAGACCGAGGATGAAAAAATGGTGTATGTGACAGATACCGGCTATATAAAGGATGAGGTCAGAGAATACATACGCAATGCGGATTACTATATCTTTGAAAGCAACCACGATATCGAGATGCTGATGCAGACAACCAGACCGGTCTATCTGAAGCAGCGCATCATTGGAGACTGCGGACATCTATGCAATGAGGATTGTTCAAATATCCTGTGTGATGTCATGGGGGATAATACGAAGGAAATTGTTCTTGCGCATATTTCGCAGGAGGGAAACACCCGTGATATGGCACTTACAACACTGAAGGAAACACTGAAGCGGAAGCAAAAGGATCGCGAGGATCTTCGATTGTATCCTGCTGATCAGTTTTCCATTTATACCGGAGGGAAATCATCATGAAGCGACTGACAGCCTTTCTTCTAGTAGCACTGATCGGATGGAACATTGTCCTGACGATTTTATATTTACAGTCAAAAGAGAACAGCACAGCAGCTGGGGCTGCGCAGCAGACGAATCAGAAGGTGGAATCCGCCAGTGTGGATATTACGAGTGATGTGACAGAGCTGGTGGCGAAAAGTGAAAATAAGGTGGTAACGGTTACCGCAAAAGCAAGAGGACAATCGATTGATTCCGGAAGCGGCGCAGTTTATAAGGTTGATGGAAAAACGGTTTATATTATCACCAACAATCATGTCGTTGCGGATGGGGATGAAGCCATTGTCACCTTTGCGAACGGCAAGGAACAGAAGGTGGAAATCGTCGGAAAGGATGAGCTGACGGATCTTGCACTGTTGAAAACAGAAGTGGATTTCAAAGCGGAAGCCTTCGTGATGGGAAATTCCTCGCTTGTAAAAAAGGGAGAATATGTCATCGCCATGGGAAGTCCACTGGGCATTGAGTATCAGGGCAGTGTATCCGGTGGTCTGATATCCGGCGTGGATAGACGGATGGAAATGGATATTGACAACAACGGTGTTGCGGACTGGGATGTGAATGTTCTGCAGACGGATGCTGCAATCAATCCGGGAAACAGCGGTGGACCGTTAATCAATATGGCAGGAGAGCTGATCGGTATCAATTCCATGAAGATTACGGATACCTCCGTAGAGGGCTTTGGCTTCGCATTGCCGATCAATGAGGTTCTTCCCATCATCACCGAGCTGGAAAACAACGGCAAGGTGGTACGTCCGATTTTGGGAATATCCGTACAGCCAATCGAGCAGCTGAGCATGCTGGACAAGGCATATCTGGGGATTGATTCCAAGGTGGAAAGCGGCCTGCTGATTGTCAAGGTTGCCTCACGGACACCGGCAGCTGCAGCAGGAATAAAAGAGGGAGACATCCTTGTGAAATTTGATGGCAAGGATATCAAGGATTATAAGCAGTTCCGTCAGTATCTTTACAGTCATAAGGTAAAGGACAAGGTAAGCATTGTCGTAAACCGCAACGGTAAGGAAATCGAAAAGACGGTAATACTGGAATAAAAAGGAACGGCATCTGATGCATGAACCTGCATGGGTGCCGTTTTCTGAATAATAAAGAGGGGACAGCATGATATACTCCACAGCGGATGTACATTTTTATCATGATAATATCATTCATCTTGCCAACAGACCCTATCGTAATTGTAAAGCGATGAATGAGGCCCTTGTGGAAAACTGGAATCGAAGGATACGCGTGAATGATGAGGTGTATATTCTGGGAGATGTTACTATGAAAAATCATACGTATGCTCAGGAAATGCTGATGAAGCTAAAGGGCAGAAAATATCTCATTGAAGGAAATCATGACCGCTTTGTTCATCAAAAGGAATTTGATCAGACTTTATTTATGTGGGTAAAGCAGCTGCATGAGCTGAAGTATGAGGGGCACACCTTTGTCTTCTTCATTATCCGATGGCGGAATGGAATGGCTTTTTACGCAGAGCAATTCATCTGCACGGACATCCGCACAATCATGTGGATGTGAATTACAGAAATCGCGATAATGGTTTGTTAAGATATGATGTCGGCGTGGATGCAAATGCTATGGCACCAATCAGCATACAGGAAATCATAGCTTTTTTTGAATAACTATCAGGAATGACAGGAGCGTAGTATGGAAAAATTTGAAGAGCTATCACAGGAAAAACAGCGGCGTATCATCGATGCCGGAATGGAAGTGTTTGGGCGAAATGAATACAAAAAAGCTAACACTGAGGATATCGCAGCCAAGGCAGGCATATCCAAGGGATTATTGTTCTATTATTTTAAGGATAAGAAAAGCTTTTATATGTATCTGTTTCAATACTGTGTAGAAATTATCACAAGGATGATGGATGACGAGGATTATACCAAAATTACAGATTTCTTTGAGCTGATGGAATTCGGCGCTCAGAAAAAAATGCAGACGATGGTGGAGCATCCGTTTATTCTGGACTTTATATCTCGTGCCTTTTCTTCCAGTCGAGAGGCTGTCAGCAAGGATGTGGCAATGGAGCTGCATTCACTCATAGACACGACCTTTGACCGATACTTTGCTCATGTGGATTTCTCAAAATTCAACAATGATGTTGATCCGAAGCAGGTCTATCAAATGCTGGCATGGATGACAGAGGGGTATATGCATGATAAGCTCAGTTATCAGGAATCGTTAAACTTAAAGGATATTATGAGGGATTTTGAAGAATGGAAGATCATGTTTAAGAAAATCTCATACAAAAAAGAATATCAGTAAAAAAAACTGCGACAGCATCTGTGATACCTATATGTATATCATAGAGCATGGCAGTTTTTTTATTATCTGGATTTGTTACTTTGAAATGACCTCCCAGTCCTTTATGTCATCTAGCTTTAATGCAGCGTAATCGTCCTGTGAACCTCCGGAGTCCTCTCCAAGCTTAACGGAAGCATTTGCAGTTTTAACGATTGGTGTTCCGCTAAATCCGTTTTTCCCGGAATAATCATACTGAATGACTTTGACTTTATTCCCCTGCTCTATATCACTCATGTTTACTTTCCGCTCGCTGATTGTTATCGTATAATTATTCTCACTCTGATTTGCATAAATTCTAAAGCTGTAATCATCTCCACTGGCGATTCCTGCTTCATTAAGTGCAGCGCGCAGCTTTTTCCCGGTATTGGCACCTTCCGAATTGATAAAGGCCTTTGGGGTGTTTAGACAGAATTGATTGATGATGTCCAATGGTTCCCCTTTTATCAAAGCGAGGTGGATAGCATTTGCTTTTATAAATAAATTATCATACGAAGTCAGTATTTCATACTTCTGCTTTTGATCATCATAACGCACATAGGTTTCGTCTATTAAAACGATAAAATCACCGGCCCCATTATTTGCATGGTTTTTATATATTTCCATCAGGGTGCCCTCTACCTCTGCGCGCTTCATGATATCCTCCATATTTTCACTCGTAGATAATAAATCCAGCTGATTTTTTTGGACCAGCTCGATTCCCTTCTCCTTGGAGGCAACCATCACAGCTCTGGCCTCAGAGATCAGCTTAGTATCTGCCGCCTCCTTCACATAGCTCATAACGGCAGGAACAGCCAGTGCCAGAAGGATTCCTATAATAACGAGAACAACGATGATTTCGACCAGTGTAAATCCTTTTTTATTCTTTTTCATACAATCACCCTTTGCTCTAATTGTACTATAAATTTCCCTGTTTGTAGATATTTTAGAAAAAAATAAATGGTTTTTGCATATCGCGTAAGCTTGTTCGTGCAGCCGGATGTGCGGATAGCTGAAACAGCATACATACCATTTCCAATCGAATTTTCCTTCCAGCTGTTTGTAAACGGTATGGATTCCTCATAGAGGGGAATCGATTCCCTGTATCCTGTGTATTTCAGTGAATGGTAACAATATGATATAATAAAGCCTGTAAGAATGGGAAAGAGGCGTTCACATGAAATTTATAAAGAAAATTGCCGGAGTTTTCATCCTGCTGGTGTTTTCTCATCTGCCATTGCTGCTTCATCGAGGCAAGGCTGCCTGGGCTTATGGTACAGGCAGCTTTATAGTGGTGATTCTCTTACTTCTGCTTGTTATGATGCTTCTGTATATCATACGACTGGGGATAGGAGCAGGCAAAAAACAAAGGCGGTTAAGAATTCTGCTTCATGCAAAGGATATGATAAATCGAAGCTTTCTTCTGTTTTTTATACAGCTTCTGCTATATCTGTCACTATATTCTGTAGATCGAACAGACAGCTGGTATATTGCAGACCTAATCTGGATGCTGGTGTTTCAATATACATATGCACTGACTGCCGCTATGATCATATTTTGCATCAGCCGGCGGCTTCGTATCCTGCGGCGTATTCTGCTGTGGATGGTACTGTTTCTGCCAATCATCCGCATACCTTTTCTGCTGTATCTGCAAAGCAAGGCAAAAGAAGAATATGATCATGAAACGATCGCAATCGAGGTTTCCTCACAACGCGTGGAATCACAGATATGTAAAACCAGATATCCGTTGCTCATGCTGCATGGCGTTGGCTTTCGTGATTTGAAATACATCAATTACTGGGGCAGGATTCCACGTGTGCTGACCAAAAACGGGGCTACCGTTTATTATGGCAATCAGGAAGCCTTTGCAACGATTGAACAAAACAGCAAGGACATACAAAAGCGAATTGAGGAAATCTGTGCAATCGAGCAGTGTGATAAGGTAAATATCATTGCCCATTCCAAGGGTGGTCTGGATGCTCGTCATGCGATATCCAAGGGACAAATGGGAGCACATGTCGCCTCCTTGACAACCATATCCACACCGCATCGCGGCTGTCGCTTTGTAGATGTATTGATAAAGCATGCCCCGGAAAAGCTGTATCGCTGGCTGGCATCTGTTTTTGATAAGATCTTTCTTGGCATGAAGGATCTCCATCCGGATTTCTATACAGTGACACACCAGTTCACAACAACATGGAGTGCCCAATTCAATGAAGACGTGAAGGATGATCCACAGGTATATTACCAGAGCTATATGAGTCTGATGCACCATGCTTGGTCACACCTCTTGCTCACTATTCCGTATCTGTTTATCCGCCTTGTAGATGCAAAAAACGATGGCCTGGTAACTGAGGAAAGCGCTAAATGGGGGGATTTTCAGGGAACCTTTACCAACCGCCACTACAAGGGGATATCACACGGAAATATCATTGATCTGACCAGAGAGGATTATAAGGGCTTTGATGTATTGGAAACCTATGTACAGATGGTAGCGGAGCTGAAAAAGAAGGGCTTTTGATATTTGCACTCTGATGAAAAACAGGGTACAATAAATTCCATAGCGAGGTGGAATATGCAAGCAGAGGAATTACCGGTATTTTTAGATATAGCAAAGGATTTGTTGAAGGATGCCCGTGTATGGGATATGCAAAAATATATACAGCACGGGTCCATTAGCTGTTTGGAGCACAGCTTCGTTGTGTCCTATTACAGCTTCACACTCATCAGAAAGCTACGGATGTCCTGTGATGAGCGTTCTTTGATACGGGGGGCACTGCTGCATGACTATTTTTTGTATGACTGGCATGAGGCAGAGGACTGGCACAGACTCCACGGCTTCCGGCACCCGTTTTTTGCGAATCAAAATGCACTGCGTGATTTTCAAATCAGCGAACGGGAACAGGAAATCATTCGCAAGCATATGTGGCCGTTAACCGTTATACCACCTACCTGCAAAGAAGCGTGGGTGGTGAATGCGGTGGATACAGCATCCAGTATTGTTGAAGTGCTCGCAGAATATCGAATGTTTAAAAAACTGCGCCGCAGATGGCTGACAAGCAAGCTGGAACTGCTGAAGGAAGTAAGGGAGAGCTTATGATAAAAATCGTTGCTGTAGGAAAAATAAAGGAAAAGGCACTGCGTGCTCAGATTGAAGAATATGAAAAAAGGCTGCGGCCGTTCACAAAGCTGGAAATCATCGAAGTAAACGATGAGGTGGCACCGCAGAGCAACAGCGAATCACAGAACAAGCAGGTAAAAGAAAAGGAGGGGGAACGTATTCTTGCCAAAATAAAGGAACAGGAATATGTGATCCTGCTTGATTTATGGGGAGAAATGGTGGATAGTGAAGCATTTGCGCAAAAGCTGGAGCGGCTCCAGACCTATCAGACCAGCAATCTGACCTTTGTGATCGCAGGTTCTTTGGGACCTGGGGAAAATGTCTATAAACGCTGTAACTGGAAATGGAAGCTGAGTGATTTGACCTTTACCCATCAGATGACAAGAGTTCTTGTTCTGGAACAGATTTATCGTGCCTTTATGATACAGAACAACAATCCATATCATAAATAGGATACTTCCGGGATGAAGCGGTTTCTGTTGTATTCTATATCATAAATAGGATACTTCTGGGATGAAGCGATTACTGTTGTATACTGCCAGTAAAAAAATGAATTCGCTATCTGTCTGAAATAGGGTAGTCTTAGCTACTAGGATATGAAATTCGCAGAGGTTTTGAAGGCTTCTGCTTTCTTTATGAATGCGGATGGATGTTTTTGGAAATAATGGTGCTTGAAACTGACTGAAGAAGAAAGAAAATGATTCTTACGATGAATACAACGCTTTCTTATTGTATTTAAGGATTTTTTAAGAAAGCGTGCGGTATTCTTAGCTTGTAGAAAGGGTGTGACGGCAATGCTGAAACGAATGTTAAAAAAGGATTTAATGCATAGAAAGAGTGTCAATCTGATTCTGTTTCTGTTTATTACCATTGCGACTGTATTTCTTGCGAGCAGTGTGAACAATATTCTGGTGGTAGGCTCCTCTGTGGATTACTATATGGATTATGCGAATATACCGGATGTGAATCTGGTGGCTGTAAATCCGAGTGAAAAAGAAAAAATAATGAAATGGATGGAAACCAAGGCTCCGGGAGTAAGGGATTACGGTTATCAGGAAATGCTCTCCGTAGATCAGGCAAATTTGCATAGGGAGAGCGGAAAGAGATTTAATGCCGAAGGACTTAGTCTGTTTCTGTCCGAGGAAAGCAGTGACTATTGCAAGGGCTTTGATCCGGATGGAAATGCTCTTCATTTACAGGATGATGAAATCGGAATGCCTGCCTTTTTGATGGATAAAAACGATTTGAAGGTCGGCGATAAGGTGCGAATCCGAATAGGCGGCGTGGATAAAACCTTTACTCTGAAAACCGTGGTAAAGGATGCGGCGTTTGGAAATGATATGGTTGGTATGTCAAGAATCTTTATGAATTCAGACATGTATGGAGAATTTAAGAAAGCGAGCAGTGAACAGACCTATTCTTTATACTTTATCAATGTAGCGTCCATGTCCGATTTTATTGAAGCACAGAATCTGCAAAGCTTCCCCTCCGTTTTAAATACAGTTTCCCGCAGTATGTATTCCATGATCTATTCCTTTGATCTGATTCTGGCAGCGCTGCTTATTCTGATTGGCATCTGCGTAATTTTAATTGCACTGCTGGTTCTGCGCTTTACACTGCTGTTTACGATGGAAGAGGAATACCGTGAAATCGGTATTATGAAGGCAATCGGATTGAGAGATAAAGCAATACGGCGGCTGTATCTTGTGAAATATGCGTTTCTTGTCTGCAGCGGGGCGTTCCTCGGACTGCTGATCAGTGTGCCGATCAGTCGTGTCATGGTGGCAGGAGTCAGTGTGAATATGATTATGGAGGACAGTAGTGTGAATTTCTATGTAAATATTCTCTGTACGCTGGTTATCATTTCACTTGTCATGCTGTTTTGTCTGAATTGCACACGAAAGCTGAACCGGATAACCGCAATATCTGCGATACGCGGTGGTCACAGTGGAGAGAGCTTTGCGAAAGCATCAGCCCTGTATTTGTTCAAACAGAAGTATCTGCGTGTCCCTGCCTATCTGGGAATCAATGATATGCTGACGCATCTGAAGCGCTATGCATTGCTGCTGGTTACCTTCTGTATCAGCTTTGTTCTGATAACCATTCCGCTGAATACCATCCAAACCATGCAAAGCAGTGAAATGGCATCCAAATTCACTGTGAATACAGACAGTGCCGTTTATATAAAGAAAATTGAAGGAAAGACAGATTCCGCATATAAAAACGCCAAGCAGCTGAAAAAGGGAATGCTGCGTGTGGAACAGGAAATGAAAGAAAAGGGCTATGATGCTGCGCTGACGGCCTCCTCCATTTATTTCTTACCGTTTCACGCACCCGGGACAAAGGGGAATACGAAGATCATGTCCATACAACTCCAGGGGCGCAATCCGGAATATCTGGATTACCAAGAGGGCAGTGCTCCTGTGCTAGAAAATGAAATCGCCTTCTCCCGGCTTATCCTCGAGGAAAACAACTGGCATATCGGGGATCGGGTGGAGACGGAGTTTCATGGAAATCCCTATACCTTCATCATTACAGGAAGCTATTCCGATTATATGCAGCTTGGGAAAAGTGCCCGCCTGAATGCCTCGCTGGATTTAAGTGAGCTGGATCTGTTTGAATACTGGAATGTCAATGTTGATATGAAAACAGATAAGAGTCAAAAAGAGCTGAAGAATACGCTTCAAACACAATTTCCTGATTATGAGTGGTATACAGCGCAGGAAATTGTCGATCGCAATATCGGCGGTATTCAGGAATCTCTGAGTGAGCTTCTGCTTCCGATGACAGCCATGCTCTGTGCGGTTATCATGCTGATAACACTGCTGATGGAAAAGCTGTTCATCGTACGCGAAAAGGGTGAAATTGCCATGATGAAGAGTGTCGGGTTCAGAAACAGCAGTATCCGAACATGGCAGGTGATTCGTATGATTCTGGTTGCGCTGGTTTCCATGATTGCGGCAATTCCGCTGTCCATGCTCAGTAACCGCTTTATGCTGGAGCCAATCTTCGCCATCATGGGTGCTGATGTGCGTATCCAGATCGATCCGCTGCAGGTCTATCTGCTTTACCCAGGGGTACTGCTGCTGGGAATCCTGTGTGCAACGATATTTGCTACCGGTAAAATCAAGCGTATCCACATACGTGAAATGAACAACATGGAATAAGGAGGAAGCTATTATGAGTGGAATAACAGTAAGTAATCTGTGTAAGACATATATTGTAAATAAACGACAGAACAACGTATTGAGAAATGTCAATCTGACACTGGAGGAAAAGGAAATGATCGCCGTCATGGGACCATCCGGCTCTGGTAAGACGACCCTGCTGTATACGATCAGCGGGATGGACAGCGCCACTGCCGGAAGTGTGAAATTCTTTGACCGGGAGCTTACGGATATGAGCTGCAATGAAATCAGTGATTTACGCCTGGAGGAAATGGGATTTGTCTTTCAACAAATGTATATGCTGAAAAACCTGTCCGTATATGATAATATTATTTTACCGGCCTATCAGTCCGTAAAGGGAAAGACGAAGCAGGGAAGAAAAGAAATCAACGCCTACGCCGCAAAGCTCATGCAGAAGCTTGGTATCAGTGATATTGCGGACAACGATGTGAATGAGGTATCCGGAGGACAATTACAGCGGGCCTGTATCTGCCGCAGTCTGATCAATCATCCGCGTATTCTGTTTGCGGATGAGCCAACGGGTGCTTTGAATAAGCAGAGCTCCTATGAGGTCATGGAGGAGCTGAACCGGATTCATAAGGAAGGGACAAGCATATTGCTGGTAACCCATGATATGAAGGTAGCCTCACGCTGTGATCGGGTGTTATATATCGAAGACGGAAATATCCGGGATGAAATGCAGCTTGGCGCATGGGAAGAGGCTGCGGATGTACGCAAGCGGGAGCGCAGATTAAATGAATGGCTGATAACGTTAGGATGGTAATTGCCTATGATAGATATTTTACTTGTAGAGGATCACCGGGAGCTTGCCCAGCTGATTGTAAGCTTTTTAAAGCGGGATGGCTTTCAGGTGCACCATGTGGAGAGCGGGGAGGCTGCGCTTTCCTATCTTGCACAGGCGGAAGTACGTCTGCTGTTGCTGGATATCATGCTGCCCCATATGGATGGCTTTACGGTATGCAAAAAAGTGCGGGAGCATAAAGCGGTCCCGATACTGATTATGAGTGCTCGAAAGGATCGAAATGATCAGCTGAACGGATATGAGCTGGGAGCGGATGATTATATCGAGAAACCGGTGGACCCGCAAATACTTGCCGCAAAGATACGTGCTGTTTTACAGCGTACCTCCGATTTGCATCGCAAGGAAACCATATCCTGCTGCGGTGTGGTCATTGCGCGTGCACAGCACAGGGCCTTTGTGGATGGAAGGCTTTTGGAGCTGAACGCTAAGGAATTCGAGCTGCTGACGCTGCTGGTATCCAATGCTGGAAAGACGTTGCGCAAGGAATATATTTTCGCAAGCATATGGGGGATGGACAGCTTCAGTGAACAGCAGACACTGACCGTTCATATCAAAATGCTGCGTGACAAAATAGAAAAGAATCCAAAACAGCCGCAGCGGATCAAAACAGTCTGGGGCGTGGGGTATCGCTTTGAAGAAGTATAATCTCCTGATCCTTTCCTGTTTTCTGCTGTATCTGGGCATCGCTATCTTTCTCGGGTGGAGTATATTGCAGATGGAGGAAACCAAGGACCATGCATATCGCGTGGAAATCAATCGTATTCTGCAGCAGGTAGAAAAGGGTGTTAAAGAGAAGGATATCGCGCTGAACAGCTATCCGCATATCGAAAAGCTGCAGTGGCTGTCCGCAAAGGAAGGAAGCCGGGAAGCAGCCTCCGCCTTTTTTGAAGAAGGCAATAATCAGGATATGCATGTGGAGCCGATTTACAAGGAGCAGCAGCTGACAGGATATCTGCGCTTTGATTATCATCGCTCACTTGTGGATGCCAAAGGCTTGCTGCTGCGCACACAGCTGTCACTCGCCGCCTTGTTCGCTGTACTGCTGAGCGTGCTTCTCTATTTGAAAAAGCATCTGCTGAAGCCCTTTGATCGCGTGCGTGATCTTCCCGGTGAGCTTGCGAAGGGGCATTGGAAGGGAATCGTGAAGGAGGAAAAAAGCAGATATGCACATGATTTCCTACTGGGAATCGGACAGTTGAAGGATTCGCTGGATACCTCCAGAAAGCGACAGCTGGAGCTGGAAAAGGAAAAGAAGAAGCTGCTGCTTTCTCTATCACATGATATTAAGACACCGCTGAACACCATTCAGCTGTATGCGCGGGCTTTGGAGGAGCATCTGTATACGGATGAGGCACAAAATGTACAGGCAGCTCATCAGATACAGGAAAAGGGGAAGGAAATCGAGCATTATGTAGAAGAAATCATGCAGCAGTCCCGTCACGATCTACTGGATATACAGGTTCAAAACACGGAATTCTATTTGAAGGAGCTGATTGACAAGGCTGTTCACGCCTATAACGAGCCATTGCGTCTGCGGCGCATGGAGCTGGAGGTAAAGCCCTATGAGAACCTGCTGCTGAAGGGGGATCTGGAGCGCAGCTTTGAGGTCGTGGAAAACATTATGGAAAATGCCTTGAAATACGGAGATGGAGGAAGGATAGAAATATCGTGCTATGAAGAGGACTATTGCCAGCTGATTCGTATTTTTAATACTGGCAATACAGTGAATGACACTGAATTTCATCATATCTTTGAAAGCTTCTTTCGTGCCAGCAACAGCGAAGGAAAGCAGGGCAACGGTCTTGGCCTTTATATATGCCGGGAAATCATGCGGCGCATGAATGGGGAAATCTTCGCCGAAAAGGAAGCAGATGGAATGGCCTTTCTACTCGTATTCCCATATTGAAGAACAAATGGTGCAGCTGTATGCAAATGCTGCTATTGACAAGGATGCAATGCTTTGCTTAGAAAAGGAAAGTGTGCATCTTTTTTCATCCTTTATAAAGCACATACAAAATAAGCAGAGCGTTGCTTCATCGCTTATTCGACGAACTGCCGCTGCTTCATAAAAAATACAGGAACGCTCTTAAAACTTATAGGAATACGCAGAAAAGGGCTTGTTCTGCGAGCGTCACTGCTATAGAATATCAGGGAAAGAGAATTCGAAAAAAAAACGGGAAGGGATGTAATGTGCAGGTATGCGTTTTGAGCATGACATGCAGGAAGCTAAAAAGGATTACCTGTTATGTAAACGTGACGGCATCTAAAAGGCCGGAAAGAGGATAGAGAAATGCTGCTGAAAGAGGTTATGGAGAAAAGCGGTCTTAGTAAGAAGGCTGTACAGTATTATGAGGATCAGGGCTTTGTAAAACCGGGGAAGCTGGAAAACGGCTACCGCGATTATGATGAAGGCTGTTTGAAAACACTGCGTGAAATTCATTCCATGCGCCAGATGGGATTGCATATACGGGAAATCCGCGCAATTCTTATAGAGGATGAATATGCACCACAGGTATATGAGCAGCTGATTCATGAAATCGATATGCAGATGGTGCGCCTGCAAAACCAGCGTACAGTCCTTCGCAGGCGTATGCACCATGAGGAGGCAGAAATAGAATATACAAACGAAATGTGTCCGTATGTATATATCAAAAAGCCTTTTCTGCTGCTGGGGTGTATCCAATGCATGCTGAGCATTCCCGGCTTTCTTTTGTTTCCCTGGTTTAGCGGCGCATATAACCTATGGTGGATTGCGCTGCCACTTGTTTTTATCCTGCAGCTTCTGGAAAACGTGTATTACGATACGAGAATTCATGGCCTGCAATACATGGAAATCGGCTGGAAACAGCTGCTGCTGACCGGTATCCTTTCCGTTATCTGCGGTGTTTTGACGGCGATTTCCTGTAAAGAGGCATATATGCAGGAATCGGCAGCCATCTTCAGTGTCACTGCTGCAGCTGCCGCATTGCAGCTATGGAATGGATTTCATCTGTATGGGAAAGCACAAGAGAACCGCGGCTAGGCAATACAGACAGGATGCCGTTATCCCCAATGGATCATCACCCGTGATCAGGAAGCCGCTGTGCATGCAGTCATTCTACCCAGGGACAGCACATTCATCTGATCGCATATAAGCAAAGGGCAATCTATAAGAAGCTGCTGGAGAAATCCTTGCAAATGATGAAAATATTTTCAGAATAAAAAATGTAAAATTTCAGAAAAAGTGTTGACAAGCAAAAAGAAGAGGTGTATCCTATAGGAAACCAAAGACAGAGAGATCAAGCAGAAAGATGCGCTTATAGAGAGCACGCGGATGGTGGAATCGCGGCAGAGATGCAGTTTTGTAAATGGACTCTGGAGGGCAAGGTGAACGGCGCAGCTCAGTATCCAAGACGTAGGCCTACGTTACAGGGCTAGAAATGTGTCAGCATTTTGATGAGAGGATGGTTCCCTATGAATGGAACGATCAAATCAGGTGGTACCGCAGATGAACCTAACAGCATCTGTCCTGAAGTCAACAGACTTTTGGACGGGTGCTTTTTTATATAAGGGAGGTGGTCATTGTGTTACAAGGCACAGAGGAATGGCGATGGCATAAGGGAAAACAGACGTCATATAAACAAAGGAAACAAACCAACACAATGAAAGAGAGGACAACAGATTATGAAAAAATTATGTAAGGCAGCAGCGGCATTTCTATTATGTGCAGGCGTATTAACAGGATGTGGAAGCAAGGAGGATGCGAAGACCGAGGAAAAAATTCCGGTGGTATCTGTAGCGCAGATTGTGGAGCATAAATCATTGAATACAATTCGTGACAGCTTCAAGGCAGAAATGGAAGTGCTTGGATATAAGGATGGAGAAAATATCAAGCTGGATTTCAAGGATGCCGGCGGACAGCAGAATACCTTGAATTCTATCATGTCAACCTTTGCAGGAAACAAAAGCGATGTCATCGTGGCGATTGCAACACCAACGGCCATGGCGGCAGCGAAATACAGCAAGGATATTCCAATCGTATTCTCCGCTGTCAGCGACCCGGTAGGGGCAGGTCTGATGGATGATTTAAAGAAACCGAATAACAACATCACCGGAACAAGCGATGAAATTCAGGTTGATCAGATTCTGGACCTTGCACTGAAGGTAGACCCGGAATTAAAGACACTTGGCTTTATTTACAACAGCTCGGAGGCAAATTCCGTAAGCAATCTGGCAAAGGCGAAGGAATTCTGTAAAAAACACGATATCAAGCTGGTTGAGGGAAGCGGCGCAAATATCACGGAGATTCAGAGTGCAGTCAGTGTGCTTACCGATAAATGCGATGCGATCTTTGCACCGAATGACAACACGGTGGCAAGCTCTATGAGTGCACTTGTGGAAACAGCAAACAAGAAAAAGGTTCCGGTATATACAGGGGCGGATTCTATGGTAAGCGACGGCGGCTTTGCGACGGTAGGGATTGATTACACAGAGCTGGGCAAGGAAACAGCAAGAATGACAGATAAAATTCTGAAGGGCGAGGATGTGAAAAATCTGCCGGTTAAGGTCTTCAAGGATAATCTGAATATTTATGTCAATGAGAAAACGATGGAAGCACTTGGTATTCAGCTTCCAGAGGATGTGAAAAACAGCAAGAATCTGGTTATGATGTAAGCATGCGGCATGAAAGAAACAAAAAATGTGTACTATCGTAAGGATATATATGAGAAAAGCAATCGTATGTATAGGAACTTCACATTTAAGAAAGAAGCGGCTGTTTAAAATACTATACGAACAGGTTATCGGATGATACGGTATCGGATATGTAGGAATAAGTGATAAGGCTGCAAGAAAAAGCTGAACGAGAGGCTGTATTAGGGCTGGATAGAATACTACATGTATGAAGCAGACGATACAAGGTACAGTATTGAAGAAGAGAGGATGAAGGTTATGGCATTGTCAACCATACAGGATGCGGTAATTCTGGGCATGATATTTTCCATCATGTCGCTGGGGGTATTTATTTCCTTCCGCGTTTTGAATATTCCCGATCTGACGATCGATGGGAGCTTTACAACCGGATGTGCGGTATCTGCCGTATTTGCAATGAACGGACATCCGTTTATCGGTACGCTGATGGCGTTTATCGCAGGAGGCCTTGCAGGGCTGGTGACCGGTCTGCTGCAGACCAAATGCAAGGTGCAGTCCCTGCTGGCCGGCATTCTGACAATGACAGCCCTGTATTCTGTCAATTTGAAAATTCTGAGCGGAATGCCGAATGTCTCCCTGTTCGGTAAGAAGACCATTTTCACACCGCTGATAGCGTTGCTAGGTGATCATGCCTATGGCGTTGTGGTGGCCGGTCTCCTCCTTCTTCTGATCCTTTTGCTTTATCTGTTTTTGAAAACACAGTTGGGTATGAGTCTGCGGGCAACCGGTGACAATGAGGCGATGGTACGTGCCAGCAGCATCAACTCAGACCTGATGAAAATCATGGGAATCGCACTTGCCAATGCGCTTGTGGCGCTGGGTGGTGCGGTGTTTGCACAGAATCAGGGCTTTGCGGATGTGAGCGGTGGAATCGGTATGATGGTTGTCGGTTTGGCAAGCATCATTGTCGGTGAGGCATTTATCCGCAGAAAAACACTGGGCTTTCAATTTGCGGCTGTTGTTGTAGGCGCAATCGTCTACCGGTTTATTCTGACCGTAGCACTGCAGCTGGGAATCGGGGCAAGTGATTTGAACCTGTTCTCCGCAGCGCTTGTGGCACTGGCAATATCACTGCCGCATCTGAAAAAGAGAAGGAGGGGATCGCATGCTTGATTTAAAGGATATCAGCGTAACCTTTCACGCCAATACCGTCAATGAGCGAAAGGCTCTGGACCATCTGTCCTTCCATGTGGAGAATGGTGACTTTATCAGTGTGCTGGGGACCAACGGTGCCGGAAAGAGCACGCTTCTGAATGTAATCAGCGGTTCCATTATGAGTGATTCCGGAACGATTCTTCTGGATGGAAAGGATATTACAGCCTATCCCGAATATAAGCGTGCAAGAGAAATCGGACGCCTGTTTCAGGATCCCTTAAAAGGAACGGCGCCGCATATGACCATTGAGGAGAATCTGGGGCTGGCATACAGTCGCGGTAAGCGAACAACGCTGAGCCGGGCAATAAAAAAAGGCGATCGAAGCTTCTTTATCGAAAAGCTGAAGGAGCTGGGACTTGGACTGGAGGATCGCATTTCTACAACCGTGGGATTGCTGAGTGGAGGACAGCGGCAGGCTCTGACACTGCTGATGTCTACCATCGTCACACCGAAGCTTCTTCTGCTGGATGAACATACGGCGGCACTGGATCCGAAAACGGCAGCCTCTGTTATGGATATCACACAGAGGATTGTGAAGGAAAACCATATCACTACGCTCATGATTACGCACAACATGAAGCAGGCACTGGAATACGGCAACAAGACGATTATTCTGAATGAAGGGAAAATCGTCAAGGTGCTGGAAGGGGAAGAAAGAAAGAACACAACGGTTGATGACCTTCTCAACATGTACGACTTTGTCTGAAAAAGGAAGTATTTGGCAGATTGTTTTTCTTGGAATAATCTGCCACATACGATAATATAATGAACATGCGAGTATAAGATTGAGCATAAATTTCATGAAAACCTGTAAAAAATCAATGAAATTTTGACTTGACTTTTCCGCGTGTTTTTGCTTTTGGCGTCATTTCTGCCTGAAAAGCTGAAAACGCATACATAAAGTTCATTTTTCTTACAAAAAGGGTGGAAATTTATGTTAAAAATCATTATACTTAATATATAGAAAAATTCCTAAGGGGGGATTTACATGAGACAAAACAACATGCTGGCTATGATACTAGCCGGAGGCCGAGGAACACGACTGTATGCCTTGACCAAGAAGATTGCAAAACCTGCAGTGTATTACGGAGGGAAATATCGAATTATCGACTTCCCGCTGAGCAACTGTGCCAACTCCAACATCAACGTCGTCGGTGTACTGACACAGTATGAGAGTGTATTGCTGAATTCCTATGCAGCAGCTGGACAGCGCTGGGGACTGGATGCAAAAGACAGTGGTGTATACGTACTGCCGCCTCGTGAGAAAGACGGAGCAGCGTTTGACGTATATCGCGGAACTGCAGATGCAATCTCACAAAATATCGATTTCATCGACAGCAACAATCCGGAGTATGTTCTGATTCTGTCGGGAGATCATATTTACAAGATGGATTATTCCAAGATGCTTTCCCACCACAAGGCATGCGATGCCGATGCAACGATCGCCGTACTGCCGGTACCGATGAAGGAAGCAAGCCGCTTCGGTATTATGAATACGGATGAAACAGACCGTATCGTGGAATTTGAGGAAAAGCCGGAGCACCCGAAGAGCAATCTTGCTTCTATGGGTATCTATATC
Organism: Clostridiaceae bacterium OM02-2AC; assembly: GCA_003481775.1. GTDB lineage: Bacteria > Bacillota_I > Bacilli_A > Erysipelotrichales > Erysipelotrichaceae > Clostridium_AQ. The sequence goes on from QULU01000014.1 coordinate 48,314, forward strand.
TTTAACTGGAAGCAGCTGAGAAAAATGCTGGTCGCAGATATGGATGATCCAAACAGCAACCATGACTTTGGTAAGGATATTATTCCTGCCATGCTTGCGGAGAACAAGCGTCTGTATGCATGGAAATTCAAAGGCTATTGGAAGGATGTAGGAACTGTGGATTCCCTGTGGGAAGCAAACATGGACCTGCTGAGCAAAAACAACGAGCTAGACCTGAATGATCCAAACTGGAAGATTTATACAGAGGATGTAGCAACCGTTCCGCATTATATCGGACCAGACGGTAAGGTGGATAATGCGTATATCAACCAGGGATGTGTCATCAATGGTGAAATCAACAACTCAGTCCTGTTCACGAACGTAAAGGTTTCAAAAAATGCGAAGGTCAACGATTCGGTACTGTTACCGGATGTGGAGGTCGGCGAGGGTGCCGTCATTCACCGTGCCATCGTCATGCAGGGTGTCAAGATTGATGCCGGTGCTGTCGTAGGTGATCCAAACAGTGAAGAAATCGAACTGATTAGCAAGAGAGTGAGGGGTGAGTAATATGTGCAATGCAATTGGTATTGTAAATTATGAAGGACCTAATGTACAGGTCAAAGGTATGCAGGATTATCGTCCGGTATCCGCCTTCTCATTCCTGGGAAGATATCGTCTGGTCGACTTTCCAATTTCTAATCTGAGTAATTCCGGTGTGAATCATATCAAGGTATTTGTAAAAACGAATCCGAGATCTCTTCTGGAGCATCTGGGAACCGGACGTCATTACAACATTAATTCCAAGCGTGGAAAGCTGCACATCCTGCCGGCAAAGAGCATGGATGAAAATGATTTCTACAGCAATGATATTAACTCTTATATGTACAATATGCAGGCAATCGAGGATGCCAATTATCCTTACGTTGTTCTGACACCGAGCCACTTTGTCTTCCGTCAGGACTTCAGTGCCCTGCTGGATGCCCACATTGAAAGCGGTGCGGATATCACCATGCTGTATCAGAATGTGGATAATGCGAAGGAATCCTTCGTAAACTGCGATGTTGTGAATCTGAACAAGCAGAAGGGTGTTCTTTCTCTGGAAAAGAACCGCGGAAACTCCAAATCCAGAACAATTTCTCTGGAAACCTATATCCTGAGTAAGGAGCTGTTCATGGATCTGGTAAAGAAAGCAGCGAATATCTCTTCTCTGTACTGGTTCCGTGATATCGTAAACGATGAGTGTGCGGAGCTGGACATCCGTGGTGTTGCACACCGTGGCTTTGTGGCATGTATCAATGATTTTAAGAGCTACTACAATGCCAATATGGATCTGCTGGACTATGATAAGGCGATGGATCTGTTCCATACAGACTGGCCGGTTTATACAAGAACCAACGATTCCTGCCCTACACAGTACTATTCAGGTGTCAGTGTGAAAAACAGTATGGTTTCCAACGGATGTCTGGTAGAGGGTGATATTGAAAACAGTGTCATCGGACGTGGTGCGATTATCAAGAAGGGGGCAGTTGTGAAAAACTGTGTGATCCTTCCGGGTGCTATGATCGGTGAAGATGTGCACATTGAAAATGTAGTAGTGGATAAGAAAGCAAGAATCGTTCGTAAAAAAGAACTGCTGGGACTTGCCGACACTCCACTGTACGTGAAAAGGAATGATAAAATTTAATGGCAAGAATATTGATGGTTGCTGCCGAGGGTCTTCCCTTTATTAAAAGCGGAGGACTGGCAGATGTAATCGGCTCATTGCCGAACGAGCTGGCAAAAAAGGGTCATGAGGTGCGTGTTATCATGCCGCTGTACCTGAAAATTGCGCAGAAGTTTCACCATGAATTTACGCTGGAGGCTCAATTTTCCGTGAGTATTGCGTATCATGAGGTACCGGTAAATATCTGGTCAACGATGCGCAAGGATGTTAAATTCTATTTTGTAGAGCACAAGGGATACTTTGAGCGTGAAGAAATGTATGGACATATTGATGATGGAGAACGCTTTGCTTATTTCCAGAAGGCTGTCATTGAAATGTGCAATCAGCTGAACTACTTCCCGGAAATCATGCATTGTCATGACTGGCATACCGGTATGATACCGGCTATGTGCAAGGAAGGTCACAGCTTTGATGAACGCTACCGCAATATCCGCTTTGTTTATACGATTCACAATCTGGCTTATCAGGGCAACTTCGGTGTGGAAATGCTGGACAGCTGTCTGGGACTGGATTATCGAATCTATGATAACGGGAATGTGCGCTACGACGGCGGAATCAGTTTCATGAAGTCCGGTATTCTGTATGCGGACAAGGTGACAACGGTTTCCCCTACATATTCACAGGAAATTCTGACACCGCAGTATGGTGAGCATTTGGAAATGGTGCTGAATATCCGTAAATATGACCTGTGGGGAATCACAAACGGTATTGATATCGAATACTGGGATCCGAAGAATGATCCGGAAATTCCATATCACTACAACAAGGTGAATGTGAAGAAAGCCAAGGCGTTAAATAAGGAAGCGCTGCAGAAGGAGCTTGGTCTCACTGTAGATCAGAATGTACTTCTGATCGGTGTGGTATCCCGTCTTACCTGGCAGAAGGGCTTCTATCTGATGATGGAAAAGCTCTCTGAAATCTGTGCTATGCCGATTCAGCTTGCTGTGTTAGGAAGCGGAGAGGCGAGCATTGAGGAAAAGATGGCGCAGCTGGAAGCAGGAAACAAGGGGAAAATTGCATTCTACAAGGGATACAATGATTCTCTGGCACACCGCATTTATGGCGCATGTGATCTGTTCCTGATGCCATCCCTGTTTGAACCATGCGGTATCTCACAGCTGATCTCCATGCGCTACGGTACACTGCCGCTGGTACGTGAAACCGGAGGTCTGAAGGATACGGTAACACCGTATAACGAGTTTGAAAAGACCGGTAACGGCTTCAGCTTCGCAAATTACAATTCTGATGAAATGCTTCAGGTGATGTACAATGCCATTGATGTCTATTACAATCGCAAGGAAGACTGGAAGATACTTGTCCGCAATGCGATGAATACAGATGTCAGCTGGGCAAAGAGTGCGGAAACCTATTGTCAGCTGTACGCTCAGCTGCATCCATAAGAACATGAAAAGGCATATTGTGTAAGACAGTATGTCTTTTTTTCTGTGCAGGGATATGCAGATACATCGCTTAGATAAATAACGGCTGCTGCCTGAACCGGGGATTCTAATAAAAAGAATAGTAATAGAAGTGAGTAGGAATACCGGAACAGGTTATGGAAACATCATATTCTGTTATAGATATGCTTTTTATGCAAAGCCCTGTTCTGGCACAGGCACAGACTGCAGTGATTCCAGTGCATAATACCGGATGTCTTGATACGATGGTCTTTCCCGTTACTGTAAAGAATTTACAGCATTTATAGCGGCGGTTGTATTATAATTTTTTTTAGGATATCATTTATTTGAAAAATGGGTTAAAATGAAAGAAATGAGGTGGTTCATATGAAAGCAAGAATTGAATTGACTAGAATTGACAACCGGCTTGTCCATGGACAGGTTGGTCTGACATGGGGAAGTACCTTGAATATCGACACGATTGTTGTCGTGGATAATCTGACAGCTGCCAGCAGCTTTGCGCAGAAGCTGATGCAGAGTGTTGCCTCCGCCGCAAGCCGCCAAATCCGCTTTTATACGGTGAATGACTTCATCCGGGCATACAATGACAACACAAGTCATCAAAAGCTGTTCGTTGTTGTACAATCCCCCCACGAAGCACGACTGCTGGTGGAAGCGGGAATTGAACTAAAGCGCGTTAATGTCGGTAATATGCATTATGAAAAGGGAAGAGTTGCATTCAATCGAAAGGTATATCTTACACAGCTGGATATTGAGGATATAAATTATATGATTTCACAGGGGACGGAGGTATTTTATCAGGATGTTCCCGGATCAGCTGTTGAGAAGTTCAGTGAGCTTGATTATGAAACAATGAAGCGGAGAAGGTAAATGGTCTTCGCTTTTGTATACTTGCATGTAGAGAATGGAAAGGCAGGCGCAACGCAATGAAGGAAATCGTTTTTGAAGAATTGAAAAAACGCTGTGAGGAGTATGCCATCGAGGAGCACACGCGATTTACAGCAGCCAGTATTGCAGATGCACTGAATATCAGTCGCAATACGGTATCCCAGTATCTGAATGAGAAGGTGAAAACCAAGGATGTGATCAAAATCAATTCCCGTCCGGTATACTTTTTTGTTCGCGAGGTTGTGGAAAACAAACGAAGCGGTATCGTTACAAAATACAGCTTTGATTCCTTTGAACAGTTTGAGCAGGAGCTGGTAGGTGACGCCCAGGATTTTGAACAGCTGATCGGCTGTAACAATTCTCTATCCAGTGTAGTTGAGCATTGCAAGGCGGCAGTATCCTATCCGGGTGGTCTTCCAATACTCATCAACGGTCCGACAGGTACGGGGAAAAGTATGATTGCGGCAATGATGTATGAATATGCGGTGAATCAGAATATCATCGGAAAAAACAAGAAATTCGTAGCGGTAAACTGCTCGGAATATGCCAATAATCCGGAGCTGTTGACAACCAATCTGTTTGGAAATGTGAAGGGTGCCTATACTGGTGCGGATGAGGATAACCCGGGGCTGATTTCTTTGGCAGATGGCGGACTTTTATTTCTGGATGAGGTGCACTGCCTCAAGGCGGAATGTCAGGAAAAGCTGTTTTTCTTTATGGATAAGGGAATGTATCATAAGGTCGGTGACAATGAAAACTGGTATTATTCCAAATGCCGTCTTGTTTTCGCAACAACGGAGGACCCGCAGAATGTTCTGTTGAAGACTCTGCTGCGAAGAATACCGATAACAATCACCGTTCCAGCATTAAAGGATCGTCCGCTGATTGAAAAGCGGGAGCTGATTTATACGATCTTCACAAAGGAAAGCAAACGTCTCGGCAAGGAAATCCTCATCAGCAACCTCGCCTATCAGAGTCTGATGGATTTTGAGTTTATCGGCAATGTCGGGGCATTGAAAAATGCAATCAAGGCAGCCTGTGCAAATTCCTTCCTTGTCCATCAGGGGGAGCCAAAGCTGAAAATACAGGTAGCCGATTTACCGGATTATATCTTTCCTTCCCTGACCTCCGTGCAGCTGAAATCCTCCACCCATGGCATGCAGGAGGCTATGATACCAATCGAGCGGCTAAAGGGGTCGCTGAATCAGGCATCCCCGCTGCTGCATCTGTACAGTCAGCTGGTCACGCAGTATGAGGGATATCAGACCTCGACAAATGCCTTTCCTGCCTATATGGAAAAAACAGCGATTCTCATACAAAGCTATATCGACTATGTCATGTTCCATAACCGCTATCAGAAGAATACGAGTGAGGCATACCTGCTAAAGCTGCTGGATAAAATCTATTCCATCGTCATGAATAAATACTCCATCAATATACCGAATAACGAAATCAAAATCTATTCGCGTATCCTTGTTGAATATTCCAAATGTGCAACGGATGCCAATGTGTGGATCAGTGCGCATCAGAAAACGGTAAAAGCGCTGGTAGCGGAGGTGCAGGAACGAATGCCGAGAATCTTCCACATTGCAGAGGAAATTGTGGAAAATGTACGGCTGAATCTGGATTTGGAGCTGGATGATTTACTGCTGGTGATTATTGCTATCGCGTTTGCAGGGTATCAGAATGAAGAGGTCAGCTCCTGTGTCGGCGTGATCCTGTGCCATGGCTACTCTACCGCAAGCAGTATTGCGGATACGGCGAATCGTATGCTGGGGCAGTATGTGTTTGACGGTATTGATATGGAAATCAACATTACCATCGATAAGGTGGCGCAGCTGGCGGATGATTATCTGAAGCGCAAGGGAACCATACACGAACTGATTTTTTTGGTGGATATGGGAAGTCTGGAAGAAATCTATACAAGAATTAAACCGATGTCCGATTATAATATTGCACTGATCAACAATGTATCCACCGCCATGGCACTGGAGGTTGGAAACTACATCATGCAGGGAAAGCGTGTGGAGGAAATACTACAGCTGGTGAAGGAGCATCATCAGCTTTCCACACATTATCTGAAAAGCAGAAAGAAAAAGTCTGCCATTCTGTCCATCTGTGCCACCGGCTTTGGTGCAGCAAAGAAAATCAGTGAGCTGCTGGAGGGCTCCCTGCCACGCAAAATCGATTTGGAAATCATCCCCTATAATTACCAGCAGCTGGTGGAAAACGGAAACCGTGATTCTATTTTCAACCGATATCAGGTGGAGCTGATCGTCGGTACGCTGGATCCCAAGGTAAGCGGTATTCCATTTATGGCGATTGAAAGTGTCATGATGAACGATGAAATCGGTGTTCTGGAACAGCTGATGCAGCGATATCTGGGGGCTGCGGATCTGGAGGCGTTTAATCAGAACATTACGAAGAATTTCACGCTGTCCAATATCGTGAATCATCTTACCATTTTGAATGGGGAGAAGATTATCGACGATGTGGAGGAAATTGTGGAAAACCTGGAGGAGGATTTGAATGAGGAGCTGGACGCGACCCGCAAGGTCGGTCTGTATGTACATATCAGCTGTCTGATCGAACGCCTGATTCTGAAACAGGGAATCGAGCATGTGGAAGGCATGGAAAAGGCTATGGAGGGAAAGAAGGAGCGTGTAGATAAGGTCAAGGATGCCTTTAGTGGCGTGGAAATGAGATATAGTGTCGAACTTCCGGCGCCCGAAGCACTCTATGTGCTGAATTACTTTAAAAATCCTAAATAAATCAAGCGAAACGTGCTGCGACAGAAAGTTGGCACGTTTCTTGCTAGATAATAAGTGAATGGAGGTGGAATATATGCCGAATATTCTATTAACAAGAATTGACAACCGTCTGGTACATGGACAAGTTGGGGTCACATGGACAAAGACGCTGGGAGCCAATCTGATAGTGGTAGCGGATGACACTGCTGCTGAGGACAGAATCCAGCAGTCACTGATGAGTGTCACAGCAAAATCATCCGGTGTGGGAATTCGTTTCTTCAGTATTGAAAAAACGGCAGCCATCATTGGCAAGGCAGCACCGGAACAGAAAATCTTTATCGTATGCCGTACGCCGAAGGATGTCCGCCGTCTGGTGGAGGCCGGTGTTGATCTGAAGGAGGTAAATGTGGGAAACATGCATTTCTCCGAAGGGAAACGCGCTATGACAAAGAAGGTCTATGTCGATGATGAAGACATGGATGATTTAAAGTATCTGGTATCAAAGGGCATCAATGTGTATGCACAGGATGTACCGGGTGATTCGAAATCCGCTATTGAATAGCCAAAACTGAAAAGGAGATGAAAGTAATATGGAGATTACACTTTTACAGGGAATCCTACTGACCATTATGACGATTATCGTCGGTCTTGATTTCTTCCTCGAAGCGTTCTTTATCTTCCGTCCGTTGATCGTATCGACACTGACGGGACTAATTTTGGGTGATATTACCTTGGGGCTGAAGGTTGGAGCATTGATCGAGCTTGCATTCGCAGGATTGACACCGGCCGGTGGAACACAGCCGCCAAACCCTGTATTCGCAGGTCTGATGGGAACGGTACTTGCGTATACAACCGGCTGTGATCCAAAAGCTGCACTGGGTCTTTGCCTGCCATTCTCTTTCCTGGGACAGTATGTCATTCTGTTCTATTATTCCGCATTCTCATTCTTTATGGGAAAAGCCGACAAGTGTGCTGCTGAAGCTGATGTTAAGGGTATCCGTCGCATCAACTTCACAACCATGACGATTATTTCACTGACCTATGGGGCTCTGGCATTCCTGTGTACCTATGTTGCACAGCAGCCAATGGCAGACTTCGTAAACGCACTGCCTGCAGTTATCACACACGGTCTTGAGGTTGCCGGCGGAATTCTTCCGGCTGTCGGATTCGCTATGCTGCTGCGTGTTATGATGAAGGTAAAATACACACCATACTTTATCGCAGGCTTCCTGATGGCATGCTTCTGCGAAATGCCGAACCTGCTGCCGGTAGCGCTGCTTGGTACCGTATTTGCACTGATTGATTTCTTTGGTGTGAAACAGAGAAAAGACGAAATTGAAGAAGCTGTGAAAAACGCAGGGATAACTGGAGGTGACACGAATGTCGGCATCTAAGAAATTAACAAAACATGATATTACAATGCTTGGTATACGTTCTTCCTTCCTGCAGGCATCCTTCAACTATGAACGTATGCAGGCCTGTGGATTTACATGGGCAATGCTGCCTGCTCTGGAAAAGGTATACGGAGACGATAAGGAAAAGCTGTCTGCCGCGATGACAGATAATCTGGAATTTATTAACACACATCCAAATCTTGTCGGCTTTCTGATGGGCTTGATGATGTCCTTGGAGGAAGGTGGAGGAACCCGTGATGCAATCAAGGGTCTGAAGCTGGCTCTGTTTGGACCAATCGCCGGTATCGGTGATGCAATCTTCTGGTTCACAATTCTGCCAATCGTTGCAGGTATCTCCTGTTCCTTTGCATCTCAGGGATCCGTTCTGGGACCGATTATTTTCTTTGCAACCTATGTGGTTATCTGGATTCTGCGTATAGTCTGGACCCGTCTTGGCTATACCCTTGGAACACGCTCTATTGATATCATTACAGAGAACTCTGATATGATCGCCAATTCCGCAACAATTCTGGGTATCACCGTAATCGGTGCACTGATTGCTTCCTATGTTACCATCAACCTACTGCCAGTCATTAAGGTAGACGGTGGTATCGAGGTTGCAGTACAGGCTGAGTTCTTCGATCGTATTTTCCCGAACTTTTTGCCAATGTGTGTTACCCTGCTGCTGTTCTGGCTGCTGAAAAAGAAACAGGCGAATCCAATCGTTCTGATTGTATCCATTATTGTGCTTTCCATTCTGGGAGCATGGGTCGGACTTGTTTAAAATATGATAAAATAAAGCTATCCATACAAGACTTTCGGATAGCTTTTTTCAAAAATTGGAGGTAGTTATGAAACTGATACATACAAAGAATTATGAAGCAATGTCAAAAGAGGCTGCGGATTTGCTGCTGGATACACTGCGTAAGAAACCGGATGCAGTAATTTGTCTTGCAACCGGAAGTTCTCCGGCGCGGATGTATGAGCTGGTATGTGAGGCGGTGAACAGGGAACGAATCGACTTGTCCGAAATCACATTCGTAAAGCTGGATGAATGGTATGGAGTAGAGCCGCAGGCAGCCTGTACATGCACAACCTTTATCAAGGAGCATTTGCTGGATCAGCTGTATATGCAGCCAAAAGCGGTCGTTGAATTTGTATCCGATGCTGCCAATATCAAGCAGGAGCTGGATAGGATGGATGCATTTTTATCAGAACATCCGATCGATGTCATGATTCTCGGATTGGGAATGAACGGACATCTCGGATTGAATGAGCCTGCGGATTTCCTTACACTGAACGCACATTATGCAGAGCTGGATGAGAAAACAAAAACACACGATATGGTAAAGGGCTTTGAGCCTAAGGGAGGTTTGACGATAGGACTGCAGGGGATTTTTACATCAAGGCAGATACTTATGCTGGTTTGCGGTGAACGAAAGGAAGCTGCTTATCAGGCATTTATGAGTCAGAGAATAACAACCGCAACGCCGGCATCTCTGCTATGGCTGCATCCGAACTGTGTTACACTGGTTGATGATACCATACAGAAATAACTTTTTATATTGTTATTATGATAAAGTTATGATAAAATTATGATAACAAAATAGAGAGGAGTAGATTGATATGATACAAATTCGTCCTGTTTCTGATTTGAGAAATAAATTCTCTGAAATTGAAGAGATTGTAAATGGTGGGGAACCCGTTTACCTTACAAAGAACGGCTATGGTACAATGGTGGTTATGAGTCTGGAACGGTATGCAGGTCTTACAGATTTTGTAGAGACCAAGCTGGATGAGGCTGATCGTATTGCGGAAACAAGTGAGGAACGATATTCGCACGAACGAGTGTTTGGCGATGTCAGAAAAGCTGTTGATGGAAATAAAGACCTATAAGGGGATTTATTTTTATAGTCTTTCGTAAAGGCGGCAGCCTTTTGTTCATATATTTCATCACATCACATACGTCCTTAGGATACAGCAGTAGTGAGCCGCAATTCCTACATGGTGCTTTTTCACCGCTGCTTTTAGGTTCACCTTTCGTTTGACCTTGCTTGTTTTCATGATGGAACGCTTGATAGAATAAGCAAACACATCCTACATATATGGCAGGAATATCTCCATAATCATCGCCATTTCGGAAGAAGGAATCGTCACGTTGAAAATTTCAGAGATGATCTCAAAATTCTTCTCCATTATATAATACATCTGATCATACTGATTGATGATGCCTCTGGCCTTTGGATAGGACAGGGGCTCTTTTCGTATGCAGCGCTCGATCATAAATCCACTGTGGAATATGAACTTAATCAACAAATCATCCGTATAGGAAATATTCAAATCATGCAGAATATTGATCAATACATTAAATAAAGACTGACAGACCTTGTGCGGATTCAGAAATACCAGTGACTCAGACAGTACCTTGTTTGTGATATCATTCAGCAGCTCCTGTGCATGTGTTTCCGTTTCACTTACACTTGCCGCATCCGATGTATGATCCTGTCGGAAATACTGGATGGAGCTTAACGTGGAGCCGAGTGATTCCATCTTTTCCACAATCGCCATCAGCGTTTTTACACTGATATCACCTACGATGGTAAACGCGACATCACTCAGCTTTTTCAGTATGGCTTCACTTGCTGTAACTGCACTGCTGTCTGTGGCAATCACAACACCCTTCCCGCGATTGATCGAATGCATCGTATCGGCAATCAGCCTGCAATTCTTTTCATGGGAGGTCTGCGAATGCAGACGGAGGAAGTGGATTTCAGATTTGAAGGACAGGCTGTTCAAATAATCCGCATACTCCTTTGCTGTATCATTATCCACACTGATAATCAGCAGCTGTATATAGTTACTGTCAATCCATTGTGAGGAAAGATACAGATAGGTGGCAATATAATCTGTTTCCTCCGCAGGAAGCTTTAGCTCCTGATGTGCATGAATGTGTGCAACGATGCTTTGTGCGCAGTCATAATCCTCCTGCTTGGCAATGCGATACTCTGCCCGTCGAAAGCCAAGCTCCTGATTTCCGCTGCGAATGCGGCTGATGGAATTGGATACATGCAGCAGTAAGCCATACAGCAGATTTTCATTTTTACAAATCGGTTTATTCTGAAGAATCGGATACAAAAGATCATAAACCTGCTTCAGCATAACGGAACGAATCGTATTCAGATGGATACCGATTGCCGCATTGATATCCTGAATACACAGATTGATCAGCTTATCATCAATACTTTCCAGATAGCTGTCCTTTTTGCTGGTGCTGTCATTGAGGTCATACAGCAGCTCCAGCTCCTGATTCTGCTTCAGCGCAGAGAAAAATAAATATTCACCGGCAAACAGATTCAGAATGTTATCCAGCTCACTCATGCGCTCATTCACATCATAAATATCCGTTAATACCTGTGTGGAAATATCATCATAATCAATGCTGACAAACAGTGCTTCCTGCTCCAGATAGCTGCGAAATGCATGTGCACACGCCTGCTTGATTTCCGCGTGCAGATGAGGCAGGTTACCGGAATAATCCGACATGACAAAGCAGCTGAGTGCGCCCTTCGATATGCGTATGGTTTTGTCAATATGTGCAGCCTCCTGCTGGAAATATTGCATAGTCAGAACCAGCATTTCCTGAATGGACTTCTCCCGCAGACTGGGAATGTGTATCTGCATAGGGAAGCAGCGGCGGATATCTGGGTTCAGTATCATGTTTTCCGTGTTGGAGATACCCACAATCAGGGAGCGAATCGGATATTCCTTGGAGGGTAGATGCAGCGGCGTATAGGATTGATTGATCATAGCGTTGTACAGGCTGGTCAGGGCGGAAAAGGACAGGCGATCCATGTGATTCAAAATGAGCATACCGTTTCTGCTTGCCTCCAGCAGTCCCTTTTTCAGATGGCTGCCATCATAATAGCCATACAGCTTGCTGAGAATTTCCTCCGGCTCCTGATCGGCATAATTCAGACAGTCAAAGACAACGATTCGCGAGCCATGAGAAAAGATTTTCTTATGCAGACAGAATTCATACATCGTCTTCGCAAAGCTGAGCTTGCCAACGCAGGGGTCACCGTATAAGAGGACATTCAATCCCTGCGGTGGATACAGCAAAGCGGATTTTGCCCGTTGAATCGGCTCAAACATACTGCTTGTATTGCGGTTTGCGAGATATTGACGGAATACATCTGCCTGTGTCTGTTCGCTTTTCTGCTCATGCTCCTCCTTCAGGTAGCTTTGAATGCTCTTTCCCTTTGGAATGACACTGGGAATATGTACATCCGGATGCTCGTTTTCCAGTGGTGTTCTGGCAAAAAACAGAGTCGGGCGTCCCTGCGTTTTAATCAATCTTCCCTCATGATGCAGCTGATTCAATAGTCTGGACACATTGGAGCGGTCCATTTGCAGATCTAGACTGATATTCAAAGCATCCCTTCCCAAACTGCCATGCTGCTGCAGCTGCTTTGCTGTATGATGGATCAGATGCTGATACACCTCTTCTTTTTTCTTATCCATATAGCCTTACCTCCTTTTTGACATTATAACAAAAATATCCGGTATTTGGTGTAAAATGGGCAGGACGCTTACACACTGTTAATCAAAATGTATTTTTTATCTGCTGTGATTGTGCAAAAACCTACGCACATATGTATAGATAGGAAGAAAAGCGGTTACTTTTCCTGTAAAAATAAAAAGAAACCGCTGATATATACGAGAAATATTGCTTTACACAGTTTATTTAATGTGTAAAAAAAACGGGAATTTTGTGTGGCGAAAACAGCGTGATACAATACACTCGAAGTTAAAACGACTGTCGAATAACCGGCAGCTGATGAAATGAGGAGGTAGAAATATGGTTGCAGTGTTATTGGTGACACATGGCGATCTGGCACAGGCACTGTTGTCAAGTGCAGCGCTGATTATGGGAGAGGCTCCGCTGATCGAAAGCCATGGTTTATATCACGGAGACAGTGTTGACAATCTGAAGGATACGATTAAGGAGGCGGTAGTCAGGTTGTCTGAGTGCTCACAGGGAGACGGCGTTTTGATCCTGACGGATTTGTTTGGAGGAAGTCCGTCCAATGCGGCAGCGAGAGCGATGCACGAGCTGCAGGATAGCGTTCGCTGTGAATGTATCACCGGGGTGAATCTTCCCATTCTTCTGGAGGTGGCAACGAGCAAGACCTTTCGGAAGCTGGAAGAGCTGAAGCAGCACGCATTAGAAGTTGGTGGGAACAGTATTCTGGATCTGAGAAATCAGTTTCAGTTATAAGCAGATTGCTGAAAGGAGATAAGTTATGCAGATTTCAATTATTCAGGCCATTCTGATTGGTACGCTTTACTATTTAACAAACAATGGGGTTCCCTGGCTGACCGGGCTGGGCAGTGTGTCCATCCGCCAGCCAATCTGTGCGGGGACGATTGTCGGACTGATTCTTGGGAAGCCGGTGGAAGGCTGTATTATGGGTGCTACGATCAATACCTTGTATCTGGGCTTCGTGAATGCGGGAGGTACGCTGCCAACCGATCCCGGAATCGGCGGGGTTGTGGGGACAGCACTTGCGCTGAGTGCCAATGCCACACCACAGGTTGCTATGTCGATTGCAGTTCCGCTTGGAGTCATGGGAACGATGGTATGGACGCTTCGTCAAACGGTGAACATCTATTTTGTACACCAGATGGATAAGTATGCAGTTACCGGTGATATTAAAAAGATGGCCTTCTGGCAGCTGGTGCCGACACAGCTGTTCGGATATGCAGTAACCATGATTCCCTGTGCGCTGCTGGTTTACTTTGGTGCTCCGGCTACACAGGGACTGCTGGACATGCTGGCAGGAAAGCCGCTTCATATTCTGAGTGTAATCGGTGGGATTCTTCCTGCTATCGGTATTGCCATGATTATCCGTATGCTGAATACAAGAAACGGAATCCTGATTTTCTTTACACTGGGATTCTTCCTGGAAACATACTCCGGACTGAGTATGCTGGTGGTATCTATTTTTGCGGCTATTGCTGCTTACTTCTATGGTGAATTGAAATTCGGAAAGGCAGGGAATGAGGAATGAGTGAACAGGTGACGGAAAGAAAGCTGACAATCAAGGATCTGAATACATCCTATTTCATGTTTGAGGTGTTTGCGCAGGCCTGCTGCAGCTATGAACGATTACAGGCACCCGGATTTTTCTCCGGTATGAAGAATGTTATCGCTAAACTATATACAGACCCTGAGGAACGTGCGGAAGCATGTCAGCGTCATATGGAGTTTTATAACTCGGAATTCGCGTTGGTAGGACCGGTCATTCTTGGTCTTACGATTGCCATGGAGGAAGAAAAGGCCTGTGGTGCAGAAATCGACGGGCTTGCGATCAGTGCGGTAAAGACCTCCCTGATGGGTCCGCTTGCAGGAATCGGAGATACCCTGCGGCAGGGAACGCTGATTCCCATCATCGGCTCCATCGCAATCTCCATTGGGCAGGAAGGAAATCTTCTGGGGCCAATCTTCTATTTCTTTGTGACGCTGGCACTGAACTTCGGCATCAGCTATACGCTGTACCGTAAGGCATATGACAAGGGGCGCGATTTCGTTGGTGAATTCTTCAGCGGGGGGAAGATGGAAAAAATCATGACAATGGTAACCGCTATGGGCTCGATCACCATCGGTGCACTTGCCGCAACAACCGTAAAGCTGACCTCTACTGCGGAAATCGCTCTGGGTGACAACAAGCTGGCAGTACAAGCTGATATATTGGATAAGGTTGTAAATAATCTGCTTCCGTTTGGTATGGTCATGCTGACATTCTATCTGATGAACAAAAAAGTAAGTGTAAACAAGGTCCTGCTCATTCTGTTTGCCATCGGAATCATCGGTGGCCTGCTGGGAATCGTCTAGGCAGGTGCAGGATATGAAGGTTCTGATTACATCCAACAGCTTTGGGAAATTTGACGAAGCTCCGCGTAAGCGTATGCTGGATTTAGGCTGGGAGCTGCTTGATAACCGCTACCATCATATTATGAGCGAGGAAGAAATGATGAACGAGGTTCCCGGTGTGGACGCAATCATACTTGGCTCTGATATCGTCAGTAAACGCGTGCTGGATAAGGCTGACAGGCTGAAAATCATATCCAGATACGGTGTGGGAATTGACAACATTGATACTGCGGAGGCTGAAAAAAGAGGTATTGCTGTAACGGTGACGAAAAACTGTAATACGGAGGCGGTGGCAGATTATACGATTGCCCTCATGCTGGCAACCCTGCGCCATGTATGCAATGTGCATTCCTCCTTGCAAAAGGGAACATGGAAAAAGGAAACCGGTCTGGATTTGTGCCATAAGACAGTCGGAGTATTCGGACTGGGCGCAATCGGCCGTCAGGTTGTAAAACGTTTAAAGGGATTTGAATGTAGGATACTAGGGTACGATATATTTGCGGATGAAGAATACTGTCAAAGGGAGGGGATCCGCCTTGTTTCTCCTCAGGAGATTTTCAAGCAGGCGGATATCATCACCCTGCATATGCCGGGCAATGCGGATGGAACGCATTTCATCACAGAACGGGAATTGGCGCTGTTGAAGCCGGAGGCTGTCATCATCAATACCGCGAGAGCTTCTCTCATTGATGAAACGGCTATGCTTCAGGCATTGCGACAAAAACGCATCTATGGCTATGGAACGGATGTCTTCGATAAAGAGCCGCATATGAATCCGGATTTCATCGGATTGGACAATGTTGTCTGTAGTCCGCATACAGCTGCCGTCAGTGTGGAGGCTGTGAATACCATGTCACATGCCGCCGTGAATCATCTGATGGAGTATTTTGGAGTAACAAAATAATAGGAGAAGCCTTATATGAAAAATATCGTTTGGACAAGAATTGATGATCGTCTGATTCACGGACAGGTCATGACACAATGGATTCAGTATACCGAGGCGAATGAGGTGCTGATCATCGATGATGGAGTCGCAAAGGATTCCTTCCTGCAGATGGTTATGAAATCCAGTGTACCCGGCAAAATCAGTTTGAAGGTATTGAGCGTCAAGGATGCGATTGGATATTTGAATGAAGATGGAACGCATGAGAAAATTATCATTCTTGTAAAGACACCGGTCGTATTGGATGAGCTGAGCGATGCCGGTGTTCGTCTGAAGAGTATCAATGTCGGAGGAATCGGCGCGAAGGCCGGAAGAAAGCCGATGTTCAAAAACATTTCTGTCAGTGAAGAGGAAAAGGAAGCCTTCCGTAATCTGTTAAACAAGGGAATCAACGTGTTCCTGCGTGTCATCGTTACAGAACCGGAAGAGGATATCGCAAAATATTTATAGAAAGGAAACGGTATACTGCCGCATATCAGAGGCGATCAGGTCGTATACCGGAGGGAACAGGATGAATGAAATTGTAGAGTTTATCGCAAGGCACAAGGTAGTCGTTATCTGCCGCGGCTTGTATGAAGCAGAGCTGGTAAAAACAATCAAAGCATTGTATGCGGGCGGTATACGTATCGTGGAGGTAACCTTTGATCAGGCAGACCCCGATGCAATAGCGAAGACATGCTGCGCAATACGGACAATCAAAGAGCATTTTCCACAGATGAAGGTGGGAAGCGGCACAGTAACCTGTGTAGAGCATGTGCTTGCGACAAAGGAGGCAGGGGGAGAATTCTGTCTGTCACCGGATGTGAATACGGAAGTGATTCAGGCGACAAAAAAAGCCGGACTGACATCCATTCCCGGCGCTATGACATCCACGGAGATTTTGCAGGCCCATCATGCCGGCGCGGATATTGTGAAAATATTCCCTGCAGGATGGCTGGGAGTATCCTATCTGAAGGATATCAAGGGGCCGATCAATCATGTGAAATTTCTTGCGGCAGCCGGTGTAAATGAGGATAACTTCAAAGACTATCTGAATGCCGGATACTGTGCCGCAGGGATCAGCGGACGCTTTATTGATCGTACCGTTATCGCTGAAGGAAACTTTGCGGAGCTGACCCGCCGGGCAAGGATATTTACCGATATTGCCAAAGCCTGCTAATCCAACCCCGCCGCATAGCTGACAGTGGCGGGGCTTTTTGGGAAATAGATGCAGTTTACTTGTGCTGTAGGTGACAAGATTCGCATATGCAGTAAGCAGGTAGGCAGTGAAGCGTAATATGGAGGATAGAATGTGCTGGAGTATCTGGCTGATAATAAAAAAGAGGATGTAAAACAATTTTCATGTAATATTTGTGCCCGTGCGCGAAGTGCGGGGAAGGGAGTTAAAAATGAAGGCTATTGTATTTGGTGCGGGGAAAATCGCCCGTGGATTTATCGGGCAGCTGCTGTATCTCAGTAAGGCGGATATCACGTTTGTGGATATTGATCAACAGCTGGTGGATCGTTTGAATAAGGATCAAAAATACCATGTGTATATTTTGGGAGATTCTTCATTGGACAGCGATGTTACAGGCTTTCAGGCTGTGCAGCTGGACGATGAAAAACGCATTGGCGCTGCTCTTATGGAGGCGGATATTGCCTTTGTTTCCGTAGGTGGGGCAAATCTGAAGTCACTGGGTGAGAAAATCGGAAGAATATATGAGGAAAACGGCATACCGAAAAAGCTGTTTAACTTTGTGACCTGTGAGAACTGGAGAAATGCAGGAGCATTTTTGTATGAGGGAATCACCACACAGCTCTCAGAAGAAAAGAAAACGGTGTTCGATCAGTATATCGGTGTGAATGAGGCAGTCATTATGCGCTCTGCAACACAGCCAAGTGATGCCCTAGCAAAGCAGGATGCAACAGGTGTATGGGTGCAGAATTACTGGTATCTACCGATCAGTGCCGAGCATTTCAAGGGAGAGCTTCCGGCGATTCAGGATACGGAGCTGATGCAAAACTTCGGAGATTTTCTAACCCAGAAAATGTATACCAATAATACAAGCAACGCCGTGATTGCCTATCATGGCTATCTGGCGGGCTATGAGCTGCTGGCACAGGCCGCAAACAGTCCCGAGGTTGCCGCCTTGCTGGATGAGGTATATGAGGAAATCAATCAGACGCTGGTGGCAGAGCTGCATGTCGATCCGCAACAGCAGAAGGCCTTTTCGGAAAAGGCAAGAGCAAAATATACAGACTGGACGATTGTCGATCGTGTAATCCGACATGGATGGGATCCGCTTCGCAAGCTGGGAGCGCAGGATCGGCTGATTGCACCGGCAAGAATGGCGCTGAACCATGGAATCTATCCCCGCGTGATGATTGAAACGATCGCAAAGGCACTGTTCTTTGATGAGGAAAGTGATGCATCTGCAAGGAAGCTGAAAGCTATGCGAAGAGAGCACGGGATTCCTTTTGTATTGCGGACGGTATGTGAACTGAATGAGCAGGAGCCGTTGTATCAGGAGGTGCTGAAGGCTGTAGACAGGATATGCAAGGAAGGGCTGGTCAAGGGACATGAGTAAGAATGTAATCATCGGAGCCGGATTAAGCGGACGGGGATATCTCAATCGTCTGCTGTATCTGTCAAAGGAAGAAACCGTTTTTTTAGACCAGGATGAGCACCTGATCCAGCAGCTGCAACACAATCCCTCGTATACGATTCGCTTCGGAAATGAGCGGGAACCGCTGAACGTGGATAATTACACAGCGTATACGATAACAGATGAGCGTGCGATAACAGCCATCGAACGCTCAGATCGCATCTTTATCAGTGTCGGAGCCGATCACGTTGCAGAATTGCTGCCCTTTTTGCAGGCGGCATTAAAGCAGCGCGCCAGGCGTTCTTTGGACATCCTTGTTGCGGAAAATGGAATACAGCCATCCTCACCGCTTGCTGTATTGCGCAGTGATCCTAGGATACATCTGAGCGAAGCTGTCATATTTTGTACAACGCTGGGACAGCGTGATTCACTGGATATCTTCAGTGAAAATCTGGATCATCTTCCATATGACAGCATTGCACTGGGGCATGAGCTTTCCTTATACGGCTTTGTACAGGAAACACATTTTTCCGATTTACTGGAGCGTAAGATTTACACATATAACTGTATCAGTGCATGTATAGCCTATCTGGGCTATGAAAAGGGATACACGGATTATGCCGAAGCTGCAAATGATGATGAAATTAGCGGGAAGATTGAGCGAATCGCAGACGTGATCAATCGTTGTATCACTGCGGTCTATAAGGTTTCCTTGCAGGAACAAAGGGAGTTTTCTAAAATGGCGATTCAAAAGTTTCAAAATCGAAATATCATAGACACCGTGGCACGCAATGTTCGTGATGTGGAAAGGAAGCTGAAGCCGGAGGAAAGAATTCGCAAGCCGTTGTCTTTGATGCAGGAACAGGGGGAATACAGCAGGGAGCTGCTGGAGGTTCTGGCAGCGGCACTTCGATATGGCATGAAAACAAAAGAGCTTTCGCAGGATAGGGAAAAGCTGGTGGAGCTGTACACACAGGGGATGTGCGAAGCGTGGAAGCAGGTGGTGCATAGCTGCTGTAAATGATATAGCTATAAGGTATCCGTTGTCATTATGGAGACTGTCGGTTCACTACAGCGAAGGACTTAAATGGAATCGTGTATTCATGCCTTTACTTGCATCAGCGTACAAAAAAACTGAAAAAGAAGAAATAAAATCCTAATCACAGGAGCTTTCTTTCTTCTTTTTTCAGCTACATAAATTATCCATTTCCAAGCTAGAGCCTATTCATGACAATTCTTTTTTCATGCTGGGAATGCTTTGCAATTTCAGCAGTGCAGAAAATCAGACAGCTGTAAAAGAGAAATTGCACACCTGTAGTAAGGAACAGGTTTTTCACAGCTGCTATCTTTTTTTCGGCTGGATAAGCAGGAAGTCTTACTTATTGTTTAGCTTTGCAGAAATATCCCGCAGCTCCAATGCGATATAAACCAGCAGAAGAAATTTCATAATATCTATAATCATACCTACCATGTCCACACAACCTCCTATTCATAAACGGGAAACAGGTCCCCTGCAGGACACTGTTTCCTTTGTCTCTTTCTAGCTAAACTTTACTATAAATAGCATGTGGTGTAAAGCTGAATTGTGTAAAGAATCAAACGGGTCTGATATTACAGACCTTCGGATTTCGAAGTAGGAAAGGCTTCTAAGGTGTGCAGACAGGATATCTCTGCTCTCATCCTACTTCCGTATCTGCCGGAAAAATCTTTCGGACTACATCCTGTAAAGCAAACAACTGCTCTCATCCTGCTTCAGTATCTGTCGAAAAAATCTTTTGAACTACATCTTGTAAAGCGAAGAAATACGATTTCTCAGGTTCTGCTGGAAGACGCTGCTACCGATTGCTTTTCTTTTTAAATGCTCTTACGGATAATATATAGAAGAATAGAAGCAAGGCCGTACACCACAAAATTGCAGAAAGCAGTGTACTGGTTTTTAATGCCTCATTCAGCAGCAGTGCACGCAGTGAATCAATGATAGGAGTGATTGGCTGGTATTCTGCGAATATCTGCAATACTCTTGGCATGGTATCGATCGGGACAAAGCCAGAGCTGATGCAGGGCAGAGCTATTGCCAGAATTGAGAATGAGCCTGCCCCCTCCGGACTGTTGGCAATCATTCCGAAATATACGGATATCCAGGATAGGGTGAGAATGTACAAAGAAATAATCAGCAGTGCGGCACACCATCCGATGAAATCCGCTTCCGGTCGAAAGCCAATCAGGAATGCCACTAAGAGAATCAGCAGCGCAGTTATCATATTTCTGATAAAGGCTTCCAGAACATGCCCATTTAAAATGGAGGAGCGTTTAACGGGCATGGTGCAGAAACGCTCCATGATGCCGCTTTTTATATCCGAGCAAACGGCAATCGCTGTGGTAGCGGCACACTGTCCGAGACATTGCAGTATGATTCCGGGAACAATGTAATTCACATAGCTTGTTTCACCTGTCTGCATGGCGCCGCCAATTACGTAAGCAAACAACAGCATGGTGAGTATCGGAGCGATGATGCTCGTTAATATAGTATCGGGGTTTCGCTTGGATAAGAGCAGACATCTTCCGCTCATCGTCAGAATATCCTTTAGTGTCTGTATGGTTTTCATCGTACATCATCTCTTTCGTGAATTAGGTTTAGGAAAACATCTTCCAGATTTGGCAGCTTTTGATAAAATTTCTGGATTTTGATATCACTGGAAGAAAAAATCTGAAAAAGCTTAAAGAGTGCTTCGGCACTGCCGTCCGTATATATAATCAGCTTATGCTCCTCCACTACCGGCTTCGTCGTATAGTCCGCTGTATATGCCATGGCTGTCTCCAGCATATTGCTGTCGGGAAATTCAAATTCGACGATGCCCTGCGGCAGCAGCTTTTTTAATTCCGCAGGAGTACCCTCTGTAAGGATTCTTCCCTGATCCAGAATGGCGATATGATCTGCCAGCTGCTCCGCTTCCTCCAGATACTGCGTGGTAAGGAAAATAGTGATTCCCATGGAATTCAGCTGCTTTATGATGCTCCACATACTGTGACGGCTCTGTGGATCTAAGCCTGTGGTCGGCTCATCCAGAAAAATAATCTGCGGATTCCCGACAAGGCTCATAGCGATGTCCAGCTTTCTGCGCATACCACCGGAATAGGTGCCCACCATGCGGTTGGCAGCTTCTGTAAGAGAGAAATACTCCAGCAGCTCCTTTGCCTTTTGCTTTGGTGTCTTCAGATGATTCAGCTTTCCGATCATCACGAGATTTTCATAACCACTCAGCTTTTCATCCACGCTGGCAAACTGCCCGGTGAGACTGATCAGCTTCCGAACGGCGTCTCCCTCAGCAGCGACAGAGTGAGCGCATACGGATACTTCACCGCTATCAAAGGCCGCAAGTGTTGTCAGTATCTTAATCGTCGTTGTCTTTCCGGCTCCATTGGAACCGAGCAGACAGTAAATAGAGCCCTTTTCTATTTCTATGTTCACATCCTTTAATACCTCTGTATGACCATAGCGTTTGGTTAATCTGTGTACAGAAACAGCGAGATCTTGTGTCTTCATGTTCTATTCTCCTTTTTTATATACATTCAGAATGTATGTATTCTGGTAAAATAAAATTGCATATGCAATCTTATTTCGTAGGAATGCTTTGGACGATCGTCTGAGCGTGCTGAAGAATTTCGTCATCGATGAGGTAGATTCCCATACTGTCCAGCAGGTGCTTGGTGAGCAACAGGCGTTCCAGCAGCTCTTCCTGCGTACAGGGAACGATGGAGGGAATGAACCACACACTGGTTATCATTACAAATAGACTGGCCAGTGCCTTGGGATATTTGATATCCGGAATGGAGCCGTCCTGAATGCCCTCCAGAAACAGCTCTTCAAAAAACGGTGTGACGATCCGCAGATTGCTTTCCATATAATCCGCAAGAATCTTCGGATTCTTCAGCAGCGGAACAGACATCTGATTCAAATCGAGCTGATCCTGATTTTGCGCCTGCATTTTAATGAGCTTCTTCAGCTTTTCAAGACCACTTAACTCCTTGTCCTTACGAACTTCCTCAAATGGATTATGCTCCAGAAACATGCGGTCACTCAGCGCATCCAGCACTTCCTCCTTGGATTTGAAATGGTGGTAGAAAGCACCGCGGGTAAGTCCTCCCAGCTCTCTAACAATATCCAAAATGGTTGTTTCCTCATATCCTTTTTCCAGAAACAGCTTCATGGATACATCCAGTATTTTCTGAACCGTCTCCTCCGGATACTTATTGCGCGGCATTGTATCACTCCTTAATACATACATTGTGTATCTATAATTTAACATACACAGTGTATGTTGTCAATGCATATCCTGTCTTTTGTTTGCCTGCGTATAATTCAAAACGATAAGGAACTGTGTGCAAACGGTGCTTTACAACAAAAACCGATCAGACTGACCGGTTTTCTGCATTGTATATAATATGAGGGATCTATAACCTCTGTTCCAGCTGTCCCTGAATCTCCATCTGATAATTACGTATCACATCGCACAAAACGGCGATTTCCTCCTGTGAAATGGAAAGGGTCATAAAATCCCGGATTTTCAACAAATTCGTTTTCATGATATGAAACAGCTCGGTATGCTCCATCATAAAGCTTTCCAAAAGATTGTAGCGAATTTTCTGCTTCTTCACACAGCAGTCTAGCATACAGGTACCATGGAACAGAAACTGTATAATAATATGATTGGAAAGCGGCAGATTGCATTCTGTGCAGATATTGAGCAGTACGCGATACAGGGCTTCATTGGATTTCGCAATATTGATGGTGGGGAAAGTTGCCTGAAAGCGCTGAAAGATGTCACTGCTCTGTCGCTCGTTTTTAAAGGTCAGGCTTTTGTCATTCAAGAATGTCTTGATTTTTTTCTTTCGATTCACCACATCGCTGAGCAGTGCCAGTAAATGCATGGTTTTCTGTGAAACTACCTCACTTGTCTCATAAAGCAGCGGCAGGGATACCGGATACAAAGAGAAGGACGGGATGTTCAAAGAGGAGATGATGGACTTGTCCAGCGTTGTCAAGGGCGGCTTATCACCGACAATCAAAACACCCTTGCCGATATCAATATATTTGATCAGCTTGTAGATTTTATCGGTAAACTCGTGAAAGTCATGTGTCTGATAATAGAGATTATAATCAAAGGAAAAGAAACAGCGGCTTCCCAGAATCTGATTCAGATGCTGGGCATAATTTTCCGCAAGACGCTCTCCGTGACAGACAATCAGTGTCATGATGGTATTCTGACTGATGGATTTCAATGCATAATAGATAAAATTGCGGATATAGCTTTTATATACCTTCAGAAGGCTGATATTGAACTTGTTTTCCACTGTGCTGATCACATTGTCACTCAGCTCCTGAGAGTATGCGGTCTCCTTATAATCCAGATGCTCCAGCTGAAACTGATAGGCAAAGGTATTATCCAGCATGTGCTGAATCTGGATATACAGCTTGCTTAAAATCTGACGGTCATTCTTTAGCTTGGTTTTGGTGAACAGCGGTGTGAGTGCCTGATAGACCTTGGATTGCATTTCTATGGAGGAGGAATCCAGAAGCTTTGTCCGTGTCATCAGGACATCCTCTTTTGCCTTTTCGATAATATTTTTCAGCTTTGCGGTTATGACAATGCTTGCATTGAGCTGTGTCTGTAACAGATTTTCCAGTGTTTCACATGGCTGATCCGGATAAATATCGATGATTTCCGGAAGCAGCTGCGTCACCGTGATGCGGATATGATCCTCGAGGGAATTGTCTGCACTCTTGTTTTGAATCACATTCTTGGATATGTTTTCATGTGTGATGACAATCGGCTCGTGGTTGGTAATGACACTGGAATATAGGTTGTTGGATAGGGAATAGACAATTTCATTGCGAAGCTGAAACAGGTTATAGGTATAATCTGCGCTGAGAAAGGAAGCGATGGCATTTCCTGTTACCTTAATGCGGCAGTTCAGATTTACTGCCTCCTCCTGCAGAAAGGTCAGTACCAGCTCAATCATTTCCTTGGTGGTGCGCTCCTTCAGATTCGGATATTGCGCGATGTAGGGGGTAAGCTGTGAGAAATAGGAAAAGTTTTCCACACCCTTATCTACCAGAAAAATCATGATGGGAACCGGCTTGCCTTCATTTGTGCACAAATTGTTGAGATCATTCCAGAAGCGGTAAATATCACTCTCCTGAAACTGCGTGAAAATTTCCATGATAACCATGGAGATGCTGCGGTCAAGAAATAGCTGGCGCAGGCTTACAAGGCTTTCGGTAATCGAACGGTAATCAAAGGTGAAGCTTCTGCTTTTCTTTGGAATCCGTTTATTTTTGACAGCCAGCTCAAACAGCTTCTTGCAGAAGTATTTCTTACCGGAGCCTTTTTCCCCCTGCAGGGCAATGAGCAGCGGCTTGTTCTGGTTATAAAAGATCGCAGGGGTGATTTTACTGATTACGGGCGTCAGCGCTTCCTCATACCCGTTTCCGATGATATCCATTCCCTTTTTATAAAAGCTAGCGTCGCTTGCATCATAAACAAACAGGTTTTTCAGGCTATCCTTGCTGGGGATGACCTGCGGTATATGAGTGAAATGGTATTCACTCACGATGACATCCTTGGATAGATAAAGCGTCGGTCTGCCCTCTACTTTGATTAGGAGAAGGTCATTGAACAGCTGATTCAGTATTCTGGAAACATTGGAACGATCCAGCTTCAGATCCAGTGCGATGTCAAACGCATTGCAGCGCTCAAAGCTGAACGATTTATCCGCCAGACTTTCACTGGTATATTCCCTGACCAGGTTCATAATGGAATCGCGTCTTGTTTTTGCCATATATACCATTCCCTCCTATTTTTTAGTGTTATATTTATGCTGATAAATAACACACAAGGTAAAAAAATATTAACATAATTTGGATAAAAAGTACATACTGGATAATATTTCGGACAATATGTAAATGTTTTCAACTATAAAAGGGATGTCCTGTACAAAGGATTGCTTTTTGCTGTGACACACTACTACTTTTCGTGTCAATTTGACACTGTAATCGTTTTCAATATGATAGTAGGTGACAGCGGAATATGCGGATATAAAAAAAGCTGCAGGGAGGTGAAGCAGACAGCAACGCATGTTTGATACATAGTTATGAACTGAAAAAGAAAGGAGAACTATGAAAAAAGCAAAAGCATGGGTAATAGAGGGAAAAGATGAAGTAGCTGTACGCAAGCTGGATATCGTACGGCCCGGGGATTATGAGGTATTGTTTAAAACAGAGGTATGCTCTTTGTGTACCGTTGATCGAAGAACCTACAAGGGAACCAGAAACTACGGCTATCCGTTTCTCGGGGGACATGAGTGCAGTGGGACAATCATAGAAATTGGCAGAGGAGTTGTCAATGTAAAGCCGCAAGATAAGGCGATTTTTACCTCCGGATACTGCAATCAGTGTGAGCTGGACCGTTCCGGAAGAGGTACGCAGTGCAATCGTAAAAAAGAAATGCCAAAGCGTGCACAGCTGGACGGAAACATTCTGGGGGGAGGCTTATGTGAATATCTGGTGATACCGGCGTGGCAGATTATCCGTATGAGTGATGATGTGGATATGCGTCATGCGGCACTTACGGAGCCTCTTGCATGCTGTATTCACAGTATTCGCAAGGCGAGAATCAAATTCGGTGATACAATCGTCATTATCGGTATGGGCATCATGGGCTATTTTCATCTGAAGCTGGCACAGATGAGCGGTGCTCGTATCATCGTCAGTGAGACAGATGAAAAAAAACGCGAAACTGCCCTGCGGGAGGGGGCTGCCTATGCCCTTGATCCTACGCAGTGTGATGTTGGTGAAGCAGTGAAGAGGCTCACGGATGGCTTGGGGGCAGATGCGGTAATCAATACGATTCCTTTCAAGGAGGTGTGGCAGCAGGCCATTGATATGCTGGCGCCTTATGGCAGACTGATTGCCTACAGCTCACAGAACAGCGCTGAGTTGATCGGTGTGGATTTTGGAAAGGTACATAGCCGTGAAATAGAATTTATCGGAACGCTGAATCCGACGATTGAAGATAATCAGATGGCGGTCAAGCTGATCAGCTATCATATGATCGATATGGAAAAGGTAATTGATCGGGAATTTAGCTTTGCGCAGGGAAAAGAGGCCTTTGACTATGCGTGCAAGCCCGGCGTTTATCGCGTTATGATCAATTACGGAAAGGAAGAGAACTGATATGCTGGTAACATTAACGGAAATCCTAACAAAGGCAAAGCAGGAAAATTATGCGGTACCTGCCTGCAACATTGATAATGAGCATAATCTGCGCGCCGCAATCGAGGCCGCGGAAGAAATGAATTCCAGTATTATCCTGAATACGACACCGGTTGCGAATCCTGATCTGGTGAGCTTTGGACATCTGGCAACAGATCTTGCCAGACGTTCCTGTGTAAAGGTTGCACTGAATCTGGATCACGGAAAGAGCTTTGAGGATTGTCTGCTCGGTATCCGTGCAGGCTACACCTCCATCATGATTGACCGCTCCCTTCTGCCCTTTGAGGAGAATGTCAGGGAGGTTAAGGAAATGGTACGCATCTGTCATGCGCTGGGAATCAGTGTGGAGGCAGAGCTTGGCCATGTAGGGGTCGGAGAGCAGTATCATACGGATGGTCATCAGGCGTTTACCCGTGTAGAGGAGGCTGTAGCGTTTGTAGAACAGACAGGCGTCGATGCGCTAGCTGTCGCAATCGGTACGGCACACGGTGTATACAAAGGAAAGCCAGAGCTGCATTTTGATCTTCTGCAGGAGTTGAAGGAGGCACTTAAAATACCGCTGGTTCTTCATGGCGGCAGCGGCACCGGAGATGAAAATCTGGCACGCTGTGCAAAAGAGGGAATCAATAAAATCAATCTGTCCAATGATTTGAAACGCAGTGCGATTGAAAATCTGATCAAGGAGGATTTGAGCGGTAATGCCGTATATCAGCTCTATCCGCTGCTTGCACAGGGCTTTAAAAATAAAATCAAGCACTATATCCGACTGTTTGGCTGTGAGGGCAGGTAGTATAGGACATGCACCAGTGAAGGAAATCACACGGTGTGAGAACAGAAGCTATAGAAGGGAAGCGTGGTGCAGTCACATAGCCTACGGTATCAATATCGCGTATATCCTGAAAGCATATAGCGTGCATTTGATGGTATGCGTAATCTGACTGCATCAGGACGGCTATGCATAAGAAAGGCTTGAAACACGATAATAAAAAGCACGGCATGGAGACGATTTGAGCGTCTATGATGAATATGCGGATGTACACGGACATGAATGTTGAATTGCATATTGAAAGGCTTGTAAAGGAACGTTCAGAAATACATAGACAGATAAAGAAGTATGTGAGAGGAGGAGATTGCTTATGAAGCTATTGGTGACATCAAAGTCTTTTGGTAAGCTGCGTGATGAGCCGATTCGCCGATTAAAGGAAGCAGGCTTTACGGTGTTTTTAAATGAGAAGGGCAGACTGCTCAGCGAAGAGGAAATGGTGGAGGCCATTCAGGGAATGGACGCTGTTATTTTGGGGACGGAGGTTTTTAACCGCAATGTGATCGACCATGCGGATAATCTGAAAATCGTGTCGCGATACGGTGTGGGGCTGGATAAAATCGATGTGGACTATCTGGAGGAAAAGGGGATTGCATTGCGAATTGCACGCTTTGCGAATACCAATTCCGTTGCGGATCACACAGTGGGGCTCATGCTATCACTCTGTCACAATATCACACGCAGCGATGCCAATATCCGTGCTCATGTGTGGAAAAAGCCGGTTGCGAAGGATTTGTACCAAAGTACGGTTGGTATACTGGGACTGGGAGCCATTGGCAAGGCAGTTGCACGAAGATTAAAGGGCTTTGATTGTAAAATACTTGCGTTTGACAGTGTTTATGACGAAGAATTTGTGAAGGAATACGGCATACAAAAGGCAGCTGTGGATGAAATCTTAAGAACTGCTGATTTCCTGACGCTGCATCTTCCCGCACTTCCGGAGTTCTCTCCGCTATTGGATGCGGAAGCCTTTTTAAAGCTGAAGAAGGATGCAGTCATCATCAATACGGCCCGGGCAAAGCTGATTGATCAAAATGCTTTGTATGAGGCATTGAAAAACGGACAGCTTTATGGCTATGGAAGTGATGTACATTTCATGGAGCCCGGCTTTGACGAAGAACTGATCGCCAGTGAGAAAACTGTACTGACACCACACATCGCCGCTAGCAGCGCTGGTGCAATTCAGCGCATGTCGGATATCGCTGTCGAGAATGTGCTGGAATATTTCGGATCGTAGAAAACGAAGAGGACAGCACGCGTTCATGCATAATAAAAAGTATGTACTGCCTGGCGGATGTTACTACTGTATAAGCGAGCAGAATGTGCTCGTCAGGGCATGAACCGCGCGTGGTGCAGCGCTCGAAAACGAAGAGCTATCTTGGGACTGCATAAGAGAAGGAGAGAAGAGGGCTATGAAGATTGATGAAAAGCTGGAAAAGCTGAAGCAGTTTGATACACCGTCCATCACGAATGTGGTGGCAACCTATCCGGATAAGGAATACTGTCTGGGGCTTTATCATCCATGGCAGGGGAAATGGTATACGGATGAACGTGCAAGGGTTATGTATCCAGAGCTGGGAAGAACCGTGGGGTATGCGATTACCTGTACGTATGGTCTACCAGATTCCAATTACAACCGATTGAAATTCGGTGATGTACTAAAGGCTGTGGCTGCGGTGGGAAAACCGGTGGTACTGATTGTGAAGCAGGATATGCCGGAGGAAATCAAATGCCGCAACGGACTGCTTGGCGGAAACATGATGACGGCACTGCGCTCTGCCGGCTGTGTCGGTGTGATCAGTGACGGTCCCAGCAGGGATGTGGATGAGATACGGCCTTTGCAAATGCAGTATGTATTAAGCGGAGTAACAGCGGGACATGGAAAATGGGCGGTGCAGTCCATCAATACCGGAGTAGAGGTTTTCGGTATGCAGGTATGTCCCGGCGAAATCATTCATATGGATGAAAACGGTGCTGTGAAGTTTCCGGCAGCTGCCATCGATCAGGTGATTGAGAAGGCGACGTACCTTCAGCAATTTGAAGAAAACAGACAACGGAGGATGAGGGAAACCGATGATGTAGAGGAACTGATTAAAATCATGTCCGGTTTCTATGATTAGCCTATGGAAAATTTTATCTATGACATACCGACAACGGTATATTTCGGAAAGGGACAGCTGCATCAGCTGGAGAGAATCATCAGGGAATATGGAAAACGGGTTCTTCTTGTATACGGAGGGGGAAGCATCAAACGAAACGGCATCTATGATGAAGTCGTTTTGCAGCTGCAAAAGGCGGGAAGAGAATATGTTGAATTAGGAGGAGTGGAGCCCAATCCATCACTGTATACCGTGGAAAAGGGCGTGGCTGTATGCCGCAGAGAACAGGTAGATGTGATTGTGGCAATTGGCGGAGGAAGTGCGATTGATTGTGCGAAGGTTGTTTCCGCAGCTGTTTGCAGTGATCAAACACCATGGGAGCTGGTGCTTCATCCCAAGGAGATCAAGCGGGCATTACCTGTCATCGCGGTGCTGACGATTGCGGCTACCGGCAGTGAAATGGACCATATCGCCGTTATTACAAATCCGGAAACGAAGGAGAAAATCGGTACGCGCAATCCGCTGCTTCGACCAAAAGCGGCAATCCTTGATCCGACCTTCACCTTCAGCGTCAGTGCGTATCAGACTGCCTGTGGTGTTGCGGATATTATGAGCCATACAATGGAATCCTATTTCGCAAGAGAGGAAGCTGAGCTGCAGGATCGCTTTGCGGAAGGGATTTTGAAGGTATGTATCAAATATGGGCCAATCGTTTTGCAGGAGCCTACGCATTATGAGGCACGAGCGAATCTCATGTGGGCGGCAAGCTGGGCAATCAACGATATGCTGAAGCTTGGGCATATGACACAGTGGAGCGTACATCCAATGGAACATCCGCTCAGTGCTTTTTATTCCGTTACGCATGGAGAGGGACTGGCAATTCTGACACCGCATTGGATGGAGTATGTATTGAGTGAGGATACGGTGGATAAGTTTGCACGCTTCGCCAGGGAAATCTGGCAGGTGGAGGAAAAGGATGTGTGGGATATGGCGCGAGAGGGAATCGAGCGGCTGCGTGGCTTTTATGAACAGCTGCATCTGCGCTCATCCTTAGGGGAGCTGGGCATTGATGAAACACACCTTGATGCCATGGCTATGGATGCCGCAAGACAGACAGTGAACGGCTATGTGTCATTGTCCGCTGAGGATGTGAAGAATATCTATCGAAACAGCTTGTAAAGTGTTTTATAATAAGGGCAGGGAAAGGAGATAAGGATGCACGATGTGTCCTTACAGGTTATCGTATGAAAATTGTAGTATTGGATGGGTATACGGAAAATCCGGGAGATCTTGATTGGAACGGGTTTGCGGAACTGGGTGAGGTGACGGTGTATGATCGCAGTGAGGAAGCACAGGCAGCTGAGCGAATTCAGGATGCAGACGCTGTGATCGTAAATAAGGTGCGCATGACAAGAGAGCTTATGGAAGCACATCCCAAACTGCGCTATATCGGCGTGCTGGCAACGGGATATGATGTAGTGGACATAGAGGCTGCAAGGGATCTCCATATTGCGGTTACCAATGTTCCGGGATATGGTACGGATACGGTTGCACAGTATGCAATCGCACTCCTCTTGGAGGTAACGTCCAGAATCGGTCACCATGCGGCTCGTGTAAAAGAAGGGGAATGGGCGCGCAATGCGGACTGGTGCTTTTGGGAATACCCTTTGCTGGAGCTGTCCGGCAGAACGATGGGGATCATCGGTTATGGACGAATTGGCAGAAGGGTCGGAGAAATTGCCCAGGCATTGGGAATGAAGATATTGTTTCATGATGCCTTTGCCCAGGAGGACGGCAGCGGTGAAAAGGTATCGCTTGTCGAGCTGCTGCAGCGAAGTGATGTTGTAAGCCTGCATTGTCCACTTACGAAGGAGAATGATTCGCTGATAAACAAAAAGACGCTGGCGATGATGAAGTCGCATGCAATTCTAATTAACAATGCCAGAGGTAAGCTCATCAATGAATGTGATCTTGCGCAGGCATTGCAGGATGGTACGATTTATGCGGCTGCACTGGATGTAGTGAGAGAAGAACCGATTCGCAGTGATAATCCGCTGCTGGAATGTGATAACTGCCTGATTACTCCCCACATCTCGTGGGCCAGCAAAGAGGCGAGAAGCAGAATCATGGATACTGCCGCTGAAAATCTGGCAGAGTTTCTACGTGGAAATACGCAGAATCGGATTGTGTAAATACGTTAGTATATTGAATAAATCATTGCTTATGAAAACATAGCAGTGATTTTTTTAATTAAGTCATTCGCTTGCTCAAAGCTTTACTGCTTTTCCATGCCATCTTAAGCTAATTTTTTATAAAAAGTGGTTATTCATTTTTGATCATAATTATTATTAGCCATCTTATGATTGATGTTTGCAGTGTTTTTCTTAAGAGTAAATATAAAAATAGGAAATGTATGCTTTTCTGTATTGATCAGTTTATACATTTTCTTATTATATCTTGTTGCTCATTCTATATTTTATTTAAAGATATATTTAATGTACATATTTTGGTTACTCTGTTAGCTGTGTTAGTTTTAATAAAGCCTGTAAGTATTTTTATTACATTATTTTTTAAAAGTATCTTTAAAAATGAAAAAGATAGGCATGAAATTAAAAATTGGCAGATACATAGGATATTTGGAAAGGTTCATAATATTTTTACTGTGTCTTTTTGATTCTATTTCAACCATCGGTTTTATTCTAGCAGCAAAAACATTGGTAAGATATAAGGATATCAATACTAATGAAGACAATTTCAAGAAAAATATCTCATTGGAACATTGCTAAGTACGATAGGTGCCTTATGTTGTTTTGCATTGGTAAAATATAGCGAACGATTTTAAATGGATTTTTTGCTATGTATATCATTCCAGATTGTCTTATTAGGAAATGCATCAACTGTGCTTCTCTTAACTATAAGCAAAGAAGCCCTCCATACAGACAGATCACACAATAGAGCAGGACTTCCTGTAAGCTAAAATCATGAATAAACTATTTTTACTGTTTGATATTTAAACGTGGACATGAAAGCAAAAATATAACAGAGAGATTCACAAAAGATATCTTACAATAGTAAAACTTAATGTATAGTAACCGGGTGAAAAACTATTTCAGATTTCACTCTTTTTTCTATTTTCATAATATCTGCAGCATGTCCAAAAAAAGCTGCTTGATTTTAGAAAATATGCTCTTTTTTCGTGTCATATTCGTGCAATGTAATACACACTACAGATTCAATACTGTGCTATTTTATGCCGAAAATAACACAGTGACAGTATGTAACCGCTTTTATGCTGTAGTTTTCTGGCTTTCTATGTCGTTTTATATGAAAACAAGTCGATAAAATGGAAAAACAGCTATGAAAAAAGTGTGACACACTAGCCTTAAAATCGATCGTTTGACATCGAAAGCGTTTTCAATATGATGGGTAGTGTAAGGCAGCGGAAGCTATGCTGCAGGATGTGAAAGAAAGGGATTGAGAGTCAGGTGATAAATTTGAAAAAAACCGCAGTGATCAATATTACAAGCTTCGGCAGGGAATTTCCGGAGCATCTTCAAGAATTGGAAGAACGTGTGGGGCCGGTCGATAAAATGCTGCTGCGTGCAGATATGGATGGGAAAACACTGGCACAGCAGTTAAAGGGATATACCTATGTACTGCTTGGGAATTATCCAACCTTCGATGAAGAGTTTTTCTCCAGGAATACAGATGTAAAGCTGATCGCCCGTCATGGTATCGGCTTCAACAATGTAGATCTGGAAAGCTCGAGAAAGTATGGGGTGTATGTAACCCATATTCAAAACTATGTAGAGCTGGATGCTGTTGCAGAGCAGGCGGCAGCGCTTCTTATGGCCGTATCAAAAAATGTGGTGATTGCCAATCAAAAGGTACATCAGGGTGACTGGAATAAGGATCGTCAGGAAATCATGGGCTTTCAGCTGCGGGGGAAAACCTGCGGGGTGATTGGCTGCGGACATATCGGTACACGCTTTGCGACCATCATGAAATATGGATTTCAAAACCGCATACTGGCATATGATCCGTACGCGGACAGGGAAAGCGTGATGGCAGAGGGGATTCAGCTCTGTGATTTGGACACGTTGCTGAGAGAATCGGACTTTATCAGTCTGCATGCAAATCTGAGCGAAGACAGCAAGCACCTCATCAATGCACAAGCACTGGCAAAAATGAAGGACAACGCCATCCTCATCAATACGGGGCGCGGAGGCCTTGTGGATGAAACAGCCTTACTGTGCGCATTGCAAAGTGGAAAGCTGTTCGGCTATGGCGCAGATGTTGCAGCACAGGAGCCGATGACGGCTGATAATCCGCTGCTTACATGTGAGCGGGTAACCATCACACCGCATTCCGCCATCTATAACTACACCTGCATGAAGAACATGAACCGCAAGGTCATGGAAGACATCTACTGCATGCAAAGAGGGGAACGACCGGTGGAAATCATCAATGGTTTATAGAAAGGATACGTATATGAACAGACAGGACACAATACAAAAGATTAAAGAGGAAAAAATAGTCGTCATTACAAGGGGGATTTATGGTGAGGATCTGATGAAGCTGGCAGAGGCTCTGTTCCAGGGTGGCATCCGCTGCTTTGAAATTACTTACGATCCAGCTGATCCCAATACCTGCATACGGGTGAAAGAGAATATTCAACAGCTGCATGAGCGCTTTGGTGATGCGCTGTATCTGGGCATCGGCACTGTGCTGACCAAAGAACAGGTACACAACGCCAAGGAGGCCGGCGCCAGATTTATCGTTTCTCCCAACTTTGATGAGGAAATTGTCAAGGAAACACTGGCTCTGGACATGGTCTCCATGCCGGGCTGTATGTCACCGACGGAAATTGTTGCGGCAGATAAAGCCGGAGCTGATTTCATCAAGTTGTTTCCGGCAGGAACACTGGGCTTAAAATACTGCAAGGATATCTATGCGCCGCTGCACCATGTTAACTACATCGCAACCGTAGGTGTTACAGAGGAAACATTTGTACAATATCTTGATCTGGGCTTTGCCGGAGCAGGCATCAGCTCCCAGCTGGTAGATAAGAAATGCCGCGAAGAAGGCAATTATGAAGAACTGACAAGACGGGCACAGCGATTTGTGGAAATCGCAAAGCAATAGTAGAAAGAAGGAAAACTATTATGGAAAACTTAAAATTGACAAGAATTGACTTTCGACTGATTCATGGGCAGGTTATGACTCGCTGGGTCGCAAAATATGAAATCGAAAGCATCGTTGTAATCGATGATCGCTCCGCAAAGAGTCCGATTCTGAAAAAGATTCTGCTGGGCGCTGCGCCAAGCGGCGTCAAGGTTATCGTTTGGAATGTCGCTGAGGCTGCGGAAAAATGGAAGGCAGGAGAATTTCCAAAAAGCAACCTGTTGATTCTGTTTAAAAATACATCGCAGGCAAAGGCAGCGTGGGAGACAGGCATCACATTCCCTTCTTTGCAGGTTGGCGGTATCGAAGGCTCCGGTGATAAGAAGAATATTTATAAAAATGTAGTTATGTCGAAAACGGAAGCGGAGGAGCTGAACGTATTGTATCAGGGCGGCGTAGATGTGTTTATGCAGCCGATCCCGGAAGATAATCCGTATCCGTTCAAGGATGCTCTGGCGAAATTCTAGCCGGGTATTCAATAGTATTCGATCACATGGAGGTGATGATCATATCATAGGTGTTTTACAAGAGTAACGTATGTAGTAGATGAATTGACAATGAAAAGGAGGAAATTTCATGGTACAAGCATTGTTAATGGGGCTGCTTGCACTGCTCAACGGTATTCAGGGACCATATCACTGGTACTTTTTCCGTGAGCCGGTAATGGCAGGATTTTGGGTAGGTCTGATTTACGGTGATCCCGTACAGGGAACGATCATCGGAGCAACGATCAACGTTTCTTACATGGGCTGGATTTCTGCAGGAGGAGCAAATGCCTCTGACTTATACTGGGCAGGTCTGCTTGGTACATTTGTAGCAATACAGGGCGGTATGTCCATTGACACGTCCGTAGCGTTTGCGGTTCCTATTGGTTTATTAGGTAACTATGTGCATGTCGCATACATGACAATCGCATCCTTGTGGCCGGTGAAAATGGATGCTCTCGCTGCCAAGGGAAACTGGCGCGGCATCCGCAGAATTCAATTCCTGGGTGGTCCGGCAATCGTTCTGGTATTGCGTGCACTTCCGGTATTCCTGATTGCATTATATGGAAGTGAATATATTCAGACACTAATCAACAGTATTCCAACATGGGCAATGAACGGTCTGGGCGCAGTAGGGAAGATGCTGCCGGCATTAGGTATGTCCATGCTGATGAAGTTTATGTACAAAAAAGCACTGCTTCCATTCTTCGTGCTGGGCTTTGGTATTGCGGCTTATTCCGGCATGACCGATTTGCTGCTGTATGCACTGGTTGGTGTATGTCTGGCAGTTATTCTGATTAAGATTGGTTTCAACAACGACACAGAACAGGAAGGGGCTGAGTAATCATGGCAGAAAAACATTCACTAACAAAACGCGATGTCCAGAAAACAGCCTTCTTCTGGCACATGACAAGTCATATGACCTATAACTATCAGCGATTACAGGCAGGCTGTCTGGCATGGATCATGGGTCCGATTTTTGAAAAGCTGTATCCGAATGATCAGGAAAAGATGGTGGAAGGTCTGGA
Organism: Clostridiaceae bacterium OM02-2AC; assembly: GCA_003481775.1. Classification (GTDB taxonomy): domain Bacteria; phylum Bacillota_I; class Bacilli_A; order Erysipelotrichales; family Erysipelotrichaceae; genus Clostridium_AQ. The sequence continues at coordinate 84,819 of QULU01000014.1, forward strand.
ACGCCACATGCTGTATTTCAACACAGAGCCACGCTGGGGAGCTGTCCTTCCCGGTATGGTAGTCGCATTGGAGGAAGGTCTTGCCAATGATGACTCCGGTGATATGGATGCCAGCATCATCGCAGAAATTAAAACCGCCCTGATGGGACCTTTGGCAGGAATCGGAGATACGGTCTGGGCAGGTTTGATCAAGCCAATCATCCTGAGTGTTACGCTGGGATGGGCGATGCAGGGCTACGTTTGGGGTGCCTGGGCATATGGGATCGGCGTTACACTGCTGGACTTTGCTATCACCTACTTCATGTTCATGCGCGGCTATCAGCTGGGTATGGATTCCATTGACCGTTTCCTGGAAAGCGGCTTTGTTAAGAAAATTACCACCTTCCTTGGTATTGTCGGGCTGTTCTGTCTGGGTGCCATGATTGTAAAATACGTCAGCATCGGTGCAGTTCTGGAAATCGAAATGAAGACCGGAACGCTGAAGCTTGGTGAAATCATGAATAAGATATTCCCTTGCTTCCTGCCTCTTGTGACAACGCTGTTTGCATACTGGCTGCAGGTAAAGGGAAAGAAAATCACAACCGTACTGATCGTTCTGTTTATCATCGGCTTCATCGGTGGTGCAGTCGGATTGCTTGGCTAACAGTTTCATGAAAGAAACCTTACGGGTTTCTTTCATATTCTCAGGGAACAGCTTTTCGGAATAATGCACCTTGGTAATGATTGAAAGCCTGTAAACGTGTCCTACATGACGGATTTCAGGAACCGCTGGGAACATAACATTACCAAGGCAGCATGCTTTTCTTAACCATGATTTCAAAGGAATAATCCTGTGAAGATGATTCCTTCAGGACATAGCAATGACGTTATAGGAAAAGATTGCGCAGGAGGATACCTGTCGTATGGTATGCAGTTTGATAGGAATTCCTGCCGATCCTTTCTGCTATGTCTGGCATAAACAGTATTTCTAACAACGAGAAAGGGTAATACAGTATGATAAAGATTTTAATTGTAACGCATGGCCCTCTGGCACAGGCACTGAAGGAAAGCTCTGCTATGTTCTTCGGCAGCATGTCGAATGATGTGGAAACCATAGGTCTGTATCCAACGGATAATCCGGAGGATTTGAAGGAAGCCATTTGTGAAAAGGTAGAGGCAATCGATACCGGCGACGGTGTGATGGTGTTTGTGGATATCTTTGCAGGCTCTCCGTTCAATATGACGGCTGTGGCGATTGATGAATTGAAGGAAGCACACAAGCTGCAATGCTATACCGGTGTCAATATGCCGTTTTTGATGGAGGCACTTTCCAGCTGTAATTCCATGGAGCTGGATCAGCTTACCGCCCACCTGGCAGATGTTGCCAAGGATACGATTGTAAATCTGCGCAAGGCGCTGGATATCTAGCAATTCCTATTGAGGTGATAGAATGGTGACTGGATGGATGCTGTCCACAGGGACAGATACAAAAGGAAGAAGACTGCTGTATATCAAAAAGAAACATGCGTATTATCTTCTCCCGCAACATAGGGAGTTTGCGATTACTCTGTGGAAACATGCGGAAATCAATGCCATTTCCATCAGCATTATTTTAGGGTATTTCCTGTTTCACAGTATCGCAGGCACAGCACTGCTGGCACTTGCGCTGTATGTGCTCATGCTGCTTGTGATGAATAAAAAATTACTGCCCTCCCTGCATCGGGTGCAAGGAAAAAATATCACTTGGCGCAAAGAGAAACCAGCCAAGGCAGGCAACAGCATGCTGCTGGCGGTACTGCTTTTGATGATCGGGGCCGGACTGTTTCTCTGTCTGGCGCTGGAACAGACGCAGAATACGATGGAAACTGTTACAGCGGCACTCGGAGGCTGCATTGCCCTGTTTACAGGAGTGCGGCAGCTGTATAAAAATAAAACGATAGGAAAGTGAGGCTTACATGATGTTGGCAGAAACAATTTGCAGAATTAAAAAGACAGGTTTGATGGGAATTGTACGTGTAGATACCATTGAACGCGGAATAGAAATCGCACAGGGCTGTATTGACGGCGGTGTGGATGTGCTGGAAATCAGCTATACGAACAACAATGCAGGAGAGGTGATTCGTGCCTTGAAGGAAACCTTCGCAGATCAGCTGCTGGTCGGAGCCGGTACGGTGCTTGATCCGACGACAGCCCGTCTGGCGATTATGGACGGCGCGGAATTCATCATTGCTCCAACCTTCAACAAAGAGGTGCAGGAAATGGCAAATCTATATCAGATTCCCTATGCACCGGGCTGTACAAGCTATACGGAAATGATCGAAGCCTTAAAGGCGGGAGCGTCCTTTATTAAGGCCTTCCCGATTTCCAATTACTACGGGCCGGATCTTGCCAAGGTGTTTAAGGTGCCTTGTCCGCAGATTCCGATTCTGGCAAGCGGCGGAGCGAATTTCGATAATCTGCATACCTGGTTTGAAAACGGTGTGGACAGTGTAGGGCTTGGCGGTTTGTTGACAAAGGGAAGCAGTGCAGATATCGCTGAAAATGCGAAAAAGCTGCGCGCCATCGTGGAGGAGAGCAGAAAGGAACGTACTGCATGAGCAGGGGAGTCATACTGGTAACGCCACGGGGATATGCGGCTTATGGCGCACAGGCGGCGAAGCGTCTGGAGGCTTTGGGCTATGAAATGAACATCAATACGACAGGCAAGCCGCTTCCAAGAGAGACATTTGTGGAGTATGCGAAAAACAGTACCGGTATCATCGTCGGTGTGGATGAGCTGGACGGTGCACTGCTGAAGGAATGCAGGCAGCTCAAGGCCGTTGTGAAATTCGGTGTGGGGACAGACAATATTGACCTGAAAACCGCAGAGGCCTGTGGAATTAAGGTGGGACGCTGTGTCGGCTCCAATTCCAATGCGGTGGCGGAGCTGACCATCGGCATGCTGTTTGCGGCAGCCAAGCATCTGGTATCCAGCAATGTGCAGGTACGGGAAGGCGGCTGGAACAAGCCAACCGGCCGTGAGCTGACAAAAAAGACGATGGGAATCATCGGCTTCGGAAATATCGGCCGGCATGTAGCCCGCATGGCACAAGGAATCGGGATGCAGGTGCTTGCCTATGATGTATTTGATATCGCACAGGATGTACTGGATACCTATGCTGCTAAGCAGTGCAGTATCGAGGAGATTTTAAAGACTGCCGACTTTATATCCATTCATACACCGCTTAATGATGAAACAAGAAATATGATTTCGGATGCACAGTTTGACATGATGAAGGAAACAGCTGTTATCGTCAATGCGGCGCGTGGCGGTATCATTGATGAACGGGCGCTGTATACTGCATTGAAAAACAAGAAAATCTATGCAGCGGCAAGTGATGTATTCACAAGTGAGCCGCCGGTTCAGGAGGACTGGGTACAGGAGCTGCTTCATATGGACAACTTCATCCTGACACCGCATATTGGATCGCGTACGGTGGAAGCGGAATCCAATACGGTAGAAATGGCAACCGATAACCTGATCAGGCTGTTGGAAGAAGCATAGCGCATACGTAGGAATGAAAATGCGTATGCATGGCATTTGATGCAGCACAGCACAGGATAAGGAAGCAACAGCAGCATCTCTGCTTGCACAGCAGTATTTTCATGCATACAGAGGCTGAAAAAGAGAGGAAGCCGTACAAGCCGATGGATGTCAATTCGGACGCTGGAAAAAGCGAAAGGAACTGTATTCATGGGATTGAAAACGGTTTGCACAGGAAACAGGAAAGTGTGTGGACAACACGGAAAGAAGGGACGCATTTGAAGGCTATGATTATGGGAGCCGGACGAATCGGAAGAGGCTTTGTCAGCGAACTGCTGCATGCCAATGGCGTGGAAATCACGTATTTCGATGCCAGTCCGGCAATGGTTGAGAAACTGAATGAAAAAAAGGAATATACAATTCATGTACTTGGAGCGGAAGAGCTGAATACACATATGGAAGATGTAACAGCGCATCTGTTTTATGATATCGATGCGCTAAGCAGCTGCTGGAAGGAAGCCGATTTTCTGTTCACGGCATGCGGTGGGAAAAACATGGGCAATGTTGGTGAAACACTGGCAAGGGCATTTAAAAAGCTGGTGGAAGAGAATGCAGTACATACCTCCAACATTGTTACGTGTGAAAACTGGATCGATCCGGCAAAGGATGTAAAGGAAGCCATCCTGACCAATCTGAATGAAGAGGAGCGCAAGCTGTTTGAGGAATATGTCGGGGTTAGTGAATCCGTTATCATGTGCACGGGAACAGGAGCACCCGACCCGGATAAGGTGACCAACGAAATGGATACCTGGGTACAGAATATGCGCTATCTGCCAATCGACAGAGACCGTCTGAAGGGAGAGCTTCCAGTATGGCAGTATGTGGAATTTGTACAGGACTTCGGTGATCTGTTAAAACAGAAAATTTATACCAACAATACCAGCGTTGCGACTGTTTCCTATCTGGGAAAGCTGAAGGGACTGACCTATGTGGCTGAATCCGCTAACGACCCGGAAATCGAGCCGATCCTGGATCAGGTATATGAGGAAATCAATTATGCACTGATTCACGGTATGGGAATCAATGAAGAAAGTCAAATCAAATTCTCCAAAACAGCGAAGGCAAAATATACGGATCGTGCCATTGTCGATCTGGTTACACGGATTGCCAGAGATCCGATTCGTAAGCTTGGCCCCCAGGATCGCTTCATCGGACCGATGCGCATTGCATTATCTGCCGGTATCAAGCCGAAGGCGATTGCCCTCGGTGCTGCCGCTGCACTTTATTTTGACAATCCTGAGGATCGGGATGCACTGCGTCTGAAGGAGATTCGGGAAACAAAGGGTATCGATTATATCCTGAAAACAATTTCTGAAATCGATCCTCAGGGAGAAATTGCGCAGCTGATCAAAGAGGCTGTGGAGGAGCTGAAGAAAAAAGGCTGGATCAGGGAAGGAGAAGCTGCATGAAAAAGGCCGTTGTCATTGGAGCCGGACAAACCGGGCGTGGGTATGTGACCCGCTTTCTGTTTCAAAGAGATTATGAAATCACCTTTATCGACAAGAAGGAAGAGCTTGTCCGCATGCTGGATGAGGATCGTGCCTTCTGTATTCACTTCTACAAAAAAGACCGCACACCGATTTATGTAAACGGCTTTCAAGCAGCCTTTACGTATTCCAAAGAAGCGGATCAGGCCATACGGGAGGCAGATTTCATCGTGACCTCCACCGGGGAACAAAACCTGGGTGATGTGGCACAGCAGGTTAAGGCCGGCATGTGTGGAAAACAGAAGAAAACCGTTTTTCTGACTGCGGAAAACGGCATCAATCCCGCAAAGGTACTGCGTACGCATTTAAAAGACGCCGGCGTAGAGGGCGATTATACGGTAACACAGACGGCTGTTTTCTGTTCAACAGTCAGTATACACGACACCCGCCTGGATATTCTGTCCATGAACGAGGCGTACTTCCCATATGATGCGGATGAGCTGGACGAGCTGGACTTTGAAGGAGCCGTTCCTGTGCATGACTTTGAAAAATTCTTCAAACGTAAAATCTATACGTATAACTGTCTGGCAGGACTGATATCCTATTGCGGGTATATCAAGGGCTATGAGGTATACGGCGATGCGGCGTGTGATCCGGATATTGATGCACTCATGATGCGTTTGATGGAGGAGCTGAACCCGGCATTACAGGATTACTTCCAGATTACAAAAGAGGATCAGGAGGCCTTCACCAATCGTGCGCTTGCGAAGTTCCGTGATAAGAGCATTCTGGATTACAATATCAAAAACGGTCGTGCCCCTGCAAGGAAGCTGGGACCAACGGAACGCATCATGTCACCGATGAAGATTTTGCTGGATCATGACATGGATCCGCGTATTCTGGAATTTGTTGCGGCAGCGGCACTTGTTTACTGGGATGAACTGCAGGGAAAAACAGAGCCGAAAATGGATAAGGATCTGATTACGACCTTCTGTGAAATCAATTCTCTGGAGGGAAATGAGCCGGTGGTTGAGCATGTAAAGCATTACCTGTATGAAATCAAAAAGAACAGAGACAACATCTGCATCATGCAGATTCTGTTTGGATAATATGCGCTGTGTTCCCAATGACAGGAAGCTTTTGGTAAGCGCATCCCTGTCGTGTGCAGACCTGCTGCATCTGTATGATTCCATCGTACAGATCAATGCTTCAGATATTGATTTTGTGCATTATGATGTCGTGGACGGCTGCTTTAATAATTGCTTTGTATTCGGTGATCTGATTTTGGAGAAGATACGTCCCATCTGTGAGAAGCCGATTGAGGTGCATCTGGCTGTGGAAAATGTACGTCCCTACATTGTGCCTTTTGCTAGAGCAGGTGCTGATTATATCGCCGTGCATTATGAAATCGACGATGATCTGGAAGAAATCTTTGCACTGATTCGCTCGGCAGGCTGCCGTCCGATTCTGGCAATGCGCAGTGATACCGCAGTGCCTGCGGATTTTGTAAAGCTGGCAGCACAGGTGGACTGGATTTTAAAGCTGACGGTACAGCCGGGCTATGCCGGTCAAACGATGCGCAGTGAAGCGATTGAGCACATCCGATGCATGAAAGAGAGCATCGTGGAAAATCGAATTCCCTGTCGTATTCAGGCAGATGGCAACATCCATGCTGGTACTATACCGCAGGTCATTGCCGCCGGTGCCAGCATACTGACGGGAGGAACCAGCGGATTATTCAAAGGGGACGCAGCTTTACAGGAAAATCTGCAAAGGATGAAGGAGGCGGCGCTATGATGCTATGTCCGAGTATGATGTGTGCGGATTATGCCCATCTGGAGGATGAAATCCATGCACTGGAGAAAGCCGGAGCTGATATTTTCCATTGTGATGTGATGGATGGAAGCTTTGTACCAAACATCACGATGGGGCTGCTGGATGTGAAAGCGGTCCGGGCACTGACAAAACGTATGGTGGATGTACACCTGATGATCAGCCATCCGGCGGAAAAAATCGACTGGTTTCTGGATGCCGGGGCAGATTTGATCTATATTCATCCTGAGGCAGAGCCGCAGGCTATGAAAACCCTGATGTATATTCGCTCCAAAGGCAGACTTGCCGGACTTGCCATCAATCCGGACACCAGTCTCAGCTATGTGAAGGAGCTGCTTCCTCATTGTGACTACGTCCTGATCATGAGCGTGTTTCCAGGCTTTGCCGGACAATCCTTTATCAAAAGTGTGGATGCCAAAATTCGTGAGCTGATTGCGTGCAAGACGGTATACGGCTATCAGCTCGTACTCGATGGTGCATGCTCTCCTGCTGTGATTCAGGAATATCATGCGTTGGGGGTTGACGGCTTCGTGCTTGGAACGAGTGCATTATTTAAGGGGAAGGGCAGCTATGCGGAAAACATGAACAAGCTGCGCTCCCTATAATCATAAGGAACTGTAATGACGTTTACACGGGATGTATGCGCCTGATTCGATAGGGAAACGTACGGATTGTTAGGGTCTGGATCCGTGAAAATCAGGTTGCAGTATACATCCCTTTTCCTATGTTCAGATGGCGATTGCCAGGAGGTTGAAATGAAACGTGCTATATGGATGAATGAACGGGACAATGTTGTCGTTTTGATAGAAGCCTTTAAGAAGAATGAGGTATGCAGCTATACCGATGCACGGGGTGAGGAGCATAGCTTTGTCATAAAAGAGGATATTCCCATCTATCATAAGGCAGCACTTTGTGAGATACACAGGGGAGAACAGATTATCAAATACGGGGAATGTATCGGAATAGCGAGCGCTGCGATTGCACAGGGGATGCATGTGCATGTGCATAATGCTTGCTCTTACGAAAAGAAAGAAGGGGTAGAATGCTAGAAAGACAATATAGAAAAACAGGCAGGCTGCTTCTTTGCTATATTGCACAGCGCTTGCAAAGAAAAGGAGGCAGCGATGAAATTTACAGGCTATCGAAGAAGTGACGGCCGTATCGGCATCCGCAATCATGTGCTGATATTGCCTGCCAGCATCTGTGCCAGCGATGTGGCGCGACAGGTGATGCAGCAGGTACAGGGTACGGTCAGCTTCCATAATCAGCTGGGCTGCTCACAGACACCGATTGATCAGGCATGTACACTGCGGACAATGGCCGGTATGGCTGCGAATCCGAATGTATATGGAACGATTGTAATCTCTCTGGGCTGTGAAAACTGTCAGATGGAGCTGGTTACAAAGGAAATCAAAAGCCGCTGTGATAAGCCGCTGGAAACCTTTATCATTCAGGCGTGCGGCGGAACACTGCGCACGGTGGAACAGGCGGTTCGCTGTGCACGGGCGATGGTGAGTGAGGCAAGCAGGATGCAGCGGGAAGAGGCGGATGTTTCAGAGCTGATGCTGGCGATGGAGTGTGGAGGCTCCGATCCCACAAGTGGTCTTGCGGCAAATCCACTGCTCGGTGAGGTGGCGGATAGAATCGTTGCCAAAGGAGGCACTGCGGTGTTATCGGAAACCACCGAATTCATCGGAGCGGAAAAGCTGCTTGCCAGACGGGCTGTAAATGCAGAGGTATCCGCACAGATACTGGACATCGTACGTCATTATGAGGATGCCATGCTGTGTGTGCATGATGATGTACGCAGGCGAAATCCTTCTCCGGGAAATCAGGCAGGCGGCATCACCACGCTGGAGGAAAAATCTCTGGGCTGTATTTATAAAGCGGGACATGCACCGATACAGGCAGTGTATGATTATGCACAGCCCATTCATCATAAGGGACTTGTCATTATGGATACCCCGGGCAACGATCCCATCAGTATGAGCGGCATGGCTGCCGGTGGCTGTCAGCTGATTCTATTCACCACAGGACGCGGCACTCCTACCGGAAATCCGATCGTCCCCGTAATCAAGGTGTCCGCAAATCGTGAAACAGCGGAAAGCATGAAGGATAATCTGGATTTCGATGCAAGCCCGCTCATCTATGGGGATAAAACGATGGAGGAGCTGCGGGATGCTCTCCTGAAGGAGCTTGCAGAGGTCGCAAGCGGCAAGCTGACACGCAGTGAGATTCTGGGCTATTATGAGACAGCGATTGCCCGCGTCGGCAGATACATAAGGAATGCGGGGAGTAAACAAGAGCAGGTGGAGACATACTATTATTGATTCTGAGGGTTTGTAAAATACAGATGATATGTACAAAATGTCAGGTTCTCAACTGGTTCTCCGGAATCATGAAAATTTTTTCAAAACCATATTGACTTCAAAAGTGAATGTCTTTATAATGTATTAAAATATCAATTTTTAATCGGGAAAGTTTATAAAAAATTGAATATGGAAAAGGAGATGTGAAAATGGCATATTATTTTAATGAACCTTCACGTACATTCAGTGAATATCTGATAGTTCCAGGATATTCCTCCGCAGAATGTACCCCAGCAAACGTTTCTTTAAAAACACCACTGGTAAAATTTAGAAAAGGCAAGGAAGAGCCGGAGCTTTCCTTGAATATACCGATGGTTTCCGCAATCATGCAGTCTGTTTCAGGCGAAAAGATGGCATGTGCACTGGCTAGAGAGGGAGGCATTTCCTTCATCTACGGTTCTCAGACGATTGAGAATGAGGCTGCCATGGTTCGCCGTGTAAAGGCGACAAAGGCAGGCTTTGTATACAGTGATTCCAATATCCGTCCGGATGCTACGCTGCAGGATGTACTGGATCTGAAGGAAGAAACAGGACATGCGACCATGGCGGTTACCGAAGACGGTACACCGGAGGGAAAGCTGCTCGGTATTATCACAAGCAGAGATTATCGTACCTCCCGTATGGATCCATCTACAAGAGTAGCGGATTTCATGACACCGTTTGAAAAGCTGATCTATGGTAATGAGGGCTGCACGCTGAGCGAGGCAAACGATATGATTTGGGAGCACAAGCTGAACCAGCTGCCGATCATTGATGAGAACCAGCATTTGAAGGCATTCGTATTCCGCAAGGATTATGATTCCCACAAGGAGCATCCAAATGAGCTGCTGGATGATCAGAAGCGCTATATTGTCGGTGCAGGTATCAATACCCGGGATTACGAAGAACGTATCCCTGCCTTGATTGAAGCCGGTGCAGATGTTCTGTGCATTGATTCCAGTGAGGGCTTCAGCGAATGGCAGGCACGTACATTGAAATGGGTTCGTGAGAAATACGGAGACAGCGTGAAGGTCGGTGCCGGTAATGTCGTGGATGCGGAGGGCTTCCGTTTCCTTGCCGAAGCAGGCGCAGACTTTGTTAAAATCGGAATCGGCGGTGGATCTATCTGTATCACCCGTGAACAGAAGGGAATCGGCCGCGGACAGGCAACGGCAACCATTGATGTTGCGAAAGCGCGTGATGAATATTATAAGGAAACGGGAATCTATGTTCCAATCTGCAGTGATGGCGGTATTGTTCATGACTATCACATTACCCTGGCGCTTGCCATGGGCGCAGACTTTGTCATGCTGGGAAGATATTTCTCCAGATTTGAAGAATCTCCAACCAAGAAGGTTACGATCAACGGTACCTACATGAAGGAATACTGGGGAGAAGGAAGCGCACGTGCCAGAAACTGGCAGCGCTACGACATGGGCGGAAGCAAAAAGCTCTCCTTCGTAGAAGGTGTTGACTCCTATGTTCCATATGCAGGGGCCTTAAAGGATAATGTCGATCTGACCCTGAGCAAGGTGAAGCATACCATGTGCAACTGCGGAACATTGACGATTGAGGAACTGCAGAAAAATGCCAAAATCACACTCGTGTCTTCTACAAGTATCGTAGAAGGCGGGGCACATGATGTTGTTGTGAAGGACAACACACTGGATGCCAAAGTAAAATAAATTTTCCAATATATATAAGGAAAGCGGAATGGAAGAAAATCCATGCCGCTTTTTTGGCTTTTCCTATAGTCTTGTGAGTAGGCTGATATATATTGAAAACAATATGCAGATATCCTGCAAAAGGAATCCATAGCAAAGGAAGTAGCATCAGAAATTTCAAGAGGGAAAATTAAAGCTTAGCTTCAACGATAGAAATGCTATGAGAACTTATGAGCGAATCCAAATTCATCGGAACAACAGAATGAAATAACGCTTATAGAATTAAGCAGATCTATGACAGGATTTCCTTATCCTCCAGCAGCTGCTTCATAAAAGAAAACACAAGGTGATGTGGACGGAGATAATATAACCTGCACGCTCTATTTTGTAAAACGACTTCATAGAAAAGCAGGAACATAAAAGGATCGTATTTTACTTAGAAAGGGATACTTAAAGTAAGAAAACCGTTATTCCCGAATATACCTGAATAACGGTTTTTTTGTTCATGAAGAATTGTCAGTCCCTCTGCTTAATGATTTTCGCCGGAACTCCGACAGCCGTCGCATGTGCTGGTATATCGGTAAGTACGACAGCACCCGCTCCGATGACTGCATCCTCGCCAATAGTGACAGCGGGAGACAGGGTGCTTCCGATACCGAGGAATGCTCTGCTTTCCACGCTGCAATGGCCTGCCATGGCGCAATTTGGTGACATATTGACAAAATCCTTTACAACACAGTCATGCTCGACAATAGCTCCTGTATTGATGATGCATCCTGTTCCGATACGTGCCAAGGTATGGATGACCGCATTTGCCAATATGGTACTGCCACAGTTCACTTGAGCAGTCGGACTGATGATTGCCGAGGGATGGATGATGGTAGCTATGGGAATACCATATTCCTCTAATATCTGCAAGCGGATCTGACGAAGACGATTATCCCCTGTTGCGACAATCACCTCGTCATAGGCATGGAACAGCTTTGCATGGATGACGTTTTCCTCCATCATCACGCGATGTTGTGCAAACAGGCGTATTTTCTGCGTGGTGATGCCCATGAGATCAATTTGCCCATACATCTGCATCGCCTGTGCACAATCCAGTGTGACCACCGCCTGATCACTCGCTCCCCAGATCAGTAATCGTTTCATAGCATTACCGCAAGCAGATGGCATCTGTAAAATTTAGCGGAATGCCTTCCAGAATTTCTTCAGCCATATGGATGCGGTGGGCTTCCAGCAGCGTGATCGGGGAATGTGCATCGAAGCCATACAGAACCTTACAGCCATAGGATGCTACGATATCCCAGAATTCACGGAACGGATATGGGTAGCGTTCAACATTCAGCCATGGCTTGTCGGAAAACCGATAGGTCTTCTTCCCATAATGAAAACCGTTCAGATTGATTTCCAGTGGAATATCATGCAGGATGCTTGCTCTGGCGATGCGGTGAGCCGCTTCCACGCATTCTTCGGTATACAGTCTTCTTCCCAGCATGAAATAATCCGGATGTGCCACATAGGTGATGATGCCAAGCTCCAGTGCGTCCTCAATCTGTTTTACATACGTCAAAACATCCTTGTTGCTGCAATAGCAGTCATACTCATAACCGATTTCTCGGCAATGCTGTCCCAGAATCATGTAATCACATTCCTGCTTCATCTGCATCAGAAATTCCACATGGTCATTCATGTACTCCACCTCATAGCCAACCTTGATCTTGATTTTGTCCTGAAATCCCTTTTGCAGATTCCGAATCGTATCCAGGTATTCGTTTTTCTGTTCATAGAGCATACGGCAGGCAGGCAGATGCATTTCCGGATAAGGGATATGTTCACTAAAGCCCAGTAGGGTAAGCCCAGCATCGATTGCACTGTGGATATACTGGATATCCAATCCTTCCGCATGTCCGCAGCGTGCAGTGTGTGTATGAAGATTAAATTTCTGTTTGTTCATAAGAGAACCTCCTTTTCTATTGTGTAACGGAAAACATGTGCTTACCAATTACATAGGCACCACTCCCTTTCGCGGAAAACAAAAAAGCACATTCCAACAGGAACGTGCTTACACGCGGTGCCATCCTGATTCGCACGACAAAAAAAGGTGCGCATCTTGATTGGGAGATAACGTCTCCAAACGAAATCATCTACTAAAGCTTCAATGATCCTACTCAACAAGCGTAATCCATGACTTCCAATGCCCTCATCTTTCACCATCATGAGTTCGCTAACCATCTTTCATCACTTAATCTTGTATCGCTGTAATTACCTTTATTATAAAAACGGAATTGGGAAATGTCAATATGCTACTGAGAGTTTCGGCAGGAAAAAGCTGAAAGCTGCTTACTATTCATCGCCATGGCATAAGGAAAATCTAAAGACGGAAGAATTGAAAAGAAACATTAGGGAAAGGTGTATAGCAGCTATGCTATCTTCTATATTGTATAGACACTCTCAGAATTTGCCCGATCATGAGTTATGATTCCTGCTGGTAAGGGGCAGCGTACAGCATTTGGTACACATCGCCCTGCGTATACTTCGTTCTGTGTGCATTTTCGTAAAAAGATATTAGGGAGAGAACAGTTGCCCTGCATTGCATATAGGAAGGGAGCCTTCACAATTTGCGCATTTCATGGATTAAAATAATGGCACAAAATCAGGAATCGAAGTTCTGTACGCTGCATAGCGAATAAAAAGGATATTCCTAATAAGAAATATCCGGTTATCTAGCAATGCTGTCCTCTCTTTGCAAGCAGCTGTTGCTGCTTCTTTGTCAGCTGCTGCAAAAAATTCGTATAGCTCTTTTCCATGAGCTCCTCCATCAGTTCTTCAGATGCCAGCTCATAGCGTACACTGATCCAATGTACCTTATTCATATAGTAGCCTTCCGTTATAAATGCATACTCCTCCCGATACCAGGCTCCCTCCTGCGGTGGAAGCTTCAGCGTCAGAATCCTCTCCTGTTGCTTATTGTACCCCAGCATAGCAAACATTTTATCAAAGAGAAGAAATCGAAATGCATCCCATTCCAGCTTGAAATCCATCTCTACACCAGGCTTTGCCTGCAATGTGGTCTTGATACCTTCCGCATCCATTAGCCCGCAATACCTTCCCTCTTCCAGCAGCGGCAGGTTTCCAGACGTTTTCCACCATCTCCCTGTTTTTCATCATAGGCAAATGCCTTCGCAAGCTCACATGGAAACGTTTCGCACTCCCCACAGTGCTGGAGCTGTTTTTCTTCCACACAGCGCTTGACAGGACAGCTCTCTCCCCAAAACGGTTTTTGTATATGCAGACAGCCGGCACAGCCCATCTGCTCTTTGTATGCACAGCTTCCGCATTTGATGCCACAACGTGATTCGATCATAATCCGCACTCCCTTTCTTTATGAAATATATACCTGATTATATAACAAGCAGTGCTATCTGTATTGTAAAAAACCGCCATACA
>QULU01000140.1 GCA_003481775.1 Clostridiaceae bacterium OM02-2AC
GTACCATCGTCTCTTTTTTCCATATGCTCAGCATCAGTAAATTCACCCCCGCGATCGGTGAGTGTTATATGAGCTTCCTGTTCAAACAGGCTCTTTCCAAGGATGGAATCAAGAGCAGCTACTCCGTCAACCATATCTGCAACAGTCTTCGTGTCGTGATATACAGCAAACAGGAGCCCATATTTGATGAATTTGAAAGTCTGGATAAACGGCCCATTGGAAATGTCATTGTAGACTGTATCCATTTGTAAAATGTGTGTGATTTCCTCAGACTCAACATAGGATTGGTAATCTGTGTAAATCCATCCAACAAGGTATTTACGGTCTTGTCGTTTTTTATAGATCGTCTTCTTCTTAGCAATCATTTTTCTTTTGACTTTTATACGAAGGTCAATATTAGCGATGCCAACACATTCTAATACACCTTGTTCAATATAGTTGTAGAGTGTCTTCTCACTGATTCTAAGTTCGGGATGTGCAGCTATGATCTGATAAGGTGATTGACCTTTTAATAGAAGAGGCTTGATGGTATTGCCTAGCTCTACAGC
>QULU01000141.1:0-235 GCA_003481775.1 Clostridiaceae bacterium OM02-2AC
TGCTCTTATTACTTTCATTTCTGTTTTGCACGACAAAGCGTAGGTTGTTTGCTAATAGCCCGAAAGCCAGTTCCCCAAGTTCCAGCGGTCTGTCTTTGAATGTCATGGCAAAAACATGAGCCTTATCATCACGCAGTTGCATTTCTGTCCGTTTCCAACTGCCGACTTCATCAAGTGTCTTATTATGTTTTGAACAGACTTCCTTATCCTTATCATAAAAGCGGTAGGATAATCC
>QULU01000141.1:245-542 GCA_003481775.1 Clostridiaceae bacterium OM02-2AC
GTAGGATAATCCCGATTTACCAGCACCGATATAAACAGTCTTTGCGGTGTCGAAATCATCAAACTTGCTTTCGTCAAAGTGGTAGCCCTCACTATTAGAAATAAATTCCTCTTTTTCGCATTTCTTCTTTATCTGCTCTATGGTAAAGAATGGCTTTTCGTTCTTATCATCAATGGCAATATCAAGTCTTGTGAAATGAAAGTTATCCAGTCCGTATCTTCGCTCACAGCGTCGAAACATATCCCCAAAGGTATAATTCCTACTGTCGAGAATACGGAAAATATCATCACAACCTCT
>QULU01000142.1 GCA_003481775.1 Clostridiaceae bacterium OM02-2AC
TAATCTCGAGATGCAGACCACGTACGCAGGAATTGCGGAAATGATGCGTTTTGAATTTTACGGAGCACGTGCCTTAAACAATCAGCTGAAAAGCAGTGAGAAATACAGGGATTTGAAGCCGGTATACCAGATTATTTTTATTGAAAAATACGCTTGGAATAATAAAAATCTGATCAATCACTATCAAATGCGCAATGAACAGGGGGAAGCGGAGAGTGAATATCCGCTGATCAGAAGAACCTTCGTTCATCTACCGGTCATCAATGACATCGCAAAGAAAAAGGAAATCCAGCAAATGGATGACTTCGAGCAGCTCTGCTTTTTATTTAAAAATAACGCAAAAAATGATATACTGAAATCAAAGGAAAGGCTGGTGAAAGTATTCATGGACAAGTACGAGGAAATGCAGAAGGATGAGGAGCTGTGGTCAACGGCAATGGCCATTCAGATGGGAGAAGCACGTTATCGCTATGGTCTGGAGGACAGCTTTGAAGAGGGGATGAAGGAGGGAATCATAAAAGG
>QULU01000015.1 GCA_003481775.1 Clostridiaceae bacterium OM02-2AC
CCTTTAGTAGTCTTTTTCTGGTGTCCGTTTTACAGGGTACATTTTAATAGGGAATTATTTCTTCTTTTTTCGTTATGGTTACGGATACCTTAAAGCGAGTAAGAGCCAGACCGGTTTTTCAGCTTTTACCGATTCCTTTATTGAAATTCCAGCAGCTCCTTCATTCTGTTTATCAGCTCACCATATGGGGCTGTCGCGAAATCTGTCACATCCAGCTGCAGGGTTGTACCCAATGCGAAGGTTCCATAACCCCTGCAGGTACAGCGCTGCATAAATTCATCGTAATCCAGCAGATTGTCCGCTTCCTCATGATTTGTCAGCAGCCTCCCCTTATGATATTCCTTTACGATATGCCCAAGGTGACGGGAAGCGTCCAAATCACGTTTTTTTTGCCGCTCAAACAGAACCTCCAGATCGGCAATCATGCGAATCGTAATAATCTGTACATGATAATTTTCACAGACCTCCTGCAGCTGATCATGCTGTTTATGACTGAATGGATAATCACTGAGAAGACTGATTCCGCGTGCAAGCTTCCATTCCATCCGATGATAGTATTCCGCCCAGCTTTTCTGAATCAGCTCTTCCTTTTCCTGTTCATCGCGGAAACCGTAGGCATCCCAGAACTCCTCCTTGATTTCATCCGGTGATAATATTTCAAAGCCGGGAAACTGCTTCATCAGCAGCTTTGCCAGATAGCTTTTTCCTGTTCCGGGATAACCGGCAAGCAATATCAGTGACTGCAACATAATCGAACCTCCTGTTATATAGCAAGCTCTATCTCCAGATGGTAGGTATCTGCACGGTAATAGGTACAGACGCACTCTCTTGGATGATTATCCTTATCATAGGATACACGTCGTATATAGAGCAGTGGACTGCCGTATGCGATGTGCAGCAGCTCTGCCATTTCTTTATCTGCCAAAATGGAATAGATTTTCTGCTTGGCAAAGGACCATTGTATCTGATAGGCATTGGAAAGAAAGACACGCAGAGATTCTTTTGAAAAATCGTGTTTCATGATTTCCGGTACAAAGGATTGTTCAAAGTAATTGATTTCCAGATAGAACGGTTCCTCTCCCGCATAACGGACACGCTTTATCCGAATAATATCACTGTCATCAGGCAGCTGAAGACACTTAGCAATATCAGAAGGAGCCTTCATAACCCTTTGATCAACCATCCGCTTCACCGCAATGACATGATCCACTCTGTTTTTCCTTGTATAACGGACTACGCGCTGTGGGGAAGTGTTGGGCTGTGCCGATATAACAAAGGTTCCATAGCCGCGCTTTTTCCTGACCAGCCCGTCATTGGCAAGCATCTCCATCGCCTTCCTTGCAGTTGCCCGTGATACATGATAGGTTTTCATCAGCTCACTTTCTGCGGGTATAATGCAGCCTACGGGATATTTGCCGCTGATGATATCCTGAAACAGAATATTATACAGCTGATAATACAGCTGCTGTCTTCCGCTGAAATCCAATGCATCCATGATGAAACCTCCTCATCCTACTGCCGTTTTAATCCATCCATTCTCCGCCTGTCAGATTGATAGACTGTCCTGTCAGATAACCGGAATTATCAGTGAGCAGAAATACTGCCGCATTGATAACGTCCTGAAGATCAACCAGACGATGCATCGGGATATTCTTTTTGAAATATGGCATGACCTCTTCCGGATCAATACTCTTTTTCTGTGCATATTCATATTTCAGCTTTTCCCACATTTCTGTATACACGATTCCCGGACATATGGAATTTACACGTATGTTTTGATCCGCAAACTCCTTTGCAATAGACTGTGTCAGTCCCTGCACACCAAACTTACTTGCACAGTAAACGGTCTGCCAGGCACTCGCCTTTTTACCGGACAGGGAGGACATATTCAATATGGTTCCTCCTCCATGCTTCAGCATTCTTTCAATCGCAACCTGACAGCACAGGAAGGTGGCCTTGAGGTTGACATTGATTGTCAAATCCCACAGCTCCTCACTGCTTTTCAAAAACGGCACCATTTTGCTTACACCGGCAGAATTGATCCAGGATGTGATAGCTCCCAGCTCCTGTTCCACTTCATCCACCGCTCTTCCAACTGCCTGCTTGTCTGTAACATCAACGTGTTTATAAACCGCTTTTCCATTTGCGTCCGCAATGCTGTTCGCTACAGCTGACCCTCTTGCTTCATCCAGATCAAGGATTGCGATACCGGCACCTCTTCCCGCAAAATCCTTCGCCATGGCAGCGCCCATGCCACTGCCGCCTCCCGTAATTACGATTACGCTTCCATCCATACGTTCTTGATTCATATCTATCCACCATCACTCTCTATTTTCTACTTCAAATATTCCTGAACACTTACCGGCTTATCCTGTGGCATCACCTGTATAAATACATTGACCTTCTTCTTTAACAGGTCAGAGAACGCCCTGTTTTCTTCCGGGCTTGTTGAGATATTCTTATACAATACACTTCGATCAGCTCTGGCACCCATGCCACCGACATCCACTTCCTCAATGGCAATGCCATGATCCACAAGATAGTTTAATGCTTCCGGCCCCTTTACCAGTAGAATCGTTGGTGCATCCAGTCCCTGCTCAAAGAATTGCACACCTTCTTCTTTGGTGAAGATACCTATCGCGATTTCCTCCGGTATTGCCATCTCCAGCACCTCGATCATATACTCATCATTCGCTGTTCCATCATCCACAATCACCACCTGATCTGCTTTTTTGTTCTTAATCCAGGCAGTCATCACCTGTCCGTGAATCAGACGGTCATCGATTCTTGTTAATACTAAGTTTTGCACGTTGTTTTTTCTCTCCCTTCTTGAATACCGTAGTCTTAACACCAACAGTACTCGATATGCCTGCTTTCTCCGCAAGCTCCTCCAGCGTTGTTTCTTCACTGCGCTCCAATGCAAGCGTCAGCAGCATCGGCATATTCATACCGGAAACTAGCCCGAGTTTGAAATCCTTTGAAAGATATGCGGCACTCTGGAAAGGTGTACCACCTGCAATATCAGATAAAACGATGGTTCCCGAACCACTGCCGTCATCGGCTTCCCGCATGACGGTTACAAGCTTTTCACGATAGGCTTCCGGAGACTCTCCCGGAATGAGGGGCACCGCCCTCACGCCGTAATCTCCGCCCGCAATCATCTGCAGGCTGGCAAGCAGACCTTCACAGAATGCGCCGTGACTGATCAAAATGATATTTACCATAGCTGTCCTCTTTCGCTTTCTATCCTACATAGCCCAGGATACCGCTGTAATAGCCTGCAATACCTACCAGGAAGATCGCGATAATGATCCAAACCGTGTTAATTTTCTTCTTCAGCATCCACCATACAAGCAGTGTGATTCCCAGTGGAATCAGACCCGGAGCAAGCGAATCCAGTACACTTTGAATCGTGGTTGTTCCTTCACCGATTTTGATAGCAAGCGGTGTATTGACGGTTACTCTGGTTGCGGCCATAGATCCGACGACCATCAGACCTACGATACTGAAGGAATTGATGATACGATCAATCGTACCGTTTTTAAGAATTTTCAGCAGTGACGTTTTTCCCTGCTTATATCCGGTCATAAACATGAAGTATCCGCAGCCGAAGATCAGAATCTCAAAGATTGCGAAGGATAGAATTGGTCCTAAGTAGCTTCCATCCAATGCCATCGAGCATCCGATACCAAACAGTATCGGGAACAGGATTCCCTGCATAACCGTATCACCGATACCGGCAACCGGACCCATCAGACCGGTACGTACGGCATTGATATCCTTCTCTGTAATGTTTTCACCATTCGCATGTGCCTCCTCCATGGAGCAGGCGATACCGTTGATGATTGGTCCTACCGTGAATACTTCAGAATTATAGAATACCATATATTTTTTCAGCTCTTTTACACGTTCTTCGTTCGTGTCATACAGCTCACGAATCGGCGTCAGCATCAGGTTCGCAGCACCCAGAGCCTGTAAACGCTCATAGTTGTAGCAGGCCTCGGTACTCGTTGTCCATAACCATGTTTTCACCAGCGTTTTCTTGGGAAGCTTTTTCGTATATTCCGGCAGTTCCATCGCTGCAGCTGCTTGTTCAGCAGGCTGTGAAACCTCGATTGTCTCTGCCTTTTTGTTTAACGAGAGACGTTTTACCTTCTTTGTTTCTGTCTGCTTCTGCGCAGTATTGCTGTTCAGATACATAACAAGCGCAATGATGGCGGAGAAGATGGAGATTGCGGTCAGTCCCAGTCCGGAATATACCGTCAGGAAGAAGCCGCCGAAGAACCAAGGAATCAGCTTTTTCTTACCCAGATAATTCAACAGCATTGCAATACCTAAGGCCGGCATGATACCGCCGACAACCTGAAGTGCACTGATGACGCTTTCCGGAACGGCATTGATCAGATCGCTTGCCCATCCACTTCCGGATACAACCAGAAGGAAGGCAGGAATTCCATACAGGACAAGTGCCATACAGAAAGAAGGCACAAAGTTCATAAAACGCACACCACGCAGATTGCCTTTATCCAGCAGCTTGTCCGCCTGATGAATCCATGCGGCATTGACTGTCATGTATACCTGATTCAGCAGCAATCCAAACATACTGAACGGAATGGCAAAGGTTACGGCCATCGTCGGATCGGCACCGGATAGAATCGTCATCGCTGTACCGAAGATACCTGCAACGATGGTATTGCTCGGCATGGTTCCACCTGCGGAAATCCATCCCAGATAAATCAACTGAATGTTGGCCCCCGCCAGCATACCGGTCATCGGATCCCCCATGAACAGACCAACCAGCGTTCCTGTGGTCAATGGATAAACAAGACATTTCGTGACAGGACCGAAGAACCACCACTGCCCCATTGTAGCTAATAATGCAACTAAGATTGCTGATAACACCATAACTATTTCCTCCTGTTAGTGCTCGCCGCTTACGGAAACCAAGACCTTCCCTTTTCTCGCATATCGCAGGGTCTTTAGTTCCTCTCCCATTTCCTCTAAGGTAAGCTTTGCACTTATTATTTTTTTTGTATTGATTCGTCCGCTTTCCAGCAGGTGCACAGCACGCTCGCTGCATAACGGATTCAGAAATGACGTATAAATACTGAGTTCCTTTGTATAAGCCTCAAACTGATTAAAGCTGATCGGCTGCTTTGGATCCCCCAGACCGAAGAGCAGAACCTTTGCATATTTCCCCGCGATGCGAATCGCCTGTTCCATGGTGGATTTCAAGCCGATGCATTCGATGACATAGTCAATGTTTTCCTGCTTTGCGACTTCCTCGATTTCTTGATCGCTGATTGCCATGGTTGCGCCCAGTTCAAGAGCAAGCCTGCGTTTTTCCGCTTCCCGTTCAATCACAATGATTTTGGCAGCACCTGTGAAGCGAATGAGCTGCAGCATCAGGGAACCGATGGCCCCCATACCATACATGGCAACCGTTTTACCGCTTTGTATACCGATCAGATCCATACCATGGACTGCACAGGATAACGGCTCCGTAAAGGCTGCAGCCTCCAGATCCAGTGTATCCGCAATATGATATACATTCTTTTCCGGTGGATAAACATACTCCGCAAAGCCCTTGGCTACGCCGTGACGCTCCAGACAGAAGTTCGGCAGTCCCTGCTGACACCAGATACATTTCCCGCATCCCCAGCTGGGATCACAGGCAACACGATCTCCAACCTTAAAGTATTTGCACGAAGGCCCTACCTCTGTAACGATACCGGAACACTCATGTCCCAGAATAATCGGTGGTACGACAACACTTGCACCGTTTTTCCCCTGAAATTTATGTATGTCCGTTCCACACAGTCCGCACCACGCAACGCGGATTTTCACTTCATCCGCTTCCGGCTTACGATCTGGAATATCACGTACCTCATATCCATAATCACCGATATAATATCCAGCTTTCATACGCTATTCCCCATCCATATTTTTAAACAGATGAATTTTTCGCTCTACGATTTCGGTAATGGTATCCAGACATGGTACAACATTATCACGATTGGATATATTCTCACGATGCTCGTCATAGCATTCTTTAGACTTACGGTTCCAGCCGACCAGCAGCTCAGTTCCGACGTTGAATTTGCGGATACCCAGATCAATGACACGTTTTACATCCTCTTCCTTGACACCGGTTCCTCCATGAATGACCAGCGGGATATCAACCATTTCCTGCAGTTCCTTCAGACGTTCAAAATTAATGTTCGTTTTTGATTTGTACTGTCCGTGATTTGTTCCGATTGCCACTGCCAGTGCATCGATACCCGTCTGCTTCACAAACTCGACAGCGTCCTTAGGATCAGTGTAACGGACATCCTCCTGGCTCACGGCGATACCGTCCTCTGTTCCTCCGACAGTTCCAAGCTCTGCTTCCACACTTACATTGTGGATTCTGGCGTAATCAACTACCCGTTTTGTCCCCAGAATGTTTTCCTTTAAGGGAAGGGATGATCCATCGAACATAACAGAGCTATAGCCGGCATCAATGGCCTTGCGTATCTCATCATAATCTTTGGCATGATCCAGATGAAGAACGACGTTGACGCCATATTCCTCTGCCATGGAGCGGCAGACTGCGACAAGATTTTTGTGTCCGACATAATTTGCGGTTCCACAGCTTGTCTGAATGATAACCGGTGTTTTCTGATGTACTGCTGCTTTGATAATAGCAGGCAGCATCTCCAGGTTGTGCGTATTGAATGCGCCAACCGCCATATTCAATGCGTCTGCCTCCTTCAGCACTTCTTTTAATGTTGTATACATAATTTCCTCCTTTAATAACCTGTATGCAAAAGAGAATCTGCATCCTCCTTTTGTGGAAATCATATACATCCCAGCGTTAACTTTCTGAAATGTACGAATATCATAATATCAAAATATACGTACGTTTTGATTTACAAGCACATTATACTTGATTATAAAAAAAATACAGCGCTTTCACGCTGAAAACACATTCTGAAATTTTGATAAATAGTAAAATTCATGAATGGCCATTCATGGTACAATGATAGAGAAAAACACAGGGAGGTAAGCATATGTTTATACAGATTGATAAAGGCATATATGAAAAGCTGTCTGAGGCGGAAAAGGGGGTCATTCAGTTTTTGAACCAGAATGAAGAAAAGATTCCTTATATGAGCATCACCAATATCGCCGAGAAAACCTTCACATCACAGTCAACAGTATCCAGAGCGATTCAGAAATGCGGTTATCAGGGAATTTCCCAGCTGCGCTATGCCATTTCTCAGCAGGAGCAGATGAAGGAGCATCATGAATCCAGCTATGGTGTAAATAATATCCTTGCAAAATCATATCGGGAAAGCACCAAGACGATCGATAATATCAGTCCTGTTGCCATGCTACAAACGATTGAATATATTAAGCAGGCAAAACGGATTTTCATTTTCTCCAGAGGCTTCACAGCATTGATTGCAGAGGAATTTCAGATGTACCTGCAGTTGCTGGGCTACAATGCCATCATTGTCAAGGATGTGAAATGGATGGAGAATACAGAACGCATAGTCACAAAGGATGATATCGCCTTTATTTTATCCATACGAAATTCCACGCCGGAGCTGGCAAGAAGCGCCAGAGCTGCCAGAATGAAGGGTGCCAAGGTGATTACCTGCTGCTGTAAATCACCCTGTGAGCTGGAGAAATTCTCCGATATCACGATTTACGGACATTCCGAACAGATTATGAAGGTCAGTGGAATGACGGTATATTCAAGAATCCCACTGCTGATCATCACAAGAACAATAATTGAATATATCGGTCAGTAGAGCTCATAACAAGGCGGTATATGCACACGGCATCGAGGAAGCGACTGCAAGCTGTCACATCAGGGCTTTTACAGATTATAGAAAACAGATATTGATTTTCTAATTCTTAGCCACTGCAGGGTGATCATCAGGAAACAATATGAAATAAGAAGCGCAAGTTCCTGGAGGTTTTTATCAAATTTTCCCCATGAGGATGGAACCTTCCCTATTATGAATTAGCATAGCTTTCAAAAGCAGGAAGAATAACATCCTGCTTACCATAGAATATAATGGACAAAGTGACTTGAAAAAAATATTATCATAGGAAAGAACAAACTGTTATTTCCAAGAGTGGACGTCAGGATATATAATGATTCCTGACTTTTTTGTAAATATACAAGATGAGGAAGCTGCTGGGGAAGGCAAGATGGCTATGACAATCTCTTACACACCACTTCGCATGCTTATTTTTTTACGATCCGTTTTAGAGCCGCTATATCCAGAAGCAAATTTACAGTCTGAAAGCTTCCTTTGTAAAACACTGCCCAGTTATTAAAAACACAGGGAACATTTTTTGCTTTTTCTAATGTATCAACCAAATGAAATGCTACGGGTATATCATGCTTTTCACAATACTGCCTTACGATATCTACATTTTTCAGTATATATGGACACTGCATATCATAGAAAACAGTAAGCTCCTGATTTGTAATTCTCTCTTTTTTCGCAGCCTCACAAAATCGCGGAAATGTCCCATCAAAGGATAGTGCCAGTAGCTCATAGCCGCTTTCTGTAGTATCCACAACCTGAAATCCATACCGTTTCAGAAAGGACTGATCTGTGAGCCAGGCTTTCTGCTTTTTTGCCCCGAGAACACATATTCCGGATTTTCCATTTGCTTTGGCGTCTGCGATACTGTATTCCAACAGCTGCTTGCCATAGCCTTTTCCTTTATACTCTCCGGTAGCCCATAAGCAGTATATATAATAATAACGACTTCCCTCTATAGGTACCCAAGCGGTTTCAAGCGGTGCATATTCAATAAAAACGGTTCCCTTTACATTTAATTTTCTAAACACATGTCCTTCTTTCAGCCGTTCTGTAAGCCATTCTCGTTTTGCTGATATTCCAGAATGTGGCTTCCTGCTGCGTATGATGCAGCATAGATGTTCATCTGATACATTTTCCTCTGTTAAATTGATAAAGTCATTCTTCATATGTATCTTCCTCCTTATATTTACCTTATCTGTTTTGAATGAGTATGGCAACCACAATCCATAAATGCCGTCCTTATGTAATTCTCATCATTAAGTTTTTGTTTGTGATGTCAAACATGGTGCAGTCATATGCGTATGTGATGCTCTTACTGATTCTGTTGTTCTCACCGTTATATGTTAAATCTTCTCTGCCTTAAACTGCTTGCGTAAGTGACAGCCGAGAAACTGATTATGAATAGGCATACTGCATACACATGAAAGCTTGAATTTACTTTTATCAGAAAACTGTTTTACGTATCATCTGCATAGCTTGTATAATACAATTATAATACAGGTTGAAAATTAAAGCTTGATCGGAGTTGCTATTCGCTTTTTCACAAACAGATGTAAATCTGATTCATAGGAACAGTAAATGCTGATGGTGATTACATTAGCTTTTCCATTGTCTCCAGATTAGCTCTTACTATTAGATAACATATATCTTTATTCAATTTTGCAGAAACGCATACCTACGCAAAATCTCTTGTCATATTATTTCAATTATATGGTCGTCAGCCTCCATGTTCATACGCATTGCGTATACAGGATTTTTCAATCTACATTACAAAAAAGAGTATAAAACACATACGCCTTATACTCTTTGCTTCTATGAATTAAAGCTACATATTATTCAGGCTTGCTGCAGCTTGTTTAAAATAACAGACTGTAATTCTTTTTCCACTCCCAGCATTTTCATGGCTTCATTTGCACTGAGGTTACTGAACTGCATCAGATTCTGTACATGCTGAACTGTTGTATTCACTTTTCCCTGTTCCAGCCCCTTTTTGATTCCTCTTTCTTCTATAAAATCGCTAAAGTTGCACATTTCCATGACCTCGCTTTCTGTCTCCCTCTTCATCATTATACCATACTCTTTTTCTAATCGTTCCTTCTTTTTTTCCATCGAAAAGTCTTTTATGAACAGTATCTTCAACAGCTCCAGCAGCTTCTGCTCAAACGTTTTCACAGGCTTCTGTGCTTCCCTGTCTTCCTTTCCTTTCTGAAACGCTTCCACCTGCGGATATACCATGACCGCTGTCATGATATCGAAGTGATTTCTTGGCGCATGCCATATCCTCGTATGACAGCTTTCCTGTATAGTATATGAATTTATTACATCATTCTTTTGCTTCGCATGACCGATGCAGATCCATATGGAATAGACCTTTTTTATTTCTCCATACTTTGAATTCGCAAATCCAAGCTCTGCATTTTTCTGCTTTGCCACCAGTCTGCTGCTGTAATACAGCGCACGCTTAATCAGCGGATACCCTGGATTATCCTTTGCCTGACTTTCCAGATTGATGATCAGGCAGAGCTTCTCCTTGTCCGACGATCTCTTTTCTTCGCTTCCTTCAGCTTTATATTTGCACGGCAAAGCTGCCTCAAACTGAATATCGTATTTGATCTGTGATCCCGGTATGGCTTCATCCACGACCTCAATGCTTTTCTCATCGATCATTTCACTTTCTGTCGCTGACAATTCAATATAAGCTGGAATTTCCTCCAGTGGTGTATCCTCATATTCCGGTATGCAGCCCTTCATGACATAAGCAAGGATCTGCTTATTTGATAAAATCCTCTTACAATACTCATCGTACACTTTTTTATTTTCATTTTTTGTAATAGCAGAAGCAATTCTTGTAGTCTCACGCATAATCATATCCCTTCTTTCCTTATTTCATGGTCTCCTAGAAGAATATGATCCGGTGGTCCTCTGCTTTTGTTGTTATTTTTATGGTATATAGCGTATTTATTACAATGTCCGCCGAAAATCAGCTGTCTTGTATATCATATAGAAAAAGGTGTCTTGTGTTAAAATACTATATGAACGCGAAAAAAAGGATCCATTAAGCGGATATGCAGAATGGCCGGGGCTTTTGTGGTCGTGATGCATACATCATCATTATAGTGTTTAAATATTTTTTCATGGAACAGCCCCTCCTTTTTTGTATCATCAGTGTATCACAGGCACCTATAAATATACAGTATAATCTTTAAATCTTTCCTACCCTCGCAATATGAAAAACCAGCTGAATTACACATATCAGCTGGCATCTTTATCGTGAATATGCTTTATGTTCAAGGTTCCTTCATTCGGCACTATCAGTATCTTATAAAAGAACTCCTTCTTCTCTGCCATCAAATCAACTGCTTCCTTCGTCTTTGCTAGCGGGAAACGGTGAGAAATTATAGCGTCTGTCTGTATAATTCCTTTCTGCAATGCCTCCAGAGAAATATCCCAGGCATTATGTGGAAACCGCTTGAATTCAAAACTCCATGTTCCTTTAATTGTCAGCTGCTTGCGCAGAATCGTTTCATATGTCTTCACAAAGACGGTTAAATCCTTTACCGGTCTTCCAACAGGACCAAAACGTCCATTCTGCTTCAACAGCTGCATTGCCTGATTGAAGACAGCAGGAGCGCCGCTTGCTTCAAACACTACATCACAGCCCGTGCCATTGGTGACCTTTTCTACAATGTCTCGCACTTCATCAACGGAACCACAGATGGCATCCGTTAAGCCAAGCTGTCTGGCTATATCCACCTTTTTCGGATCCAGATCAACAGCGAACACATGGGCTGCACCAAATGCCTTTGCCCATTGTGCAACAAAAATTCCAATTGCTCCAAGACCGAATACAACAACATCGTCGCCAAAATTTACACCTGTATTTGATACCACATGCAATGCTACACTGATTGGTTCCAGAAATGCAGCTGTTTCCGGTTTTACCTGCTCCGGCATAATAACCAGATTTTCTTCAGGTACCTTTACATACTCTGCAAAGCCTCCATCACTGCGTGAACCAAGAAAATCATAATGCTCACACTGGGCAAAATCACCAACCTCACATGATTTACACGTTCTGCAGGGAATTAACGGAATCACCGCTACATTTTTATGCAGTAAGCTTCGCTTTGCACCACTGCCTACCGCAACTACCTCTCCTCCGAATTCATGCCCAGGAATCGTTGGAAAATGGTAGGTACCCTGTGTAAGAATTCTAGGCAGATCGGATCCGCAGACACCACAGGCTGAAACTTTAACCAAAACATCATGCTCATCAAGCTTTGGTATATCTACTTCTTCTATAACCAGATTATTGATTCCGTGCAGTACTGCTGCTTTCATTTTTCCTTCCATATGTTTCCTTTCTACTCAAGATTCGCATGCTTTTTCCATAACGCATGCAAATCTGAAATCTGCTTTCTATCAACAATAAGCAATGCAACCATATCCGCAAGTAAAAGCAGACTTTGTTCAAAGAGGCTGCTCATGACCTGTCTAGATGAAATTTCATCCTCCAGCTGCAGCTTTGTACTGCATGGAATACGGACGAAGATATCTTCATACGGTGACATAGAGCTGGATGCATTGCTTCCGATATGTGCAATTTTCGCATGATACCGACGTGCAATATTTACAATAGCAAGTGGCACGGCACTTTCTCCGGAGCCGCTGCCTACAAGCAGAAGGTCATGCTCTGTAATCGCAGGTTCATCAATAGCACCGACATAGGTCGCTTCTATGCCGAGATGATTTAACCGTTTGACAAATGCCTGCAGCATTAGTAATACACGTCCGACTCCAACAACAAAAACGGTTTCAGCATCACAGATTGCTTCTGCCAAAGCCACAACCTCGGCTTCCTTAACATTTGTAAATACCGTCTGCAGCTCCTGCAGAACCGTATCTCGTGCTTCTATATAATTCATGGC
Source organism: Clostridiaceae bacterium OM02-2AC (assembly GCA_003481775.1). Classification (GTDB taxonomy): domain Bacteria; phylum Bacillota_I; class Bacilli_A; order Erysipelotrichales; family Erysipelotrichaceae; genus Clostridium_AQ. Next base: position 12,758 of record QULU01000015.1, read on the forward strand.
GCTTCCCTTTCCTCAAACAGTGCATAAAAAGCTGCTTCATAACGACTAACATCGGTTTTGATCTGAACAGAGAACTGAGATATGGAAAAGGCGAAAAGCCCAAGCAGGAAGGTAAGGTCTATGGCTCTGGCATCGTCCCTGCTGATAAATTCATTTAATTTCATATCCAGTGCCGCGATTTGCTTACGATATGTGCTGCAATAGCTCTGTCCGGTTATTCTTCGTTTCTTCCCGAATATTTCTTCTTCATGCTCCTGTATGAACTGTACAAAATCAATCATTTTTTGTGCCTGCATCATACATCCAGTGCAGCACTGTACATCGCCTTGCAAATCGTGATGCTATGATCGTGTATATCATCAAACAGCTGCTTGAGATCCTTCAGTCCGGCTCGATGCGTAATCAAATCGGAAACCTCCAGCTTTCCTTCTTCAATCATTCGCACAGTATATTCCCATTCATTGATTGGTGTCTGCGCATAGAAGGAATTCCATACACCATGCATTTCCAGCTCCTTACGCAGAAGCAGGGAGTGTACATTCAGCTGTATTGTTGTATCCGCATGGGGATTTCCCAGCCATACGATTGTCCCGCCAACTCTTACGATTTGTATGGCATCATTGATTCCGGCAGAGCATCCGGTTCCTTCAATCACAACGTCAACGCCGCGCCCCTTTGTTATGGCATCAATACGTTCCTTCAGATTTTCCTTTCTGGAATTGATAACCGTAAAGCCGCGTTCCTGTGCAAATTTCTGCTTGGCTTCATCAATATCTGTCAGGATGATTTGCGAAGCGCCAAACAATGCTGCCCAGCGGGCCGTCATAATGCCAATGGGTCCGGCTCCTAGAATCGCTATCGTTTGTCCGGCAGTGACATTTCCTCTGCGCAGGGCATGCTGGGCTACACAGGCCGGCTCACACATACTCAATGCCTCCAGATCGATATCCGCATGTTTTGCCAGTACCAAATGCCAGCGGGACGGCAGCAGACAATATTCAGCAAAACCGCCATTGCTGCGGGATCCGAGATAATCATAATTCTCACACTGGCAGAACTGCCCGATTTCGCAAGGCTCGCATTCCCGGCATGGAATCAATGGAAATATAGCAGCCTTTTTTCCAATTAGCGCTTCATCCTTCGGATTCCCTACGGCGCAGACGGTTCCGCTGAATTCATGCCCGATTACAACCGGATATACTCTGGTACCCAGCTGATATACTCTCGGTATATCTGACCCGCAGATTCCGCACGCGCCAATCCTTACAAGAATTTCATCTCCTTTTGGAACTGGTGTTTCTATTTCCTCCAACCGGAAATCATTGATTGCATGCAATCTCATTACTTTCATTTGATATTCCTCTTTCCTTTTCTATCTTCCCTATTACTTCGCAAGAATGTTATTCAGCTCAAAACGTTTTTCACTCGGAATAATCTGAATCGCCACATCAATACCCCGATCCAGAAATTCCTTGATACACTGACGTTCCTCATCCGTTGCGGATACGTTTTTATATACCGTCGTTCTTCCTGCCTTCATCCCCATGCCGCCAATATTAACCGCCTTGATTTCAATGCCGCCATCTACCAGCTTTTTCAGACTGAGCGGTGATTTTGCCAATACAAAGCTTGGTGTATCCAGTCCGCTCTGCAGCTTATGCAATGCTTCCTCTTCCGTGAGCGCAATCACCTTGATTCCGCTCGGGGCTGCATTCTGCAGTACAAACAGCATAAAATCATCCTTGGCAACCTTGTCATCCACTACGATAATCTGCTTTGCCGGTAATGTTTTCATCCATGCGGTCATAACCTGTCCGTGAATCAATCGGTCGTCAATGCGAACCAGTAGTAAATTTTCCATAATACAGCTCCTTTTTTTATTGTCTGTTAAAACAGATGGTACCGATACTTTCCTTAGCTTCCTTTTCTGCCAGAGCGGCGAGCTCCTCTAATGTGGAATCCTCATGTCTGCCCAGAGCTACACTCAGCAGCATAGGAAGATTGGCACCGACAGTAAGCATAATATGCTTTTCTCTGGTCAGCATGATAGAACGATTGAATGGTGTTCCACCGCGAAGGTCAATCAGCATGAGCACACCATGTCCATCATCCAGCTCATCAACCGCTTTGCACAGACGTTCTCCATAAGCATCCGGATCCTCGCCGGGCTGCAGAGCAACTGCAGCACATTGTGCAATGGTCCCACCAATCATTTCCGTACTGCTTTTCAAGCCTTCACAAAATACACCGTGGCTTGCGATAACTATTCCAACCATGATTTTCCCTCACTTTAATTATCCAGCGCCTGCGCATACGAATTGTACAGCTGTTCAAAGGTATCCAGACTACGGATAATACTGGATGTTCCCACGACAAATGCATTGGCTCCTGCATCCCTCATAAGCTTACTGTTTTCTATTGTTGTGTTTCCATCTACAACGATGTCGATTCCTTTTTCATATGCATCCAGAAGCTGCCGCACACGTCGTATTTTCTGCGGTGCGTCCGGTACCATCTTTTGTCCTGCAAAGCCCGGATTCACCGTCATAAGAGTGACATAATCGAGCAGATCAATACATTCCTCCAAATAGGATACCGGCGTTCCCGGATTCAATACAAGCCCTGCCCTACAGCCCTTGTCTCGAATTGTCTGCAGCAGCTTATACGGCTGTGCAGTTGTTTCGGGATGGAAGCTGATACGGTCTCCCGGCTGAATATCATAATATTCCATATACTCCTCCGGACGATATGACATGATATGTACATCCACGGGAAGCTTACTCAACCGCTTGATATCTTTATAAATCGGTGTTCCCAGCATGACATTTTTTACATAGGCTCCATCCATGATATCGAAATGAACGGAATCCAGCTGTACCTTTTCAAACAGCTCCAGATACGGCTTGTATTCCTCAATTTTACAGCACATGATGGACGGTGATATTTTTATATCCATAAACGTTTTCCTTTCTACACATACGTGTGCAATACAGCAGGAAACTGTTATCCTGTGTATTGCACGATCCGGCTTTTTAAGCCGCTACACTCAGCAATCCCAGCAGGGATGCCGCAATTCCGATTACAAAGATTACAGCAATGATAAGGGTTGGATTCATTTTCTTCTTTACCATCCACCATACAAACAATGCGATAATCAGTGGAATTGCTCCTGGCAATAGCTGATTGAAAATATCCTGAACAACAATTTTAACCTCTCCCACCCTGAACTTGGCAGGACAGATCACATTGATTCTGGAATATGCCATATTCCCGACAACAGTCAGACCGATGATGGAAAATGCTTCTGTGATTTTATTCAGCGTACCGCTTTGCAGCAGCTTGAAGATTGCCTGTTTTCCCTGTTTGTAGCCTAGCATAAAGCAGGTATAGCCGCAGCCAATCATCAAAACCTTATATACGACTTCAAATAAAATTGGACCTGCAAAATTACCATCCAGTGCCAGACTACAGCAGATACCGGCAAGAATCGGATAAACAACTGCCTGTGATACCGTGTCCCCAATACCGGCCATCGGACCCATCAGACCGGTACGAAGCGCATTGATATCCTCTCCGCTGATATCCGCACCGTTTGCTTTCTGTTCCTCCATGGAAACGGTGATACCGTGAATCACCGTACCAATCCAGGAAGGCTCTGTATTAAAGAACTCCATATAGGTTTTCAATGCTTCTACCTGTTCTTCCTTGGTGTCATACAGCTTTTTGACAACACTCATCATCATGTTCGTGTTGCCGAGTGCCTGCAGACGTTCATAGTTGTAGCAGGTTTCGCTGGAGTAAACCAGTGCCCATGCCTTGACAAGATCCTTTTTGCTCAGTTCCTTTTTATTCATAACTGCATTGCTCATGATTATGCTCCTCCTTCTTCACGATCTCTGCTAAAGAAGTACATGACAGCTGCGATTACGGCAGAGAAAATAAACAGTGACATCGTATCCAGCTTCAGATAAACCGTTGCAAAGAAGCCAAAGAAGAAGAATGCAATCAGCTTTTTCTTTCCAAGGTAGTTTAACAGCATCGCAATACCAAGAGCCGGCATGATTGCACCGACAAGATTCAATGCATCAACAAGCCATTGCGGAATCATAGCTAGAGTATCCTGTGCCCATTGTGCTCCATACAGAATCATCAGCATCACCGGAATACCATACAATATAAAGGACAGAATACCAGAAGGAACATAGTTCATCAGACGCACACCCTTCAGATTTCCCTCCTCCAGATATTTATCTGCACGATGCACCCAGACGGAATTTAAGGTCATATACGCCTGATTGATCAGGATTCCGAGCAGAGATAATGTTACTGCAAAGCTGACAGCCAGCTTTGGATCCGCACCGGACAGAACGGTCAGGGCCGTACCGTAAATACCTGCGACCATCAGATTTCCCGGCATGGAGCCGCCGGCCGTGATCCATCCAAGATAGGTCAACTGAATATATGCAGCTGCCTGCATACCCAAAACAGGCTCTCCCATGATTACCCCGGTAAGGAACCCGGACCAGATCGGATATAGCCAGGTTCTTGTGATAAGGTGTGAAAACCACCACTGACTGCCGGTTGCCAGCAGTGCTACTAAAATCGCTTTAATTAGCATTTGTAATGCCTCCCTTTTTCAAAATGAATGTATAATCGTAATCGACGGATGTCGTTCTCATCCGATACCCATGTGCCCCCGTCAGTACCGTAGATTCACCTGCCTTTCTTTTTCTGACACATACAGCCAGAAACGAAAACGTTTACATCACGTTTACGATTCCGATTTTATCCTCTCTTCAGCCACAAGGCAATGGATTTGGATTGGAAAGCTTTACTGATTTTTCTATGCTTCTGAAAATCTGATTTTCAAGTTTATAAAATACATGATAAATAAAGGGGCTGCGCTGTCTGTAAAGATTTTCAGTGCTGATACAGCATTGTTTTATCTAAAATTAACTGGAAAGGCTGAAACGTAGTTGTTATAATGGTAAAAAAGAAAGAAAGGGATATGAATGATTATACAAATAAGCAAAGAAGTATACGATAGTCTTTCGGATTCAGAACAGCAGGTAATCAATTATCTGAATGAAAACGAGAGCAGCATTCCACTCATGTCAATCACGACGATTGCTGAGAAAACGTTTACCTCTCCGGCAACCGTTTCGCGAACCATTCAGAAATGCGGATTTCGCGGAATATCCGAGCTTCGTTATAAGATCAGCAAGCGTGCAGAGCACACAGATGATTCTTATGTGGTAAACAAGGTTTTAAACAAATCCTATAAGGAATGTGTGAAAACAATTGATAATATTTGCGTAACGAATATACTCAAAATTATCGATTATATCAAAACTGCTGAAAAGATTTTCATTTATGCACGCGGATTTACCGCTCTGGTTGCTGATGAGCTATGCATGCAGCTACAGCTGCTCGGCTATAACGCGCTTGTCGTTAAGGATGTTACCTGGATGGTAAAAACCGATAAGCTGGTGAATTCCAATGACCTTGTTATCATTCTGTCTGTTATGAATACGACACCAGAGCTTGCTATAAGTGCGCGAATGGCAAAGCGAACAGGAGCAAGGGTAGTTACCTGCTGCTGCAAGGAGGGCACGCCGCTGGAGCGTTATTCTGATGTAAGCATTATCGGATATGCAGAAACCATAACCAGTAATAAGATCATTACCGTAATCTCACGTATACCCCTGTATATCATCACTCGAACGATTGTGGAATATCTGACCCTTTGATTCGCTGCATCTGCTGCAGCGTTTTTTTCTTTTCCATGCATCCCGAAAAGCTTTTCAGATAATACGGGATTCCTGTTACATCTGAAAACAATTTCAGACCATCAGGCACTATACTGAAAGTATAAAAGGAGGTAGCATATGAAAAAAGAAATGCGCTGCGCAGTATTTACAGGACGAAGAGCAGTTGAGCTTCAGCGGTTTCCGATTCCTGAAGTGGATGATGATAAAATACTGGTTAAAATCGAAGCATGTGGGATTTGTACATGGGAACAACGCGTGTTTACAGGAAGTATCAATGCTGCGTATCCGCTGATTGGCGGACATGAAGTAGCAGGACGAATTGAGGCGATCGGCAAGGATGTGCACGGTGACTGGGAGGTGGGACAAAAAGTTGTTGTAGGCGTAACGCTTCCCTGCCGTTCCTGTTATTTCTGTAAAAATCATGAGGAACAAAGCTGCCAGAATTTCAACACCGCACAGGTGCTCAGCGGTCAGCCATATCCTGGTACCGGAGGATTTAGTGAGTATATGATGGCAGTACCCTACAGTGTATTCCCCTATACCAATGTAACACCCCAGGAGGCCTGCATCTGTGAACCGGTTTCCTGTGTCATTCATAGTGTGGAAACAGTAAATCCACAGTTTGGCGATGCCTGTGTCATTATCGGTGCCGGCATCATGGGACTTCTGCATACGCAGCTCTGCGTAAAAAAGGGCTGCCTTGTAATTGTCGTAGACATGAAGGAAGACCGTTTAGAAATGGCGGCATCTATGGGGGCACATTACACGATAAACCCGCATAAGGAACATGCTGAACGAAACATTATGAAGATTACACACGGAAGGAAAGCACAGGCGGTATTTGATACAACACCAGCAGCAGGTATTGTAGAAGAAGCATGCCGTTACGTCGGTCACATGGGAAAGCTGATGATATACAGCGGTATTTATCCGAATAAGCCTGTTCAGATGGATGCACACTGGATTCATAAGGGAAGCATTCAGATTCTGGGAACAGCGAATTCCAATGATCGCGATTTTATGCGTGCAGCATGCATGATTTCAGAAGGTATTCTTGACGTAAAACCATTTATTAGCAATGTCTTCCCTGTCGAAGAGATATCCAGCGCATTGGCATCATCCTGTCAGGGAAACACATTCCGAAACATTATCACATTCAGCGAACAGCCATAAGGAGGAACAGCATGCTAGTTACAACAAAAGAACTGCTCTGTGTCGCAAACGCAGAGAATAAGGCAATTGGTGCCTTTAATATTACCGGATTGGAAACCCTGCAGGCGGTATTACAGGCAGCGGAAAGCAAAAAGGAACCTGTCATCCTTCAATTTGCACAGGTTCATGAGGAGGAGCATATAATGAGTCTGGATCTCATCGGTCCTATAATGGTCATGATGGCAGATCAGGCAACTATACCTGTGGCCGTCCAGCTTGATCATGGCGTGGATCTTCATATTCTGAAGAAAGCTTTGGATATGGGCTTCACCTCTGTCATGTACGATGGCTCCTCCCTGCCCTATGGAGAAAATATCGCATATACGAGAATGGCTGTCAGTATGGCAAAGGAATATGGTGCCAGTGTAGAGGCAGAAATCGGTCAGATGGCCGGTGTAACCCTCAATGATCAAAAAATAACAGAGAACCGTAAGATTGACAGAAATATGTTTACCGATCCGCTGATTGCACAGGATTTCGTTGAAAAGACAGGTGTGGATTGTCTGGCATGCGCATTTGGCACGGTGCATGGACTGTACGTGACAAAGCCCTGTCTGGATTATGATCTGGTGAAAGAGCTGGATGCGACCATCGGTGTACCAATCGTTATGCATGGCGGTAGCGGTGTCAGTGAGGCTGATTATGATATCGTTATCGAAAATGGTGTACGCAAGGTAAATTATTATACCTACATGGCGAAAAGCGGTGGGGAAGCTGCAAGAGAATATGCGGTTGCCAGCGAGCCTGTCTACTTTCATGATTTAGCAAATGCAGCTACAGCAGCTATGCGCAGCAATGTGGAGGAAGCTCTACGTATTTTTGCGCATCATAAGGAGCAGTGATATGAGAGCAGCTGTTTATTTCGGACGACATGATGTAAGAATCACCGATTTTCAGGAGCCGCCATTAACTGATACGGGGGTAAAGGTTGCCGTATCCTATTGCGGTCTATGTGGTACCGATCTACATAAATACGATGGATTGGGTGGATCACGCCCGGTCATACCACCTGTGGTTCTTGGACATGAAGCAAGTGGAATTGTTGTTGAAACAGGCAGAGACGTTCGTGACTTTCATATCGGAGACCGCGTGTGCGTCGATCCGAACTGGAGCTGTGGACATTGTACCTACTGTCAGGCAGGAATGCCGCATATGTGTGAAAACAGCCGCGGTGTTGTAAAGGGCTTTGCGGAGTATATATGTCCTCCTCAGGAAAATGTCTACCCTATACCAGATACTCTGTCACTGAAGCATGCAGCGCTCACAGAGCCTCTATCCTGCTGTCTGCATGGCATGGATTTGCTGGATGTACATCTGGGGGATCATGTTCTCATTGTCGGTATGGGGGCAATCGGTTCCATGATGGTGCAGCTTTGCCGTCTTGCCGGAGCTGCTCAAATCGTTGTCATCGAGCCGCAGAGCGAAAAAAAAGAACTGGCAGAAGCCTTGGGCGCTACCATGTTTTTATCGCCAGATGATGACGTAAAGGGTATCCTGCAAAGGCAGCAGCTTCATATCAACAGAGTCATGGAATGTGTGGGATTAAAGGCAACGATTGAAAATGCGTTCCAGTATGCCGGTAAATGTGCAACGGTTGTTTTGTTTGGTCTGGGTGACCCGCAGCAGCCTGCTGCTTTCGATCAGTACAGTGCTTTTCAGAAAGAGCTTACCATTAAAACAAGCTTTGTCAATCCACATACGACACAGCGTGCAGTCAATCTGCTGGCTTGTGGAGCTATAGACTGCGATGCAATAATAAGCAAATTATTAAAATTGGAGGAAGTTGTGGAAGAGCTGCAAACGCGGGAATGGTTCCGCAAGGGTAAGGTGCTTGTACGTATACACCCACACATAGATACTATCGAGAATTAACTTGTATTTACTTCATAAGAAAACGCCATCCATTTGCCTTTTCTGAATACTTCAGATAAGACCCTTATGGATGGCTTCTTTTTTTAATGTTCTATAACTTCTTCCTATTGTTTATCTGAAGCTATTTAATTAGCTTAAGCTTTTATGATTCGTCCAGTCCCTCTTCCCCATTGGATTCCATTACCCGCTTATACCATGCAAAGGAATCTTTTTTATAGCGTTTTTTGCTGCCGCTTCCATCATCATTGATATCCACATAAATAAAGCCGTAGCGCTTGCTCATCTGCCCGGTGCTGGCGGCTGTAATATCAATACAGCCCCAGGATGTGTATCCCATAACATCCACGCCGTCTCTGATTGCTTCTCGCACCTGAAGCAAATGATTTTTGAAATATTCTATACGGTAATCATCATGTACCTTACCATCCACCAGCTCATCATGCGCACCAAGACCGTTTTCCACAATCATCAACGGAATCTGGTAACGCTCATAAAGCTGATTCAAAATAATACGCAAACCAACTGGATCAATCACCCAACCCCAGTCACTGGCTTTCAGATAAGGATTACGGAGAACTCCCAGCATACGCTCATCCTCTGTCAAATCACTGACCTTTTCCGGATTTAACGGAGTCACTCTTGAATAATAGTAGCTGAAAGAACAGAAATCCACGCATCCCTGTGCAAGAATATCAGCATCACCGTCCTCCATAACGATTTTGACACCCTTCTCTTCAAAGAAACGATTTGCATAGGACGGATACGCTCCACGTACACATACATCAGTATAAAGGAAAATCTCATGGTTCGCTTCAATGCTTTCCATAACATCCTCGGGTTTACATGTATTGGCATAGCTTGGAATCGCATTGATCATACAACCGATTTTCATTTCCGGATCGATGCTACGTGCCAGCTTTACTGTTAATGCGCTTGCAACCATCTGATGATGTGCTGCCTGAAACATTATCTGTTCCTTATGATCCCCTTCTTCAAATTCAAGACCTGCCGCATACCATGGAATAACACTGCAGAAATTGATTTCATTAAATGTGATCCAGTATTTTACTTTTCCTTTATAGCGTTCAAACAGTGTTTTCGCATACTTTACATAAAGATCGATCAGGATACGATTTCTCCATCCGCCATATGCCTCTACCAGATGCAGTGGAAATTCGTCATGTGAAATGGTAATCAGTGGCTCAATACCGTTTTTCAAAAGCTCATCAATCACATTGTCATAAAACTGCAGCCCCTTTTCATTAGGCTCTTTCTCCACTCCGGTAGGATAAATTCTTGTCCATGCTATCGACATGCGGAAACACTTCATCCCCATCTCCTTAAACAATCGGATATCCTCCTTATAGGTGTGATAGAAATCAATGCCACCATGGGAAGGATAAAATACATCCGGCAGAATTTTATGATCCTTTGGTACCGCCTCTCTGCTGCCGTGTGGAAGAATATCTACAATGTTTACACCCTTGTCATCCTCGTTCCAGGCCCCCTCAAACTGATAGGCACTGGTTGCGCCACCCCATAAAAACCCTTCCGGAAATTGTTTATCTTTTTTCATTATATCTCTCCTCTCATGTAATATGTATTTTTTTCATAAATGCTGCATAGCTGTCACATTCCAATACCTGTGCAAAGCGTACAGGATCATCAAATACATTCAGTATCAAATCATACAGCTTTGGAACCTGATCGAAGCTCTTATGCAAAGCGAACATCAATACAATATTCACTTCAAACCCATCCCATATGACGGGCTGCTTCAGCAGTGCGACAGCTATGCCGTTTTTCTTTGCTGTTTTTTTCGTTGTATGTGGAATTGCATACCTTGCACCAAAGCAGGTTGGTGCAATTGCTTCTCTTTCATAAATCTGTTCCTGAAAATCGGCATCCACATAACCCTGCTCTTCAAGTAAGCTGCAAAGATAGGTAATCACCTCATCCTTTGTGTTAAGCTGTGAGGGAATACGAAACAGATCCTCCATAAAATAATTATGGATCATGATATTTTCATAAGACTTTTTAACGCGTACACTCTTTACAATACGCTCAATTTTCTCATATTCTTCATCCTGAAGATAATTGTCAAGCTGAAAGACAGGTACTCCCATTTGCTCACTGGTTGAGACCATTGTCAGAATAATATCCGGCTTCTCCGCATAAAGCGTTTTAAAATCAAACATGGAGAAGCAGCCGATCATCTCAACATCTGTCAGAGCCTGCAATCTCTGCCGTATGATATGTGTTACAGAATTTCCATATGGATTGATCAATGCGATTCGTACAATGGAGGTCTTTATACTCTTAATACCGTTCATAATATGCAAGGCGATAAAGCTGATTTCATTTTCATCCAGCACATAGCCTGTTTGTTCCTGAAAGCGTATCGCTATATAAGCTGCAATATCATATATGAGAACAAAGCTCTGCTTCAGCTCTGACAGCAGTGGATTTTTTATCAGCATACCATGCTTACAGCGGTTCCTGAGATTTTGAAGATGCAAGGACAGATTATCCATAAGATCCTGGTTTTCAGTAAAATTGATACTGTAAATATCATATATTTCCCTCAATACTTCATGCAGAAACTGCATGATTCTCACATCATCCTGTCCTGCATTTCGTTTTTGAAACAGTGCACAAATCTGCTGTGTCCCCTCTGCAGTAAATTGAATACGCATCCTTTCCCTTATCGCTTCGAGTAGTGGCTTACAGTCCTCATCACATATCAGAGTACACCCCTCTTCCATGCATATATAAGAGGTGTTACTGATATACATCAGCATATGCAGCAGGATGGAAAACAGATTAAAATCAGAAACTGCAAGCTGCTGCTGGTGGATAAACTCCATCAGTATCTCAGAAAGCCGATAGACATCCACATTTTCAAAATAGCGATCCAAGATTCCAACATCAAAGCGCTGATCCTCACTTTCCTCCAATAGGAAATAAGTCAAAACCCTTCGTTTTTCTATATCATCACAATTCAGAAACAGATGATTTTGTTTTCTTGTGATTCTCAGTGTCCGAAATTCCTTCTGTATCCGTTCATTCAATAACCGTATATCCTTATTCAGTGTAGAGGGGCTGATATAAAACCTGTCCGCAAGCTCATAGTAATCCACATGCTCATTAAACAGAATTTCCTTCAGTATTTTTATATCTCTTCTTCCCTCATCACCAACGGTATACTTCTGTCTGATCCAGGCATCCTTATCACGGACTACATACCCTTTTCCTTTTAGAGACGATATCATGCAGGCTTTTGATTTCCTATTGATTTCTGCTATTTCTCCGTGTATTGTTTTCTCACTGACCTTTAAAAGTCCGGCAAGCGTCGCTGCCGTACAATATTCGGATTCCTTCAGTAGTATATCAACCATCTTCATTTGTCGTTTTGACAGACTGATCTCCATGATATCTCTCCCTTTCCTTGTTATTGTTTCCAGGTAAATGCGTAATCGTGATTCATCAGATACGGTGTATAATAGGCAACCATATTGGATAATGGCAGGATATCCTCATGCAAGTGAATACCGAGAACATCCTGTATATATGTTCTTCTTTCCTGCATGCGCTCCCAGCTGTTTGGATACTGCTTTTTGATTTCCTCTTTCAATGCAGCATCCGCAAGAACGACGCCGTTTTCACAACAGCAGCCCGGATATCCTTCTACAGATGGAATGATATCAATTTGCAGAAGCATACCGCTTTTCAGCTTCAGCTCGGAGCCTTCGTAAATCGGGCTGCTTAGCCATTCCTCATCTGCAGTAAGGTGTCCGGGGTTCAACTTCCAGCGGAAAATATCCTTCGGCAGAATATCATCAACCAAAGCATATACCGCTTTCCCCTCCATACCGATATGGAGATGCTCAAGCCATGTGCAAACAGCTGCATAATACGGTTTTGCAATTTTCTCTTCATAATCTCTTACTGCGGAAGCAAGGTCTTCTCTTTCATAAGCGGCAAAGGCTGCTCTGCTGGCAAGACCGCCCTTATACCCCACCGTTAGTGATATTCTCTCCCCAGTCTGTATCGGCTTGTTCATAGGATATAGATTGGCTTTTTCAAAGCGCGTCCCGCTGGAACAAATGGTCACAACATTGTGTAACTGACCTTCGGATTCCAGCAGCCCTCCGATTTCGATTTCTGTTTTTCCCGGCTTCAGGGCAAGCATCGCTCGCTGAAGACCTCTTGCTGCAAGCATCTGCCCATATTCATAATGTGCAATTTCATTTGCATTATTGACCGTTCTTGCACCATTATCCGGTGAAATGAATAAATCCGTTGCATTGCTTATCTTCACGTCACAGGCTTTCAATGCTTCAAGAATGTAATAGGGTATATCAAACAGCTCCTTCTGTAAACGATAGAAGCCTTTCCATCCAACCACACCGACATGCATACCACTCTTAACGCCTGCCTTAGCCAATACACCTTTTAGATCCTCTTCCTCCTGAAGCGGCTGGTCAGGCAATGAGAAATAAGACATATGCAGACCCTTTGCAGGTATTCTTGCATGCTTGGATAATGAAAGGACCTCATTTCCCAATAGAAGATATGCCTCTTCATTTTTATGAAGAATCAGTAAGGCTTCTTCAAAACGCGGTATAAAGCCGGTAAGATATTCAAAATTACCACCATGCTCCACATCTGCATATACGGCAATACAGTCCAGTTTTTTCTCCTGCATACGGTGAAGAATCTTTTCCCGTCTTTCCTGCATGGTTTCATCACTAAGCAATACCGGTTCTCCTGTCTCCTCCTTCGGAAACGGAATTTTATCTAAAACTACATTTTCATAACGCTTATCCATGGTGATTCCCTCCTTTTTCACGACTGGTATTATTTTTTTCTCTTCTGTCATAACAAGTCCGTGGTCAGAAAGCTTCACGTACGGACATACAAGCAAGTTCAATATTGTGATTCTGGAAACCGGATTTTCCAAATAGCTATTTCCCAGCTTATGAAAGGCCTCCGCCATTTGATCTACTTTTTGTGATACTGTTTCCATACACTCAGTGCTCATCAGTCCGGCAACAGGAAGTGCCAGGGATGCAAGAATATTTCCCTGTGAAACTGCACAGAAGCCTCCATGCATATTCATAACCTTCTGTACAACCAGATACCCGTTTTCCGGTGTGTCATAAACCACACAAACATTATGACTGTCATGAGATATACTGCTGGCAACAGCTCCATGATCAATACCGAAGTTCTCTACGATACAAACCGCCTTTTGCGCGCGGCCATAGCGGTTGAATACTGCAGCATACATTTGCTTTTTATCCTTTTGAAGCACAACTCTTCCATCCTGTATCGGACATATACGTGTTTTCAGATGGGATGTAGCTATATATTCAGATGCAAAGCTTAGGATATTCAGTTGTGCATACGGACCCTTTGCTTTGATAAGGAAATCCTCCTGCTTCAGGGTTTGTATTTGGATAGTATTTCTGCTGTTCAGCTCGCGGGTATAAGAGGATAAAACGATTGGCGATGTCAGCTGTTCCTTCTTGCTGACAAGCTTCCCTTCAAAGAATACTGCATGCACCTGCAGATCCTCCACATTATTCAACAGCACCAGATCGGCTGCATATCCCGGAGCAATCGCACCGAGATGCTTACATCCGCTTTCCTGTGCCACACGGTAGCTCGCTGATAACAGGGCTTCCTCCACAGGCATTCCAAGAGATACGGCTTTTCTTACCACTTGATCCAGATGTCCGTATTTACCGGTGACATTACAGCGTCGATCATCTGTACAGAAACATATCCGGCTGTAATCGTTAAAGTCTCTGCAGACATCCAGAATTTCTTTCATGCGCCCCTGTGTGTTTGCTTCTCTGATATCGATCCACATACCCTTTCTGTATTTATCAAGAGCCTCCTGTTTCGTTTTCACCTCATGATCGGACTGCGGACCTGCACATACATACGCACTGAGACGGTTCCCCTCCATAAGAGGTGCATGTCCCTGCAGATAGCCTGCATGCTTTTTAGCAGCACGCAGCAAATCATGTATACGCTGTTCTCCCTGCAAAACTCCCTCATAATCCATAACCTCACCCAGTCCGGCTACACGCGGATGCTGAAAGAGTGCTGTATAATCCTTTGCGAACAGCTCAGCATTGGAAGATTCAAAGCCAGGAAGGCTTGGTACACAGGATGGAAGTGTCAGCAGCAGACGCATGGGGAGATCCTGTGAAGCAGCAAGCATATACTGAATTCCTTCCACGCCCATAACATTTGCTATTTCATGAGCATCCTCCAGTACCGTCGTTGTCCCGTGCGGCAAAACCATAGCAGCATAATGTTCCGGTACCAGAAGTGAGCTTTCAATATGTGTATGTGCATCTATGAAGCCCGGACACAGGATTCCGTTTAGCTGTAATCGCTGGTTTGCCGGCAGTATCGGTTTCTTAATGTTATATTCCACATGGGATATGAACGAGTCACAGATATAAACAGTAGCTTCCAGGAATTCTTTTGTAAATACGTTGAAGATGCGGCATCCCTCAATAGCCAGATCATTCTTTCCATTTCCCAACGCTGCTGCGATAAGCCGTTTTGTATCCTTTGGTTGAAACGAAAGCATGCTTACTCCTGCATTTCGTCCTGCTGTTCAATCAGCAGCTGCTGCTTTTCATACATTTTCATAAATGGGAAATATAACAGCATATCTATGACAATCAGAACAGCCACAAGAATGACAGCCTTGAAATCCCCGGTAGAGAAATAGGCGCCGAAGATGCTTGGCATATTGAAAGAAAGCATCGCATAGGTCTTTCCAATCAATCCTGTATTCAGACAGAGGAATGCCAGAACCGCATTAACAACAGATACCAGTGAACATGGTATGAAGAAGATAGGATTCAACATAATCGGAAGACCAAATGTAATTGGCTCAGATATTCCAAAGAATGCCGGTATGATTCCTACCTTACCAACGACTTTTAAGAGCTTCGATTTGGAGAAACACAGGATAATTGCAAGCGAGAGACAAGAGCCAACTCCTCCTATGCATATGAAATACACCCAGAAGGCTTCGGTCAATATTGCTGTAGGCGCTATTCCTGCCGCAAGCTGTGCAGCATTTTCTGATATATTCATCATCATAATCGGCCCCATCAGTCCCCAGAAGGTTGCATTATGGATACCAAAGAACCATGCGGCATTGATAATGAAGGTCATGAGGAGAATGAACCACAGGCTGTCTGTCGCTTTGATTTGCGGTGCTATCACAGAGCTTAACCACATGGCAAAGGTGGTATCCATGTTATGGAAGATGATAAACATTACCAGGTACAATGACATGATCAGGATTGCGATAGATAAGGATGCAAAGGTTTCGGATAGAGATGCAGGAACACTGTCCGGCAGCTTGATGCGCCCAAAGTTTTTTGATTTAAGAAATCTGTAAATTTCAACCGTCACAATAGAAACAAAGATACCGACCAGAAGTCCTTTTCCATCCAGAAAATTCAAATCGGTAAGAGATAGCCCATACTGCAATTTTTCTATTCTCACTGCCAGCATGAACACTCCGAATACAGTGATGAAGTTTGGAATCAATTCTTCAATTTTATAATTCTTACACAGATAATGTGTAATTCCAAGTGCGACATACAGTGTGATAAAACCAAGACTTAAAACTGAAATCCATGAAAACACATAGCTGTAATCTGCCACAAAGCCAGCCCATGCGAGCAGAAAACCGTTCGTTGTCTGTTTTGTGACAGGTGCTGCGGAAATAACAGCAGACAAGCCGCCGAACACCATGATTGGCAGGATTGTCATAAACGTATTACGCAGTGCCAGCAAATGTATTTGTGTGCTTAGCTTTCCAGAAAATTCAAGTACTTTCGCCTCTATTCTGTCCTTCATACTTTCCATTTTTTATTTTCTCTCTTTCATAATTTTTTTTACATCATCAATTACACCCTTTGCATTCATCAATCCGTAATGTGACGGATTCATGCTTACAACCGGAACCGATGCATCCACAAACGTTTTGATGCGCGGGATTTCATGACGTATTTGCGGTCCAACCAGAATCAGATCACACCCCTCCAGGTAGTTCATGAAATCGCCATCACCGTATGCTTCCACATAACAGTAACCATCGGATTTCTCATTCATTTTTTTTGCCATCATCGCTGTGGACATGCCATTGTTACAAACCAGAATAATCTTTAACATGAAGTATCATCCTTTCGTTTCACTCATACAGTGAAATAACTCTCTTGTCATCTGATAAATGATTTCACTCGCCATCATCTGATCCTCCGCATGAACCATTAACAGACTGATCTGATCAAATTCCCCATTTGCCGATTGCTTCAGAATCCTGCTGTGTGCCCGCTTAGCAGTATAAAGATTTTCCTCGGCATCCTTGTACTGCTTTCTGCCAGCTTCTTTATCACCATCACGATAGCTTTGCAATGCCTCAAAGCACAGCGATCTTGCCTCCCCGCTATAGGAAATGATCTGCATCAGGGAAATTTCCAATTCTTCCATTGCTATGCCTCCTTTCATGTTCAGTATAGCACTGCCGGAATTTCTTTGTTTTCTTTTACTTCAGCTGCAAGCGGAAATAAGATAAAACTATGTATAATTATGCAGAGAAGGCTGCGGCTGCCTTCTGCCTAATGATCAATACGCAGAAAGAAACAAAAAAGCAGCCCGCCCCTGTTTATCGGCTGCCGCTGTTTCTTCCCTGTCCGTATTCTTTTTTTTGTTGCGTTTCTCTTTACATCTTTATATTTATACGATTTCTATCAAATCGTCAAGCCTTTTCAGTATATAATTGCACATTGCTTCGACTTCCTTTGTAGGCAGTACTTTATCCGGAATCATAACCACCGTGGTACCTGCGGCATACGCTGCCCGAACACCGTTTAAGCTGTCCTCCACTACAAGGCAATCCTGCGGAGAAACTCCCAGCTGCTGTGCAGTCTTTATATACACATCAGGAGCCGGTTTCCCATGTGTAATCATTTCATCACTGATGATAGCTTCAAAATAATGCTTAATACCTGCATGATTCAAATTAAACTCCACATCCTCCGCTGAGGCACTGGTCGCCATTGCAATCGTATACCCTTTTGCCTTTACGGTATCCAAAAGTCCCTTTACATCTCCCATGAGGGGGACACCACATTGCAGCTTCTCTTCTTTTTTGAACTGCGTATGAAGCCTGCAGGCTTCCTCCTGCGGCCATCCTTTCGGCATATAGGAATCAAATACAACCTGCTGATCCTTTCTCGTTCTTCCAATCAGCGATAAAATGAATTCATCACTTGTCGGTAGCTGCAGGGTTTCCCCTACCCTTTTCCACGCCTTCATAGAAATCGTTTCCGTGTCAAAGAGTGTACCATCCATATCAAAAATAATCGCTTTCCATTTTTTCATAGCTTTTCCTCCCGATCAAACATATCAAAAAGCCCTATAGCTGTCTATAGGGACTTAATCATCATCGTCATTATTTTTTGCCGGCAGCTTAAACACCTGTTCTCCAGGCTTGCTGACCATGTACTTACCTCTGGCAAATCGCTTCACATATTCAGGATTCTCCAGATTCTGCTTTTCCTTGGAAAGATCATCCTTTTGATTTTCAAGGGAATTGATCATCTCTTCAGAAGAAGAAATTTCATCCTTCAGCTTCATCGTCATCATCAAATCGGAGCTTGCGGCATAAATCAGGAAGCATGCAATGAAAATGGCAGCAAGACTTAAAAACGTTTTAAGCTTATTTCTTTTTTTCTTTTTATCCTTAGCCATGCACATCCTCCTCATTCGCTGTAATCATATTATAAGCAGAGAACAGTATTTTGACAAGGCTTTTTTCATGCTTTATAATTTTGTATCCGATAGATTTTCACAATGCATCATAAAGGCTGCTTTTGGAGATATACTATCTTAGACAGCGTGCCTATAGTCCCTATTGGCATCATACATGATAGACGCGGATAGGAGCTTTAAAGAAGTATTTGCATATGCATACTTACAACGACAGGACTACAGCACATGATAACATCAGGATATTATCAGTATCAGGCATTCACTGTAAGCAGCTTCTGCTCACCAGCTTTCACGGTACCTGTTAAACACGTTCGACTTTGCTTTCTGAAACAGCTCTTTTTTACGAATACACACATAAAAATTTGATTTTACAAATCTCCTGCAGCAATGCTTCATAGATGATTAAGCTGCATTACTCGCTCCCCCTGCCTTCATACAGTATGAGGTTGTTTGAAATTTCAGATAACTGAATCACAATTCCATATACCAGCTTGTTTCAACATAACAGCTAAACATAATAAAACTCTGCAGACCCTTGATCAGAGTACGCAGAGCTATTTATCATCAGAATCCTCACTGCTGCCACCGGGAAGCTTAAATACCTGTTCCCCTTTTTTACTAACCAGAAATTTATCCCTTGCATAGCGTTTTACATACTCCGGATCCTTTAGCTTTTCCTTCTGTGCGGACAGCTCTTTTTTCTGTGTTGACAGCTTATTGATTTCACTGTTGTTTGCCGAGATTTCCTGCTTCAGATTCAGCATGACAATAACATCCTTGCTTGCTGCATAAATCAGAAAACATGAAACCCCTATTGCGAGAAGACTAATCAGGATTTTCATCGGATGCTTTTTTCTTTTTCTTTTTTTTACGGTTGCTTTTTTTTCGTTTTGCATTCGCTTTCCTCCTCTTCCTGATTTTGCCTGGTAATCTAATTATAGCAATAATTTTCGATTTGGCAACGAGAAGTTTCACTTTAAACGGATGCAGCAATCGGCGTATCGCTGCAAAGAGCTGCAGAAATACGCTGAGATACCATGTAAAATAAATAAAAGCACCAAGAATAAAAAAACAGATGAGATAGATATTCGTAATACCGCCATTGATCTTGTACAGTCCAAAAAACATAAGGGATGTAAACAGAATGTGATACAGGATCTCTACGATTCCTTTAAAGATCGGAAAACGGAGATATTTCACAAAGCTGATTAAAAAACTGAAGCCGAAAGCATATACCCATCCCGTCAAAAAATGATAGAGTATTGCCTGAATCTGTGTAGGCAGCAGCATTATTTAAAGATTTTTGAAATCACTGATTCCTTTCCGTTTCCCTTTTTATTGGATACATAGGATAAAGCTTCAATGACACCGCGTATTACAACATCCCCGCGCTCTGTATCCAGCTTGCCCAAGGTTAGATCCTTTCCCTGAATCACCATCCATCCCTGTGCTGTTTCCAGCAGAAACTCACTGGAATCAAAGCTGTCAATCTGTTTCACTCCGGTCAGCTCCATCACCTTGCGGTCCTTAATAATTACGTTATGATATGGGTTCGTTTCAAAACGAAGCGGATTGCTAATGTTATCTTCCATACAAGACTCCTCCTTATTTCTAGTTCATTACAATCTATGTATGGAGCAGAGAAAATAGAACAGCTGTATAAAAACAAAAAATATCCCGGCTTCACTCTTCTGCCAGAATATCTTTTACTTCTTCCTTTTTGATCAGCTTTTCTTCCACAACCTCGAACATCAGGGAAGCATCATTTTTATTTGCCTGCTTCTGTATCATCGTTACAGTAACAGTCAGCTCACGGTATCCGAATATAACCTTGATGGTATCTCCCACTTTAACATCTGTAGAAGGCTTTGCGATTTTTCCGTTTACATACACACGCTCCTGATCCGCCAGCTCCTTTGATACCGTACGGCGTTTCAGAATTCGTGCTGTTTTCAGATATTTATCAAGACGCATCATACTCACCTCTACGATAAGTTTACCATTTATTGCTGCTGTTGGCGAGATAAAAGTTGTACAAATGCCTCTACTGCATAAAGCTCAGACTTCTCCAGTTCCTTCTTATCAAATACGATGATGAAGGAACCATACCAGTCACCGTAAGCAGTAACCGGATAGATCAGCCCCTTATAACGCTGTGCGCTGTCCTCATAGATACGTTCATTTTCAAAATCCTTTAACCGATGTGTCTGTGCTATCATAAGAAAATGGTCATGTATCTTATGCTCTGTTTTCACCATACATTCATCCTTCACAAAAAAGACAGTATTCTGATATATGGCACGCAGGGTATCACACATGATCATGATTTCTTCCATATGCTTGGACATGACATCGAATTTCTGAATTACAATTCTATCATTATCAATAAAGAATTCTATGGAATCTCCTTCTTTCATGCGATACTGCTTTCTGATTTCTTTTGGTATGACCAGTCTTCCAAGGTCGTCAAGACGTCTTACAATTCCTGTTGCTTTCATTTATAGACACTCCTTTTCTTCAAGTAGTATGGACATTTGATAAACGCTTTATACCTCATGTCGAAAAGGAAAGGGATTTCATTTTATATCAAATAACCGATCATATTCATACACAAAGTGCATATAAATTATCGGAATTGAAGGTATTTTTTTACAAAACTAATTGTTATAACAAATATAACTATATTAAATTAACCTTTTATACATAAAAACATTTAGAATGTAAGTGTCAATAGAAATAGGAGTGATCTGACATGACAATGGGACAAGTATGTTGTGAGCGGATTCATGATCTGTGCGACGAGAGAAAAATTTCTCTGAACAAACTCAGTATCATGTGCGGAATGACGCAGTCAACGCTGAGCAACATCACATCAGGCAGAAGCAAGAATCCAACCGTTTCCACGATTAAGAAAATCTGTGACGGTCTGGATATCACGCTTGTTGAATTCTTCGATACAGACGTATTCAAAAATCTGGATCAGGAAATTAAATAAGCTGTTTGTCAGCCTGAAAAAAACTGTTATGGGAACTATTCATGCAATCCCATAACAGTTTTTTCTATTTACCTGTTTTTATTTTACATATGCCTTCAGGCGTTCTGCCGGTTCTGTGCTTTCCCATTTCACCTGCAGATCATCACGGCCAAAGTGACCATAGGCTGCCAGATTTCTGTAAATCGGCTTGCGAAGCTCCAGTGTCTTGATAATCGCAGTAGGACGCAGGTCAAATTCCTTCCTTACAATTTCTGCAATTTCTTCATCCGGAAGAACACCGGTTCCAAAGGTATCCGCAAGTACGCTGACCGGCTGTGCTACACCGATTGCATAGGCAAGCTGTATTTCACATTTACGGGCAAGACCTGCCGCAACAATATTCTTAGCAACATAGCGTGCCGCATATGCCGCACTGCGATCCACCTTGGTAGGATCCTTTCCGGAGAAAGCTCCACCGCCATGACGTGCCATACCGCCGTATGTGTCTACGATAATCTTTCTGCCTGTTAAGCCGCTGTCTCCCTGCGGTCCACCGATTACAAAGCGTCCTGTCGGATTTATGTATACTTTTGTTTCCGCATCCATCATATCCGCATCTACTATTACATCAATGACATGCTTTTTTAAATCCTCGCGAATCGTATCCAGAGAAACCGTATCGGAATGCTGTGTGGAAATTACAATCGTATCGACACGCTTTGGTCGGTCATTCTCGTATTCAACGGTTACCTGTGTCTTACCATCCGGGCGAAGATACTCCAGTGTCCCGTTTTTTCTTACCTCGCTGAGGCGGCGTGCCAGACGGTGTGCAAGGGATATCGGCATCGGCATATATTCCGGTGTTTCATCACAGGCATAGCCAAACATCATTCCCTGATCACCTGCACCATTGTTTTCCTCACCGCCCTCCTTTGTTTCCAGAGAGTGGTCAACACCGAGTGCAATATCCTTGGACTGCTCGTCAATGGATGTTAAAACAGAACAGGTGGTTCCGTCAAATCCATATTTCGCTCTGTCATAACCGATTTCCAAAACAACATTACGGGCAATGCTTGGAATATCGACATAACAGCTGGTGGAAATTTCTCCCATGATCATAACCATACCTGTTGTACAGCAGGTTTCACAGGCAACACGTGCATCCGGATCCTGTGCCAGAATGGCGTCAAGAACAGCATCGCTGATCTGATCACAGATTTTATCAGGATGTCCTTCCGTTACAGATTCGGAAGTAAAAAACTGTTTATTTAACATAATCGTTTCCTTTCTTTTTACAAATTACTATCATTCTTATTTTACATCTTTCCCTATAGGTAAACAAGCACAACATAGGGAATGTTACATTTCGTGTATACAATGCAGACACCACAGCACTGTTGGAAGGTGTATCACGAAAGCGCCTGCATGGGTATACCAGCAATTTTCCTTCTATATCTTCTTATCGCTGTTCACCTTACTTCAGCTTTAGAAATTCAGGGGCTTGCTTTGTTGCAGCTATACGCTGTGTTTTATGCAGTGTTGTCTCTGTCGATATCCGGTTATATTCCTGTTCCTGAATATCCTGAGATGTACGATAGCGCTGTTTCATATCTGTTTTCAAAATTGTTGTTTCATCGGCTGTATAAGACAGCTTCAGCTCTTCAAAATGAATATCCTCCTGCTTGTTTTCCGTTTTATTTATATACGCACTGAATTTCTCTTTATCCGTCAGCTCTACTGTATATACCGTGTTTGCATCCTGCTCCTGCTTCTGGTAGCGAAAGCAGTCCTTCGCTTCCTCGATATATTTCTGAAAAAGCAGTGAGGATAGAAATTTTTCCTTATCCTTGGATGTGGCAGGTGTTTCCTGCATTTTCTCGTAGGTATTGTCATGGTTCACAATATATACATGCAGTATGTCATCCTTCAGCTGTAAAACCGTATCTATCCCGCTTGGATCACTGGTATCCGAGTGGATTCGCACCTGATACTGCTTCAGTTCTTTCTTCTGAAATGCAATATCTGTCTGTATGGTATCGGTATCATGATTGCGTTTTTCATCTATCATTTTTTCATCTTTGAAGTATTGCTGCGTACTGCTTATATCTTGTGTATCTTCGATATGTAAGCCGTTTGTAGCTTTCAGCATATCAATTTTCGCAAGGATTTCCAAGCGTATGTTCTCTTCCTTTGCATGCTCCTTCTGCACACTGCAGCCGCAAAGGACAGCGGCAGCACATAGAAAAATTCCTATCCCTCTACAGTTCATATCCTACCTCATTTTCAGGAAGCTGTTTGTTCCTCTCCCATTGGCTCAGTGCGTTCCAGCACCTCAATCACCGTATAGAGCCAGTCCTTGAGCTTTGGCAGCTTCATGGTAATCTTACCATTCGTATAGCGTATCGTTATATTTTTCGATATGGTTGTCATCATTTCAAATAATGCAACACCGTCAATGCTGTTTGACCAGGCACTTGTAAACGTCAGCTCAACAGCCTTGGGCAGTTCACGGAAGGCATTAACGTGCGGTTCATTGATACAGATATCCAGCCGCTTCTTTTCAAATAACAGCTGTACAGCCTTGGGCAGCTTTCCATAATTATCCTTGATTTCATCCATCATGGCAAGCAGCTCCTTCTTGGAATGAATGTCCTCCATGCGTTGATACAGCGTGATTTTTTCATAATCCTCAGTCGCAAAGGTGCTTGGTATATAGGCATCAACCTTGACATTCGCCTTTGTCATTTCCGGCTTTATCTTTGGCTGTATGCCCTTTTTCTCCATGATGGCACTGTTCAGCATTTCAATATACATGTCAATACCAACCGTATCAATAAAGCCTGCCTGCTGCGGTCCCAGCATATCTCCGGCACCACGTATGGTCAGATCGCGCATGGCGATTTTATAGCCGCTGCCCAGCTGGGTGAATTCCTTGATGGATTTTAAGCGCTTCATAGCTATCTCGCTTAGTTGCTTTTGCGGGGAATACATCAGGTACGCATAGGCAAGCCGATCACTTCTGCCGACTCTTCCCTTAATCTGATACAGCTGACTCAATCCGAAGTGGTCTGCATCCTCAATTAAAATCGTGTTGGCATTGGGAATATCAATGCCCGTTTCAATGATTGTCGTACAGACAAGCACCTGATATTTATTATCCGTAAACTGCAGCATGACATCCTCGATATCCTCCCGTGTCATCTGTCCGTGTGCAACACCGATTTCCACCTCCGGCATTGCATCCCGAAGCTTTCTTGCAACATTGTATATTTCCTTTACATTATTATATAGATAGAACACCTGTCCATTTCTGGCAAGCTCCCGCTGTATGATCTCCTTCACCATTTGAAAGTTCTTTTCAATAACATAGGTCTGTACTGGCATACGGTTCATCGGTGGAGTTTCCAGCTGTGACAGGGAACGGATACCAATCAGTGACATCTGCAGGGTACGCGGAATCGGTGTTGCACTCAATGATAACACATCCACGCTGTTTTTCAGCTCTTTGATTTTTTCCTTATGCTCCACACCAAAGCGCTGTTCCTCATCGATGACAAGCAGTCCCAAATCCTTAAATATAATATCCTTGGATAGCAGACGATGTGTTCCAATCAGGATATCCACATTTCCCTCTTTCAGATCCTGGATGATATGCTTTTGATCCGAAGGCTTTATAAAACGATTCACAACTGCAATATTCACAGGGAAATTGCGGAACCTCTTCATAAAGGTTTTGTAATGCTGAAGTGATAAGATTGTCGTCGGACACAGGAAGGCCACCTGCCGTCCATCCGCAACTGCCTTAAATGCCGCACGGGCTGCAACCTCTGTCTTCCCAAAGCCGACATCCCCGCATAACAGTCGATCCATCGGCTTCGCAGATTCCATGTCCTGCTTGATTTCCTGTACTGCTCTTGCCTGATCCGGGGTCAGCTCATATTCAAAATCCTCTTCAAATTGCTTCTGCAAAGGAGTGTCCTTTGCGAATGCATGACCGATATTCTCATCCCGTGACGCATACAGCTTCACCAGACGATCCGCAAGCTCCGCAATCTTAGCACTGACCTTTTTCTTTGTCTTCTCCCATTCTCCGCTGCCCAGCTTATTCAGCTTCGGACTTGCCCCCTCCTTGGACACAAATTTCCGGATAAGCTTAAACTGTTCCAGTGGAACAAGCAGCACATCATCCCCCTTATAGGCGATATGCAAAAAATCCTTATGTACCCCATCGATCTTTTTATTCACAATCCCCAGATATTTCCCAATACCATGCTGGTTATGAACAACATAATCCCCGACATTCAGCTCCTGATAATCATGCAGAACCTCCGCCTCTTTGAATTTATTGCTGTAGCGTGTTGCCTTTTTTACGCTGTGAAACAATTCCTTTGCGGTATAGACACAGATTTGTTCCTTCAGACAGGTAAAGCCCTCGGGAAGACTGGCATTCAGAAACTGAATCCCTGTTTCCAGCGTATCCGATGACGTTACCGTACGCCAGGATACATTTGCCTCCTCCAGCAGCCTTTTCACCTGTTCCTGCTCCTTATGCTCCAGAGCAAGTAAAACCTTTCGCTCCCTTGCCTGATGCACAACCTCCTGCATCGTACGTTCCAGATTGATATCCCCCAGTGACATCGTCATAATCTGCGAGGTGATTGGTTTTTTATAATCGACAAACTGATGAAATTCCATAGGACTGTGCTGTTTAAAGGAGCTGTTTAAATCTGCGAATACATCAAAGCTGTGCAGACTGATTCCCTCCTGAAAGAGCTCCTGAAGATAGGCTACCATTTCCTCATGCATATGCTTAACACTATCCTGCACTTCCTCTACGCTGGACAGAATAATCTGTGCATCCGGTGCATAATCAAAGACCGTGCTTCTGTTTTTCAAAAAAGCATAATATTTATAGAACCGGCTTTCCATCATGTGGTTACTGATCAAATCCAAATCCTCATTCACAT
Organism: Clostridiaceae bacterium OM02-2AC; assembly: GCA_003481775.1. Taxonomy (GTDB): domain Bacteria; phylum Bacillota_I; class Bacilli_A; order Erysipelotrichales; family Erysipelotrichaceae; genus Clostridium_AQ. Next base: position 39,373 of record QULU01000015.1, read on the forward strand.
GCTCCTGCAGCAGCTTCTGCATAGAGGAATCATGCTGGGACAGCTGTTTTTTCAGTTCTTTGTTCGCCTGCTCCACCAATTCGGCAATCTGTGCATCTGTAAACAGCAGATCACTGGCAGGAATAATCATAGCATCGTGCACAATTTCAATCGTCCGCTGTGTGCCAATATCAAAGAAGCGGATGCTGTCCACGATATTATCAAAGAACTCTATACGCAAGGGGTGATCGTAATTCATGGAATATACATCAATGATACCGCCACGGGCCGCATAGCACAGCGGCTGGTCAACACGGCTGACATGCGTATAGCCTGCTTCAAAGAGAAGCTGCTTCAAAGCCTCATATTCAATTTCCTGATCCTGCTTTAATGTGATGCAGTGCTGCCTGAATATTTCTGGAGATGGAAGAAAGCGGATAGCTGCGGCTGTATTCAAAACCGCAACATAGGCATCCTGCTGCTGCAGCTTTGCCATCACCTCCATCTGTATCGCTTTGTTTTCCGGTGAGGCGGCAATCGCTTCTACGCGAAGGGACTCCTCCAACGAGAAAAGCAGCACTTCATCCCCCAGGAGGGCCTGCAGGCGCTCGTAAAGTTTCTGTGCTGTATAGGCGTTATTTTTGATAATCATAAGCTTCTGCGGTGTTCGACGGTAATCTGCCGCCAACAGAAGTGCTTCCTCCATATACGAAAGATTTCCCAAAACACTTTCTTTTCTCTGTATACTTAAAGCCGCTTCATTTTGCTGCAGTTCCTTTAAAAGGATATCCATATGCATTCCCCTATTTCCGGTTGAAGTGGCTCATGGTATCCATAAAGGAATGAGAACAGCTGTAAATTGCTGCATCCCTGGCCAATTCAACTGCCTGCTTGTAATCTTCCAGTTCATCCTTGCGTATCTTGCCGAGCACCCAGTCAATTACCGGAATTCGTGCATCCTTGCCAATACCGACGCGAATTCTGTCAAATTCCTGTGTACCGATATGGCGGATGATATTCTTCATTCCGTTTTGACCACCGGCACTCCCCTGTGCACGCAACCGTATTTTTCCTACCGGCAAATCAAGATCATCATAAATCACAAGCAAATCCTGTGCTGACAGCTTGTAAAAGTCCATTGCTGCACGCACCGCTTCCCCGGACAAATTCATAAAGGTTTGCGGCTTCATCAGAAGAACAGCCTCCCCGGCGATTCTCGTATTTGCAATCAGTGCCTTAAACTTTTTCTGTGCTATATCAACACGGCACTCCTCTGCAATGGCATCCAGTACGCAGAAGCCGGAGTTATGACGCGTCATTTCATATTCCTTACCGGGATTTCCCAGTCCTACAATCAATTTCATGCAATCACCTCAATTTCGCTTCCTATATTATACCAAAAAAGCAGAGAATTACATCCTAAAAAGCCTGTTTTCGTACAGGCTTGCTATATGCTTGTATTTCTTAGGGGATGAGACAGGAACAAATGCTGGCTTTTTGCATATTTCCATCTGAAGATTCGTTCAACCTGCTTCCATGTATGCTATGTGATGTTCCTCTTTATGGTTTCTTCTTTTCATCCAGGTCCGTTTCAGGTGCAATATCCTTTTTTGAGTCCTTTTGCTTTTGATTTGCTGACTGTTCCTTTGTATCGTCCTTTACAAAAAAATCTTTATGCAATATAAACTCTGTCCGTTTTAGCTTTTTATCTGTCATGGGAATCTCCTCTTCTTAAGTTACAGAACGATTGCCTGTCTGTTTTGAACAAGCGCTAACATTAGCCGTAAACATAATCATTATCAGAACGAATAGATATTTTTTTCCTTTATTTGCTTGGTATCGTGTCATACCGTCATCTTCTTTCTATCATATTCTGTCACAAACAGCGTTACACACTCACAAAACATATGGTCCAGGGTTATACCTGTGCTTATTGAAGGAATCAGCGTTTTGTTATAAGATTATTTGGCGCATTTTTATTTTTATTTAGATAGCATATTTTTGATTCCTCAATAAGTTCGTTAATACATATTCTAAATGTTTTAGAAATACCCCCTGTATAGCCCATTCTCTTGTATATCTCACTAGCCGATAAATCATTTTCTTCTAAAATTTCCAGAATGAGTTTTTTTATTTCTTCCTTGGTTCTTCTAATTTTTCTTATTTTGCTTTTTTCAATATCTACTTTTTCAATAAACATATCGTGTATTGGTAAAATAACTGAGAAAAATGATCTATCACTATCTGTTAATAATTTTGGTAGAGGTGATCCATTTTCTTTGATACTCTTTAATGCAGTTGGAATACCTGTATTTCTACCTTCTACTAAATGAAGTTCCTTTAAAAAATCACCAATCCTACGATTTCTATATCTTCTCGTTCTCATATTATACTTTTTAATATCCTCATCTTGTATTGATCTATCAGGACCAGGGATACTTGTTATTTCTATTAGATTTTTTTCAATACGAATAGTTATAGGCTCATGAATTTGATATGACTTATGGTAAACCGCATTAGATATAAATTCTTCAAGTGCTTCATAGCTATAGTTTTTAATCCTAACTGATTCAGCCTGATTATCAACTTTATATATTTTTTCAGCAATAATATTATTCTTTATAAATTTTAAAACATCTTTTAATTGTTGATTAATAGGTCCATTGAAAATTCTCTCCTCCATACCTTGTCCTGTAGGGTCAGGTATAATAACCACCTCGATTCGGCAATAGGGAAAGAATTTTTCCGGTGTATCATGAAAGAATAATAAACCTACATTCAATGGCTTAAAATACTCCTTCGGCCCATCAGCTATTCTCAAATCGTTTGCCAATTCATTAACTGTTTTGACCTCTAAATTTCCTAACAAATTACTTTTTACCTCTTCCAAATAATTTACAAGTAACGGATATTTCAAATCTGAAATCTCTGCTTTCATATTTATACGGTCATCATATGGTATATTATGTGATAGCGCCATCAATTCTTTGACATCCATATCTGTTGCTTCTATTGTACTTGAAAGTTTTCGTATGTAATATATCCTTTCTGATTTTTTAATAGAAGGTTTCTTGGGACATTGATATGGTCTGTCATAACCACCAGGGCACCAAATTAATAAGACTTTTTTTCCTTCATAATGAACAGGCTCAATCTGAGGGATATAAGATGGCTTTAAATACTTGCAATATTGTAAAATTTCTTTTTGTATTCTATCGATTTTTTCTTCATTTATACCCTCTATGGGTTTTACTAATTTTCCATTTTTCTCTTTTACACCTATTACAATGTAACCACCTCCCCAATTATCAATATCATTTGCGAAAGCACTTATAGTTTTAAGGGTTGAGTCCGGATTCCAACCTTCTTTAAACTCTATTCTTGCCCACTCTATAACATTTTCTTCCAATAGTTTCTCTATTGATATAGGTATTGACATATAGTTTCCTCCTCACGACTTTACTCACGACTTTACTCACGACTTTACTCACGACTTTATTATACTTCTATATCAAAGATAATCAATCAAAGAAATTGAATATTTATAGAAAAAGAGCAAAGCTGAAGAATCCTACTCTATGCTTTCCTCTTTATTTACTATTAGAATTATTTACATCACAACAGCTTTGCCAGCTCACCGATATGCTCGATAACAATATCCGGCTTTACATCACCTGATGCGATATCTTCTGGCTTTGTTTCACCGCTTAAAACAAGAATACTCGTAACCTCGCTGCCATCTGCCACCTTGATATCCGTATACAGGCGATCTCCGATAATGGCAATCTGACTTGGGTCACATCCGGTTTCCTCAACGATGTAATCTAGTGTTTTTCTGCTCGGTTTCCCGAAAAACTCAGGATATTTCCCCGTACTTGCTTCTATCAGCTTCGCCATACTGCCGCAGTCAGGAATAAATGTATCATGCTCCATCGGACAGTTTAAATCCGGATTGATTCCGTAATACAAGGCACCTTCCCGAATAAAGGTACATGCCTTAGACAGCTTATCGTAGGTCAGCGTTGTATCAAAGCCAAGAATTACGATATCCGGATGCTCTTCATCCAGTGTCCAGCCATGTTCTTCAAACTCTTTGCGTAATGCAGGTGTCCCTACCACATACACACGCTTTCCGTCATGATGCTTCTGTAACCAGCGAAGAATAACATGCGTTGATACCATCATCTGTTTTCGTTCAATATGAATTCCCATACCATGCAGCTTATCGATATACGTTTCCAAATCTCTGGAGGAATTATTCGTAAAGAAATAGTATTCTCTTCCACTATTCTTCACCGTATTTAGAAAATCATGTGTGTATGGAAATAGCTCCTTCCCCAGATAGATCGTTCCATCCATATCCAGAATGAAGACACGTATTGTTCCCATCCTCTTCTGAATCAGTTCCTTATCTGTAATCATATAACTCCCCTTATCTCTAATTCTTCCGATAATAATCTACAAATACCGTAATATAGTCTTCTAGCAACCCAAGATCCCACAGCAGCTGCAAAAGTCCGTACCGCACTCGCACTTCCTTTGCCAGTATCACACTGTCCTTCGCCATTGCTTCATCAATGTCAATCTGTTCTGGACAGTAGGGTGCCTCTACAGACTTTAGAATGGCAGACACTTCTTCCGGCTGCGGCAGCTCCTGCTCGATGACTGCTTTGATATCCGGCCACGTTTCCTCGATTAAATCGATTCGCTTCAACGCCTTTTCAATATTATTTTTTCCGGTTTTTTTCTCCAATGCCAGAACACCAGCTGCAGCTCCTTCAAAGCGATCCTTCACCAGCGCTTCCCATGCTGCACTATCAAAGTTCTTTATGCGCTCTCTACATGCCGCAAAGTCAATACCATCCTGTGCAAGCTTCTTCCACATGGCAAGAACTCCCGGTGTTGCCAATCCGACCTTTGTTCCATGGAATACCGGCTTATGATGGGCAAATAGAAACTTCATTTCCCAGTAATGCGATATATGATGCTCACTGCCGGATGCCGGACGTGAATTACCGACAAAGCCCATAGCCATACCGGTTTCTATCAACGCCTCAGTGATTGCCTTCACTGCCGCTTTATCGCGTGTCAGCACACCATCCGCATGCGCTACAACCTCTTGGATCGATTTATAAACCATATCAACTATCGTCTGACAGTAATACTCATCATTGATAATATGTGCAATCTTCCAGTCCACAAGACAGTTATACTTCCCTACAATATCACCAAGACCTGCCTTGATCATATCCAGCGGTGCATTTGCCAGTACCTCCAAATCAGCGAAAATGGCAGTTGGTACATGACAGTCATAGGTTGTCTTTAGATCATCGATAATCAGCGCTGCACCGACAGAAGCGAAGCCATCCATACTCGGTGCGGTTGCCGCAATCCCATAGTCCAGAGAGACCTTATAGGAAATGAATTTACTCAAATCATTCAGAGTACCGGATCCAATACCTAAAATATAATCATATTTCCGCTTCATATTTACAAGAATACGAAATACGGATGCTTCATCAGGTACAACATCAGCACCAAGGATGACGTGATCACTATCGATGCCATTCGCGTTCAAATATATCTCCAGTTCTTCCCCATAAACACGGCGGGTATTTTCATCCTCAATCAGATAGACTGTTTTATATGCATGCTTCTGAAGATACTTCAGGATGTCCTCCTTCGCATGTTCACAAACACGGACATGCTCCAGACGGGTTGTATGCACTTTACCGCAATCACATGCAAATTCATGATTGAGATAATCATTGATTTCAAAAGAAGCTACATTCATTTTCATAAAAGCACCTTAATCCATATTCACAAAACAGCGCATTGCAGACTCGATATCCTTCTGCATAGCATCCTGTCCTGCTTTGGCAGCATCATGAAAATATTTTACAGGATACGCAGCATTCACACCTTCTCCGCCTGCCTTATCCATATACGTAAAGTAATTGATTTTACGCACACCGTTGGCGATGACTTTTTTGTAGTCTTCATGGCTTACACCACTGCCTCCATGCATAACGATCGGAACGCCGGTAGCCTCAGATAGTTCCTTTACCAGTGCAAAATCAAGCTTCGGCTCTGAAAAATATTCACCATGTACCGTACCAAAGGAGCATGCCAAACAGTCAACTCCCGTCTTTTCTACAAAATCCTTCGCCTCTGCAGGGTCTGTATAATTTTTGCGGTCGGTTGCACGGTTTTCTGTGATACCTTCATTGTTCAATGTAATCCCCGCCATTCTACCGATTTCAGCTTCTATGGTAACCCCATATTTGCGAGCCATGGCAACGGCTTCCTTTGTCTGCCTGATATTTTCCTCATAGCTTAGTGCAGAACCGTCAAACATGACAGAGGTAAAGCCCATTTTCAGTGATTGTTCAATATAATCCAGATTTACACCATGATCCAGATGCACAACGACAGGTACCTTAGCACGCTGTGCCATCAGGACCATAACAGGGCCAATGGTATCCAGTTTCATGACATCGTTTTCCTCATGCGTCTGTGCGAATGCAAGTATGACCGGCATATCCAGCTTCTCTGCCGTTTCCAGCACAGCCAGGATATTTTCAAAATTCACGATATTGAAAGCACCGATGGCAATATTCTTTTCATTGGCAAGCTTATATACATCATTTAGATTTGCTAACATAAAATCTCTCCTTTATTTTTCAGCTTTTTCTTTATCAGGCTGTCGTCTATTACAGTAATTCCGACAGCTTTAAAGAACAGATATTTTAATGCTGCTGGCACTGTCATTTTGAGAAGCGCAGCATGACCTTATAGGTATCCGGACGGCTTGCACATTCCATCGCTTCGACAACATCCTCATAGTCATAGACAGCTTCAATCAGTGGCTTCACATCAATAATCCCTTTGGATATACAGTCAATCGCCTGTGCAAAGGTCTCGATTGTCCCATTCTGTGTTCCGGTCACAACAATTTCCTGAGAGTGAAGACGTCCGGCATCCACAAGGATCGGCTCGTTGGGATGAATAGAGCTGAACATATTGCACAGACCGCTCTTGGCAGTCATCTGAACCGCCTGCGCTGCAACAGCAGGAATAGCGGTTGTATTCTCAACAACATTGGCACCGCGTCCATTTGTCAGCAGCTTAACCTGTTCTACCGGATCAGATGCCAGTGGATCAATAGCGATATCCGCACCGATTTTCAAACCGAACGCGCGTCGCTTTGCGTCCGTTTCACTTAAAATAACACGTGCTCCCTGACGTTTCGCACAAAGCACATGCAGCAGTCCCATAACGCCGCCGCCAATGACAACAACATCATCTCCCATGTTGATATGAGAACGGTTAATACTGTTGATCACACAGGCCAGTGGTTCCGCAAAGGCTGCCTCATCATCTGCTGTTTCCTTTGGGTATACATAAAGATGGCGTGCTTTTACAGCCGCAAATTCTGAAAAGCCATAGAAGCCGGAATATCCGTTGTCATTGAAATATGCAGTACCTTTTGTGAAATTGCTGCAGATATTTTCATGATGATGTTTACAATCCGGACAGACGCCGCAGTCATCAATGATATAGTTTATAACCTTATCGCCTATATGAAACAGACTGGGATCTACACCTGCGCCTATTTTTTCTATAACCGCACTATACTCATGTCCGCCAATTCGCGGATATGACCATTTACACCCCTGATAATCTCTGACATCATTTACGCAGATACCGGATGTCAGAACACGTACCAATACTTCATCCTCTTTGATTTCCGGTACCGGTATGTCTTTGATATGATAATTTCTAGGTCCTTCTAATACACAGGCTTTCATTATAGTCCTCCTATTTTCCTAATTATGAATCGCAAATTTATGCAGGGAAAATTCCTGTCCCTTCTTCTTTAAAAAGCAGGGACCAGCAAACAAGAACTGGTCCCTTTTCTTCATGATACTATGCTAAGATTCCAGTTAATCCGCCGATAATACCGATGATTACAATCAGAATGATAATCTTGATGGATGTCCATCGCTTCTTCATCAGCCAGTAAACTAGCATCGTGAATCCAAATGGCAATATGCCAGGCATGACAGCATCAAACAGCTGTGTCTGCACATTGAATTTAGACCCCGATGTGACAAGCTCCAGACCACAGGAAACCTTTACATAGTTGGCAATCAAGCCACCCATAACCATACATCCCATGACCTGTGCTCCCAGCAGCAGCTTGTCGAGCAGACCCTTTTCCAGAAAATCCATGATGGCTTCGGAGCCCTGCTGGTAACCGAAGAAGAAGTTAGCGAAACTGAAGATATAGCTGATGGCAAGCATCAGAATCAGATATACGATAGCGCCCCATACCGTACCGGTCAGCGTGATATCGATACAGATTGCCAGAAGGATCGGAATCAATACACCCTGATAGATCGTATCACCGATTCCTGCCAGAGGTCCCATCAGGGATGTTTTTAAGGAAGTGATAAATTCACCCGGAATCGGTTCTCCCAGTGATTTCTGTTCCTCCAGTGCGATTGCCATTCCCAGAATACAGGAACCGAACTCAATATGAACGTTGAAGAATTCCATTTCACGCTCCATGACCTCTTTCCGCTTTGCGGCACCATCCGGATCATCTTTATACAAATCATCAATCACCGGTACAAAGGTGTGACCACAGGCCATCCCCATCATTCGTTCATAGTTGTAGCAGCACTGTACCCAGGTTTCCCAGTTAAAGGCTGCGCGGTATAAGTGTTTCTTCGGGATGACGTGTCTTGCTTTTTGTTCTGCCATTTTAGAAATCCTCCTCTAGCTCAGCTTCTTCAGCGATGTTCCCCTTGCCGCTGTTTTCTCTGTAACGAACCTGTACGTAAACCAATGCACATAATAAGGACAATACACCAAGAGGCAGCAGTGCAAGTCCGGAATATACAGCTACAACAAATCCGATGAACAGGAATACACGGCTTTCCCCTTTAAAGATATATTGCAGTGTAATCGCAATACCCAAGGCTGGCATCAGACCACCGATGATCTGGAAAATTTTCAAAGGTGTTCCGGCAAGCATTGTAATGAAGCCCTGAATATAGGTTGCTCCGAAATATGCAGCCAGGGAGCAAGGAACGATACAGATAACTGCAGCCATGATCTGCGGCAGCAGTACGTTGGCAATCCAGATTTTATTGTATTGCTCTTTTTCAACAAATCTGTCTCCGATGTGAACGAAGATGGAGTCAAAGGTCATACGGCAATACCATACCAGTGTACCCAGAAGTCCGATAGGAACAGCCAGTGCAAGAGCTGTATCGGCATCCAGATTACCGGTGATGGCAAAGGCAGCCCCCAGTGTTCCTGCCAGCGCCATGTCCGCAGGCATGGACCCTCCAGCTGAAATAAAGCCTAAATAAACAAGATTGATGGATGCTCCAACCATAGCTCCCGTTAATGCGTCCCCAAGGATGATTCCCGCAATCCAGCCGCAGACCAGCGGTCTTTGCACCGTCCATAACCCGACAAACGGCAGGTTTGCTTCACCGATCCAATACAGGACCCCCAATAGAATCGCTTGTACTATTGACATAAATTTCTCTCCTCTCTGTTAGTTTTTATGTCCAGCAGAATCTGTCTTATAACAGGTTTGATATATCGACTACCTTCTGCTCAGGTACTAACTGATAATAAACATTTACACCCTTCTCATTTTTCATTCTGCGAATGGAATCCACTTCATCCGGACTCGCTGAAACATTATTGATGAATGGCTTGCGGTCCCCGCGGATTCCCATACCGCCAAGACATACCTCTTTGATTTCCACTCCGCCATCCAGCAGCTGTTCAAATACGATCGGTGTTTTTGTCAGAACGATAACACGTTCATTTCCCGGATCGGGCTTTTGGAGTGCCTTCGTTGCACCTTCGACAGACAATACAGCAACCTTGGTACCCTGTGGCGCCAAAGCCATCAGTACCCGTTTGTTGAATTTATCCGCAGCAACGGTATCATCTACAATGACAATTCTGTTCGCACTCAGACTCGGTGTCCAGGCTGTTACGACCTCCCCGTGGATCAAACGATCATCCACACGTGCTAAAACGATGTTTCGCATTTTTCATCCTCCTCATTATCAAGCATGTCAGCTAAGTATTTTTTTACATCCTGTACGGTGCTGCCTGCCAGCTTCATAGCTTCATCACAAATTTCCGCAGCGCTTTTTCCATTTCCTCTCATCAGTAGGATTTCCATCAGCAGGGGAACATTGATTCCTGTTACATGGTATACATCATAGGTGTTCATCAGCTGTACGACAGCATTGAACGGACTGCCATAGAACAAATCGGTCAGCACAAGGATTTCTTCCCCCTCATCTGCCTTTTTAAATTCATTCTCAATATTTTCTTTCAGGATATCCACTCCCTGATGAGGATACAGGCCAACATATGAGAGATTCTGCTGTTCACCTAATACCATTTCCATTGTCTCAAATAATCCCTTGGAAAAAGAACCATGAGATACTAAGATAACCTTCATAATACCCTCCTTTCTCTATACATTTTTCACTGGTGAAAGCACTGCTCTGGAAGCGGTTCCACCATCTGGTTATATTCTATACGATTTACCGCAGCGTTTTTTATTTTAATATGCGTAATCATTACGTAACCGGATTTTTTATGAGGTTCGTATTGATTATGCAATTTTATAATTTTTTTATTATAGGTGAGCTCACTCCTGCATGATTTGCTTCAGCGCAGAATACATGCGCTTGTATTTTTCATACTGACGATGGTATGCCTGGACTGCCCCATCCTGTGCTGTATATACCTCTCCCTGCTGGTCGCAGGACCTCTGCTTCAAAACGCCATCTGCCATAGCAGCCAGAAGCGCCGCCCCATAGCCGGGTGTTGCTTTTCCCGTGACGACCTCCAGCTCAGTGTGCAGAATATCAGCCAGAATCTGCATCCAGATACGACTCTTTGTTCCACCGCCATTGATCTTTATACGGGAAGGCCATTGTGCTAGCTTCATATTTTCAAGCGCTTCACGAATCGCGTAGCCTACTCCCTCGAACACAGCCTGTGTCATATCCTCCCGTCGGGAATTGGCGCTTAGTCCGATAAAGGCACCCCTTGTGCTCAGATCATGATAGATGAGCTTATCCCCTGTGATATGCGGAAAAAAGAGAATGGTGTTCTTTCCGAAACGATCCGGTGAAATAAGCTTTTGATCCACTGCCATATCATCTGTTTTAATTATATTTTCCACCCACCATTTATGCGTTCCTCCGGCTGCGCGCACGGTTCCCTGCACCACATTGACGAACTGTGTATGATCGGCATTGAACAGGACATTCTTTCCTCTTCCTTCAAAATCCATATCCTGCTTTGGCAGAATAACAACTCCGGAGGTTCCCAGCGAAATGATCGGCTCTCTCCTGTTTACTATCCCCATTGCCACCGCATTTGCGGGGTTATCCCCGGTTCCTGCAATTACACGGATATCATGTGTCACCTGCAGGCGTTCACAAAGTGACTGCTGCAGTGTCCCTGCCACATCACAGCTGGCATACAGCGGTCCCAGAAAGCTTTCCGTGATACCAAGCTTATGCAGCATATACGGTGACCATTTCTTTGCGGCGATATCATATAGGGAGCTTGTGGAGGCCTCACAGTAATCCGCACTGCTCTTCCCTGTCAGTCTATATACGATATATGCATACGGTGTCATGATCTTGTGAATGCGTGCAAAGCTACGCGGTTCATGCTCTTTGACCCAGAGTGTATTCACTGCCGGACTGCCCGGTGATAAAATTTTAGCGATATATTTCGTTTCTTCTCGCTGCAGGCATTCCTTACGAAGCTTTTCCACCATACAATCTGTTCTTAGGTCTGTCCACATAATAGCATTGCGCACAGGCTCTTTGTTTTCATCCAGAAACACGGTGGTATGCATCTGTCCGGTAACCCCGATTACAGAAATATCCTTTTGGTTAAAGGTATCAACTATATCTGCCAATCCCTGCATAACAGCCTGCATCCATACGTCTGGATCAATCTCCCGCCAGCCCTCCTTCGGCTGCAGGATTGTATATCCATAGCTGTTTTCGTATATGATATTCCCACTATCATCAATCACTGTTGTTTTCAATGCGGATGTACCGATATCAAGTCCTATATAATACACAGAATCCGTCCCTTCCTATGATTCCTTCAACCCGTTGATAATTTGAACAAGATCAGCGGCAGTTGCGCTGACATTCTCTACTGCCTTGGCACTGAGACCATACAGATTTGCTTCGTTATGGTTCTTTTCATAAGCCTCACCAAAGGTCTGAATAAATGCTTTGCGTAAATCTGATCCGTAATTCACCTTGATCATGTTGTAGTCCTTCATGCGTTTCACCTGATCAAACGGGATACCGGAGCCGCCATGCAGCACCAGCGGAACAGGAGATACTGCCGCAAGCTTTTCCAGCAGAGCAAAATCTATCTTCGCTACCGCATCCAGACCATGTACATTTCCGATGGAAACCGCCAGAATGTCACAACCGGAGCGCTCCACAAATTCTTTTACCAGAGATGGATCTGTTTTACAGTCTGCCTCATTTACATCATCATCCTCTTTCCCCATGATTGCTCCCAGCTCTGCTTCCACCGGAACATTATAGAAGTGACAGTATTCCACTGTTCTCTGCACCTCTTTTATATTTTCTTCAAAATCAAGATGGGAAGCATCTACCATAATGGAGGTGAAGCCCGCATTCACACAGGCCTTTACATCATCAAAGCTTTTTCCATGATCCAGATGCAAACCGATCGGTGTATCTGTCCCCTTTAAAAATTCTCTCATCATATAGGCTATCACTTCCGGATTTGATAAATGCAGATTATTTGAAGATATCTGTACCATACCCGGGAGATGAACAGCATGTAAGCCCTGTATAATTGCCTTTGTCATTTCCAGATTCGTCGTATTGAATGCCGGCAGCAGAAGATTTTTTTCCTTTGCATAAGCAAGCAGGTCATATCCATTTACAATTTTCATCCTCGTTCCTCCCTTATTCTGAAAACCTTAGCAGCACCTTAAATGTCTCCGGACGCATAGCATCCTCCAGGGCAGCCTTAACATCGGTATAGTCATACACCTTTTCAATCAGCGGCTTTACATCAATGATTCCTTTGGCTATGCAGTCAACCGCCTGTGCAAAGGAGCGCACCGTCGGACTAACTGTACCAGTAACCCGGATTTCCTGAGAATGCAGACGCCCTGCATCCACAAGAATCGGCTCATTGGGGTGAATGGAGCTGAACATATTGACAAGACCACTCTTGGCACACATAGCGATTGCCTGTCCGGCAACAGCCGGAATCGCCGTGGTATTATATACAACATTTGCTCCGCGTCCGTTTGTCAGCAGCTTTACCTTCTCCACAGGATCTTCCTCCATAGGATCAATCACTGCATCTGCCCCCAGTTCAAGTGCAAATGTTCGACGTTCGGCGCTTGTTTCACTGACAATGACCTTTGCCCCCTGCCGCTTCGCACAAAGAACATGAAGCAACCCCATAACACCACCGCCGATAATCACCACATCATCCCCCATGCGAATGCCGGTTTTATTGATGCTGTTGATCACACAGGCAAGTGGTTCACTAAAGGCAGCCAGCTCATCCGGTGTATCCTGCGGAACGATATGCAAATGACGCGCCTTTACCGCAATGTACTCGGCAAACCCAAAGTATCCGGAAATACCTCCCTCGTTATAAAAGGTTTTCCCTTTTTCCGCAGCGTCACAGATATTCTCATGCGCATGCTTACAGTTGTAACAGACTCCGCATTCATCTATAATGTAATTTACCACTTTTTGACCAATGTGGAACATTCCGGTATCAACACCGTTTCCAAGCTTCTCGATTACACCGGCATACTCATGTCCGCCAACACGCGGATACGTATACTTGGAGCCTTTGTAATCCCGAACATCATTCGTACAAATTCCAGCGACAGTAATTCTCAACAATACTTCATCGTCTTTTGGTTCAGGAATGGGAAGATCTTCAATACGAACATCTAAAGGTTTCTCTAAAACACAAGCTTTCATACTTCCTCCTTTTACGTGGTAGGCTTATCCTTTCTGTAACAAAAAGCCTTACCATACGTCTTACAATACCATTATAAATAAATTCAATGGCCGTAGTTTCGGATAATTGCAGAGTAATTATGAAGTCATTTCAGGGGTAGTCTTGCGTATCAATTACGCAAAAGACAATTTTTTTCGTAATTGATAATACGGTATGATGTACTTGCTTGCATAGGGTGGGGCCTACTTATTTTTGATTTGTTCGTTTTGAATACATAAGGAAAGGAGAAGTGAAATCCCGCAGACAGTTTTGGGTTTCATAGTGAAAAGAATGCTAACAAAAAGACAATCCAGTATTTTTTTAGAGCTTTGCGAAAAAGTTGGTGAGTACTATAAAGCGAACTATTTTTCGGATAAATTTAATATTAGTCTTCGGACCATCCAAAATGACATCAAGGCGATCAAAGAGGACACTGCTTCTTTATCTGATATATTCATCATTGATTCCAAGGTACCCTTTGGTACAAGGATCAAAATTCTGGATAGAGAACGCTTTACACACTATCTCAATGATTTGAAGCTGCAATCAGATGAATACAACATCAATTACAGGGATGATCGCATCTATAAGCTTCTGAATTTCTTATTAAGCCAAAGGAAAAGTATATCCCTGACAAAATGTGCAGATTATATCTATGTATCAAAATCCACTCTGACCAGTGATTTAAAGGAGCTGGAAAAGACCCTGTCGAAATTTTCTTTACGTTTGATTCAGACAAAGGGATATATATGGATTGACGGACTGGAACGGGATAAACGCATCTGTCTGATGGATGTCAGCTATGCATATCACCCCATGATTCCCAGTAAGCTGATTTCTGATACAGAAGCTGTTCATGTTGAATTTATACGAAAGACGCTGATGAAGGAGCTGCTGGAAAAGCAGTATCCGATTTCCGATGTTGAATTTCAGAATATCATTATCTGGCTAAATATCTCCATCCGAAGAATCACCAATTTCTTTTATCTGAATGACGAGGATATTGACGGTGAGGGAAACTATGACACGGAAATCAAAATTGCAGGAAATATATTTGAGCGTATTGAAACAAAATATCTGATCCGTGTACCGCAGACAGAAATCAATTTCCTTGCCATGTATATTAACAACCACAGTAACTTCAGCAATACTGATTATATATCAGAGGATCTGAATACATTTATTCTGCATGCGCTGCAGAAAATACACGAATCCTATCCAACGGATTTCACACACGATGTAAACCTGCGAATATCACTGGCTCTGCATTGTGTTCCGCTGATATCCAGAGCACGCAATAATGTACAGATCAAAAATGAAATGCTGGATTATATCAAGCAGAGCTTTCCATATGCATTTGATATTGCCACATATTTCTCCTATCTGTTATCCGAGCGGTATACATGTAAAATTAAAGAAAGTGAAACGGCCTTTCTTGCAATTTATTTCAATAAAAGCATCAATGAGTATTCTGTTTTAAAGGGCAACAAACGAGTATGTATCATCACAAATCTAAAACGCTCCGAGTATTTTCTTCTGGAACAGTTTCTGTATGATAAATTTCAAAAATATATCGTATCCATAACCTTTGTTTCCTCCAATGAACTGGATGATCTGGATCTGGATGCATATGATTTGTTTTTTTCTACCGAGGATAACCGGGCTACGGAATCCGGTTTAGCGACAAAGATTGCATTTTTTCCGGATTCCAATGAGCTGGAGAAAATCAAGGTGCGGATCGAAGGCTTTAAAAACGTTGAGGACATTATGAAGCTGTTTGATCCAAAGCTGTTTTTCGTAAAGGATTTCACAGAAAAGGAAGAGATTCAAAAGTGTCTGGTCGATGCTGCCTCTGTGCTGTATCAATTAGATAATCTCGCTGAGGAAATCGAGCTGCGTGAGGAATTCGGCTCCACCTATTTTGGCAATGGAATTGCAATTCTTCACCCGATGCATCTGCTTACAGACGATTCATTTATCGGGGAGATCATACTCAAAAAGCCGGCAGTCTGGGATACGGAGGGAAACCATGTCAATCTGATTTTCCTCGTATGCATTCAGAAAAACAATTTAGAGGCCTTTCGTGCCTGGGATTATCTTTCCCCTCTGCTGTTCAATAATGAATTCAAGCAGGAAATACTGTCCGTTGAGGATTACGGAGATTTCAAACGGATATGTGAAGAGAATCTGAAATCGCATATATTGTAGGAGGAACATCATATGACATTTACATTTCTGATTACCGCTGCTGTTCTTATTATCCTGTTGATCATTCCACAGATCATGAAACGTGTTGTATACAAAAAACTGACAGGTTATCTGTCAGAAAGAGATTATGAGCAATTTGAAAAGCTGCTGGACGGGTTTGCCTGCACCTTTTCCTTCAAGCCATACAATCGGGAATACATGCGGTTAAATTCCTATTTCATGCAAGGTGATAAAAGGAAAATCGAGGCACAGCTGGATACGATTTTCAGTAAGATGAAAATGAAGGATGAGCAAAAGGCAGCAGCGGCCAGGCAGGGATTTTACTTCTATATGGAAAATCAGAGGTATAAGAAAGCAGAAAGCATGCTGCATATCTGTCGAAAAGCTGATAAACATACTCCTGAGCTGCATACGATGGAAATGATGTACAGTATTCTTGCTCTGAAAAAGAGTGAGTATATACAGGAAATCAGAGAGCGGCTGGAGCCGATGAAGAAAATGCCGGATGCTTTTACCAATGATGCAAAGCGTGTTCGTATTGGTATCTTTGAATATTTGCTTGGTCTGCAGTATACGTATCTCTGCAATAAAAAATTAAGTAAAACCTATCTGAACTCTGCACTGAAAAATTGTAGAAATACGCCTTATGAGGTTGAAATCCAAAAGCTGTTGAAGGCGTGATACCATGAAGCTATCCACCACAGAATACAGTTTCAATGCCTCTTTGTCCTGTATCGATCTGGGACATGTCGCAGACAGTATGAAGGAAATCAATCAGTCGCGTATAAAAAGTCTTCACTATGATATTGTGGACGGTCAGTTTAATGAATGCTTTATATTTGGTGATCTGATGCTGAAGGTATTTCGCAGCTATACGACACTGCCAATCACTGTGCATCTCGCCTGCCGTAACCCGCTTCCATATATAAAGCCCTGTATAGCGAATGGTGCTGATTATATCGCCATTCATTACGAGGCGGAAACAGACATCGAAACGGCCTTTCAACAAATACGCAGACTTGGAGCAAAGCCGGTACTTGCTTTTCGCTGTGACACGCAGGTACCAAAGGATTTTATTAAGCTAGCAGCACATTCTGAATGGATTCTTAAACTGAGTGTCCAGCCTGGCTTTTCCGGGCAGCTTTTTCAGAAGGAAGCACTTCAGCACATAGTACAGATGAAGCAGCTGCTTTTGGAGGCAAAGCTGAATAAGGTGATAGAGGCTGATGGAAATATTCATACGGGAACGATACACAGCTGTGCAAAGGCTGGTGCAACGATGTTCACAGGAGGAACCTCCGGTTTATTTCACCAAAAGCACAGCATTGATGAAAGCATCGTGCTTCTTGAACAGGCCATCGCTTCAGGAGGAATTTCAAATGGCATTGACAATGAATGAGGAAAGTAAACAAAAGGAACTGAAAAAGCTGCTTTGTGAGAACGAGAAATATCTGGCTTCCACATGGGGAAATATCGTATCCTCTACACCGAAGCTGTTATCCTATGCCGTTGCCGCAGACAGACGTCCGAAAATTGGTTCCAGTAATATATACTGCTATGTCGGTTTGACAAAAGCAAGTCTGAATATCGTCACATTGCATTCTCTGGATGTGACAAGAGCAACCGGATATTTTCGTATACCATTGCAGGATATTCAGAATGCAGCAGTGAAAAAGGGAGTATTAAAAAGCAGTGTGATTCTGAGCTTTGAAAACGAAAGGTTTAAAATATTATGGTTTAATGAGGCAACCGGCACGGATATGAAGATGCAGAGAATCAGTGTACGAAGAATCTGTGATTATTTCATTCATGTATCAGAACAGTAAAAACCGGCAGTGCTACCATAGATTCTTACGCACATTGGATACAAGTAGTTGAAAAGCTAAAAGAAGAAATAAAATCCTATCGCAGGAGCTTTTATTTCTTCTTTTTTTTTTACTTGACTCTACGATTTCCATAATCGAAGAAAACCTTCAATAAGCTTCCGTTTTTTTAATCTTCCCTGTGTATCGTTTCCAAGTCGGATACCTTCCTTTCGTGCGTATCATATTTTAGAAAAGGTATGATACGCGTCGAAGAAGGCCATATAGCAAAAGGCTGTTTCATAAGCATAGTTACTTATGAAACAGCTGTTTGCCTTCATCCTGAAAAAGAAGTCAGAGATGTTAAGATATATGGTTCGTGAACTACCACCGGCTATAGAGCAAGCGGCTTCTAATGATTGCTTGCGCATTCATAAAATCTCTATTCATTTCGCTTGTCAATAGATGATATGCTCCAGTATTCCCTTCATATATGCAATGGCAATTCCGTAATTCGTCATCGGTATTCCTTCCTGTTTTACCTGCTCGACTCTGGACAGGACATATTTCTTATTGAACATACAGGCACCACAGTGGATGATCAAATCATACTCCTGTAAATTCTTTGGAAAATCTGTACCGCTCACAATATCCACCTGCAGGCTGTCTCCATATTTCTTCTTCAGCATGGCCGGAATCTTCACACGCCCGATATCTTCTGCAAGAGGAGCATGTGTACAGGCCTCCGCAATAAGTACTTTGCTGTTCGCATGCAGCTGATCAATAGCCTTTGCACTCTGGATGAAATATTGAATGTCCCCCTTGTAATTTGCGAATAACACAGAGAACGAGGTTAGTAGACTCTCCTCTGGTTTTTTTTCATATACAAGAGGAAACACCTGTGAATCCGTAATAATCAGCTTCGGCGGCTTTGCCAGTGCTGAAAGAGCAGCCTCCAGTGTATCGCTTGTACAGCTTTGAACAATACATTTATGATCCAGTAAATCTCGAATCGTCTGTACCTGTGGCAGAATCAGTCTGCCTTTGGGAGCCTGTATATCCTGTGGCATAACGAGTAATACAAGATCATTTGCTGTAACCAGATGTCCGGTTATGGTTTCTTCCGTAAATTCAGAGGGAAGCAGTCGAATCAGAGCCTGTCGAACTGGCTCCGCTGCCATATCCTCAGCCGCATTCACAACGAGTATCTCCCCACCTGTTTTTCTTTCCAATTTCTGTATCGTATCCATTGCATGATCCCTGTCAGCTGTAGCTGCATTCCATATACAGAGAACAGGAATCTGTTTCTCTTTCAATTTTGCATACCATTTCATTTCCCAGGAAATATCTAATTCCCGAAACACGAGAATAGCGATATCTGTTTTCTGCAATACCTCTTCTGTTTTTTCAACACGCAGTCGGCCAAGCTCCCCCTCATCATCAAAACCAGCCGTATCATAGAACACCACCGGTCCTATTCCATGAAGCTCCATCGCCTTGCTTACAGGATCTGTGGTAGTCCCCGCAACAGGAGAAACGGTAGAAACCTTCTGCTTCGTAATAGCATTTAACAGAGTGGACTTTCCGCTGTTTCGTTTTCCAAATATTCCAATATGCAGACGCACTGCATTGGGTGTATCCTGCATACTCATATCAAAACCGGAAATCCCGTTTCCCCTCATCGATGGAATGCAGATAGGAGGTACAGGTTTCTCTTGCCTTTTCATTTGGAATATTTAACAGCTCCTGTTCTATTCTGGCACTGCCAAGCTTTTTGGTATCCTCTTTTGCATAATCATCAAGATACTCCCGCAGTGTCAATAATGCATTTGGATGACAGCAGTTTGCAATCTGCCCGGATTTTACCAGACTCATAAAGCGGTCCCCTGTTCTACCTTCCCGATAGCAGGCCGTACAGAAGCTTGGAATATAGCCCAGCTTCAGCAGCCAGTTAACCACCTCATCGAGAGTACGATTATCACTTACATCAAACTGTGCACTGTTTTCCTCTTCCTTTTCCGGTACTGCATAGCCGCCGACACTGGTGGAAGAAGCACCGGATATCTGTGAAATACCAAGGTCAAGAACCTTTTCTCTTGTTTTCTGTGATTCTCTAGTAGAGATAATCATACCGGTGTATGGTACCGCAATCCGTAATACAGCAACGATTTTGGTAAAGATCTCATCACTGATCGCATTTGTAAATTCATCCGGATTGATATCATCGGCAGGACAGATACGCGGAACACTTATGGTATGAGGTCCTACGCCATGCACTGCCTCCAGATGCTCAGCATGCATCAAAAGTCCTACAAAATCATAGCGATACATATTTAAGCCGAACAATACACCGCAGCCTACATCATCAATACCGCCCTCCATGGCACGATCCATTGCCTCCGTGTGATAGGCATAATTTGATTTTGGACCATTGGGATGCAGCTGTTCATACGATTCCTTATGATAGGTTTCCTGAAACAGGATATAGGTACCGATACCGGCATCCTTCAATTTCTTATAATTTTCAACGGTTGTTGCCGCGATATTTACATTTACTCGGCGTATTGCTCCATTTTTATGCTTGATACCGTAAATCGTTTTAATGCTTTCCAAAACATAGTCGATCGGTGAATGAACAGGATCCTCTCCTGTTTCCAGAGCAAGGCGCTTATGTCCCATATCCTGCAGAGCAATGACCTCCTGCCGAATTTCTTCCTGCGTCAGCTTTTTTCTGCGAATATGCTTGTTCTTATGATGATAGGGACAGTATACACAGCCGTTTACACAATAATTGGAGAGATACAGCGGAGCAAACATGACGATTCGATTGCCATACAGCTTCTGCTTGATCTGCTTTGCCAGCGTAAACATTTTTTCGTTTTCCTCCGGTAGCTCACATTCCAGTAATACAGCAGCCTCCCTGTGTGTAAGCCCCTTACAATCTTTTGCACGTTCAATCAGGGAGCTGATCAATTCCTTATTACGCTTGTTCTCCTGTGCAAAGCGCAGCGTTTCTTTGATTTCCTCATCGTCGATAAATTCCGTCGCTTTCAGTGAATGTTTATTGTACATATACGTTTTTCCTCTATCTTTCTTATACTGTCGCCGCGATCTATTACCAGTTCATATCCTATGCGTTTCATACGATTGGACAGACATAATCTGCATTCGGCTGCTTCATCACCGGTGCAGATTTTATTATCATACAGCATATATTTTTTTCTCACAGCCACCGGACTTAGATTCGGCATGACAACATTGGCACCTGCCAGAATTCCCTGTTCTCTTCCCTGTGGATCAATCGTACCCAGAGCTGTAGTTGCCGGAAGCAGAACATCCGGCAGTATCAGGCGAATGATGGAAAGCAATGTCAGTGTCAGCGTGAAGCTGCCGGCCTGCTCATTACAAAACGGTGTATCATGATGCGGAAGAAAAGGTCCGATGCCCACCATTTCCGGCTGCAGTTCCTTCATGAAATGCAAGTCCTCCACAATATTCTTTAGCGTCTGTGATGGAGAACCGACCATAATTCCACAGCCGGTTTGAAAACCGATTGCCTTCAAATCCTTCAAGCACTGCTTACGATGCTCACTGGAAAGCTCTTGCGGATGCAGACATCGGTAATGCTGTGCATTGCTTGTTTCATGTCGCAGCAGGTAGCGATCAGCTCCCGCATCAAAGTAGCGCTGATAGCTCTCCTTTTCTTTTTCCCCAAGTGACAGTGTAATGGCACAGTCTGGATACTGCTGTTTTATATCGGTTATGATTTCAATGAGTTTCTCATCCGTATAATACCCGTCCTCTCCGGACTGCAGGACAAAGGTGCGAAAGCCCAATCCATAGCCTTCCTTACAGCAGGCAAGTATGTCTTCTTTTTCCAGACGGTATCTTTGCGCACGGGTATTGCTGCGGCGGATACCGCAGTAATAACAGTCATTGCGGCAGTAATTGCTAAATTCTATCAGTCCGCGGGTATAGACCTTATTTCCATAATATCTGTGCGCTGTTTTTCTTGCATACGCAGCAAGCTGACTACGTAAGAAAGCATCCTCGTGATGAGCAAGCAGTTCCAGAAATTCTTCATCCCGCAGCCATCCACTCTTATACAGCTTTTCCATCAGAAATCCGTAATCAGCCATCCGTTTTCTCCATCACATTGGAATACAGTGCCTTTGTACTGACACCCTCCAGCTTTCCAAGCTTTCCGGATAAAGCAGAAATCACAGGCTGTGGCGCGTCCATAATGATACTGATTACCGAAATTTTTCTTTTTTGATACGGTACTCCCATACGTCCGAGAATATATTGTGCATATTCATGAAGTATGGAATTGATTTTCTCTGCAGATTCCGTATTTTCTACAATGATGCCGATAACAGCTACTCTTGTTTCCATATGATCCTCCTAACATAAAAAAATTCTTGTCCGAAAAAACAAGAATACAGTAAAAAAACTATTTGCATTCCCGTCTTTTTCCTCAGGCTGTTCCTTTAGAAGCAGATCGTCAGCGATCGATGTTTGATGTTTACAGTCAGATTTACTTTCCGCTCACTTCAACACCTTGATTATAGCACCTTGTTTATTTGTTCACAAGCAATATGGTGCGGCTATTAAAAAAAATGTAACCCTTTATTTATAAAATTATGTATAGGATACAAAGCATCTGTCAATCCTCAGCCTTTCACAATTGATTCATAAGAAAAATACACCGTTATTATGTTCATTTGTTTCTATATATGTTTTCATATGTTTTCCTTCATATATGCTGTAAAAGAATTTCAATAAATTCATAATAGGATTTTGCTTTTAGTAATTCTTCCAGCTGCATATCTTCCATCAATACAGATGATAGAAATTCATATAATTCAATAAACAGCTTTTTATCCTGATCATTAATAGCGATGAGTATAATCAAATGTACCTTACGGCTTCCCCAAAGTACCGGCTCCTTATTCAAGACAATATTCATACAGGTTTGTATTGCATTCATTTTTGTCGCATGCGGGATAGCAACAGAATGAAATGAGGTACTGGATAAATTTTCTCTTTCCTGGACATCATGTTCAAAAAATTCTTTCACCATTCCAGCTTCATACAGCTGCTTTGACATTACATGAATTGCCTCCTCCCTGCTTTGAAAGCTTGCATTTTTCTTAAATAGAGACGGCTTTGTATATTCCATTAGGATGGATTGAAATTTCTGTTTCTTTTTCTCAATCAACAGACGATCCATCAGCAGCTGCACCTTTCTTTGGTCTGCCTTATTGAAAAACGGTGTAATGATAACCTTTGGCATATCCAGTTTTCTATCAATCGAAACCGTAGTTAAAATAAAATCAGCTGTATTCGTGATATCTTCTTCGTTGGTAATAATATTTTTTATGTCAGCATCCTTACGAAAAACAGATACAATTCGATCAGATAAGGAAATATCAAGATCATAATATTGTGGAAATAACAGAATAAAAGATAGCTTATGCTTCTCGTTATTATGATTTTCATAGACACTTCCAATATGAAATGCCAGATATGCTATTTCATCGTCATTGATAATATAACCTGTTTCTCTTTTAATAATGTGAGAAATATTCACAGCATAATCATAAATCAGCGGACATTTGTTCCGTATATTTTCAGTAAGTGGATTCTGCGTAAAAAAACTGTTTTGACAACGAATAAGAAGTCCATTCATATGAAGTGTAAATCGATAAATAAAATTCTTATCGGACAGATCCAGAAAATAGTTTTCACTCATTTCACGGATAATGCGTTCTGTTATATCCGAGCATTCTTTGGTAACAAGATTTTTTAATTCATGATCTCTGAAGTTTGTATTGATGGCACTTCCGATAACCAGCAATGTTAACTCATATAATTCGCTGTCATTAAAATGCAATTCATAATGCTCTTCTAGGGATGCTATAATCTCTTCTGTCAACTTGAATTCATGCTGCTTAATTTGAAATAATTTTTCAGGCTTCTCCATGTATTCATATTCATGATCGATTCTATCCATTGCAATGATAATATACAAAATTAAGTTTATCATGGAGTAATCATTGATATAAAAATGATATTTCCGGAATATCTCTTTCAAAACATATTGGATAAATTCTACATTATACTGCGGGTATGATTTCTGAATAAATCCCATATTCATGAATTTATCACTGGATTCCTCATACAGAAGTGTACGAACCATCTTTCTTTTATTCTTTTCGAGCCCTTCCAAATAGATATCATCCCCACACTGTACCAGCTTCAAATCGCATTCATACAATTTTTTACCGACTCTTTTCAAATCAAGCTTTAATGTGGACTCACTGATATAGAGCTCATCTGCAAGGTCATGAATGTTAATTTTTTCCTGATTGAAATCAATCAGCTGTTTTATGATATACTTTGTTCGTTCATAGGGTGTTTGCGGTAACTGTTCCTTGAATAAGACTTCAACCTCGATATCCTCCCTGAGCTTATATCCCAGGTTGGAAGATAAAATAATCTGTCTGCCTGTATCCATATTTATATCCGCAACATATTTACGTAATGTGCGAATGGAGCAGTCAAGCTCAGCAGCTAGCTTTTTTGAAGACTTCCAAAATGTGGTATCAAGAAATTTCAACAAATATCGCTGATTCTCCGTCATAGTATCCTCCTGCTCCACCGCATACCATATTCTCCGCCATATATATTATCCCATAAAATATATAAAAATGCAATCATTGAAATGCACAGCAGGTGTGCATTTTCTTATTTGAACCTACTGAATTTACAGCTTATAATGCAATCGTCAAAGAAACGGAGGATTTTATATGAACAAACGAGTATTTCCAGAAACATTTTTCTGGGGAGGTGCTATCTCTGCCAATCAGTGTGAAGGCGCCTGGAAGGAAGGAGGTAAGGGTTGGTGTATTGCAGATATCAATAAATTTGAACCACATAAGGATATCAAAAAGAAATTCAATGGTGAAATCACAACTGATGATATCCGTGTAGCAATGCAGGATACAGACGATCTGTATCCGAAGCGGAGAGGCATCGATTTCTATCATACCTACCCGCAGGACTTAAAGCTGCTTGCAGAAACCGGTATGAATTCTTTCCGCATATCCATTAACTGGTCAAGAATCTATCCAAATGGTGATGATGCAGAACCGAATGAGGAAGGACTGCGTTATTATGATCAGCTGATTGATGAAATCAAATCAAATGGAATGGAGCCGCTTGTTACACTTTCCCATTATGAAATGCCGCTCAATTTAACATTAAGCTATACCGGCTGGTACAGCAGAGAAACGATTGATTTCTTTACACGATATTGTGAAACATGCTTTCAACGATTTAAAAATAAAGTCACATACTGGATTTTGGTAAACCAGATCAACTTAATTTCACTGGAATCCTTCAATCACCTTGGTATTGCAGCGGATAAGGTTTCAAATTTAAAGGAGGCGAAATATCAGGGACTTCATAATGAACTCGTGGCCTGTGGCAGAGCTACAGCTGTAGCAAAAAAAATAAATCCGAATTTTCAGATAGGTGTGATGGTATGTGATGAAATATCACATCCTGCATCCTGTCGTCCTGAGGATATCTTTGCTACGGTGAAACGAAATCAAATGGAATATTATGTCACAGATATTGCACTGAGGGGTGCCTATCCGACATATGCCTTAGCTTTTTACCAGGAGAAGGGCTATCATATAAGCATGCAGGAAAGTGACTTTTCCGATATAAAGCATACAGCGGACTTTCTTGCTATATCTTATTACTATACACGGATTTCCGATTATAACAGTGTATTTCATCCAAAAACAGAAACAGCAAGTGTAAGTGAAACAAACGGTGCTTATCCAAATCCATATTTAAAAGCAAATGACTGGGGATGGGCCATTGATCCGCTTGGTTTGCGAACCTCTTTGAATATCTACTGGGACCGGTACCAGAAACCTATCTGTGTTGCAGAGAATGGATTTGGTGCCTATGATACACTGGAAGATGATGGCAGTATCCACGATGCTTACCGGATTGAATATTTGAAAGCACATGCTTCATCAATTAAGCAGGCGCTGCTTGACGGTGTGCAGTGCTTTGGATATTACCCATGGGGTCCAATTGACATTATAAGCTGCTCCTCCAGTGAAATGAGCAAGCGCTACGGCTTTATTTATGTTGATCTGGATGATTATGGTAATGGTAGTGGTAAACGATTGAAAAAAGACAGCTTTTACTGGTATCAGCATGTTATACAGACAAAAGGAGAGGATTTATAATGAAAAAGCTTACCATTATGCTATGCTGTGGTGCAGGTATGTCCAGCGGGTTTCTGGCACAGAAGACCCGACAGGCTGCGAAAAAACAGGGAATTGAAGTAAGGGTGGACGCAAGAAGTGAAAGTGCTGTGGAGCAATATGCGGAAGATATAGATGTTCTTCTAATAGGACCACATTGCGCATCATCATTTAAAAGTCTGTCTGAAGTATGCAGGGAAAATCAGATTTCCATCGCAATGATACCCTCTGATATTTATTCCAATCTGGACGGCGCCGGAATCCTTGCACTGGCATTTGAAATTTACAGGAAGGAGCATACCTTATGAAAAAAATTATGTTATGGATTACAGATAAATTTGCACCAAAAATGAATAAGGTGGTGGAAAATCCATGGGTTGCTGCTGTAGCCGGATCCATGATGAAGGGGCTGCCCTTTATTCTTGCAGGCTCCCTGATTTCCTTCTACAATGTATTTCGTTCCTATGTTTCAGCGCTTCCGGACTTGGGTAAGGTTGCGGATTTCAGCTTTGGATTTATCAGTATTTTTCTCGCCTTTCTTGTCGCAAACCAGTGTATGGAAAAAAAGAAGCTCAGTCGTTATACCATTGTTGCCGGATTGATTTCAATCGCTGTATTTGTCATGTTCTCTATGCCAGAGTTCAATGAGCAGGGAGAAATCATTCTTACGTTTAACCGTATGGGGGCAACCGGTATGCTTGTAGCTATGCTAGTCGGCTTATTTACAGGATGTATATTCAATTTATACTCTAAATTACATATACTTGAAAATAACGTAACTATTCCTGATTTTGTAACGGAATGGATTAATAATCTGATTCCTATCCTATGTATTCTATTGATTTCCACCACCATTGTTTTTACCATTCAATTTGATATCTTTGATTTCATCTTATCCTTATTCTCACCGTTGCAGAATTTTGGACAAACACTGCCCGGCTTTGTTCTCATCTGTCTTATCCCTGCTGTATTGTATACATTAGGTGTTTCCAACTGGCTGTTCTATGCCGCCAGTCTACCTATCTTTATGGCCGGTATTCAGGGAAATATTGAAGCGGTTGCCGCTGGAAAAGAGGCTGTGAATATTGTTACATCTGAAACTGTATTTACAGCTGCTTTGATTACTATGGGTGGTATGGGAGCTACACTTCCGTTAAATGTCATGATGATGTTTTCAAAAGCAAAAAAATTAAAGGTCATGGGAAGAATCTGTATTGGTCCATCTATCTTTAATATAAATGAACCTCTTGTATTTGGTGCACCTATCGCCTTTAATCCGATCATGATGGTGCCTTTCTGGCTCAACTCAATTGCAGGACCTGTTATCATCTGGTTCTCTATGCGCCTGGATCTGTTAAATATTCCTTACCGTATGATGCAGATTGGGCAGATTCCCGCACCATTTTCCAGTGTTATGATAACGGAGGATATGCGAGCTGTGATTGTGTATATCATTTTATTTGCAGTATATTATATAATCTGGTTACCGTTTTTCAAAGTCTATGAGGTTCAATGCCTAAATGAAGGAGAATAACGTGGATACAGAAATTACACAGATAGCCATGCAGATTATCCTGCATGCTGGTGATGCACGAACACAGCTTGAAAAAGCACTGGGTGAAGCGGAAGATGGAAATTTTCATAAGGTGGATCAGCTGATGGAGGAGGCAAGAGATAATATCATCCTTGCACATAATTCACAAACTGCACTTATACAAGAAGAAGCCCGTGGTAATCATCATGAATTCAGTATGCTGTTCACACACGCTCAGGATACCATGATGACAATTCAGTGTGAATTAAGAATAGCACAGCATATTATAAAAATATTACGACGTCTTTAATAGAAAAAAGCCATATGATTGTGAAGCCTATGGCTTTTTTTCTGAAATCTCTTAATCTTATTTATATTCCAACACAATAATATCGTGAGAGCCTTATGAATGCTGTGATGTTAAGCTCTTTTCATCATTTCTGCCATAAGCTTTTCTCCTTGTATAACACAAATTGTGATATACAAATTGTCCTTGTTTATAGGTATCTGACACAATACTCTATTATAATATGGAGGTTCGTTATGAAAATAGAGGCAAACCCCCGAAATATTAGCTGTACACCTCTTATGGAGTTACGATTCACAGCCAATTCATAAATATGTGATTTACGTATGAACTATTAGAATATGGGGCTAATGTAGCAGGTCCTATATTTTCATTTATTCTCATATGCTGATCCTTCTCTATGTTTCAAAGGGCTGTGAATCGTAACCTTATGGATGATGTTTCTTTTTTTGCATCGCCTGTATTATCCTCTCATAATGAATGATTTTCTGGTCATCGGGTATAGGAAAAAGCGCAGGCTCTGATAATCCTATGGTTTTATATTTTTCTCTTCCAAATGTATGATAGGGAACAATACGAATTTCTTCTAGTGTGTGAAGCTGTGCGGCAAGTTGGGCAATCGCCTCTATTTCCTTTAGATCATCATTGATTGTAGGAATGAGAGGAATACGGATAAAAATTTTTTTCCCGCAGGAATCCAGTCGATGCAGATTATCTAAAATTTTATGATTTGAAAAACCTGTAGCTTTCCTGTGTATCTCTTCGGATGCCGCCTTTACATCATATAAAACATAATCCACAAACGGAAGAACAGCTTCAAAAGCCTTCCAATCTACATTGCCGGCAGTGTCTATAGCGATTGTATTTACGCCCTTCTTTCTACACAAATCAGCCGTTTTTGCGACAAATGAGGCCTGAAGAAGGGGCTCTCCACCAGAAAATGTGATACCTCCGTTTTGCTGGTAGTACGGCATATCCCTTAAGCCAATCTGAGCCAGCTCCTCTGCAGTATATTCTTTCCCGCTTTTTTGTAATGCATTTGATGGACAAGAATTGATACATTCTTCGCATAAACTACATTGATCGAAATGAACGATATGTACACTTTCATGAAAAACATGCACATTCTTTGGGCATACCTTTTCACAGATTCTACATTGAATGCACTGTGATTCATCATACTGTAATCTGACCCTACTCTGTAATCCTTCCGGATTATGACACCATTGACAACGCAGTGAACAGCCTGTAAGAAAAAATGTTGTACGGATACCTGGTCCGTCATGCAGCGAAAAGCGCTGAATATTGAAAACGGTACCCATCAGTTCACAGCAGTAATGCGGTTGATTACATGGTCCTGCATTTCCTTGCATAAGGTGACAAAGCGGGCGCTGTATCCCCATACACGTACAATGATATCTTTGTGCTGCTCAGGATTTCGCTGTGCCTCTCTTAACAGTTCAGCATCATATATTCCTATATTCATATGGTTTAATCCACCCGCAACTGCTGCCCTGTTTAATCCGTCCAGAATCATCAGACTTTCTTCATCCGTATTGCCAAGATTACGAGGAAGCGTAATCTGTACTGCACATACTCCAACCGCCATACTGATTTCTTCCTTTGCTTTTGCTATGGAATTAAGTAAAGCCGTAGGACCATTTACAGCTCTTCCAGGTGTTGCGCAATAATGCTCAGCAATTGGATCACCATAATGTCTTCCATCAGGAGTTGCTGCTACACCATAGGATTCCTCCAGAAAACGGAATCCATACAATGCCGGCATAACAGCAAATCCACTCTCTTTCCGAAAGTTTTGCAGGCAGTCACAAAAGCAGCGAGCGATATCTCGAGCAAGTAAATCTACTTCATCGATATCGTTACCGAATTTAGGAGTGTTCAGCATTTGTTTTCGCATTCCCTCATAACCCTTAAAATCTACACGAATGGCCTCCTTTAGTTCCGAAATCGTATATATTTTTCTGTCATACACAAGTGATTTAACAGCTATTAAGC
This sequence comes from Clostridiaceae bacterium OM02-2AC, assembly GCA_003481775.1. Lineage (GTDB taxonomy): Bacteria > Bacillota_I > Bacilli_A > Erysipelotrichales > Erysipelotrichaceae > Clostridium_AQ. The sequence goes on from QULU01000015.1 coordinate 69,601, forward strand.
AATCGGCTGCTGTTGGAATAGAGCCTGAAAATAGCATATATTCTGCGAAAGGAAAACCGCCTCCCAGAATATCATCCCCATGTTCCAGCACAAAATCATAGGTTCCATTCAAAAATACAGAAGTGGTCACAAAACTCATTCGGTCATCGTAAAGGCGCTTCAATTCCTCAGCTTTATTTCTAATCTGAAATTCATACTGCTTCAAAAACATCTGATAGAATTTTTCAAAGGTCTCACAAGTCTGCGGATCGCCCGATGCATATCCACAGACTGCATGAGGTGTATAAAAATAATCCGGATCACTGTTATTCCAATAATGAACCTTTTTACGGTAAGTACGGTCTGCCCAGCTTCCATTGTTAAAAGCCAATTCAAATACTCCGACAATATCTATATGAGCATAATCAATACCACTATATCCATCTAAAGTTATTTCAGAACAGCCGTCATTGGCATAACAGCAGGCAAGCTCTTCCGGGATGCCAAACTTCATAAGGGATGGAATTATGACTTCATCATTATACATAGTCGCCTGTCCCTGCCCCATGAGCTGTACCTCCAGCATGGCCTGATAAATAGCAGGATCCAATTCCGGATGTACACGCACATTGATATGCGGCTCCGTCTGCCTGCAAAGCTGTACTGCTTTCAGCATGAGAACAGATAGCCTGCTGCCGGCATCACTTCCATCTATATTTCTGCCACCTACCATAACATTAAGCAATGTATCCCCGCTGTCATTTTCATTCAAGAGCTCCCAAAAACAAAGCAGATAGTCAAGCACATCCTGCTCGCTCATATAGCCGGAAGTCATATCCTTTTCAAACAACTCTCGCAGATGAACATCCAGTCTTCCCAAGTCAGCATGTTTTTTATACAATGTACGAAGCTTCCACATGATATACACAAGCTGAAGTGCTTCATCAAAATGCTGTGGAGGTCGTGTCGACAAAGCCTTCAGCATGTCCCCTGTATGCCGCTGTTTATCTGATTCAGCTTGCTTATGAACAGCTTCTGCATAGCGTGATAAATAATTGCTGATTTCCCTATATACGATTGCTATGGATGATAATAATTCACGCTGCTTTTCGGTTTCCACAGTTTTTGATGATTCTTCAGCTTTTTCAGATACCCCAAGAATACCAAGCTTAAGATAGGCTGTTCCCATGGCGTAATGATAATTATCGTTCATAAACATTTCCTGCTGAGGTGCTCTGTACTCTTTTACAATTCCCGCTAAAAGTCTGCTTTCAGGAAACGGTACAGGCAGCTGGCAAAGTATTTCTACCGTATTTTTTACGATTGCTTCATACATGAAATCCCTTCTCTCATCGTTTTTCTACTATACGCATATCTATAATGCATACATCAAATCGCTGTGATCTCCTCTTTTCTACTTTTGTAATCCCAATACAACAGGAACGGATTTATACCCGATTCCCATTCGTTCTACCCCCATGTCAATCAGCTTCAGAAAATGCTCTCTGGTACGTATACAGCCGCTTCCTTTAACTTTGATTTGATCTCCCACCTCATCCAGCATGATTTGTATAATTTCAGGTGTTCCTCCGACACATTCATGTCCGGTTAAAAAGCCTGTGCTTGTTTTAACAAAATCAGCACCTGCAGCTGCAACGCTATGACAGGCTTTTCGGATCTGCGCTTCAGTCAATGCATCTGTTTCCAATATGACCTTCAATCCATAACCTGCGGCATGAACTATTTCGGCTACTGCCCGAATATCTTGTTCAACAGCTTCGTACTTCTCAGAACGGATCCATCCATAATTGGCGACCATATCCATTTCACTGATATGTGGATATCTGCATAATATTTTTGCCTGTTCCACCTTACATTCGGTAGAGCTTGTACCAAAGGGAAAGTCTAAAACAGGGGATAGCTTGGTATCTGTACCCTCAACATAAGGAAGACATAAATCCATGTAGGCCGGATTGATACATAGATTAAAACAGCCTAATTTAACACAGTCCTTTGTCAATTTGATGATTTCTTCTTCTGTAAATTCCGGTTTCAATACACTGTAATCAATAAATCTTGCCAATTCTCTCTGACTCATTTCAGCAGCTTTCTTTTTCAATTTCATATGACATCACCTCTTATGATTTAATTCTATCAATATCTATCACAGTTGTAAATGAATATTGATAGTTTTTGATTATTAGACAATATTTTTGTAACTACTCATTGGTATGAAAATCGATATATGCCCATAAGAAAGTTTCATAAAAATATCAAATGAAAGGGTATTTATAAACTACGAAAGAACGTACTATACATATAAATGATATTACATCATATGCTATCAGCACTGTTAATTGGTGAACAGTAACCTGACTCTTCTAACAAAAAATGGCAGTAAAGGGTTCACTTGTAAAGGGAATAACAGTATAAATCCTACTCCCTCATAGCATGAACGCAGCTGAAAAAGATACTTTTCAAACATGTTGAAAAAAATATTGGAAAAACTAAAGATATGTTAATTATCCCTTCATTAAAATGTGAAAAAGGTCCCGTTATCATTAGCGGATTTCAATTTCAAATAATTCACAGATAGAGTAAAGTTTCTTTATTCTTTTAATCGCTGCCTGTGACTTAATTTAAGATTTTGGGATTCTCCATAAGGTTGAGCATAGTAGTTCAGACAATTCAGTGGAACTTCAATAATAGTAAGGAAAAGTGCAAAGCTATGATTACATGTATTTAATAATCTGTAAATACAAATCTTTATTGCGATTACTATCACAGTTAAAATTTCGCAAATTATGATTTCTTAAAGTTATCAAACATGATAAAAAGCGGAAGGTTAGTCCATCCACATTTTTACTTATTTATATCCGGACATTCATAAATCTGCGGCAATCATCCAGAAAATTATTCTCTCTTCTTTTTACATGCTGAATAAGGAAAATCATATCACTAGAAATATATACCCTCTATGTATTATATTTCATACTGATTTGAAATCTCTGTATAACTATTTTAAACCAGCTATATCAAATGAAGCATCACTGATTTTCTCTGCTGTTATATCTAACAGATATCTATGAGATTTAAAATTATCCTACTTATCTATTCCTTATCCGCTATGATTAAAGCTGCATCAGTATTCAGAGCATCGCTGATTTCCTCCGTAATAAGACCGTTGAAGCTGTCAAGATTGGCAAAACTATAAAACCCGTAAATATTCAATTTACTGGAGTCCATTACCAGATAGACCTCCTGTGATTTTTTTATCGCTTCTTCCTTTATCTGTGCTGTACCTACTTCAGAAGTAAATACATTTAAATTTTCTACACTCATTCCTGCACAGCCAATAAACGCTTTATCAAAATTGAAAGAATGCAGTCCCTTGATAGCGAGTGGGCCGAGATTCATCTTATAAAACGTGCTGTTCTCTCCACCAATGACAAATATAGAAAGTGTAGAATCATCTTTTGCTCTGATTAAATCACTGTGTGTTACAATCGTTACGTTCTTCCCTTCCAGATATTCACACATATACATAAAGGTAGTCCCGCCATCAATAAATATACAATCATTTTCTTCCACCAGCTCAGCACTTTTTCGGCACAATCGGCGTTTGATTTCCGGCACCATATCCATACGGTTATCCATATGAATATCTGTGCTTTCATAAAGACGGTTATTGAATTTAACGCGAACCGCCCCACCATGCACTCTCCGGCATTTGTTTTCTTTTTCCAATTTTTCAAAATCTCTGCGTATGGTACATATGGAAGCATGCAACTCTTCACTTAACTGCTTTAGATATACGACACCCGATTTCTCCAATTTCTTCAATATTATTATTTGACGTTCACTAGCAAGCATATTTTTCACCCTGTTTCTGTTTTATTTCATATAAGAAAACTGCAATTAGAATCAATCTCCTTTGATTAGTATTAACAGTATACCATATGATTTTTAAGTTTAACACTTTTTCTATGAGACGATTCTTATATTATCTGATTTCCATGCTACTGTTTACTTCAAATTTTCATATATAGTAAAATCTTTATATCTGCGCCAGCAAAAAGAATTGCGTTCCGGTCTTTAAAACAATACCGAAATACAATTCTTATCGTTTATTCAATCGCAATCAGATAGGTCGCAAATGCATAGGAGAGATTACGGAGCAGCGATAAATCATCTTCATTCCATTCATGTACTCTTCGATCATTCATACCAAGTACACCAATCATTTTATGATCATACAAAATCTGATGCTGCATGGTAGCCTGAATGTGATAATATTCATATTCATTTACATACTGAATTTCGTTAACATTGATCTGATTCTGATAATAGAGATGTCTGTCATCAAAGACCTTCAGATAAATTGGATCTGTCTGTATGTGAACATGCTTGGATGCCTTCTTCTTTTCCAAATCATATATATACACTCTGCCCATAGTATATGCTTCATTTTCAAAGCGAAGCAGAAATATGTTTTTTACATTCATAGAACGACAGATGAATTCCATTGTCTGCTCCAGTAGCTCGTCCCGTTTATCAAACACATTCAGCATTTCAAATACCTTTGGCAGAATGTCATTGACGGTGACCTCGTGGCGGTCCTTGCGCTTTTCCTTTTTCTGCATAATCTGACTGAAATAATCATTTTTATAGACTACAAACTGATCACGTCCGTTTGCTTTCGCTTCATACAGTGCATGATCTGCTTTCATAAAGATATCTTCAAAATCCTTTTCTGTATCTACGACACAGATTCCCATACTGACTGTCAGCTGTTTCTGCAGCTTGCTGATATTTAAATTGCGTATATTGTCAATAATACGCAAAGCATTTTTTTCTATATCCTCAATGCGGGAAATATGATTCAGGTACATACAGAATTCATCACCACCAATTCTGCCAACGAGATCATCCTCTCTCAAATTATTTTGAAGATTGGCAGCAACCTGCACGATCACCTGATCACCAACCAGATGACCGCAGGTATCATTGATAATTTTGAAATTATCAATATCCAAAATAAAGAAGGCCCCCTTTTCCTCTGGACGCTTTTCGCGGATTGCATCCAGCACATGGTTACGAAAGGCTGTTTTGTTCAATACCTCGGTAAAGGGATCCAGCTTGTTGCTGCGAAGGAGCTCTTCATTGCGCTGCAGGATAATATGCTGTTCATAAAGTGCATTTTCCAAATCCATTTTATTCATCATGCTTTGCAGATTATTGCGCTTCTCCTGTTCTCTGGCTTTTCTGTTCAAACGATAGGCCTCCAGCAGATGGAGAAATAATTCTTCCTTTGAACAAAATTGCATTGCCAGCTCCACCTTGATATCCGCAAGCCTTGCAGAGTTAATAGAGCTTGGATGCTGTGATTCCATTTTTTCAAGATTGCGAAACAGCAGATAAGCCTGATCCTTTAGTTTTAATGATATGCAGATTTGAATACAATCCATATAATTTCTCACTGTATTCTTATAATCAGAGGTATGGGAAGCTACCTCCAGAAAATCATATAGCTGCTGCTTAATTTTTTCTATATCCTTCCTGTGCCATAATTCAAATATACGTATCATAATTTTATTCTCTGTCAGTACGACATGATCATCATCTTTGAAATAGCGCAAAAAGGTTTCATACCAGGGTGCTGCCTCTGCCGCCCGATTCATTTTCATATATACCATCAAAATATTCGTCAGGATGATACCGTCATGCAGCGAAAATTCCAGATGCAGCTTTCTACGTTCCTGAAATGCCCGGATAAAGTATTCAATCCCCTTTTCTTCACAATCTATCTCATGAAATAAAGTTCCCAGATTGTTGATAATCGCATAATGATATTCAAACTCCGGATGATCCATTGTTAGGTAATAGGCTTTGAGAAGAAAATGCAGGGAGGTGAGAAAATCTCCCAGATCAGAATAAACGATTCCCTGAAGGTTGTGTATGTAAGCAAGAATTTTCAGATAGTCATTCTTTTCACAGTATTCCTCACTCTGAAAGCAGTGCTGAAGGCATTCCTTATAATTCCCTTTTGAAAACTCATAGTATGCCTGAAAATACAATGCTGCTGCAGTGTAGTAGGAATCCTGATGAAGCTGCGCAATTTCCAGTAATCGGGAAGCCCTTTTAAGAATATCCTCCGGTCTTCCCTGCTTGCGCAATGTAAGAAGCTGTTCTACAAGATCAGCAGCCTCTTTTTTATATACTTCCATACTCATCCTCTTTTCTTTTAATAAAATAACACGTATTCGACAAATTTCGCATATGGAAAGGGAGCCATGCTGTCTTGCATGACTCCCTGATTTTATGCATTATCTTCGCTGTAAACGATTTTCAGACGTCGCTGATTACCTTCCCCTTCACTAACAGTAGCAATATGCTTCATATTGGCTAAGTAGTTGTGAATAGCCTTTCTTTCATCGGCCGGCATAGGATCCAGTGTTGCATCAGTTTTTGTCCGTTGTACGCTTTTCGCAACCCGAAGAGCCAATGAACATACTTTCTGATATTTCTCTTCCTTATATCCGTTGATATCAATCAGTACACCGATCCGGCGCTTAAATTCACTGGAAGAAGCAGACTTCAGGACGGTATTGATTGCCTGTAATGTCTGTCCGTTCTTTCCAATCAGAATCGCGTTGTTCTCAGCATCCAGATTAACACGGAAATATTCACCGTCATCCACTACATCAATGGAGACCTCCATATGAATACCTTGGAAATAGGTCTGCAGATATGCTTTCATGAATTCCCGAATATCATTTCTACAGTAAGCCGTAATGGTTGTTTTGCTGCCAAGTCCCAGAAAACCTGAGGTTTCCTCCGTTACATTATAAGTGAGCTCTTCAACACTTACTCCCTTATCCTCAGCAGCCTGCTTCAATACATCTTCCAGATTTTTGCCAGTATACGATTTCATCCTGTTATCCTCCTAATCTTTGATAAAGAATTTGTGGATTACAATATTTTGGATAACTCTAGCAAGAGAGTTTACCAGCCAGTAGAAGGACATACCCAGCGGCCAGTTGATTGCGAAGATGGCAATCATACCGGTACTCATGTACATCATCATGTTCATGGAGCCCATCATACCATTTCCGCCCTTTTTCTTAGGCTCTGCATATTTTTTCTCTTTGACATGCATTTTTTTCTTTCTGTGTTCCTGCAGCCACTGCGGCATTTTGAAGGACAACAGCTGGAAGGCTACCATCAGAACAAAGATGACAATATACCAGTAATCACCTAAGTTAAAGCCTTCGATCGGCGTCTTAGCCAGGTTGATTCCCTGGAAGGAACCGGTAACCACGCTGTACGCACGCATCGTCGCCTGATACATACCCAGAATTACCGGGAACTGTATAAACGTTACCAGCAGTGTTCCAAACGGATTGATTTTGTATTTGCTGTAGAGCGCCTGCATTTCCTGCGCCTGCTGCATCTTGGAGCGGTCATCGGTTTTACCTGCATATTTCGCCTGAATCTTATTCATTTCCGGCTGAATTGCCTGCATACGCTGTGATGCTACCTGTGATTTGATTGAGAACAGGAAGATCAGCAGCTGAATCAGGAAGGTTGCCGCAATGATACCGATACCTGCATCACTGAAATCTGCTACAAAGTTGATCAGGAAAGCAATCGGCCATACGATCAGCCCATTGAACCATCCTTCATCCATTGCATCAGAGAACGTTGTTTTTTCGATTGTAATCAGATCATCTGCCTTATAATCCTTATACTTCTTTTGAAGTTCTTTATCGTCTGGAATGTCAACTTCTCCGCGCTTCACCTGAACGTCATGGTTCGTGTAAATGGAATTGACATATGTCTTACCATTCTGCCCACGCGGAACACTACATCCGGTCAGTGTGACGACCATCAGCATAACGACCAGAAGAAACTTCTTTTTGCTTCTAAAAAAATCTTTCATCTTTTTGTCTCCTCGCTAAGTTTGCCTACCTTTATATTTTAACTTTTTTAACCAATCTTTCCAAGAGTTTTTTGTTGTTTATATAATTTTCTTCATGATATTTAACGCGAACGAGTATAATCGTATCAAATTTCTCTTCAAAACTGTAAATATCCTGTACCATCATGCGTACCTGACGCTTGATTTTATTACGTACAACTGCTTTTCCCATTTTCTTGCCAACGGAAATTCCTACTCTTGCATGATCTTCTTTTCGCGGCTTCACATAAATAGCAAAGGAAGGACAGGTGTAAAATTTTTTGTAATTCATGATTTCGGCGAATTCCTGGCTTTTTTTCACACGATATTCCTTTTTCATGCAGTTCTTCCTTTCTGTCTTCCGCTTCCCTGATGCTGTTATCTGCCTGCTATACGCTTTCACAGCATCATACGCTTAATCATAGCCTAAATCAGGGGAAAAAGCAATAACGTACGACAGGAAAGCACCTGAAACAGGGGAAGCCTTTACTTTTTACAAAGCGAAAAAAAATCACCACAGGGTGATTTTTTATGCTGATAACACTTTTCTACCTTTGGCACGACGACGCGCTAATACTTTACGTCCTCCTACTGTAGCCATACGGGCTCTGAATCCATGAGTTTTCTGGTGTTTTCTTTTGCTCGGTTGATATGTTCTTTTCACAAGAGCCACCTCCACTTCTTCTTTATCATTTTATACAAATTGAGCATTGCTTTAAAATTATACATAAAAACTCTGTCAAAGTCAATAATTCGTTAAAAATATTTGAAAATACGTTTATTTGTCAATCCATGCCATTTTTCGACAGAAGACATGTGTAAAAATAGGGAACAGCAGCACAATAAAGGTTGAAACCACTACAAATATAAAGATACTTGCATGAAAAAATAAAATGGTGGAGATCAGCGCCTGAAGCAGCAGCATAATACCGTAAACAATTCTGGTTTCCATACGCAGCGACATGACTGCATAAAGAAAGATAATTCTTGCCGCTACAAGTACAGCGAGAATTCCAAAGAACACAGATAAGGAAGAAATCTTATCCGCAATTAAAACAAAGGAAAGCAGCGCCAGAAACAGTTCCAGCAGCAGACTCATCTGATAGGTTGAGCCTAGACGGTGCTGAATCGTGCGTTTTGTACTTTTTTCAAACCAATTCATATTATCACTTCCTATGTATTTATCCTTTTCATTATATAGGAAGATAAAAAAGAATACAATTCCGCATTGCAAATTACTGAAGTTTTCTATTATTCAAAGAGTTTTCAACAATTCACCCTCCAACCGGTGGAAAACTTGACGCTGCAAAGCAATTTACAGCATGAATCAGCGAATATCCGAAAACCTCACAATGCCGACTGGTTTTCCACGCTTCTTCCACAATGATAAAACCAATCGTTTTCCACCATGTGTGGAAACTGTAGAAAAGCTTTACATCTCCTTTGTTTATCGTATTTCTGATCAGTGTAGAAGGATGGAAAAGTGGAGAGTGACAATACTTGTTTTCCACTTTTCCACAGAATCATATATTCCACACCCTATTTTTCCCCATGTTTTCCATATGGAAAGCTGTGGAAAGTGGAGAAACTCCTTTATTTATCCTGTTTTTAGGATGTTTTCCTGTGGATAACAGCAGTGTGAAAATAAAATCCACTGGACATTCTTCAGAACATGACTCCTATCCGGTGGAAAACTATCATCACTGCGATGCTTTTCCTGCTATACACAAATAATTTCCATTTTCTCCTTGAAACACGGCACTTTTCATCGCTCTCTTTGAATCCCTTCATCTTAATCAGAATAGCCGTGGTATTTTTCCACAATCTATAGTAAAATATAAGGTGCATGAAAAAGGAGTCGTTTATGTCTAATTTTGCCAAGGTACAGCTTGAGCAGATCTGGCAGAAGACACTTCAGCTCATAAATGAAAGTGCGCATTTTGATGATGCCGTATTCAACGCATGGTATAAAGAAGATTCTCATCTCTTTGATATAGAGGATGATTTTGCGACCATTGTTGTTCCTTATAAGATCAACAAGCAGATTATGATGGATTCCATTGATCTGATTCAGCAAAAGCTATCTGATGTACTGGATATGAAAGTCTCCTGTCAGATCCTGCTAAAGAGCGAAGTGGATATGCTTCAGCCATCATCTGTCATTAAAAGAAGAAATGAAATCTTATTTGAAGACAAAGTAAAAAAAGAGTATACCTTCGACAGCTTCGTCGTAGGAAAAAACAACCGGGAGGCTAACGCAGCGGCATTATCCGTATGCTATTATCCCGGAAAATTCAACAACCCGCTGTTTATATTCGGAAATTCCGGACTGGGAAAAACCCATCTGCTGCATGCCATCGGAAATTATGTTAAGGCAAATAAGCCGGATGAAAAGGTTTTGTACATTTATAGTGAGGATTTCGTCACGCTGCTGATTGAGGCGATGAAAAACAAGACGGTTGAGGACGTTAAAGAGATGATCTGTTCGGTAGACTATCTGCTGATCGATGATATTCAGCGTCTGAAGCAGAGCACCTCGCAGGAAATCTTTTTCAATATGTATAACAAGCTGATTTCCGACAACAAACAGATCGTCATTACCAGTGATATTCATCCCACGGAGCTAAAGGGGATTGAAAACCGTCTGATTTCACGTTTCTCCAGTGGTTTATCCGTATCGGTAGGCTCTCCGGAATTCGAAACTGCGAAAGCTATACTGCAGAAGAAGATGGAAGGCCGCAGCGATGAAATCATGATTGATGACGAGGTTCTCGATTATCTGGCAACCCGCTTTGCGAGTGATGTCAGAAAACTGGAGGGAACACTCAATGAGCTGTTCTTCAAAGCAATATTATACAATCCGGAGCGTATCGATATCACTTTTGCGAAAGAGATATTTAAAGAAAATCTAATCGTTGTCAAACAGGAGGATGAATTAACGCCGAAGAGAATTAAGAATGCGGTATGCGAATATTATGGTCTGACCAGAACTCAGATTGAATCAAAATCGAGAACAAAAAATATCGCCAATGCACGACATATCGCAATTTATCTATGCAGAACACATCTGGAAATGCCGTTTGCCAAAATCGGTTTTGAATTTGGAAATCGTGACCATTCCACGATCATGTCCTCTTATGAAAAAATGATGAAGCTGTTGAAGGAAAAAGAAACCTTTCAGCAGGCAGTCATGCAGATTGAACGTAATCTGGGGATAAAATAGGTAAGATATCCACACGTTTCAACTTTTCATCCACAGCAAAATTTGTTAAAATAAGCCTATGTTCAAAGTGTTTTCTTATCTTTTCCACACTTTCCACATACTTATTATTGTTTATTTACTTATAAAAAATAAAAGAAGGGAGCATCACCCATGTACTTTAAGGTGTCTAAAAAAGAATTCTACAATGCACTATCTGTGGCATCCCGTGCCATCTCTACGTTTTCACCACTTCCTGCGTTCTCCGGTATTAAAATCGACGCAAAAGAAGACTGTCTGATTTTAACCGGAAGTGATTCCGATGTATCCATTCAGACAAAGCTGACAAAATCAGAAGAATGCGTACTTGAAATTCGTGATATGGGATCGATCGTTATTGAAGCCAAGTATATTCTGGAAATCGTACGTAAGATTGATGCAGATGAAATCGAGTTTGAAATGATTGACGGTTCTCTGACAAAAATCAGCGGCAACACAGCAGAATTTCGTATTAACGGAATGCGTGCAAATGAATATCCGGCAATCGACTTCTCCAAGCCGAAGGAATGCTTTGCATTAAAAGAAGAAACATTGAAAAAAGTCATTTTGCAGACCAGCTTTGCGACAAGTGACAAAGAAACCCGTCCGGTATTGACCGGTGTGAATTTTCACTGTGAAGGTAACACCCTGAACTGTGTTGCTACCGATTCCTATCGACTTGCGAAGAAAACCATCGATATCAAGGAATCCCTGAACTTTAATATTACCATTCCTGCAAAATCCCTATCTGAGGTTGTTAAAACACTGGAAGGGGAAGGAGAGGTAGAAATTGCCGTCAATGACAAAAAGGCGCAGTTTATCATCCATGACACGATTGTCCAGACGCGTCTGATTGATGGCGTATATCCGGAAACAAGCCGATTGATTCCTTTGCAATTTGACTATGAGCTGACGATTGATTCTCGCGATCTTCTCAATGCTATTGATCGTGCCAGCTTCATTAAGAATGACGGTGTATCGGTAATTAAATTCAGTCTGAGTGAGCAGGAATGCGTGTTATCCAGCAAATCCGTAGAGGTCGGCTCCTCCACTGAGGTTTTAAGCAGTGCCAGCTTTACTGGAAGCTCTCTGGAAATCAGCTGCAATGGAAGGTATGTGTTCGATGCGATCAAAGCATTGAGCGGCAGTCTGGTGACCTTCCGCCTATGTGGAGAAATGAAGCCGTTTATTATCAAATCAGTAGATGACGATAACGTTCTGCAGCTTGTTCTTCCTGTCAGAACCTACGCTTAGCCTATCTGGCAGCACGGTGAAAGCCCTGCTGCTTTTTCTATGTTTTTTAACAAAAGTAGACCTTTTTAACGGCACGAGCGCAACGTTTGAAAAACGAATAAAATTACATGTGTAAAATGATGCAGAAAAGTTTGAAAACCATAGGAAAAACTAACAAAAAAGCCTTTAAATATGATATAATATATAAGAATGTGAAAGAGGTTTTATAATGGATATAAAGATAACCGGTGAATACATAACATTAGGTCAGCTGCTTAAAATGACGGATTTTATCCAAAGCGGCGGTGAAGCAAAATTTGCGGTGAAAGCCCTGGCAATCAAAGTGAATAGAGAACAGGAAAATCGCAGAGGACGCAAGCTGTATGCAGGCGATGTCATCGAAATTGAGGGCAGTGTATTTACTTTGTCATGAGATTGGAAACACTTCGTCTTCATGATTTTCGCAACTATGCAGATGTAAATGTCAGCTTTTCTGACGGTATCCATATTCTGACAGGGAAGAATGCGCAGGGAAAGACCAACCTGCTGGAATCTATTCTTTATTTGTCAACGACCAGATCCCATCGAACCAGTGAAGATAAAGATCTAATCAAAGAAGGTGAAGAGGCCTTCTTTATTAAAGCCTTGATTGCAAAGGAACAGAAAACGGAGGAAATTCGTGTTGCAGTAAATGAAAAGGGAAAAAATCTTTTTATTTATCAGAATCCCGTGAATCGCGTTAGTGATTTTATCGGGGAATTTAACTCCGTGATGTTTTGCCCGGATGATATGAATCTGTTTCAGGCCTCTCCTCGCGTCAGAAGACGCTTTGTGGACATGGAACTGAGTAAGATAAGTAAGAAGTATGTATCGACGCTTTATGTCGCTTCACGGCTCTTAAAAGAGCGGAATGCATATCTGAAGCAGGAACGGGTGGACCGCTCGTATCTGGAGGTCTTGACCGCCCAACTGGTAGATGCATCCGTTGTCATCATGAAGCAGCGGCATTTCTTTCTGGAGGAGCTGTTGGAAAAATGCAGGACGTTTTACCGTCAGCTTTCCAATGACGATACGGATATCACGGTTCGCTATCTCAGCTGTGTACCCTTTTCCGACAGGGAAGAGGAGCTGAAGGAAGCCCTGCTGAAAAAGTATCAGAAGCATCAGGAGCGTGATCTGCTGTTGAAACAGACGACTGCCGGTATTCATAAAGAGGATTTTATCTTTGAAATGAATGGCCGCGAACTTGTCAGCTTTGCTTCCCAGGGACAGAAGCGAAGTGTTCTGCTGGCATTGAAAATCGGTATGATTCATATGATTCATGAAATCATACAGGAATATCCGGTGCTTTTGCTGGATGATGTGTTTTCGGAGCTGGACAGCTACCGGAAGAAAGAATTGTTAAAATCTCTGCCGAAAGAGGTGCAGATTTTTATATCCACGACAGATGTTGTGGAGCTTGACGATATGAAAAGTGATCGCAGAGTCACGTTGTGGAATGTGAACAACGGTACAATCGAGAGATGTTAGGAGGATGAACTATGGATGAGAATCAGATGAAAGAAATCGAAGAAATGGAAGATAAGGTTGATCATTCTTATACGGCTGATGATATTCAGGTCCTGGAAGGACTGGAAGCTGTACGGAAACGACCTGGTATGTATATCGGTTCTACCAGTGAGAGAGGTCTTCATCACCTTGTCTGGGAAATCGTTGATAACTCGATCGATGAGGCTCTTGCCGGATTCGCTACAGATATTGAAATAACGATTGAAAAAAATAACATAATCCGGGTAGAGGATAACGGACGAGGAATGCCGACGGGAATCGTTGAAAAGACTGGAATATCCGGTGTGGAGACGATTTTTACCGTACTGCATGCCGGAGGTAAATTCGGCGGTGGTGCCTATAAGGTATCCGGAGGTCTGCATGGTGTCGGTGCCAGTGTTGTAAATGCATTAAGTGAATGGCTGGAGGTTAACGTACATCAGAACGGACATGAGTATTTCCTTCGATTTGAAGATGGTGGAAAGGCAACAGGACCTTTGAAAATCATCAATGACAGCGGAAAGCATGGCTCTATTGTGCGCTTCAAGGCAGATCCTGAAATTTTTCAGGAAACACAGGAATATGATTTCGATACCTTAAATGCCCGTATCCGTCAGCTCGCCTTTTTGAATAAAAGCATCCGTCTGGTGCTTTGTGATGAGCGGGAAGCGGACGTGAAGCGTATTGAGTATAAATACGATGGCGGTATCCGCCAGTATGTGGAATATCTGAATAAAAATAAAACACCGCTGCATGAAGAGGTTGTGTATGTGGAAGGGATCGAGGATGGTATTCTTGCGGAAATCGCCATGCAGTATAACGATGGTTACATTCCTAGCATCTATTCCTTCTGTAATAACATTAACACGATGGAGGGCGGAACGCATGAGGACGGCTTCCGACTCGCTCTGACAAGAATTATCAACGCCTATGCGAGAGAGCAGGGAATGATAAAAAAAGACGAGACACTGGCCGGGGATGACGTACGTGAAGGTTTAACGGCGATTATCTCGGTAAAGCATCCGGATCCGCAATATGAAGGGCAGACAAAGACCAAGCTGGGAAACTCAGAGGTACGAAAAATCGTTTCCAGTATTCTGGGCGAACAGCTGGATCGCTTCTTCATGGAAAATCCGGAAACAGCAAAGATTATTGTAGATAAAGCGATTCTTGCAAGTAAGGCGCGTCTTGCGGCAAAAAAGGCAAGAGAGCTGACAAGAAGAAAATCTGCCCTGGAAATCACATCGCTGCCAGGCAAGCTTGCGGATTGTTCCAGTAAGGATGCCTCGGAATGTGAAATCTATATCGTCGAGGGTGATTCCGCCGGCGGAAGTGCAAAGCAGGGAAGAAATTCCAAGTTTCAGGCAATTCTGCCACTGCGTGGTAAAATTTTGAACGTTGAGAAGGCGCGTTTACAGAGAATCTTTGAAAATAATGAAATCCGCTCTATGATTACAGCGTTTGGCTGCGGGATCGGAGAGGAAATGGATGTCAGTAAGCTGCGTTATCATAAAATTATCATCATGACCGATGCCGATGTCGATGGTGCGCATATTTGTACACTGATGCTGACCTTCTTCTACCGTTATCTGCGCCCGATCATCGAGGGTGGCTATGTATATATCGCCATGCCTCCATTGTTCAAGGTTGCCAAGGGAAACCGCGTAGAATACGTATTTAAAGAAGAGGAAGTGGAAACGGTACGTGCTTCTATGGGGGAGAATGTAAACGTACAGCGATATAAAGGTCTGGGAGAAATGAATCCGGAGCAGTTGTGGGAGACAACCATGGATCCTGCTTTCCGTACGCTGAAGCAGGTAAATATCGATGATGCTATGGAAGCTGACAGTATCTTTGAGATGCTGATGGGCGAAGAGGTTGAGCCAAGACGTGACTTTATTCAGGAAAATGCAATCTATGCGACACTGGATATCTAAGGAGGTGTAAAGGAACATGGATTTAAACAAGGAAAAACTGATTCAGGTAGATATTTCAAAAGAAATGAAAACCTCCTTTCTGGACTATTCAATGTCTGTAATCGTAGATCGTGCACTGCCTGATGTTCGTGATGGAATGAAGCCTGTTCATCGCCGTATTCTGCATGCGATGAATGAGTTGGGAATCGTAGCGAGTAAGCCGTTTAAAAAATCAGCGCGTATCGTTGGTGAAGTAATCGGTAAGTATCACCCGCATGGTGATACGGCTGTATATGATGCCATGGTTCGTATGGCACAGGATTTCAGCTATCGTTAC
Source organism: Clostridiaceae bacterium OM02-2AC (assembly GCA_003481775.1). Lineage (GTDB taxonomy): Bacteria > Bacillota_I > Bacilli_A > Erysipelotrichales > Erysipelotrichaceae > Clostridium_AQ. The sequence continues at coordinate 85,812 of QULU01000015.1, forward strand.
ATGCTTGTACAGGGACATGGAAACTTCGGTTCCATGGATGGTGACGGTGCTGCGGCAATGCGTTATACCGAAGCTCGTATGTCCAAGATTGCTATGGAAATGATGAAGGATATCAACAAGGATACGGTTGACTTCATACCCAACTATGATAACGAGGAAACTGAGCCGGCTGTGCTTCCTGCCAGATTTCCGAATCTGCTGGTAAATGGTTCTGTCGGTATTGCTGTAGGTATGGCGACCAATATACCGCCGCATAATCTAACAGAGACAATCGATGCGACCTTTGCCATTATGGATAATCCGGAGATTTCTGTCGTGGAGCTGATGGACAATTATATCAAGGGTCCTGATTTTCCAACCGGTGGTATTATTCTGGGAAGAGCCGGAATTCGTCAGGCCTTTGAAACAGGTCGCGGCTCCATCATGGTGCGCAGTAAGCATCATCTGGAGGATATGGGGAACGGTAAGACAAGAATTGTTGTGACTGAAATCCCTTATCAGGTAAATAAGGCGAATCTGATTACTAAAATTGCGGATTTGGTAAGAGAAAAGCAGATTGAAGGTATCACCTATCTGAATGATGAATCAAACCGTGAAGGAATTCGTATCGTCATCGAGCTGCGTAAGGATGCTCAGCCGGATGTCATACTGAATCAGCTGTATCGTATGACACAGCTACAGACCTCCTTCGGTGTCAATATGCTTGCACTGGTAGAGAAAACACCGAAGCAGATGGGTATTCGTGAGGCACTGCAGCATTATGTGAATCACCAAATCGATGTAACGGTGCGCCGTACAAAATTTGAATTGAAAAAAGCCGAGGATCGAGCTCATATATTGGAAGGTCTGCGCATTGCTTTGGATCACATAGATGAAATTATTCATCTGATACGTTCCAGTCAGAATGATGCAGAGGCACGAGCAGGTCTGATGGAGCAGTTTAAGCTGACAGAGATTCAGGCAAATGCAATTCTGGAAATGCGTTTACGCCGATTGACAGGGTTGGAGCGCGATAAGATTGAAAATGAATATCGTGAGCTGATGGCTACGATTGCCGATTTGCGTGATATTCTTGCAAATCATGACCGTGTTCTTGCTATTATCCGTGATGAGCTGACAGAGGTTAAAAGCCGCTTCGGTGACGAGCGTCGTACTGAAATAAGTGAAGCTGATTATGATATGCAGGATGAGGACCTGATTCCTGTTGAGGATGTTGTTATCACGATGACAACAAACGGTTATATCAAACGTATGCCGACTGACACCTACCGTACACAGAACCGTGGAGGTCGCGGTGTAAAGGGGATGTCTGTAAATGAGGATGATATTGTTGATCTGCTGATTACGATGTCCACGCACGACTATCTGATGCTGTTCACCAATCTTGGCAAGGTTTACCGAATCAAAGGATATAAGGTACCGAATTCAGGAAGAACGGCAAAGGGTCTTCCGGTTGTGAATCTGTTAAATCTGGATAAGGAAGAGAAAGTGCGTGCACTTGTTCCTGTTCGTCCGGATAGTGAATCCTCCTTCCTGCTGTTCGTTACAAAGAACGGTCTGGTGAAACGTACACCGATGAGTGAATTCGATTCCATTCGACAGAATGGAAAAATAGCTATTACGCTTCGCGAATTTGATGAGCTGGTCGGAGTGAAGGAAACTACCGGAGATGATGAAATTATAATTGCCGGTTCCAATGGTAAGGCAGTGCGATTCCATGAGGATGATATCCGTGCTATGGGACGTACAGCAAGTGGTGTGAAGGGCTTTAATGTGGATGGCTCTATCGTTGTTGGAGCCGCTACTTCAAAAGAGGGAACGCATCTGCTGGCTGTTAGTGAGAATGGCTACGGTAAGCGTACAGCAATTGAAGAATATCGATTGACAACACGTGGAGCGAAGGGTGTTAAGACGATCAATGTTACCAATAAAACCGGTGAGCTGGTATCTGTTCGCGCTGTAAATGGTGATGAGGATGCTATGATTGTTACAGATTCCGGTATTATTATCCGTATCTCTGTTGGGGATATTGGTATTTACAGCCGTAATACACAGGGAGTTAAGCTGATCAATGTCGCAGATGAGGAGTCTGTTGCCAAGGTAGCTATCGTTGAAAAGGAAGAAGAGCCCGAAGATGAAGTTGTCGGTGACACTTCAGAAAACAATGAGGAAAATGCAGAAGAGATAATTGACAATCCTGTAGAAGAATGATATAAAATAATAAAACGTTGAAAAGGTCAAGTAATAAAGCAGACTACTTTCAGAGATATAACGGTTGGTGTGAGTTATAATAGCTGCTTATGAAATCCGCCTTTGAGTGAATCAATGAACTATGAGTAGTTGATTACGGTAGCACCGTTATAGCTATGAGTGGGTATATCTATATAGATATATCAAAAAGGGTGGCAACACGAGGTATCGTCCCTTTATGGACATACCTCTTTTTTATATTCTAGGAGGTTATGATTATGCTTGATATGAAATTTTTACGCGAAAATCCTGAAATTGTTAAAGAAAACATCAAGAAAAAATTTCAGGATCACAAGATTGAGCTTGTTGATAAAGTGATTGCTATGGATAAGGAGAATCGGTCTCTGAAGCAAAGAGGAGATGAACTGCGTAGCAAAAGAAATGCTATGAGTAAGGAAATTGGCGGATTGATGGCAAAGGGCTTAAAGGATGAAGCAAATGCCATAAAAGCTAAGGTTCAGGCCATGGCTGATGAAATGAAGGAAACAGAGATCAAGGAAGCTGAACTTGCTGAAAAAATTAAGGAAATGATGATGCAGATTCCAAATATCATCCATCCGACTGTACCAGTTGGTAAGGATGATTCAGAAAATGTTGAGCTGCAAAAATATGGAGAACCTTTGATTCCGGATTTTGAGATACCATACCATACTGAAATTATGGAAAGATTCGATGGTATTGATTTGGATAGTGCTAGAAAGGTTGCAGGAAACGGATTCTATTATCTGATGGGAGATATTGCTCGTTTGCATTCTGCTGTTATTTCATATGCACGTGATTTTATGATTGATCGAGGATTTACATATGTTGTTCCTCCGTTCATGATCCGCAGTAATGTTGTTACAGGTGTCATGAGCTTTGCGGAGATGGAGGGAATGATGTATAAGATTGAGGGAGAGGACTTGTACCTGATTGGAACCAGTGAGCATTCCATGATTGGAAAGTTCATTGATACGATTCTGGATGAGAAAAAGCTTCCTTATACCTATACGAGCTATTCACCTTGCTTCCGTAAGGAAAAAGGTGCGCACGGTATCGAAGAGAGAGGTGTCTACCGTATTCATCAGTTTGAGAAACAGGAAATGATTGTTGTCTGCAAGCCGGAGGAAAGCGCTGACTGGTTTGTAAAGCTGTATACGAATACCGTTGATCTATTCAGGAGTTTAGATATTCCAGTAAGAACCTTAGAGTGCTGCTCAGGTGATTTAGCCGATCTTAAAAACAAGTCTGTTGATGTTGAGGCATGGAGTCCTCGTCAGAAAAAATATTTTGAAGTGGGTAGCTGTTCTAATTTGACCGATGCTCAGGCAAGACGTCTTGGTATTCGTGTTAAGGGTGAGAATGGAAAATATTTTGCTCATACGTTAAATAATACAGTTGTTGCTCCACCACGTATGTTGATTGCATTTTTAGAGAATAATTTGAATAAGGATGGAAGTGTGAATATTCCTGAAAAATTGCAGCCTTATATGGGTGGTACAAAAATTTTAATGCCAAAGAACTAAGTGTATAGAAAAGGGTGATTTTATATGAAATTCACCCTTTTTTTGCTTTGAAAACTGCTTGTTTTAATACTGGATTAAATGCTCATAAAGCCTTTATTTATCGTGTTTTTTTATTAACATCCATAATTATAATGACCCTCTGATTTGCATTAATATCTAAATAGCTGGATAACTGGTCATGTCAATGCAAATGGTTATGCCAGTTTTTATAGGAATTTTATGTTTCACGTGAAACAATTAAGGAAATGCAAAGAGGTCAGTGTATATCATGACTCTATGACTATGTTTAATGTTTTTTTTATGGAAGTGAAAACATCTTTAATGAAGGAAGAAAAAGTTATTTTATGCGATTCATGTTTTTATGTACTTGAATTAGTATAGTTTGTATTTAGTAATACCACCAAATAATAAAACGAGATTTTCTTTATTGTACTGATATTTATATAATCAAGAAATTTGTCTTTTACCAATACTTTACAAATATGTGTTTTAATGAAATATGTGAAAGAAAATTAACAGTTGAAAAAAATAGAGAATATGCTATAATATATAAGCTACTACAATGATATCTACTGAATTAGGTCAGATTGGGAATAAAGCAGCCTTAAGGGAGCTCTATCATGTGTGGTAGCCCTTTTTTATATTTGAGGTAATTTATGAAGGAAGAATATATGCGGGCTGCTTTAAAAGAAGCAGAAAAGGCTAGAAAATTAGATGAAGTACCTATTGGGTGCGTTATTGTTAAGGATGATAAAATTATAGCGAGAGGTCATAATCTGAGAGAGACAAGGCAGCAATCAATTAACCATGCTGAAATTATTGCAATTCAAAAAGCATGTAAAAAGATTGGCAGCTGGCGCCTTGAGGATTGTGAACTGTATGTTACCTTAGAACCCTGCTGCATGTGTGCTGGTGCTATCCTGCAATCGCGGATAAAAACTGTTATCTATGGTGCTGCTGATCCAAAGGGTGGAAGTATTGAGAGTACCCTCCATATGTATGAGCAGCCGGGATATAATCATTATCCGGATGTTACATCAGGTGTTCTTCAGAATGAATGTGCACGGCTCTTGAAGGATTTCTTTAAAGAAAAAAGATTAAAAAAGAAATAAAAGCAAATACTGTATGGAAGGAAAAGTATTTGCTTTTCTTATGTAAAATTCATTGTCAGCATGATATAATTGACAGTGGAGAAAGCAGGTGAAGTATGGCATATAAAGCGTTATATCGTACTTATCGTCCAAATAGTTTTGATGAAGTAGCTGGACAAAAGCACGTAGTACAAACCTTGCAGCATGCGGTGGAACAGCACAAGATTGCTCATGCTTATTTGTTCTGCGGTCCCCGTGGTACAGGGAAAACATCAATTGCAAAGATTTTTGCAAAAACTATAAACTGTGAGAATCCGGATCATAAGCCATGTCTGGAATGTGATAACTGTAAAGCGGTACAGGATGGCAGCCATCCGGATATCATTGAGATAGATGCTGCCAGTAATAATGGTGTTGAAGAAGTACGTACACTGATTGAAAAAGTTAAGTATGCACCTTTAAAGGGTAAATTTAAAATTTATATTATTGATGAGGTTCATATGATGTCAACAGGTGCATTCAATGCACTGTTAAAAACAATTGAGGAACCACCGGAGCATGTCATTTTCATTTTGGCTACGACAGAACCGCATAAAGTACTGCCGACAATAATTTCACGTTGCCAGCGATTTGATTTTACAAAGGTGCCAAGAGAAGAAATTATACAGAGAATTCATACAATTCTGGATAAAGAGCAGATTACGTGTGAAGAAGAAGTGATTCGGATTATCGCTCAGCTGGCAGATGGTGGGCTGCGTGATGCCTTATCAATCCTAGATCAGTGTATTGCCTATGCACAAAACGATATTCAGGTTCAGCATATAAATGAAATTTACGGTATTACAACTATTCAGGAAAAATTAGATTTATATCGTTATATCTATGGCAAAGATGCTATATCTCTATTGAATCAGATTGATCAGCTCATTGAAAAGGGAATCGATATCAAAAGATTAACAGTTGATCTTATTGAAATATTAAAAGAGAGCATTATTTTTGAATATACAAAGGATGCCTCTTTGTTACATAATCTAAATAGTGAAGAGGTTTTGACTTTAATTGAAGGAAAATCCATTGCGGAAAGATTTCAAATGATTCATCTTCTTATGGAAACATATGATAAGTATCGTAGTGCTGCTAACGTTGGATCTTATTTTGAGGTCTGCTTACTGCAAATGCTAGATGTACAGGCAACAGTAGTGTCAGCTTCCTCACAACCAGTAAAACAGCAGTTTAACAATGCAGCTTTACCAGAACAGAAACCTGCGAAAGCAGATAATAATGTTTCACGTGAAACATTAAAGAAAAAGCCAGTACTGGATATTCCTATAGATGATGAGCCATTTATACCGTATGATACACCAGTATTTGATACACCTGAACCAATACAGACTGCAGCCCCTCATATACAGGAGAATACGATAAGTAAGAATGCTGAAATGATTCCAGCAAAAGCACTAAAGCCATTGGATAATGAGTTTGTTCTTGGACTTCTTGCTGGAGCAAATAAGCCAGAGAAAGCAAAGGATAGTCAACATTTTCAGAGAATCCCTGAATTCATGCTTGATTTTAAATATGCCAAGTATGGAAGTCTTTTGAAAAACGCAAGTATCGTAGGTAGTGGTAAAACCTATATTGTCGTATGTGTTGATAATCAGGCAGTAGCAAATGAAATAAATGAGATGGACAGTAAAAATGAATTTCATGATTTCATAACAGAATTGATGGAAAGAAATAAAAAAATATTTGCTATTTCTGTTGATCAGCAGAAGTATGTTATCAAAGAATTTAAAGACCGTATGATTGCCGGCACACTGCCGGATCCTATACAAATAGATGCTGTAACAATCGAAAAAAAAGAAATAAAGGAATTAACACAGGAAGAAGCTGTATTGGATTTATTCGGTCAGGAAAACATAATAATAACGGAGGAATAAAATTATGAATATGCAAGGATTATTAAAACAGGCACAGAAGATGCAAAAGGAGCTTACAAAGCTTGAAGATGAATTAAACGAAAAAGTGTATGAAACAACAATGGGCGGTGGCGTAATCAAAGTAGAGGTAAAAGGAAATATGTCTGTAGAAAGTATCTCGATTGATGAAAGTCTGCTGGAAGTGGATAACAAAGAGGATTTGGAGGAAATGCTAAAGTCTGCTTTGAACGATGCATTCGCAAAAGCAGTTGAGGATAAAGAAAAAAATATGAATCAGATTACAGGCGGAGTGAAAATGCCAGGTGGCTTCTAATGTATCCTAAGAAGTTTGAAGCACTCGTTGAATGCTATCGGAGACTGCCGGGTGTAGGAATAAAAACTGCAGAGCGCTATGCATTTCAAACGCTCGAATGGGATGATGAAACTATGGACTCTTGGATTCATGCATTTCAAAATGCCAAAGAGGGCTTAAAGAAATGCGCGGTATGCGGTAATTTATCAGAAGAGGACACATGCGATATTTGTGGCGATCAAAGTAGAAACAGTCAGATTATCTGTGTTGTACAAAGTCCAAAGGACGTCATCGCAATGGAGAAAACAAAAGAATATTCTGGAGTATACCATGTGTTAAATGGCGTGATTTCAACATCAAAAGGTATTTTGCCAGAGGACATCAATATAGACTCTCTTTTAAACAGAATCAGTGAGGAAACTAAAGAAATCATTATTGCAACCAATCCAACAGTAGAAGGAGAAACTACAGCATTGTATTTATCAAAGCTGCTGGAAAAATATCCGGTTACTGTAACAAGAATCGCCCATGGACTTCCGATGGGTGGACATTTGGACTATGCGGATGAATTAACTCTGATTAAAGCAATTGAAGGAAGAAAGAAAATGGAACCATAATTTTGGTTCTTTTCTTTTTGTAGTATAAATGGAACAAATGAATAGAAAAGGAGTAAGGATAGGAATAGCTCTTATTCACATGTATAGGATAATTAAGAATTGTAAACATCAAGAATACGGAAGAAAAAACGATTTCCTTCAGTAACAGAATAATAAGAGAAACGACTCAAAAGGGTTAATATCATTTCATTGTAATAAAAGATGATTTACAACTAATTTCTTTCACCAAATAAGCTTAATTACTGTATAAGAATACATCATCATAACACACCATAGATTTAATTAGGTACTTGAACCTTAATATGAGGACATGGCATTAAAAAGAAATATTTCTATATGAAGTAGTATACAGGCGCTAAATCAAAATCTTCTTATATATACAAAAAAAGAAATATTTTCATTTTACTGCAAGCGCTATCATGATAAAATGGATATATAGGAAGAAGGTGATCATATGGGCTCTATTGCTTATATAACTGATAAGAGGATGATGGAATATCATAGACTTCATGGTAATTCCGTTATCAATTTCTGGAAGCCAAGTATCAAAAGTATTATTGATTTCAAAAAAGGAGATATGCTGTTCTTTTTGACAAAGGGGACAGAGCGTGGAAGAAAAAGAGAAAAGGGTATACTTGGATATGGTCATCTTAGAAAGCAGCAGAATATGGGATTTACGCAGATGTGGAATGTATATAAAACTCTGAGTGGCTATCCGGATAAGGAAGCATTAAGACAGGCAATCTGCAAAATTACAAAACAGGAGGAAGTTCCAGAGCTTCTCTCTTGCATGGAATTGGAAAATGTTGTTTATTTTCAATATCCGATTTACCTGAGCGAAATTGGAATGGAAATTTCCAATAATATTGAAAGCTTTTTCTATATCGATAAAGAAAACATACAAAATACAGGAAAACTCCTGCGTTTGGCAGCCTCTATTGGTACGGATGTATGGGTAAATAGCACTGTAGCTACAAAAGAAAAGAATATGCAGGAGGACGCCATACTGCAATTATTGGAAAACCTCAGCAGGCGTATAGATACAGGCTTCTATTCAGAATATGAGGAATCAAAAATACGTCATTATATTCAAACATTACAAGATCCGGATATCCGGACAATTAGAAACAGCAAAACAGAATATTGGACAAAACGGGATGGAAAAATAATGATTCTTCTGCCATGCCTCTTAAACTTTATAGATTATGAAAGTAAAATTCAATACAGCATTGGTCATTATCAGCTATTTAAAGTATATATCAATCAAAGTGAATATGCTGATCAGATTTCCATTAAATTACTTTTTAATCAAAAGGTCCACAGAAATTGGAGCTATGCTCTCAGCTATTTAAAGATAGAATATGAAGAAAGGCTAGTCGAAGAGGACTAGCCCTATAGCTATTACCTGAAGTATACAAAAGAACGGTATCATAATACTGAATTTTGCATTCCTTATTTTGTGTCGAAATACAATCATTCCAAGACCAATACCAAAGGCACCTCCAAGGAATCCATAGAGCAGCAGAAATCGTTCAGGTATTCGATAACGCTTATGCATGGCTTTCCATTTATCAATCCCCATCATACAAAAAGGCATTATGTTCCAGATAATAAGATAGATCATTCCTCCACTGCCTGCAATGCACGCTGAATCTTAGACGTGCAGTTTTTTACATAAACAAGCTGTACCTGATCAAGAAGCTTTTGGAAAACAGAAAGCCCGTCATGTGGACGCTTATACTCATATTCTATTTCATAATCTATATGACTTCCGTAGGTGCTGATATCAAAGCAAAGTTCAGCATTCTCTGTTTCTACAATAGCTCTTTTTGTCACCAGAGTAGTTAACGGAATGATGTCAGCTTCTATATGATACTCCTGCAAAAGCTGAACAATTTCCTTTGAACGTAGCGCGTGAACACTGTTTTCAGATACTTCACATTCACACTCGCACAATCCGTCAAGATTCTCCTGTCGCATTTTTAATGTAAATAGAAACCTTCCATTTCGCTCCCGTATACGCATAGCACCCTTCTGTTTCTGAATATCCCGGTTCACCGTATCATAATAGGTATTGGTCTGGGTTATAAAATTCAGATTTTCATACAAACCGCACAGCTTATCAAACTGCTCTTTACTCACTAGCATTTTATATTCTTTTTCAACATGTTTATTCATCTTTCATCACCTTATAGGATATGATACAATAGTACCATAACAAAAGGAAGTGATTTGTGATGAAATATTCAGTTGTTGCGAAAAAAGATGCAAAATCACATGCAGTTGAGGAGAAAATCAAAGAGCGTTTGCAGTCTGCAGGTTGGCTTTATGATAAAGCAGAACCGCAGCTTGTTATCTGTGTAGGCGGAGATGGTACACTGCTGTATGGAGTCCATCAGTATCTGCATCGTATCAGTGAAGTAAACTTCCTTGGCATTCATACAGGAACACTTGGCTTCTTTACAGACTATACGGAAGAGGAGCTGGAGGAATGCCTGCATGATATTCTGGAAAAAGAGCCTGTTATATTTGAATCCGGTTTATTAAAAATTAAACTGGATAATAATCCAGAACCATATTATGCATTAAACGAGATGCGCGTTGAAAATATTGTGAAATCTCAAATAATGGATATATATGTAGATGATGAGTTTTTTGAAACCTGCAGAGGCTCCGGAATCTGTCTTTCAACACAGGCTGGATCCACCGCATATAATCGCTCTCTTGGTGGTGCAGTTATAGACTGTGGTTTATCTCTGATGCAGTTGGCAGAAATAACAGCTATTCAGCATTCTAAGCACCGCTCCCTCGGTAATCCGTATATTATGATGGAGGATCGTCATGTAACAATGAAAAGTGAAACCTTCGATACAGCAATACTCTGCTATGATCATTTGAATGTGCCCTTGGAAGCCACTAAAGAAATTTATTGTGAGATGTCAAAATTGAAGGTGAGATTTGCTCGCTACCGTCATTACAGTTATTTAAAAAGACTAAAGAATTTATACTGACAAGGTAGTGTTTGTAAAAGCATGCATTCCACACACATACAGTATTTACAGCTATAGAAAAGAACTACTATTACTTTATCATAGAAAGCGGAAAACAGATTCAAAAGATCTGTTTTTTTATACTTTATCTTATCCTATATCAACTATCAACAGACCAATTATAAAAGAATCCCATCTGTTAAACTACAGTCCTTTCATCATACAAAAGAAAGAAAAGATATCAGCAATAAAAAACCGATCACGACTTGTGACCGGCTTATTCAGGCGCTTTAAATTTGTGTGTGGTTGTGGCATACCTTTAAACTTGTGT
>QULU01000016.1:0-87381 GCA_003481775.1 Clostridiaceae bacterium OM02-2AC
GTGGTTGGCTTGTCTCCAACTGAATTTATGCCATGCCCGGCACACTATAAAAAGGTATGCGCCTGCATCATCACACCTCGCATACCTTTTTTGAGCCCATGATACAATCGAGCATAGCAAATATCTACGAAAACCCCATAATAATTAGAGCGATTTTTCACTCAACCCACGTTACGTAAGGCCCCTTTTTTCTATTGCATAATAATCAAGCGATAATAGCTAGAGACCTGCCTTTTCTCTTGCCTGGGTGATGATCTCCATCACAATCAGACTCTCCTGCTGTCCTTCCTCTACCCGTTTCCAGTCCTTTTCACGCACGATGCGTTCAAATTCAATGAATTCAAACTTCATACGATGTACATCCGGATGCGAATTGAAGCGTCCTTCTTCCTTTGTATCCCGGTATGTATAAGCTACCGCAGAGCATACAGAAGCAGAGCCCTCCACCTCCAGATATCCGTTTTCACCTTCGATTACTGCCTGAGAAGGTCCGGCACAATCCTTTGCCGCGATACATACGGATTTAAAGCTACCATAATCCAGAATCAGAATACCGGATGTATCTACGCGTTTTTCTATATTGGCGAAATACTGCACATCCTTCGGCATACCGAACAGACCTGCATTAAAATGCACATTGTACACATTCAGATCCATTAGTGCCCCTCCGGCCATATCCGCATTAAACGCAGGCAGAACCTCTCCACGCTTAAATGCATCATAACGGGAAGAATACTGTGAATAGTTACAGGATACCACATGGATGTCTCCTACTCTGCCCAGTTGTTTCTTCAGCTCCAGATAATTTGGATAATACTGATTTGTAATTGCCTCCAGCAGCATGACATTGTGCTGCTTTGCAAGTGCAATCAGCTCCTTCAATTCATCCACATGTACCGTGAACGGCTTTTCGCAGATTACATGCTTGCCGGCTAAAATTGCTTTTTTGCTAAATTCATAATGCAGATGGTTATTGATTGCCACGTATACCGTATCGATATCATCCAGCTTCAGCATTTCCTCATAATCGGTGTATGTATGGGCGATTCCATGCTCCTCACTTAATTTCTTCAGCTTTTCCTCAGAGCGCTTGGTAGCACAAATCCCGATCAGCTCAATTCCTTCAATATCATGTACAAATTCCAGCAGACCCTGTACGACGATCATGCCTGCTCCTGCAATACCTAATTTCATACCAGTTCCCTCTTCTTTCTTACCCATAATGTAGCATATCTTCCCGTTTATGTGAATAACTGTTTCATAAATATGGTGATTTTTATTTGACAGGCGATGTTTGCTAAGTTCAATTCGCCTTGTAATTGGCAAGCTGTATGTAAGCATACCCTCATGTATGACTTTATGATAAAAGGTCCTGTCCATTGTATGCATATAACGCGAACAGAAATCCGCAGGGTGCATATAATCCTGTAGGTATCTATATAGATATTCCATATACGATAAATAGTTATTTTAGCTTCTATATATTAGCTTTTTAAACACATAAGTATTTCTTTTCATGATAAAAGCAGACGTTTCATTCGTAATACTGCTTTCCTGCAATTACAATGACAAATCATTTCCATTGGAAGCAATTACCTTTTGATACCAGTAGAAAGAATCTTTTTTATACCGCTTCAAATCCTTTAAATCATATTCACTACGATTTACATATATAAATCCATAGCGTTTTTTCATACCTTCATGTGTTGAAATAAGATCTAATGCTGACCATGGACAATATCCTATCATCATACAGCCGTCATGAATAGCAAGCTGCATCTGATGGATATGTTTTTCCAAGTATTGGATACGATATATATCGTGCACCTTCCCATCCTTTGTGAGTTCATCATAAGCTCCCAATCCATTTTCCGTTATCAGAATCGGTAAATGATAGCGAGAGTAAATTTCTCGTATTGTATTACGGAAGCCTTCCGGATCAATCTCCCAACCAAACTCTGTTTTTTCTAAAAAAGGATTTACGACTCCTGTATACAGATTTTTTACTCCCTTATTCTCCTGCTGGGACACAGCACCAATCTCATCGCTATCATTATATTTACGGCAGGCAGCCGTATTATAATAATTAATACCAAGGTAATCCGGATGCGCATTTCTCAATGCTTCTTTATCACCAGGTGCAAATATCGGCTCTGCATTTTGATCCTTTAGCCATGACCAAACGATATGATTATACTCCCCATAAACATACGCATCTAGATAAAGCCAGTTCCGTAATGCATTCGCGTTCTGGGCTGCGCATACATCTCTTGGGTCACATGTTTGAGGATATATCAAAGAAATATTTGGTGCTGGACCTATTTTTGCGTCTGGAAGCATCTCATGGCAAAGAACCATAGCCTTCGCCTGTGCAATCAGCATATGATGATTCTGCTGGTAGATTTCACGTGTCATATTTTCACATGATTCTGGCAACTTAAGAGTGCCGATAACCGGTCCTACCAGAGTTAAAATATTCTGTTCATTAATCGTTAACCAGTAATGTACGCGATTCCCAAATGCAGAAAATAAAATTTTGGCATATTCCACAAACCATTGTACTGAATCAGGATTAGACCAAGAGCCGCGTTGATCAAGCGCTGCTGGCATATCAAAATGAAACATAGTGATGATTGGTTCAATATCATGCCTTATACACTCATTAATCAGGTTACTGTAAAATTCAATTCCCTGTTGATTGACTGTCCCTTCTCCTTCCGGTAGAATTCGTGTCCACGCAATAGAGAATCGATATGCTTTGAATCCCATTTCAGCCATCAGTGCAATATCTTCTTTCATGTGATGGTAATGATCTGAGCATACAGTTAAATCAGAGGTTCCATCTGGCACGCATTTTACATCCTGACAAGAAGGACCTTTTCCGTATTGCATACTAGCACCCTCCACCTGATAGGCAGATGTACTCGCTCCCCACAGAAAATCATTTGGAAAAGCTGTCATGCTTCTATGATTCATACGCATTACCTCCGCGATAGGAATCAATCAATTCCATCACTAGAAAACGGAAGGTTTCCGTATTCATTAACTGATCCTCGGCATGCATCAACAATAGTGATAATTCTGTCTTGTTTCCTTTTGCCTCTTCCTGAATGAGGGATGCATGTGCATGATGCCCCTGTATATATGCATCATCACCTTTTTTCATCAGTGTATCAATATTTTGAAAGTTACCGCTTTTTGCTTCTTCCAAAGCAGCAATAAAATTTGTCCTAGCTTCTCCGGCACCTGCAATCATCTGAAAACAAATCAATTCAAATTCACTCATAGTACGTTCTCCTCTACATTATTCTGCATAGCTTCTTCTTTTTCAAATGCAAGCTGATCAATTTTTTTGATAAAAGGATAATATCCAATAACGGAAAGCACAACAATGACTGCCTGGAGCAGGGCGGTGCGCCAGCCACCAATTATGAATCCCGAGATAATAACAGGGGTTGTCCATGGAGCAAGCACGCCAGTATAAAGCGGACATAAGCCTGATGCGATTGCGAAATACTCAATAATTGCTGTTAGAACCGGTATGGCGATGAAAGGAACCATGAGAAGTGGATTCAATACGATCGGTGTACCAAATAACACCGGTTCATTGACATTGAATAATGCCGGGACAATACTTATTTTCCCCAATTCCTTATACTGTTTACTTTTCGCTCGGAAGAGCATATAAACCACCAGACCAATGGTAATTCCTGAACCGGTTACACAGATAAACTGATCATAAAATTGCTGTGTAACGATATGTGCACCGTTTTCCAGTGTTAATGCTTTCCCAGAATCCAGAATCACCTGATTAGCAGCTGTGTTTGCCATCCACAAGCCAGTCATGACCCCAGTCACGATCGACGCACCATGTACGCCAAACCACCAAAGAAGTGGCACAAGGAATGCAACCGCAATAATACCCCATAGTGAATCTGAAAGACCTTGCAGAGGTGTCTGAATGGTGCCGTAAATTAGTTCAAAGAAGGTTGTATCAAAACCAAGCTGTAAAATAGCGTACAATGCTGTCATTAGAAATGTTATAACGACGGCTGGGATTAATGCATTAAATGAATTCACAATCCCTGCCGGAACTCCATTTGGCATTTTGATTGTAATTCCTTTTTTTATTAATAGGCAGTAGATAAAACCAACCAGATTACCGATTATGATTGCACAGACCATACCTTGTCCTGCACACCATGCTTTCAAAATGACAGATACCTGTTCTCCCGTCTGGCTAACGATATCCCCCGGCTGCAGAAGCAAGAAACTTGATAGTGCAATCGCCCCGGCAGGCAATGGGGCATACCCCTCATTATCTGCATATGTATATGCGATTCCTATTACCGCGATCAAAGCCATAATATTGAAGGAACAGGCATATGCCTGATTCAAGACTTCTTTCAATCCAACACTGGCAAAGAAATCTGTAACTTGTTTAATTGGAAACTCTGCAAGTAACAGAAAGATAGAACCTGCTATCATCAATGGCATGGCATAAACAAATCCATCTTTTAATGCTAATACAGGCTTGGAATTTATAAATTTCATAATCACTGGCATAATCTTTTCGTTCATTAACGTATTCATTGTCAGCATCCTCCATCCTTTTTCTCGATTAAACTCAACGCGAATTCAAGAACCCCTTTTCCATTGCACATCCCATAATCCTGCATGGGTATTACATCAATAGGAACTCCAAAAGGATCACAGATTTTTTTCATTTCTTTCACACGATATCCAACTTGTGGACCAAGCAATGCAACATCCAATTCACCAACATACTTTTGCAGTTCTGAGATGGCGAAAGCTTTGACATCGACATCCAACCCTTTCTTTTCTGCCTCCTTTTTCATACTGTCAACCAATATACTTGTAGATAACCCTAAGTTACAAAATAAGTAAATTTTCATGTATTTACACCTCCTGAACATAGAATAAATCAAAAGATGCCGGAGTTAAAGAAAGATGGATTTTATAGTAACACTGTATCCTTTTTTTCCCTAAAATTGCAGTAAATAAGAATACGCTGTATACAAAAAAGTCCTTTCATCATTGTAAATGAAAAGACTTTTTAACATTGCGTCTTTTTACAATCAATCGTCAATTCCAAAAAAATGCTCGTTATATTGCTTTACAGTCTGGAGAATCTGGTTATAGTATTTCGTATAATAAACTTGAATAATGCAGTCCATCAGATATTTCACAGAAGTATAAAAGATACAATCTCCCATTTTATCAAAATTATTGTCATAGAGTGCTGCTATGCATTCTGTACAGTATATGGATATGTTTGTTGTATATCTCTGCGTCATCAAAAGAGTATAAAAGCCTCGTTTATGAAGAATTTTCGCAATCTTGATAATTCGTTTTGTTGATCCGCTTCTGCTGATGATAATAACAAGATGATCTTTTGGATCTGCAATAGAGGCAAACTGAATTTGTTTATCAATATCCGAATACACATTGCATACCTTTCCAATGAGGAAAAAATAATGTGATGCATATTCCGCAAAAGCTGTATTTGCATCATAAACGATAAAATCAATATAGGTAACCTTTGAAATTTTATCAACGATTCTGTCCAATTGTGTTACTGATAAAAGTTGATTAGACTTACTTACAACATCTTCATATAATTGCTTCATTTTATTGATGACATGAATGGTATCTTCTGAATTCTTTATGAGAAAACTATCATAATTTAAATCTTTCATATCATTCTGAAAATGAATTTTGAATTCTTCAAAGCCGGAATAGCCAAGCTTTTTACAATATCGCATAATAGTTCCTGTGTTGGCGTACGTATTCACTGCCAAGGTCCTTATCGTCATCGCGGGAATTTCCTCAAAATGGGAAATCACGTAACAATGAATCTCCTTTTCTGTATTGGATAAAATTTCTTCCAGCTCCTCAGGCTTCCGGCGATTGGTTCTTTGCATTATCATCCGCTCCTTTCCATACTGATGGCTTCTTACATGCGAATCATTTTATAATAGGATATTTTTCTGTTGAGATAGGTATCATAATCGGTTGTGAAGTAACAGCCATATAGAATATCCAAAAGAAAAAGAAGTGATAATCGTGTGGAAAATGATGATATTTTATTAAAATGATTTTCTCTGTGACTTAGATAAAGTTGATATTCAGCATAGTAAGTTTCTTTTTTCATCTCCGGGGAAGAAATTAACAGAACCGGTGTTTGATTGCAATGCAGAATTTTCGACAAAGCTGAAGCCAGCAAGCCCCGTCCACCATAGGTAATCATGACAGCAAATTTTCGGGAGTCGCTTTGTGAAGCACATAACCGCTGTTCATATTCCTCTACAGGAACCGTAACATTTACGCCAATCTCCTGCATCTGAAATTTGAAATTTTGTGCAAATGATAAATTTCCTGCAGAGGTATAAATATTTATTTCCTCAGATTGCTTCATTTTTGGTATTAGCTGTTTAAATTGCCTGAAATCAAAAAGATTTTTCGTGGAAAGCAAAGTCTGCTCATAATCCAGACAGATTGCATCGATAATTTCTTTTTCAGTCTGGTCCTTTTGAAAAGGGAAATCAAAATCAAGCTTCCTGTTTTCCTTTAAGAAATCTTCCTTGTCTTCCAATATCTTTGCTTTGAAATCCTGAAAGCCATAACAGTCCATTTTTTCTATAAAGCGATATAATGTCGCACTTGAAACATGACAAACGGTTATTATGTCTTTGATACTGCATTGATTGACTGTATTAAAATGTTTCAGGATGTAGTCAGCTATCAATTGTTCGCTGGGGGTAAAATCCCGTTTCGTAGTCATATCTTTCAAAATATTCATAAGACTCTCCTCATTTATGGCATACGTATGAAACCTTCATTCGTTTACGAACATATAGCTGCTACGCATGTTTCTATGTAAATATTATACAGAATAAAAGATTTACAAACAATGTTCACTTTATGATATGCTCTGATTTTCTCATTGTTTATCAAAACGAAGCACAATATATGCTTAAATTGTGATAAATTTTTACAGAATACATATAATGATTACGTTTTTATTCAAAATCATTATAATGATGAATATAAAGGGAGGTATTTTATGGACATTAAAGCAATTATGTGTGATTTGGATGGTACATTACTTACAAGTAACGGTACTGTTTCAACAAATACAATTACAGCAATAAGAAAGGCAAAGGAAAAAGGTATCCTATTTGGCTTATCAACAGGAAGAGATGCTCACAGTGTTAAAAATCTTTTGGATGAATGGGGAATTCATGAACTGGTAGATGCAATCGTCGGAACAGGTGGTGGTGAACTTTGTGATTTCACTTTGTGTAAGGAAGAAAGCTGCTATCCTCTTTCCGGCGAATTTATGAAGGAAATTATAAAGCATTATGAAGATCTGGATGTCAATTTTGTCATCCCCTGGCAAGGGATTCTGTATGCTCCATGGGAGGATGATCATATCAGAAAATTATCAGACGCCGATCACATCCCTTATAAGATTGTTGATTTCTCACATTTTCTCGAAAAATCACGGCCAAAGCTAATGATTACCTGTGCACCGCAGACAATGGAATCGGTTATCGCAAGAAGTGCAACCTTTTCCAATACATCCTATAAATCAGCAGCTTTGGTAACAGCGAGCATACTGTTTGAATATACAGATCCCTGTATTACAAAAACGATGGGATTAAAAAAACTATTGAGCTGGCATGGGTGGGACATGGAGAATCTGTGCGCATTTGGTGATGAAGACAATGATTACGATATGATATTGCACGCAGGAATTGGAGTCGTTATGAAAAACGGCAGCGCTCTCACAAAAAGTGCTGCAGATTTTATAACAGATGATAATGACCATGATGGAATCGGTAAATTTATAAACCACTGCATCCTCAAGTGATCATATCGGGATACCATTTTGACACCTCAAATTTGACACCTCAAAAAGGTATTAACTTATTGATTAGTACAGTCTTTTCTCGTTAATCGCATAGCCTTACATCTTCTGATACCAAGAATTTCATTGACGTAGTAGTCACAGCGTTATAACTTCACTATCCTCTGGGTATTATGATATTCAGTGAACAAATTGAAATATGCTACTAGACATCAACAACACGCATAAAATACGTGTTGTTCTTTGTTTCAACCCTATATTGTCTAAATGCATTATTGAATATTCTTAAGCTATTTATTCTTACGTACTAAGAGTTCCCTATTTGATATATAATGAGCATATAACGCAAACTGAGATCCAAAGGCTTCAAAGTTGTCTTGTGAAGCTTAATATTTAATGGTCCGTACCTCTTTCGCAAAATAAAGCTCTGTTCACCCTATTTTACCTAGACAAACAGCTATCTGAAAACCACAATTCATCCATTATAGTTGTTATTGTTAAACTGCATAGGAATAGGATTAACCTATTTTCTTTTTTTCAATCTTATCCCATTTTCTGTTTTCACACCAGTATACCGTATTCGCTGCTGTATCAAATACCATAGATACCACCGTAGGACAGATCGTCTGTGAAGTCTGTTTTAAAACCTCAAAGCAATCAGAAACATCAAAATCCTCACTACTATTCTCCAGCAGCTCGACAGCCTTATGATATCTGTCTAATCCCATCCAGGGGTGCTTTTCCGTGCTTCCTTTGAATGGAGAAAAATTTGTTAAAACAGCGTATTGCGGCTTCGATAAATACCGTATTCCCTGCCCCGGAATTATTTGTAAAACATTACCGGAGCTATCGGATAGCTGTGATTGAAAGGTGACACCCGGAACACTCGATACCGCTTCATGCTCAGCAATCACTTTAATTTCATCCAATGTTTTTTTTCTAAGCAGTAAATCAATATCCAGATTGATAATATTCAGACTATCCGCATTCGCAGGATTACTTCTTTCATCAAATGGCCAGCAAGTCGGCATCGCTACAAAATCCCCTCTGGAATTAGCGCCGAATAAGGGCAGCCAGCCTTCTTGATCGTCATGTATAGCGATATAAACTTTATCTTCCTCAGCAACCACCCGATATTCCATATCCAATATATCAAGATTAAAGCCGATGATTGTTTTATTGCCGTTTGAAATTATACTTGTACACATCGTATGTATCCTCCTGTTGTTTTCTTGTGCTTTCCTGTATCTTCCTGCCTTTTCTTTATACCTTGACTCAGCAACCAATGATCTGCACAACTGCATATCCGTGGCTTCCTTACATTCTGCATCGGCTCATCCTCTATAAGTAAGCAAGCATAACAAATCCCCCAATAGTTCTCATGATCCAAGCATTCTAAAAAACTAATATGGTAAACCCGGATAGATGTATGTTTTTGCGTACACTGAATCTGTTTATATAAATGACATATCCGTATCATAGCACATAAAATTGTGTTTGCGAAGAAAAGTCCTTAAATTATGGATCGTTATACTTCAGAATTCACATATGCGGGTTCTTATTATTTCCTATATGGAATTTCTTGTGTATGGCAGCCCTTATATCGATTTTAAGCTTTCAGGATAATAAAAGCAGGCCTCCTCTGCTCTTCAATCGAACATAAGCTAGACCTGCCTCTCATTGATTTTACAAAATATCCTCCAGTTTCTTCTGATCGAGAAGAATCAAAACATGCCCCTCGATGCGAAAGATTCCTTCCTTTTCCATACGCTTCAGCTCCTGATTCAAAGAGGAACGACTCACATGCAGGGTATTCGCCCAGATCGTTTGTGAACGCGGAAGCGGTATCCGTTCATGCTCTGACAAATGATTCATACTCAGCAGCCAGTATGCCACGCGCTCCTGAATCGTCTGATACATCAGACAGCTCAGCAGCATCTGATTGCGCAATCCCCGCTTTGACAGATACAGCATAAACGCCGTCATCATTTCCGTATCCTCCTTCAGCATTTCCTCCAGATCGGATACATGCATCCAGGCAACGGTTGTCCGTCTTACTGCGACCAGCGTATACGTATACTGCCGCTTACCCGTAAAATACAGCAGCTCCGGAAACACATCATTATCCTCAAAATAGGCACTGCACAGCACACTTCCCTGACTGGTATACTGCTCCGCCTTTAAAACGCCATCCACAACCATTCCGAAATGATCAATCGTGTCATTGATAGAATGCAGAATCTGCGAGCTTTTATAGGTTTCATACTGCAGCCTTTTCCCATAAATCTCATGGTGCATACAGCGATGGGCAAATATCGGCATAAGACCATAGGGTTCCTTGCGCATGGAAATCCTCCTTTATCCGTTTACAGCATCAGGCAAACACCGCATCCAGAAAGTCACAGACATCATCGTAATCATGTTCTCCGTGAAAGCGACGTACCTCTTCACCGCTGCGATATACCGCCACAACAGGAATTCCCTGTACATGGCAGGCGGCAACGATATCCTTGTTGGCATCAACGTCCACATAGCGAATCAGGAAGCTGTTCGCAAACTCCTCCTGCAGGGCTTCTTCCAATACCGGATGCAGTGCCTTACAGTGTACACAGCGCTCTGCACCAAACAGTACCAGCACCGGCTTCTCCTGCTGCTTTAATACCTTATCAGTCCACTCAGCCATGCCGCTGACAGGCTCAAACACCGCAGTATCTACGGAGAAAACCTTTTCGCGCTGGCTCAAATCTTCCTCATCATCGGTTGCCACACACAGTGCCACATCCTGATAATACGGTAGGGTTCCTTCCACATCAATCACCGTCTTTGCGCCAAGTGCTCCGGCATTCGGCATACGGAAGGTGGTATTGTCAATACGTGGAATCGCAATTTCTGTCGGTGTCGGCTCCTGTGGAACATAGCTGTACGGATAGCGGTAGCCACGATAAATCATATTGTTCTTCGGGCCTGTTTCATTATGCGTATAATATGGTGAAATCCACTCCCATACAATTTCATGATCTGCGGTTACCTCTATTATACGACCATCGCTTCCTTCTGTCACGAGTGTATTTCCATTTGGAAGACGCTGGGCACTGGATACATAGGGACTATAGAACTTGCTGGCATCGGTTGGTATGGCATGCGCAAGCTCCTTTGGTGTCAGCTTCCATACAACCTCCAATGTAATCGGATTGAACTCCAGCACACGGCTGTAATCCCGCAGCGCATTCTTGGAGCCATTGCGGCTGCCCGGGTTCGGAACGCCATAGCCTCCCCAGCCTCCGTTGTCGAACACCATCAGGTTTCCTTCTCCCGGAAGACCCTTCGGTATCATATGGAAATGATGCTGTCCGATGATCCAGCCAAGCTTCCGCAATTCCGGAGTCGCATTGAAATCCGGACCGATTTTCCATACGATCTTCCCGCTTTCCTTATCCAGAATGGCAAGAATATTCGCCTCACGGCAGTCAAAGATGATATTGTCGGGCTTAAAGCGCATATCCCCATGCTCATACCATTTATTCGGGCCAAGATAGCTCATGCAGTTCACATGCAGATAATCACCGACACCACCGTCACTGGAACGCATATTCGGATCGCGTGCCAGAATATTTTTTGCGGCCTCATCGAAGCCTAGCTCATCAAAATGATCGGAAATAGACCATTTCCATAAAATGTTTCCTTCCCAATCCACCTCAATCATGGCATCATCCAGCAGCTTCTTATCGGAGATTGCCGGATTTTTAATGGTTTGATGAACCAGAATCAGGGTATTCCCCTCCAATGGCTTTGCATCCATTCCCGGTACATAATATCCAACCGGATTTCCTTCCCTTTGATAATCGTGGTGCTGCCGTGCCATCCAGCGATGATCTCTTCCGGGATCGTTGATATTTTCAAATTTATCAAATTCCCAGACGATATTCCCATCGTAATCAATTTCAATCAGATTCACGCCATCCTGCATACCATAATCCGGATGGCGGTATCCGCTCAGCCCCATCACATAGCCGCCAGGCAAAAGCTTCGGCGGCATGGCGTGCATATTCCATCTGCGCACCTCATTGCCATTCATATCAAACAACAATACACCGTCATTGATCAGGGGTACGATCGTGTACCCGTTCCAGCATTTCTGCGGATCGTATACGGTTACTCCGTGTGGAAAAACGAAAGGCTGTCCCATATTGCATTCCTCCATTCTATGGTTTTACGCTGCCTCTTTACCATTCTTTTTTATCAATTTACCATGTTCAAACATCGCACTGGACAAGGTTCCATCCATATGCAGCAGCTGGTACAGCAGGGTCTGTCTGGTGATATCCTGACGAATGACTGTATAATCATTCTGTAAGGCCTCCTCCAGCTGTGTCACCTGTTCTATCTGTGAGCTTTCATACGGATTATAGAATAGAAAAGCAACTCTGCCGGAATCCGGTGTCAGAATGCTCTTCAGCTGATTCCGCTCCCTGCAATACCGCTCACTTGCCGTAGCGGCAATCGCTCCGTCTGCGGCTGATGTGACCACCTGACGCAGAAAGGTCTGTGTGCAGTCACCCACTGCATAAATGCCCGGAACACTGGTCTCCTTTTTCTCGTTCACAAGAATATAGCCCTTTGCATCACAGGCAACAACATTTTGTACAAACTCCGTCTGCGGCACCATGCCGACAAAGAAGAAAATACCATCCGCACGCACCTTTCGTGTTTCACCGCTGACAACGTTTTTCAGGATTAACCCGCAGACCTCCTCATCCCCCAGAATTTCCTGCAGGGTGGTGTTCCAGACAAACTCTATTTTCGGATTTGCATAGGCTTCAGCCGCTGCCATTTCATTACAGTCAAGGTGACCCTCCTCATGCAGGACGATAACGGTTACCTTTTTTGCGAAATTCGTTAGATATCCGCTTTCCTCGATTGCCTGATCGCCGGCTCCCAGCACATAGATTTCCTTATCCCGGAAAAACTCCGCATCACAGGTAGCGCAATAGGCAACCCCATGTCCGGCAAGCTCGATTTCATTCGGAATACCGAGAACCCTCGGCTTTGTCCCCGTATCCAGAATCACACAGTCACCGATAAAATCTCCGCGGCGCTTTGTGTGTACAAGAAATGCCCCGTCCTCCATCGTATCCAATCCGGTTACCGTGGTGCGCTTGAAAACATTGGTGGCATACGACTGGGCATGCGCCTTAAATTTCTGCATCAGACCTGCCCCGCTGTCAGTAATAAAGCCCGGATAATTTCGGATTTCTCTGGTGTCGTTGATACGGCCGCCAAAGCTTCCCTTCTCAATCATGAGGGTTTTTCGTCCGGCTCTTCCTGCATAGATGGCAGCTGCCAGACCGGCAGGTCCTCCTCCGATAATGATGACATCATAGCGTTCTTCCATACATCCTCACTCCTTTGCATGATGGTACGTCATACTATATTTATGTTCTCCCTCTCTCCCTGCACCAAGCACGACCCAGATACCACAGATCAGTGTCAGAAGCAGACAGTAATAGGAGGACAGGAAAATTTGAAACGGTGTGACAACCGGCAGATAGGCATGATTTGCGGCCAGCTGATTGATCACGGTAACAGCTCCCATGACAAAGGCGCTGTTGATTGGTATGATTGCTGTTATATTCGTTGTCATCGCAGTTAACAGAATACTCCTGCGCTCCGCTGAGATTCCGGTCTTTTTTCCAATAGTATCTGCGATATCCTTAAACATGAGAATGGAAGGCAGCACACAGCCTGCTAGAAGAATATTGACGATACCAACGCCAAGGGAAATCATTGCCTCTGCACCGCCTGTATGCTGTATGGCTTTTCGTGATGTGAGATAGTTGCAGCATTTCTCCATCATTCCACCCTCTACGGCAATCGCAATCAGACCATAGAGCAGGATGGTGGAAATGATGATATCCACCACGCCGGATATACCGTCAAACAGAATGCCATGCAGCTCCTGCGTTTCATACTGAATGCTGATCAGGTCAGAAAACTGGAACAATCCGGTGGCAAATCCAACGCATATACCTGCCACGATTGCATAGGTGACGCCGACAAACAGATCACTTGTTTTAAAGCAGATTATCAGTAGAAGCAGAATCGGCAGCAGCATCCACAGTCCCTTAGGATTGCACATGCTCGCTAGCAGCTCGGGATTCTGTGCGTTTCCACTGGTTCCCAGAGCATAAAACAGAACAGTGGACAGAATTCCTGCGATGAGCAGATACGGCAGACGCTGTTTCATTACACGCAGCAAATCAGCGCCCTTGTTTGTAACAGGATCATGCTGGGAGGCAATCGTCGTATGAATGACCTGAGAGCTTGGGGAGAGTGCATCCCCAAAGAATATACCGCTCAGCATAGCCCCTGTCAGAATCGCAGGATCAGCGCCCATCAGCACCCCTGCCGGATAAAAAATCGGTACAACGGCCAGAAGTGCCGCTATCGGTGCACCTGCGCCCATGGAAATAAGCGAGGATACAAGAAAACAGAAAACCGTAAAGCTTCCTCCGCTCAAATGCAGATGCATGCCGATCCAGACAAAGCCGGAGCCGATCTGTCCGACAGCCAGAAGCTTGGAAAAGATACCGATCACCATGAAGATCATAATCAGTCTGGCATTTCCATACTGGGCAAGACCGTGTACAATGGCATCCCAGTAATGCGCCTTGTCAGCACACAGGAGGAACCCGATCACAATGGCAAGTACCGCTGCCAGAATCAGCGCCTTCATCGAGTAATAATGAAAACAGATCATGATGATACCGCTCAGCAGAACATACAATACGATGGGCAGTACGGCGAATTCCTGATGCATATGGAATTTCAATAAAGCGTTTACATCGTTCTTTTTCATATAGCCACCAACCTTGGATCCACCCCTATGATAACACTCCCTTTTTCCTGTTACGTGTTGGCATTCCAACAGTTTCTCACTTTTTGTGAATAAAATAACAAATTAAAAAACAGCGATTTTTCACAAGAAAGAAGCTGGGTGAACAGTACAGAATATGATACGCGTTCAGGATTGAGAACAGAGGATTTCAGGGCTGTGCAAATGCAGAGAAGATGAGGAACGGCTTTTCCTTTCACAGCCGATATGCAGGACATGCGTAGCGATTTGTGTGTGCCGTATACGACAGCAAGGTGTTGGCGGGAATAGGAAAAAGAGACTTCCTTTTCCAGCAAGTGAAGTCTCTGTTCTCTTTCATTTTTCAAAATAAGAGGTGTGCAGGCATCGCTTGTGCATTCTGCTTTCTTCTCTTACCTTATTGATTTTATCCACGCATGGTTACGACTCTTCGCTCAATCGATAATCCTAGCGCTTGTTTATAATTCACAAGTCAAATTTCATTCATGAAGTGTACCTGTTCTTTGTTAATATTCGTATATGTTCGCATAATTTGATCTCTGCTGCTTTTATGATAGATGAGATATCCATCTGCATCCGTTTGAAAGGTAACCGTAAGCTCGCCTACCTTACAGGTATGCAGCTGGTCATCATTTGTTTCGCAGATACGCACATAGTCCTCTAGTACAGCATTTTCCAGGGTTTGTTCAAAGGTCTGTTTGTCCCAGCGTATGGTGTTGACGCCCCAGGACAGCAGACCGGTATCCGCTATGCTCACCTCCGCCATTAACCCTGACTTCCTTGTCTGTTCAATATGATAGGCAGTTCCCTTTTCATCCGTATAGGT
Organism: Clostridiaceae bacterium OM02-2AC; assembly: GCA_003481775.1. Taxonomy (GTDB): domain Bacteria; phylum Bacillota_I; class Bacilli_A; order Erysipelotrichales; family Erysipelotrichaceae; genus Clostridium_AQ. The sequence continues at coordinate 15,592 of QULU01000016.1, forward strand.
GCCGCTGAATTCATAAGGGGCATCTGCCTTGCTATCATCGCTTGGCTTAGCTGTAGTATCCTCGCTGCTGCTGGATTTACGAATACTCACATCGACAAGCTGTCCCTCTTCATTTTCCTGCTTCAAATGAAAGCTTTCTGCGTTTTCCAGTTTTTTTAAGGCTGTATCCAGCTGTGCTACAGTATCCTTGTCTTTCTGAAATTCCTCCGCATCCCTGTCAGGCTCAGCGCTGCATGCACAGCATAGCAGTAGCATCAGTATACAGCATCCGATTTTCTTCATCATGATACGATACATTTGCATGCCGATTGCTTTTGGCACGCACTCCTTCTTTTCTTAATTGTACACGAGAAAAGCTGAATTGTCTTCCATATAGGTAAGATTAGACAGTTTTATTCAGAAGCTGGTACTTTTATATATAGAATGAGCTTGATTAGATGATGTTTTTAATATATTTTATTTTTTACATTACCAATTATGTTAAAATGAATGTATAGGTAAAACAAAACTAGAGGAGATAATATATGGAAAGTCTAGATAATATGTTAAACATTGGAAAAGAAATGAAAAGAAAGCTTTTCTCAATTGGTGTCAGGTCATCAGAAGATTTGATAAGACTAGGTAGTAAAGAAGTGTTTCTTCAATTAAAGGAACAGCATCCAAATGTATGCTTAGTTCATCTATATGCACTGCAAGGTGCAATTGATCATGTTGATTATGATAAACTTCCGGATGAAGTCAAACTTGATTTAAAGCAATTTAGTGATCGTATAAAAGAAAAATAGAAGTACATACTTAGTTTTTTATGGAGGTATTATGGTTAGAGAAATTTATGAGTATGAATTGAATGATTTATTGAATTTGTATACACATTTACACGAAGATTCAGTTCCTGAGATGACAGAGGATTTGAGGAAAACATGGCACTCTATTGTGAACGATAAAAACCATCATATTATAGTTAAGGAAATAGAGGGTAAGATCGTTTCATCTTGTGTATGTATAGTTATCCCAAACTTAACAAGGAACGTTAGACCATATGCATTTGTTGAAAATGTTGTTACACATAATGCCTATCGAGGAAAAGGATACGCTACAGAGTGCCTACATTATTCTAAAGAAATTGCAGAAAAGTCCGGTTGTTATAAAATGATGTTACTTACAGGTGCAAAAGATGAGTCAACTTTAAACTTATATCATAAGGCTGGCTATAACAGCTTAGATAAGACAGCATTCATTCAATGGCTGTAGAGATAAATCACAATTGGTGGAGGTATTTTATGTTTAATGAAATATGCATATATGAGGCTAAACTGACAAAGTTAGATGAAATTGAGGAACTGATGAGGGAAGTAGCGGAATTTTACTTAAAGCAAGATGGTGTTATTGATGTACACTATATAAAACGTACTCACCGACAAAAAGATTTCAATGCAGTTAAAGAAGGAGAATTACCTGTTCGTCTTACAAGAAATGTAGGTAAGGTAACATATGTCTTGTATTGGGTGATGGAAAATGAAGAAGTTCATGCACGGGTTGGAAAACTGGGTTTGGAAAAGTTCTATAAGCGTTGGAATAGGTGTTTGATCACAATGCCCAAAATAATTCTGGGAGAGAATATTGTTTGATTTACAAATTGCAACTTACATACTAGAAAAATAGAATTTTTAAGTGTCTAAACAAATGGAAGGAGCATAGGATAATGAAAATGCCAACAGAAAATATTGATACTAGCATGTTTGCCCCGTGTGGAATGAATTGTAAAGTTTGTTACAAACATTGCTATCATAAAAAACCATGTGCTGGCTGTTTAAATAGTGATATGGGCAAACCAGAGCATTGTCGTAAATGTAAGATTAAAGATTGTGTTAAAGATAAAAAATTATCCTATTGCTATGAGTGTTTAGACTATCCATGTAAGCTGATAAAAAATCTTGAGAAAAGTTATAATAAGAGATATCAAGCAAGCCTCATGGAAAATAGTGCTTTTGTAAAAGAAGATGGATTAGATAAGTTTATGGAGCAACAGAAAATTATATACTCTTGCTATAAATGTGGTGGTATAATTTCTATACATGACAGAGAATGTAGTGAGTGTCAAGAGAAAATGAAGTAGACAAATTAGAATTTGTCGGGAAGATTATTTATATAATGTGAGGTATATCATGAATATGATTAGTAAAAAAATAGATTCTACACCTATGTGGTATTACATTTCAGAAACCAAGTATGATGAAACTATATTATTTCTTCATTCCGCTTTTGCAGACCATACACAGTATGCAAAGCAAATAGAAGATTTTTCTCAAAAATTCACAGTCATAACCGTTGACTTAATTGGGCATGGAAAATCTACTAAAACAAAAAAGGGAGATGGAATTGAAAAAACATCAATGTATATAAAAGATATTTTGCATGCAGAAAATATCGTTAAAGTCCACCTTGTTGGCGTATCAATAGGTGCTGTGCTTGTTCAAGATTTTGCAAACAAATATCCTGAAATGGTCGCATCCATTGCTTGTTTTGGTGGATATGATATAAACAACTTCGATACATCAATGCAAAAAGAGAATGGAAAAGCGCAAGGGTTAATGATGCTTAAGGCTATATTTTCAATTAAATGGTTTGCACAGAGCAATAAATTAATTTCCGCTTATACCCCACAAGCACAAGAGGAATTTTACCAGATGAATATTAGTTTTCCTAAAAAGTCATTTATGTATCTTGCTGGACTGAATGGCATGGTTAACAAATGTATTACAAAAAGAAGTTATCCTATTCTCATAGGTTGTGGTGATCAAGATATTCCAATGGAATTAAACGCAGTTGAAATGTGGCATACATCAGAGCCTAACAGCCAAGTGATGATTTTTAAAAATGCAGGACATCTTGTAAATATGGATGTACCAATAGAATTTAATAAAGTAGTAATGGATTTTATCCTGTGTGCAAAATGAGCATAATCCACACATCACTAAATTTCAGTTTATCAAACTAGAAAATTAGAAGTAGGAGGAACAATAATGGACTACAAAGTAGATGATAAAAACCTTGATGTATCAATGTTTATTTCTTTTGTCAATCAAGTATGGCAAGGCAATTATGACATGGAACAGACAAGGCAAGCATTATCTAAAACACTAAATATAACAGCCTATGACAATAATAAGTTAGTAGGGTGTTTGCGTATTCTTTCCGATGGTTACTATTTTGGAACAATTACAGAGCTACTTGTTCTTCCTCAATATCAAAAACAAGGTATAGGAAGTAAACTTCTTCAACTTGCAAAAGAAAATACACCTACAATGTTATATTTCGGTTCTCAACCAGAAGCAGAGAAATTTTATGAAAAGAATGGTTGTCAAAAGAGCTTACAATCTTACATGATAAATAAGGAAAAGTAAGAGATAACTTCCAGTTTATGAGATTGGTGTAGAGAGTAATAAAAAAATTAGAAATTGTGGAGGGCAAAATATAATGACATATACATTCACAGAAAAATTATTCAAGCAGGGAAATCGATATTTCATTAAAATACCCTTCAATGTTTGGGAAAAATGTGGTCAAAAGGGAATGGTTGCAGTGAGAGTGTATATAGAAGAGAATTGTACGTTCGAATGTAAGCTAGTTCCTAAAGGAGAGGGGACTTATTATATACCAATCAGAAAGAATGTAATACATCAGATCAATAGCGTTGATGCGTTAAGTGTTGCCTTTGAAGTAATTAGTGGACTAACACGGATAAATTGTGATAGTCCATATTCTAAGGAAAACCCTATACGAAAAATTGACAGTATTCAAAGTATTACTTATCCCAAAACTGGATATTGCGGACAACTATGCATTGCTATGCTTACTGGACTTAGCGTAGATGAAGTTGTAGCAGTTATGCAAACAAAGGCATGGGGATGTTCTTTTACAAAATTATTAGAAACTTTAGACTATTTTGGTATTTTACACGATGATAAGCCAACCTACACTAAAGGGAAAGAAGTTATATTGCCTGAGTGTTGTATTCTTAATATTAAGGATGAACAAAAAAATCATTTCGTTTTGTATTATAAAGGTATATACTATGATTCAAAAAATATCGATTATAAGGAGATAATAAGCTATATGAGAATTTTCGTTTAGTAAAAGAGAGAAGCAGTTTTAGATTTTTGCAGTCTTATTATATTCCAGTTTATAGAATCGTATAGATAGTCTGAAAATCACAGTTTTTCGAACTTAAAAACAAGGAATTATGGGGTTGATAACGTGAATACACCTGCAAGGACTTTGGTTATGGACCTCGTCAGGAGTTTTGGCATAGGGGAATTGTTACAGAAGCAGAGAAAGCATTCACAGAACAAGTGATAAAAACAATACAAGAAGGGATGACATTTCGTTATTCCTATGAAGAGTAATGGCAGCTAAAAGATTTTCCTGTTATATTCAAAATGTATCAGCTCAATTTATAGTAATGAGGATTTTGTGTATAAAATGTATAAGAATATGTATAACAATCGTTTCCTTGAGAAATTATAATTTGATGAGAAATAATTACAATATGGTTAATACCTCATTGAAACGTTTCGTACAAGAAAATTATATATTGTCAAATCATGCTAATGCTCTCAGATATGAAACATCAGAAGCTGCGTCTATTACAAAATACCTGAAAATCAAAGCAGAACGGTTAAATGGATTTTTCCCTGCATAAAATTTGCAATGCTTTACGTCTTGATCAATCCCCCTCTCCCACCATTTGCCTAAATTCATTCGCTATGGGATACTATAAGCTGTAAACACAGGATGTGCTATAATACAGCATTTCAACTAGGACAGATCGTGTGTGGTCCCAGGATGATGTCAAAATAGAAATTTTAAGTAGCCGTTCCCTTAATTTTATGATATAATAAATCCTGCAAATGATGTGCCCGTAGCTCAATTGGATAGAGTATCAGATTCCGATTCTGACGGTTGCAGGTTCGATCCCTGTCGGGTGCGCCAGAATATTATAGAAGCCCTGTTGTTCAGGGCTTTTTTCTATTCCTTACACAGCGTAAGAAACAACTTGCGATTTCTTCACATTCTTTCCAAATCAGAATGTTTTAGAAAACATTCAAAAGCATTTTGAAGTATAGCTTTATACAGATAGCCACTTGATATCATTTTAAGGAAGACTACTTCATGATTACAGTGTCTCCCTAATAACCATTTTCAGAATAAAAGCGGCGAGCTGACGCTAACGCATCAAGCTCGCCATTATTTATTTACCGTGTGTTCCTTTTCTTTTTTTTGAGGCTGTTAAAATAGAAATCACTATACCTGAAGCTACTAAGAGTAACACCCAAAGCGATCTGTTGAATTTATCTCCGGTTTCCGGTACTTCTTTTGTCTTTGTCCCTGGTGTATTCACATTCACCGAAGACTCCAAATCATTATCCTTTTCATTCTGCCAGGAAGGACTTGTTACATTATCCTTTACCCCCTCATCGATATCAACACTATCCTTTCTGTAAGACAAAAACTTGGCAAAAGCTATTTCTCCCTCCTTAATGATTCCAGTTTCTCCCGATTTTTCCACCTTGTAGGCTTTGTTGTTATCGGTATCCTCTACTGTATAGCGAATTCCGGAAGGAAGACCTTTAGCAGTAATACTCTCTTCATGCTTTAAAACAATGCTCGCTACACCCTGCTTAAATCTCATGTCTCCATAAACACCCGTGATTCTCTTATCACTCAGAGTCACGGTAAATGTAAAGTCCTTTTTCTTTTCTTCTTCATTTCCGGCTACTGTATTGGAAATCATCAGACTTCCGGTTTTAACCTCAGGCTCTGTTGGCGTACTGTTCTTCGTATTAAGGAATTCCACTGTTGAAACATTCGTTGTAATCTTGCCTTTCGCACCTTTTGAGGTTGTGATATAACCATCCTGATTACTTTCAACCTCAACAACTTCATACGCTGTTCCTAACGGAAGATTTATGGCAGACTTACGTTCCCCATGCTTCAGAGTAAATTCGTCTGACACACCACTCTTGAAGCTTATATCACCGAACAATCCGTTAATTTTTGTATCCTGAAGGTATACTCGAAAATGGAAATCCTTTTTCGTATCTCCCTTAGTTCCATCTACAAGATTAGATATTGTCAGATTACCACCTTTCCACTCGGCAATCAGCTTCATAGAAGCTGTCTGAGCCTTCACCTCTATGCTGTCACCTGGTTGATACACTTTATCTTTATACTTCCAACCAATGAATTTATACCCGTCTTTCATCGGAGCTGTCTTAACCATATGCGTTTTACCAATTTTAATAACTTCCTCATCATATTTCTCAATGCCATCCGGAGATATTCCACCGGCCAAATCATAGGAAATGACTCCCCAGTCCTCCAGTACATCGGCCGTTCCATTACCATCTTCATCAAATCCCCAGGCCGCATACACTGTTATATTTTCTTTTCCAAATATAATCTCCGTGATTGTTTCCAATTCACAATCATTCCATTGATAAATTCTATTGTTTTCCTTTGTTGTCCAGCCAATGAAAACAACAGCCTTTCCATCTACCTTACTATGCATTGGCTTTTCATCTGATAGTATCGCCTTCTCTTTCGGCAAATATTTGTTAATATCCTTCGGCATGTTCTGAACGATTCCATCGTTAAAAGCATTTTCTGAATATAACAGCTGTGAGAGTGCCTCCGTATAATCTGCCTGGTTATTTCCATTGCGATCTTCTGCCCAAACTGCATAAAGTGTTACATTTTCAGTACCCATGACGATAGTGTTTCCGCTAATCAATACGTTTTCTATGTCGGCCTTTTGTTCTGCAGTAAAAGCTGCGCTGTATGGCTGGCGACTCCAGCCGACAAAAATTTCTCTCGCTTTACGTGTAAAGCCCTTCTCCTCTGTTATAGCAATACTCTCACCATGTTTGATGCCGTTTTTCTCTGCCGGTGTAGTTCCATTGCCACCATTTAAATCATACTTCAAAGAATATGTCTCCAGTACATCAGCTGTACCGTTGCCATTCTCATCATAGCCCCAGGCTGCATAAACCGTAACGTTTTCATTACCAAAGGTAACTTTTTTAATTGTTTCTATAGGTGTATGAGTCCGTTCGCAGATATGAGGACTCTGTGTTGTTGTCCAGCCGAGGAATACTACCTTCTTGCCATTCACCTCACTGTGACTTGGCACTGTTTCGCTCAATGAGGCCTTATTACCCGGTAAATAAATCTTGTTGTCATTGGTAGGCATATTTTCAACGTTACCTTCGATGACATTGGCATCATATACCAGCTGATGTTCCTCCAGATAGTCTGCTATTCCATTATTGTTGCTATCAGCAGCCCACACGGCGTAAACATTGGTATTTCCATCTGGATCTGCAGCATCCGTTTCCAGCATCGTTACTTCTGTCTGTATGCTGTCTTTCAGCGTTTCATATTCCCTTGAATTTGTAATAATCGTATCAAGAGTCGGTTTAATACTCCATCCCACAAAAATATGATTCCCGTTTTCAAAGGTAAAGCTTCCAGATGTCCCTTCCGTGCTCCCTGATTCATCATGCTCTATCTGCTTACCCGCAATATCCTTAGCAGTTGAGGATAGCTGTACTTTCTCACCTGCTACATGATAATGAGGACAAATCACATCTTTACGATCAGAAGCAGCGTCATGGTATCGAACGTGTACAGCATCATCATTATAGTCAGGATTTCCATTACCATTTCCATCGATTGCCCATACCGCATAAAGCGTAAGGTCCTTTTCCGGCATCGAAAGCACATCATCAATAATAATTTTGTTAATGACCTCTTGTGAAGCATCCGCTGATAACGGTGAGGATATTTTTTCCTTACTCCAACCGGCAAAGATTGCTCCTTCTCTTTTCAAATTGTCCGGCTTTGCCGCTATTGGAACAGATTCATTGGCAATGTGCGCAGAGGATCCCGGCACATCGCCAGTGCCACCATTACCATCATAACGTACGGTGTAAAGCTTGTTTATCTGAGCGGTAAACATCCTATCCTTCATGATCGGCAATTCTTTGAGCTCCTCGGTACTATATACTTTATTATCGGCATCAGACCATTGACCATCAAAACGCCAGCCATCTGCTTCTTTAACAGTTGGAATCGTCCCAACCGTATTTTTGTGCCATACCTTTATACTTGCCTTACTGATCGTAGCATTTTCTGCTTTGAAAGTAATCGTGTGAGGCGCTTGAAGCCCAATCGATAAATTCGTATTCTTTTTGAGATTTTCCTCGTCACAGTTAACAACAATGGTGCCTGTAGCACTCTTGTTGTTGCCGTCTTCTTTAAATATCCCATCTTCCGGCAACGAGAACTTCAAAGGATATGCGCTATTTATATCAGTATTCCCGGGGTTTGTAATTTTCACATGGTAAGTATCAGCTCGGCGTCCGGTAAATTTAAAAGTTCCGTTCTTCGCAGTTGTTTCATGACTTTCTGTATCGTCACTTCCCACTGCATTCTGATGAGGCGCTTCTATCTTTACATCACCTTTGTAAAGCTCGTCCGTATCCTCATCATAAACGCCATTGAAATTCCTGTCTACAAAAATCTTTCCTTCAATGATTCCTGTCTGGAACTCCGCTTGTATATGCGGCAAAGGCATATGTCCACCGTTTTCTTCATTACCTACTGTATACGGCGTATACCCGCAAGGCCCGAAATTAACAACACTCCCCACCAAAGCTGATGTTGCCTTTTCTGCTTCATAATGCAGATAGATTTTTATTTCTGCATTATTTGGTATTTCTGTGACCGTATCCTTCGCGCTGATACGAAGCATTTTTACTGTAGACCAATCTGATATTTTATCTGCATCTACATAATTATCTTTATTATTATAATAGAGCGGATCACCTATCGCTGCTTTGGAATCAACCGTTGTACTATACTGCACCTGTAAATCACTTTGAGAGCTTCCTATCATCGTAGCAGGTCCACTCATTTTCATATTAAATTCAAACGGCTTGTCCTGAATATGGGTATCCCAGTTGTCCCCCTTCTTGGGTACTGGAATATAATAATAAAAGGCTTTTGCGTCTTCCTCACCAAATGGTCTGCCGGTTTCGTTTTTGGCAGTAAACCGAAAATCAATGCTATGAGTATCTTCTTTTAAAAACTCAATTTTCTTATCTATCTCATAATTGGCATATCCTTTATCGCTGATATCAGCAGAATCACCCTCAGACAGCTTTGCGCCAAAGCCAAAGCTCAGACCAAGACGCGCCGCTACAATTGATAGCTTTGTATCATCAGCATTTTTATTAAAGGTACAAAATTTCTCTGTTGTATCCGCATCGCCATCCCAATCATCGGTATCTGACTGTATATATTCACTCTGCGTACCACCGGCCTTATCAGATGCCAGAGATGCACTTTTTATTCGCACACAGTTCCGCATATCCAGGGCCATGGCATCCGCAACCTTATCAATTTTCATATCGAAAGACAGACCAATCTGATACTGTCCCAGATTCTGCGTAAACCAGCCGACCGGAGCCTTGCCACTCTCAAATGAAATTTTGTACATTCTGTAATCATTCGCGCATTCACTATCAAGAATAGTATAATCCGTCTTTTCCTGCAATGGAGCACTTTTTACCTTTCCAGTCTCTGGCGTACCATCCCCTAACAGGACGCGGTCGGCCGTACTTCCTTCCAATCTGGTTAGCTTCAAATTCTCTATCTTAATGGATTTTGGTAACCGGATATAGATTTCCGTATCCATTACCAGCCTATGAATTGAGTACGGATACGCCGTGGAGGCGATAACACCGTTGAATTGAACTGTCTCTCCGGCAATCGTGGAATGTATATCCAATACTGGAATTTTTTTGCCATTTTCTATTGTATTTATCAGCGCAAGAGACACCTGATTGCTCTCACTGGCTGAAACAAATTTTGCGTCGAAGGTAGCTGGAACAACAGTTTCATCACGGGTTTGCGTATCGTACATTTTCATAGTCACAAACGATGGGATATTTTTAGGTTCCGTGGCTTTTTTTAGCTTTCCCAATGTTCCTGCACAAGCGGAAGACGGATCTGCTGTTCGAGACTCGACATAGCCCATATAGTTAGCATCATAAACACCGACATTTGCGCGTATATTGGTGAAATACTCGTCCTTCTTGAGCCCTGCCATCTCAGCAGTGAACAAAGCAAAGCCGTTGATACTTGTAAGTGCATGGGAGTATTTCGTTTCTGACGTCTTGTTCGTCGTATACCAAACCTCAATCTGATTCCCACTGGTAGCAGGAATTCGCTGTGCAATTACTCCAAGTTCATCCGAGTCCTGATAAATAAATTCCACAGTCTGTGGTTCACTCTCCATTGTCCCTTGGTTAGACACAAGAAACTGCCCAAGGAAATAGACCATATCCGGCGCTGAATCATAGACGCTGACAATACCTGGTTTCCCAGAGATACCATCGCCTGAGCTTTGTCCCTCCATCCTTATATCACTCGCGTTTCCGGCCTCGAATTGATCCAAATTTTCCTTATTAAAATCGTTGTTTAATATATTGACAGTATTCGCAGTCGTTTCATAAAGACCGTCTGCATAGGTAATCGTTCCACCCACTGCTGTAGGATTAACTGTCCCTATTCCGTCCGCCTTTATAAGTTGAATCTTCGGATTTCTCCACTCAATTTTATCTTCAGCATCACAAGGCTCTCCATCCTTCCATTGAAAATAAGGCGTGAAATAATCATCCCGGGGAATATACATGTTTTCCCAGATCAAAGTAACAGTATGATTGATATTGTCGATTTTCTCATTAAATTGAAATTTCTGCTCATCCTTGTGATGAACAGGATCCATCCAGTTATCGCCATATTCCTTTGTATCAAAATCTGTCCGCACATACTCCGCATAGGTGCCCCTTGTACTATTGTACGGCAGCGCGATAGTAACCTCCAGTTTTTGAAAGAACATCCCCATGCTGTAGCGGGTTTTGTCCGGGCGAAAACGAATCTGCTGCATTTTAAAAGGTGTATTTGCTGCTGCAGGAACTATTCTCTTTGAATCCCAAGAGGTCATAACAGGGCCAGAAGTAAGCTTGTCACCTGCGATTACAGCTTTTCCGGAAACCTTCTGATATTCTCTTTGTTCATCCCCTTGTCCGGAATAAACACTGACTTCTAATGGATTTTTCATCGTTGCGCCAAGTTTCTTATTCCAAAGTGTGGTATCCGGTGCCAAAATGATATTGAAGCTGCTATATTCTGCTGTATCACGAAGAGAATAGGTAATCGTACCGGATTTAGGGCGATAGCTTCCATAGGTGTTATCACTATTCAACTCTTCGATATTTTCTGGTGATACACTCGCTACCAGGCCTGTCATAGAATTTGGTTTTGGATACTCTACGACGATCAGACCGTCCGGAACGTTTATTTCCACCCTTTTATTCTTTAAATTCAGTGTGCTTTGAACTTTGACATGCAAAGTTACCGACTTCGTATAATCAATGGTAAAAAAGCCATTTCCTTCTAACAAGGATTGTTCCGTACCTGCATCATCTTTAATTACTGCCGTCGTAATCTGCATTCCCAGATTTTCTTTTGCCAAAGTCTTTTTCGGCATCTCGGATAACACATTGTCAGCTTTATGCTCTGGTGCTTCTGTTGATGGATCCTCCGTTTGCGATGTCTCGTTCAGCTTATCCGCGTCTTGTTGCTTGTTTGCATTTGACTCGGGTATCTTCTCCTCAGAAAGAAAAGAGTCCTCTTCCTTGTACTCCTCAGCCAGAACCCCCGCTATATTTGTAACAGTAATCCCCGTACAGAGGATTGCACATACAAGATTTCTCCCTCGTATCTTCTTCAGACCTCTCATGATCAATCACTCACTTTCTAAAACCTAATAATAACCTGATAGTATAATAAGCTTCGTTACTTATATAAAATTCCAAATTCTCAACGAAATCGCTTTTCCATAATCTGCTCAACTTCTAAAATATAATATTTCTTGAAGTCTCCACGCTATCCGCTGATTATTTTAAAGGCAAATAGCATAATCAATCGATGATATAAAAGGATGGAATTGAAGGTGTCACCTTATTCTGTTAAGTACATAAGACATGTCTTCCCATTATTTCTTTTGAATATTCTGTTCTGCCTCCTCCATTAGGATTGCATGCTTGATAAGATTTGCATGCCGATAAAAGGTAGACCTCTTGATGTTCAGTTCTTTTTGGTATTCACTTAATGCCTCCCTGTCAACTAAACGTTTTCTTATTTGTTCCTCAAAGTCATTCGGCAAATCAATTGATGGCCGTCCATAATTTCCTTTTCCCTCTAATTTTCTTTGCAAAGCCTTCTGGATGCCTCTATGCTGACTTTCCTTCATCTTCTTGCGGTTCAAATCTATAATATATTCATAAAAGGAAGAAAGTACAGCTGCATCAATGACCATCCCCTGAATGGATAGCTGTATTCCGTTTTTTGCATATTCCCGCAATTCATTTTCCACCTGTATGACATCCTCTCCCAGAGCGGTGAATGATGTAAGTTTCAAATTTTTATGTTTCATCCCAGTATCCTTTCTTATGTTTTATACGTTGCATCTAATTTCCATGCGCTAGTGAGGTCATACGAAATCCAAAACACCACTGCAGGATTTCCATGCATTATATTTTTACAGCACCTAGTAATTCACTTCACTAAGCAATGCTATCCCCGTGTCTAACTGCTGGTTTCCAAATATTTCTTCAAGAGCCTTGTAAGCACCTGAAGATCGATTGGCTTTGCAATATGGGCATTCATTCCGCAACGCAGGCATTTTTGAATATCTTCAGAAAAAGCATCTGCTGTCATAGCGATAATAGGTATTGATACAGCAGCTGCATGCTTTGATGTACGAATCGCCTGTGCAGCCTCATATCCAGTCATATGCGGCATTCTAAGATCCATGAGGATAGCATCATAATATCCAACAGGTGACTTTTCAAACATCTTTAAACAGCTTCGTCCATCCTCTGCCCACGCAACCTCCATCCCTATATCCATTAGCAATTCTCGTGCAATCTCCGCATTTAATTCATTATCCTCAGCAAGCAGAATACGGTATCCGGATAGACGCATATCTGTATTCCTATCCTCATCCTTTTTTATTTCCATATCCATATATTGTCTTAGACCATGAAATAATGTTGATTTGAACAGAGGCTTTGAAATAAACCCAGAGATACTGGCTTCACGCGCTTCTTGTTCAAATTCACTCCAGTCATATGCCGATATCAATATAACAGGCATTTCATTTCCTAATCGATGCCGTATCTCTTTTGCCAGCTGAACACCATTCATACCGGGTAGCTTCCAATCCGATAATACTATTTGATAATCGTCTCTGTTTCTGTTATGCTCAATCAGCAATTCAATGGCAGCTTCCCCGCTCTGCGTCCATTCAGCATGAACTCCCATAGATTTCAAGATACGGATAGTGTTTTTGCCAAACAGCTCATCATCATCTACAACGAGTATTTTCCATGGAGGAAGAACCATATCATAAGCAGCAGAAGGAGCTTTTTCAAAATCGAGGGCTATATGAACTTCAGTGCCCTTCTGCAGCTCACTCTGTATATCTATGGTTCCCTGCATGGCATCAACTATATATTTTGTAATCGCCATTCCCAAGCCTGCTCCCTCTGTTTTCTGTACTCTTGCATCATCTACCCTGCTATAGGAATCATATATTTTTTTCAAAAAATCAGGAGACATTCCGATTCCATTATCCTTTACACAGATATGTAGCTGCACATAGTCTTCTCCCTTTAAAGATTTCTCTTCATATAAAGTTAATTGAATGAATCCCTCCTCCGGCGTGTACTTTACCGCATTTGTTAACAGATTCAACAGTACCTGATTTAAGCGTACACCATCACACCATACATGCTCTGTCGCTATCGTATCGATTTGTACTTCAAAGCTCTGCTGCTTTGCTTTCACCTGCGGCTGCATTATGTTGACAATTCCTTCCACAACCTCTTTCAAAGATACCTGCTCAGAAGACAAGGTCAATTTACCGCTTTCGATTTTCGACATATCTAAAACGTCGTTGATAAGTCCCAGCAGATGTTTACCGGACAGTGTGATTTTTTTCAAACAGTCCTTCACATGTTCCCGATCATTTATATGATTTTCAGCTATCGCCGTCATCCCTACAATTGCATTCATCGGTGTTCGGATATCGTGGCTCATATTTGCTAAAAACTCACTTTTTGCTTGATTTGCCTCCATTGCAAGTCTTCGAGCATGATCAAGCTCCTGTACCTGCTGCTGGCTGATATAATAAAAACGAATGAATATAATCAATAAATAACCTATGACAAAGCTACAGGCAAGCATGGTTGCCATCATCCTTTGAGACCCTAAAGCATTCATCGTCTCACTTAATATACCGTACGGCATAACTGCAACCAGAATCCATTCAGAGTTTGGTAACGCGGTTCCAAAAATCTGCCGGTATTCGCCCTGAACTTCCAACGTTGTTGCATAATTCCCCTGTCTCTTCCATGCCGCTGCAAGACCATACAGCGGATTGTTTTGTTTTGTGCCGTTTCCCTGATGTAATTGATCAAAATATTTCCATAGCTCCGGATTTTCATTGCGTATTACAAAACTATAGTCAGGACGTATGATATGATAATACAGTATGTCAGTTGCATCATCCAGTGATAAGAAATCAGTAATATATGCTAACGGTACTGCTGCTATCAAGCCAATTGATTTCTCTTCACTTTCCATCGGATATACAGCCTTAACACCAAATAAAACTATTTCGCGTCCATTTGCGTCCACTCCTATAGCCACTCGATGTTCCCCCTGCTTTAGCGCTTTTACAAACGGCTCTGGATTCTTGGGCTGCATTTGTTCTCCATAAAGGGGTTCAATACTTCCCTTATCGGAACAGAGTGCCAGATATTCAAAGTCTCTGATTTGTGCTCTGTAGACCAGCTCGTTGTACAGATTCTCCTTATTGCTGTTCTTTGTCGTAACAGCGGTAATAATGCCCTCAACCTGACGGAAACGTAAATCTATAACATTCTCAAAATTTTTTGAAATCTCACGATTCATTCCCGACATATATAGTTCGCCGACCTTATAAATACTTTTATTGCTTTTCTGATCCATAAAAAATACGAGCAGGCCAAAAACAGCCATGCTGATCAGCAGAAAACCAGTGAAGCTGAATGCTAGAAATCGCATTACATACCGATGTGAGCGCTGCGTTTTCATTTACAAAAATCTCCCAGTCTCTGATACGCTTTTATGGCAGCTATTTGCTGATCATACAATTTAGAAAGCTGAGGAAGGTGCTTTTCCACGCTTTGATAATCTCCTTCTCTACATGCTTTTGTAATTTGACTGCTGCATTCATACAGCCTGGTAAACGAAAGATTCTGACAGATTCCCTTTAGCATATGGATAAAGCGAAGGGCCTCATCATAATCTTTGCGAGCAAAAGCCTCTATGAACATAAAAAAGCTCTTGTCCTCGGAAAATTTCAAAAGGAATTTCGTAACCGTCTTTTCTAAGCGCAGTCTTGTCATCACTTCCTCATAATCACCGCCAAAAGCAGTATAGCAATCCTTTAAATTCATCGTATGTCTTCCTCTCTTTTATCCGAATCCGCTGTTTCTTCCTTCAAAAGACTCACTATCCCCAGATTTTTGTTCGCTTTCGCTTGATACATGAGTTCGTCCGCAGTTATGAAAAGCTCTTCAGCTCCCCCTTTCTCATATACACCGCCAATGCTCACCGAAACAGTTAGATTTGGATAGTCCGCCAGCGTCATTTCAGATACAGAATTGCGTATCTTTTCTAAGCGTTTGGTGAACAACGCTATCGGCAGATTCCAAAAGATAATGATGAACTCATCTCCGCCATAACGTATAACAGTGTCTCCTTTTCTAACACTGGAGCATATCAGCTTGGCGATTTTTTGTAAAACGATATCTCCGACAAAGTGACCATAGGAATCATTGATAGCCTTGAAATTATCGATATCAATTACGGAGAGATTTTGTATTTCATGAAGAAGAATATAATCTTCATAATATCTGCGGTTATATACTCCTGTTAATGCATCTGTATATAATAATTCAAGAGTTTCTTCATAGGTCAGAGTGTTCACAGCATCACGCCTTTTATGCTGTATTCCCTTTTTCAACAAGCCCTGCACATTATAGGAATCCGTTTGATCATAGGTAAGATTTAATGCAAGTGTAGTACTTATGTCTATCAGACCTTGTATAAGCATTGGATTAAACACACCGCATTCTCCATTTACAATCATGTGCAATGCCTTAGTATGTGAATATGCCTTTTTATAGCACCTCTCACTGGTTAGTGCATCATATACATCTGCCAGTGCTACCACCTGTGCTGCGATCGGTATCTCTTCTCCCTTCAGCCCATCCGGATAGCCGCTTCCATCATATCGCTCATGGTGCCAGCGGCAAATTTCAATGGCTACCTTGACAAGCTCGGATTCCCGCTGTTCCGCCGGTAATTCCATTAGCATTTTAGCGCCAATCTCCGTATGCGTCTTCATTACCTGAAACTCCTCAGCTGTTAATTGTTCCGGTTTATTTAAAATTGCATCGGGTATCGCGATTTTCCCTATATCATGAAGTGCTGAGGCTATGCTGATGATGTCTATATCGGTATCTGTCAGCATATACGAAGTGCTTTGGTGAACAAGGGTTTCCAACAAAAGCCTTGTTATCGTATGAACATGCTGGATATGCGAGCCACTTTCACCATTACGAAATTCTACAATATGGGATAGGATAGAAATCATCAGCTTATTATTTTCTTCCTGACTTTGATATTGCTGTGCAATTATTTCTTCGAGATAATGCTGCCGCGCATATAACAGCATTGTATTCGCTATTCGATGCTGGACAATCGCAGGGTCAAATGGCCGGCTTATATAATCAAATGCCCCGAAGTCATATGCCTGTTTTATATTCTCAGGAGAATTGTCCGCAGAGATCATAATAACCGCGAGGTTGGCATTCCAGCTTCTTTTTTTTATAAAAGCCAAAACTTCGAAACCATCCATTTCCGGCATCATGATATCCAGTAATAAAAGTGAAAATTCCGTTTTGTAGCGAGAAAGAAGAGTTATTGCCTCCACTCCATTTTTTGCTTCTACAATGTCATACTGGTTCTCAAGGATTTCAATCAGAAGAGCTCTGTTTATTTCTGAATCATCTGCTATAAGAATTTTTTGTTTATTCACATGCATCCATCGCTTTCATAACAAGGTATACTTCACGATTTTATTATAATTTCAGTTAAACACCCTGACAACATCCCGATTGGTAAGGTATACCCATACGTTTTATACAAAATTGGTAAGGTGAACAAATAGCTTCGCATATGCATACTGACAAACAGAAGGTCGCATACTATAATGGAAAAAAACCGGAAAGGATATGGGTATGGAAGCACAAGAAACGAAATTCTCATTTGTCTATCATGAAGTAAAGCAGCGCATCCTTACAAACCAAATACCACCCGGTGATTATATGCCCTCCTCAAGAATACTCTGTCATCAATTCAATGTGAGTCGTTATACCATCAATCGCGTCTTTGATGCACTGCAAAAGGAGGGATATATTGAAATAAAACCTCGCATCGCTCCTATCGTATTACCGCGAGAAGCCGTAATAAAGCAGGGGACGGAAGGTATTGACATTTTGCGAAGTCGTGATAACATTCTACAGTTATATCAGACATTCGCCTTAATACTTCCCTCCTTGTTAAGCTTTGCAGCAAAGCACTGTGATCTGGAAATCCTGTATCATTACAAAAAAGCTATAAAGGTCTCCCGTATGGGGATTTCCGCCGGAGGGTGGCGTCCTGTATCAAATCTGTTAAAAGAAATTCTGACAGTTGGAGGAAGTCCCTTGCTGGGAAACCTTTATTCTGTCTTTGAACTACATTCTCATTTAAGCTTTTTCACAGAAAACAGTACCTTTTTTCTGAAAGTCTTACGAAAGGATTCCATCCCCATAACAGCAAATCTTATCAGTATCCTGAAAGAAAAGGATACACATGTTATGTATACTCAGCTGACTCATCTTCTTCACAAATTTGTATATGCTGTTCAAGAAACTCTGCAGCATCTGGCAGATACATTGGAGACTTATCCCCTGCAGAGCCCTGCTGCCTTTTCATGGAGACCAACGCGCGGCAAGGATTATTTCTATACTCGCATCGTCAGTGATCTGAACCGCAGAATAGGCCGCGGTGATTATCCGCGTGGCACTTTTCTCCCCAGTGAAAAGCAATTGGCTGCAATCTATAATGTTTCTGTTTCCACAATACGAAAAGCACTGACAGAACTTTCACAACGAGGCTTTGTCAAAACGATAAATGGAAAAGGTACAATGATTATAACCCCGGATGATACCCGTGTAAGGCAGATTCTTCCCAATCCGGGACGAACAGAGGAGGCATTGCGGTACTTGCATGCTTTGCAATTACTGGCATTGATCATGCATCCTGCAACGGTTAATGCTGCCGCAAAATTCAAGAAAAAGGAGCTGAAGAGTTTAGAGGAAAAGCTCTATCTTCCGGATTCTATCTGTATTATAGATATATTTGAAGCTATTTTATACCATACGGATGCACAACCCCTGAAAAGCATACTGGAAGAGGCCTTTCGCCTCACAGAATGGGGGCATTATATTGCTTATTACGATCATAAAAAGCAGGTATTGCAGACAGTTAATAAAGGTCTGCGCTTAGCAGTACATGAGTTGCATACAGGAGACTACATAGAATTTGCTAATCGAATTGCTGATTGCTATTACCACATATTTCAGCATGCCAGAGACATCATGACAAACAAATACGGATTTTCTTCCGCTGCATCCATCCAGTTACCGGAGAAGTATTATTGAAAACTTCATTTGAAAGCATTTGTATATCTATATTTCCGGCATGGTTACTCTTTCTTTTCATCGATTTTTATTGTTTTTCTTTTCCTGCTCTACGTTTTAGCTATCGAAAATATCATCAATTTTATCTAAAAAGCAGGCTGTCTTTCCATAATGGCAATTCGCTCTTTCTTTTATTTTATCAATTTATCCTATTTGATATGCTTATGGACATTTGATAGATGAATAGCAGCGATAGATAAGTAAACTGAATTTTGCTTGATAAGCATTCCGCTATATTATCAGAAAGTATGTCTTATATTCTCACACTATATAAGAAAAACCCGCCATAGCGGGTCTATTTATCGTTCAGCTTTGCAATCAGTGCAGGCAATTCACGTATATCCTGCACGACATAATCGGCTCCTGCCTGTATATACTCCTTGCGCAGGCGTGCACATAGCGCTTCCTTTTCCTGTGCGCTGAGTGCCTCGTACTCCGTTTGCGTCAGTCCCATCAGGGAGCTTCCCTCCAGAATTCCAACAGAGATCACACCTGCCGCAACGCCTTCCTTAATATCAGAGATTGTATCCCCTACCTTAACGGCTGCGTGTACATCACGGATATGCAGCTGCTTCAGGTTCTCAAAAATCATATACGGGTATGGTCTTCCATAGTTATCCACGCTGTTCGGTGAAATCCAGAAATCCGGAGCATAGCCCTTTTCCTTTGCGACACGCGTTACAACCGTCATCATCTGATCGGTATAGCCGGTGGTAGAGCCAATCGCCAGTCCCATAGCCCGCAGCCTTGCAATCGTTTCCACGACATAGGGCTTCGGGTCGGCAAACTGATCCAGTATGCTCATCAACTTTTCCGTAAAGGTATCATGCATTGCATCGATATCCGCTTCCGTTACTGCACGGCCATGTGCGCTTTTCCACAATCCCTCAATTCTCGGCATTTCCAGCATGGTCTTGATGTGATCACGCTTCAGCATCCCCATCGGCTTTCTCGTTTCCTCCATCGTAACCTCCATGCCAAACGCATGAAATACCTCCACAAATGCCTGTACCGGTGCAAAGCAGCCGTAATCTACCGTCGTTCCTGCCCAGTCAAATATAATTCCCTCTATTTTCATATCAGTTTCCTCTGCTTTCCATATACTCTTTCATAATCTGTGCCAGCCGCAGGATATCCTCCTCATAAATCTCACCAATCGTTCCGATGCGGAAGGTATCCTTATCCGTCAGCTTTCCCGGATAAATCGCATAGCCTCGCTCCTTGATAAAGCGATACATCTGTGCGAAATCAAAATCTGTTTCCGGATACAGGAAGGTTGTGATGATTGGACCCTGTACCGCCTTTTCCACATAAGGATGGAAGCCAAGCTTGCCGAATTCCTCAATCAATACATCACGATTATGTGCATAGCGTTTACTTCTTGCAGGAATACCGCCTTCCTTTTGCAGCTCCTCCATCGCCTTGGCAAATGCCAGAACAACATGCGTAGGAGAGGTATAGCGCCATTTTCCATCCTTCTCCATGCCGGCCCACTGATCGTACAGGTCCAAGGACAGGCTGCGTGCACAGCCTTTAGAAGCGACCAACAGCTCTCTTCTTGCGATGATAAAGGAGAAGCCTGGAACCCCCTGAATACACTTATTGGCTGAGCTTACCAGAAAATCGATGTGCCAGTCATGCATCGGAATATCCACACCGGCAAAGCTTGACATCGCATCCACGATAAAGACCTTATGATACGTCTTTGCCAGCTCGCCAATGGATTGAATATCATTGAGAATGCCGGTTGTCGTTTCACTGTGAATCATTGCGATATGCGTAATTTCCGGATGCTGCTGCAGCGCTTCCTCTGCTTTCATCCGATCCGGTATTTTATCATAATCCTGTGCAATATGAACGCAGTTAATGTGATGATAGCGACACATTGCGGCGATTCGTTCCCCATAAGCGCCATTGCTGAGCAGCAGCAGACAGCCATCTTCAGGAATCACACTGGAAATCACACTTTCCACACCGAAGGTGCCGGAGCCCTGCATCAGTACGGTTGTATATGCAGTCTCATCGACATGTGCCAGCTGCAGCAGCTCTCTTCGGATCCGCTGCGTAATCTGCTTATAATCCTCATCCCATGTACAGTGGTCAAACAGCATCTCCTGCTTTACACTGTCTGTTGTCGTCAGTGGTCCCGGTGTTAATAGCTTGTATGTTTTCATTTGTCTTCTCTCCTTATTTTCTACAGCCTTCAAAGAATGCCTGATGCTCTTCTAAAAGCTCTACACTCAATGCTCTCTTAAATACCCGCGGATATTTACTTGCATATTTTTTCTCCACCTGTTCGCCTTCATAAAGTGCAGTTGGATAGGTATACAGAATATCTCTTCTCCCATTTTCCATAATGCAGCGTGCCATAGCCATTGCCGTCTTATTCACGTTTTCCTTTTTTACAACGGCAATGCTTTCCGTAAGGGAATAATTGCCTTCAATCGGATCAATACAGTCGATAGGAAGTCCCTTTTCCTTATCCGCAAGGGCCTGATGCCGCAGCCCGAAGGCAATGCCGACCTCTCCGGAGCGTACCTTTTTCAAAGGACCTGAGCCACTGGATTCCAGATGCGGACCGACATTATCAAGGATTGCGGTTAGGATTTCTTTGCCCTCCGCTTCCCCATAAGTATCCAGCAATGCCTGTACGAGTAGCCAGCCGGTACTGCTTGCCTTGATATCAGGTATTGAAATCATTCCCTTATATTTCGGATTCGCAAGCTCCTTCAGGGAGACTGGCACCGGCAGCTGCTTTTCCTTCAGTACGCTGGTATTCACAATCATCGCTCCCTCCAATGCCGTCAGCGGAGTATCGTAATCGGAATAGGTTTTCAGTGTCGGTGTCGGAAAGGTCAGCTTATCAAACATATCGTTTTTTTGCTGGGCACTGTCTATATAATAGGAGCTCATCGTGATAATATCCGCTTCCAGATTCTTACCTTCCGCCATGATTTTTCCACCAAGCTCACTCGTTCCAAACGATTGCAGGACATATTGATCCTGAAAGCCGTTTTCATCCAGTGCATGCTGTATCGCCACCAGTGCTTCCTCATCCGCATTGGAGTAAATTACTACAGGCTCCTTTCCCTGTCCGAATACGAAGGTGAACAGCACAACACCGCCGGCAAGAATGCCAAGTGCATATTTCTTCATACGGACACTTCTTGCTTTCTTCTCCTCCTTCTTCTGTGTAACGAAGAGAATGATTCCCTTTACCAGCAGATTTGTCAGAAGGATCAGTAGAGACAGAACGAAAATCTGATCGAATTTCGCAAAATGCTGCAGCTCCTTGATCTTGGTTGTCAGCACTGCTGTTTTTGCGCCAACAATGAAAATCAGGGCAGAAATCGTCACCATGGAATTGATGAAATAATAGCTGAACATCTCCAGTATCGTGCTTTTGGAATTGGGAATAACCACTCTTCGTATCGTTTTGAACCAGCTGTCCCCCATCAGCATTGCCGTAGTTTCATAGGAGGTATTCAGCTTTCCCAGTGTGTTCTTCGCCATCACATACGGGGTGGAGAAGAAATGAATCATATTACAGAGAATGATGATCCAGAAGGTGTTTTGCAGCGGTGTGCCGCTGAATGCGAACAGGAAGGCAATACCGATGACCATTCCCGGTATGGTATTGGCTATACTGCTGATGGCATCAATACTTTTTCTGCACAGTACAGGAAGCGTGCTGCGTGTCGTCACAAGAGCCGAGCCATACGCGACCAGTGTTCCACAAGCCGCTGTGCCCAGGGATACAATGAGTGAATTGCGGTAAACCGACAATAAGTTGGCACTGGCCAGCGTATCTGTGAAATGCTGCAGGGAAAAGCTGATATCATACGGCCATTCCTTTACAAACGGCAGCAGGATGATAACTGTAAATACAAGCAGAATACTGCATAGGATAAGACCTGAGCCAAGACCGCACCACAAATCACGCCCCTTGTTTTCCGGCAGCTCAATGCTGCTGATTTTATTGTAGCGAACATTATAGCGTTCCAGATAGTTCAGAAGAACGATACTGATGATGGAAGGAAGCAGCATCATCATGGCGACAACCGCACCGTTGCTGAAGTTCGGGATGGAGCCGAGCATTTCATTGTACAGCGTGGTTGCGACAACCGCAAACTCGCCACCAACGGCCGCCGGGATACCAAAGTCGGTAAAGCTCAGAAAGAATGCCTGAAGAAAGGCTGCCGCAAGGGTTGGAATCATCGGTGACAGGGCGGTCATCCAGAAGCGCTTCCCTCCGGAATCCCCCATGATTTTTGAAACGATAATAAATTTCTTATCAATGAATTTCATCGTATTGTTCACAAGCAAAAAGGCAATCGGCAGCGTATAGATCACATAACCGATCAGAAGACCGTTGAAGCCGTATATATCAAACAGCTGCACATGCAGCAGCTTACTCAGCAGTCCCTGCTTTCCGAATGTATATATAATGGCAAAGCCATAGGTGATCGTAGGCAGGAGCATCGGCAGAGTGGCAATACTGCGGATTCCCTTCTTCAGCCTCTGCGATATATTGGTATAATTGATGGTGTAGGCCATAAGAAAGGCAAGCAGTGTTGTCACCAGGGCACTGATGCCGGATACGGTGAAGCTGTTGGCAAAGGCGTTCACAAATTTGTCGCTGAAGATCAAATCACGATAATGCTGCAGTGTCAGCGAGGCTCCGCTTTCAAAGGATTTATACAGTAGAATGGCGACCGGCATAAAGAGAAATACGAGAAACAAAACTGCCAGAACCACATAGATTCCCTTTAGCTCCAGCTGCTTTTTATGCATATGTTTCTCCAAACAGCGTAAAGATATTATTGCGTTTGATCTCCAGCTGGTTCAGGATGAATTCCTTCACAAAGCTGTTTTGCGGATGCTCGATGATATCCTTTGGCTTCGCATACTGGGAAATGCTGCCATCCTTCATGATCAGCACGCGGTCAGATAAGGTCAGCGCCTCCTCCGGATCGTGGGTGACAATGATCGTTGTCAGGTGAAATTCCTTGGCGATCGTTTTGATCTTCTCCTTGATGCTTTCCTTGATGACACCATCCAGCGCACTCAGCGGCTCATCGAGCAATAAAATTTTCGGTTTCATGACCATGGTTCTGGCTAGTGCCACACGCTGCTTCTGGCCGCCGGACAGCTGGTCGATGTGCTTATCCAGATGCTGAGAAAGCCCCAGCAGCTCAATCAGCTCATTCACCTCCTGCTGTGTGGAAATACCGGGCTTATTCTTCAGACCATAGGTGATATTTTCATAGGCGTTCAGATTCGGAAACAGGGCATAGTCCTGAAATACGATATTGAAGCCGCGCTCCTCCATGGATACTCCGGTGACATCCTGTCCGTTGAATACCACACTCCCGCTGTCAATGTCTGTAATGCCCAGTATACAATTCAGCAGGGTTGTTTTTCCGCTTCCGCTCGGTCCCAGAATGGAAACGATTTCCCCGGTCTCTATCGATAGACTGATTCCGTTGAGAATCGATGTCTGATCATACGATTTCTTCAGATTATTCAGTGTCAGCATACTTCACTCTCCTCATCGCGATGGTTTTACTCGCTTGTGTCCATTATAGAAAAGTGAAAAAAGATTACAATAGCTTTCATCAAGTGTTAACGCCCTTTTTACCAACCCTTAACATTTTATAAATTATGTAAATTCTCTGTTATATTTCCTGCTTCGCCTGGCATATGTTCACAGAAAAGCAATGAAAAGAGCTGTTATTTAACGAATTGGTAAATAACAGCTCTTCTATGTTCATAATTCAATTTCATAGACAAAAAATGAATATTTTGCAGGATTCGTGCAAGGAACGGCTTTTAATTTGAATTTTCCTGTCATTTTTAATGCATGGCGGTATATAAAGCAACCAGAATGGTGATATGCAGGGGATAGAAGGTATAGAAGATCCATTTTGGCAGGGTTCCTTTTTTACCGTTATACCGGGATAACAGCAGCAAAGACAACGAAGCGTAGAGGATATATAGGAAAGTATACAGCAGATCATCTGCCTGCAGGCTTTGTCCCTGTATGAGAAGAGTGAAGGCTTCCAGTAAGATGACCCCTCCCAGACGATACAGACGATATTGATTGCTTCCGTAATAGCAGACAAAAATTGCCAGAACACCAAGGGCACCGTAGTATGTTTGCAGGAAATATGCGAGGAGCATGCAGAGCAACAAGGGAAGAAGGGAGAGCTTTTGAAGCGCTTGTCTGCTTCGGAATGCATTATAGGCCATAATAGCAGCGGCTCCCAGAAAAAGGGTGAAAAAAATGTTCGTTAAAGCAAGGTGTAGAGTGAGCGGAGCATCCAGCAAAATACAAATCATATACTGAAAGGGGATTTCCGATATCAGCCCCATAATCAGCAATCGAATCAGGTAGGCGCTGCGATTGCGGGTTCTGCGGCAGCCCTCCGCTATGAAAAATGCAAAAATCCAGAAGGAGGCGGCGCCAAGCATGCCAATCAGCTGAATTCCCCACTGTATTACCTCCTGTGGCATGGTGGTATGAGCCAGAAGAAAATCCAGTATATCAAAACAGAAAATCTTATATATATGGTCCAGCAGCATCAGCCCCATTGCAATCAGCTTCAAGGACGCCTGATTCAGTGTTATATTCTTCATCTGCTTTCTCAGTCGATATAACGTTGTTCTTGTCGTTTCCACCAGCCTTGCGCCTGCTTTTCTCCATAAATTTACCCAAGCTGTACTATTCCATTATAATATACAAAGCACACGATGCCAATAGCTGTGATAGCTCACCTCCACAAAATAAGAGACGCTCTGAAACAGAAAAAACAACTTTCCTGACAACAGACACAGTAACATCTGCTCAATTTCTCTGCACTCAGCCATATGTATTATAAAAAAAGAAACAGGTGTAGGCTAAGCCCGTTCCTGTTTCTCCTGTTTCATACGTGCGTGGGTTCAGTCCATGCACGTATTTTATTCCTTTTCCGATTCCTTACCCGTCATATCCTGATACAGCTCCATATCCATCAGCTCCAGCTGACGGTCAACCATGATCGCATTCGTCAGTGATCCGGATACATTCAGCATCGTACGCATCATATCGATAATGGGATCAATCGCCAGAATCGGTGTGATATAGGCAAAGGATGCGCCAAGACCGACACCGGAGAGTGAAACAGAGGCTGCCATGGTACTTGTTCCCGGAATGCCGGCAATACCGATGGAGCCAATGGTGATGACGATGATGGACATGATGATCA
The DNA here is from genome assembly GCA_003481775.1 of Clostridiaceae bacterium OM02-2AC. Taxonomy (GTDB): domain Bacteria; phylum Bacillota_I; class Bacilli_A; order Erysipelotrichales; family Erysipelotrichaceae; genus Clostridium_AQ. The sequence continues at coordinate 41,828 of QULU01000016.1, forward strand.
AACTGATGTCAATCGGTGTTCCACTGGTATTCGCCACATAGACTATCAAAAGCGCCGGAAATACACCGGCACAGCCCTGCATACCGGCTGTGGTTCCAAAGCTGGACACAAAGCTTGCGGTTCCCTGTGACACACCGAGCTTTTGCGTCAGTGTATCAATCGTTGCCGGCAGAACCCCCAGAGAGCTTCGGGAGGTGAAGGCAAGCAGTAACAGAGAATAGCTTTTCTTCAAATACGTAATCGGATTGACCTTGAAGAAGGAAATGGCGAGCAGCTGGATGAGCAGTTGTACCAGACATGCGATATACAAAATTACAATGAATTTTCCAACCTCCAGAATGCTGTTCAATCCGCGCTGTGCAATCGTATTCGCCAACAATGCCAAAACCGCATACGGCATTCCTTTAATAATCGTCATGGCAATACTGATGATAATCTTGTGCAGAGCATCGATCAGCTCATAAAACACCTTCATGGTATCCGGGTGCTTTTTCTGCATACGGCGTGCCGCAAGCCCGAAAAATGCGGAGAAGATTACCAGTCCAACAACATTGCTGTTGACCATGGCTTCCACAGGATTGGCAGGTATCAGATTGCGCAGAGTCGTCACAACCGGTACGACCTCCTTCATCTCTCCGTTTGTGATGGATGCGGCACTTCCGCTGCCTCCAAGCTGAAAGACGATTCCCAGTGTCAGACCGACAACAGCGGCAACGGCCACCATACCCATGGTAGTAAGAATACTGTGTTTTACAAGCTTGCGTACATTTTCACGCTCATCCATATGAAGGATAACATGAATGATGGAAACCATGACAAGCGGAATTACCAGCATACGGATAAAATCAATGAAGCCGTTACCGATAAGCGAATACCACAGTGTCGTTTCATTCACAAACGGAATCTTCATCGGGTCTGCCGCAAAACCGGATACCGCCTGCATGGCAAGTCCCAGTGCCAGACCGAGCACAGTCGCAATCAGCACCTTGCTGGAAAAGCTGAATTTTTTCTTTGGAAGCTTATATACTGCAAAAGCCAGCAGCAGATAGGCGATGAGAAACACAATGGTTTTCCACTCACTGATCATCAGAAACTGGCTTAGAAACACGTTTTTCATAAAACCCCTCCTCGTTGTACCTGACTATCATATACAAGCAGCTTTGTTTTTTCAAGTCATATGCTTACTGCTCTTTTATGTTATGAACCATATCCAAGCTTTTATACCTGTTTTTTATCATATGCTGTTTAAAAGCCCTCGGTACAGGCGAAAACAGCAGCTTGCTTTCCTTAACCCACATTTTGCAGGCATGAAAAGGAAATGTGCATTTTTGAGAACATCTGCAAACAGAAAAACGACCTGCCGATAGCAAGTCATTTTGTACTTATTCCTTTGTTTTTTTCGTATCCGCATAGGTTACGTGGACCAGATAAAGTCCTTCCGCCTGTGCCTTATACCGGCACAGATGCTTATCTTGCCCATACAGCATCTGTTTGACATCCGCAACATCCAGACGATGCTTGCCTGCTTCAATCAGGGTCTGTGCAATCATACGCACCATATAGCGCAAAAAACCGTTCCCCTCGAAAACAAGGCGGACAGCATGCTCCTCCTGTACGATATCCAAACGGGTGATGGTTTTGACCTTTGATTTGCGCGGATCAAGCTTGCTGCTGGTGAAGCTTGTAAAATCATGGGTTCCCAGAAACACTCTGGCACATTCACTCATACGTTTTACATCCAGCACCTTGCGATCCTTCCCCATATAATGATAATAAAACGGATTGTTCACATCCGTTGTAATCAGATAATCATAGCGCTTGCTTACCGCATGAAAGCGTGCGTGGAAGTCATCCTCTACAAGACATACATCCTGTATCCGGATATCGTGAGGAAGCAGGGAATTTAAAGCACGCCTCCAGTTCTCCGGTGCCAGATCCTTAGCGGAATCAAAATGAAATACCTGTCCGAGTGCATGCACATGGGCATCTGTTCTTCCACTTGCCGTAATACGGATAAAGCTGCCTTCGATTTTTTCCATGGCTGCTTCAATTTCCTGCTGTATGGAATGCGTATTCGTCTGCCGCTGCCAGCCTCCGTAGGCAGTACCGTCATAGCTGAGAATCACCTTATATCTAGGCATACAGCATCATAGCAACCATTGCAGCGAAAACCAGAACAGATGCACTAAGCAGAACATAATCTCTGCCTTCCATCTTCAGCTGCTTATAGCGCGTCCGCATACGGTTGGGGATATAGCCTCTTGCCTCCATGGCATACGCCAGATCCTCGGCACGCTGGAATGCAGATACAAACAGCGGTACAATCAGAGAAAGAATCGCCTTCACCTTTTCCATCAGGCTTCCCTCCTCCATATCCACACCACGGGATGCCTGCGCCTTCATGATGCGCTGTGTTTCTTCAATCAGCGTTGGAATAAAGCGCAGCGCGATGGAAATCATCATGGCAATTTCATGAGCAGGTACATGAATGACCTGAAACGGCTTCAGCAGGTCTTCGATTCCCAGCGTCAGCTCCAGCGGCTTTGTGGTGGCAGTCAGAATTGTGGTAATCATAATCATTAAAGCAAGACGGACAACGATATACAGGGTCTGTGCAATTGCCCCGGTGTAGACAGAAAATCCGAATATGGTAAACAGAACATCCCCGTCACGGATAACCAGCAGATTGATGATGAGCAGAAACGTCAGCATGAACAGCATCGGCTTCATTGCTCTCCATAAAAAGGACAGCTTTAAACGTGCCAGCAGAGCAGTTCCGATGACCGCAGCCGCAATAACTCCATAGCCCGCATAGCCTGCCGGTATGAAAATCGCAATCATCATAATCAGCATGGCACCGATTTTGGCTCTGGGATCCATATGATGAATGATGGAATCCAGCGGCAGATATTTTCCAAGTGCGATATTATTCATGCTTCTTCACCTCACAAGCGACAGCCGCAGCCAGCTTGTCCATGTCCAGCAGAGTGCGGTCGATGGAAAAGCCGCGGCGAATCAGCTCTTCCCGAAGCCGTATCACAGCCGGGGGATTGATATTCAGCTCCTGCAGGAGCTCTACGGTTTCAAAGAAGGACTGCACATCACAGTGCTTTTTGATGCTTCCGTCCTGAACAACGACAACCTCTTCACAATATTGTAATACATGCTCCATATCATGTGTTACGATCAAAACGGTTTTTCCGTATTTCTTATTCATATCCACAAACAGCCGCATCATATCGCTGGCTCCCTGCGGATCCAGTCCGGCTGTCGGCTCATCCAGTACAAGCACATCCGGGTTCATGGCAAGGATTCCGGCAATGGCAATTCTTCGCTTCTGTCCCCCGGATAAATCAAACGGTGAGCGCTGCAGGTAGCTTTCATCCAAACCGACGACCTTCAGTACCTCCTTCGCACGCTGTGCCGCTTCCTCAGCACTGACGCCGAAATTCTTCGGTCCGAAGCTGATATCCTTTTCAATGGTTTCTTCAAACAGCTGATATTCCGGAAACTGGAACACCAGACCGACCAGACGGCGCAGCTCCTTCAGATTTTTTGGCTTGCTGCCGGCGGTAATCGTTTTATCCAGAATCTGCACTTCTCCCTCCGTAGGAAGCAGCAGCGCATTCAGATGCTGTACCAGGGTAGACTTTCCACTGCCGGTTTCACCGATAATGGCAGTTACCCTACCCTCGGGAATCTCCAGATCAATGCCCTTTAAGGCTGCATAGGAAAACGGAGAATCCGCATTATAGGTATGTGCTACTTTTCGAAATGTAATCGGCATACTTCATCCACCACCTTTTCCATCGTTGTGCAATCCATCATATCCACACCATGTGCACGCATGGCCTTTGTGAACTTTAAGGCAAACGGTATATCCAGCTGAAGATCGATCAGCTCTTTTTCTTTTCTTAAAATATCGTCAGGAAGTCCCTTCATAACCACGTGTCCGCCATCCATGACGATGACATAGTCCGACTTACTGACCTCTTCAATGTCATGGGTTATCGAAATAATTGTAATCTTGCTTTCTTTATGAATTTCCTGAATCAGCTCATTGATTTCCGCTTTTCCCTGCGGGTCCAGCATACTCGTGGATTCATCAAAAATAAGAATCTGCGGAGACATGGCAAGAACACCGGCGATTGCCACACGCTGCTTCTGCCCGCCGGACAGCTTGGTCGGTTCACTCTGCATATATTCCGTCATTTTCACCTTCTGTGCAAAACGTTCGATAATCGGCTGCATTTTTTCCATTTCCACCTGATGATTTTCCAACCCGAACGCGATATCATCCGCTACGGTAGCGCCGATAAACTGGTTGTCGGGATTCTGAAACACGATTCCCACCTTATTGCGAATATCATACAGGGTGTCCATGCTCAGTTCATCCTGATCCACATAAATATGTCCCTGATCCTTATCCAGCAAACCGATCAACAGCTTAGCAATCGTTGACTTGCCGCTTCCGTTATGTCCGATAATGGTTGTATAGCTTCCCTCTTCAATTGAAAAAGAAACATGCTCCACTGCATTTGTTTCCTTATCATAAGAGAAGGTCAGATCCTCCACACGTATTTTTTCCATGTTCTCACCTCAAAATTATAGCGTTTTTATTATACAACGAATCGAAAGTGAACACAATAAATCTACTGTGTAAAACAAAACTAACAGCATAAACCATGGATTCTTCCTTATATGTATGAGGTTTCTTCATGCTTTTTCGGTTCTGGTATGTAAAGCAGAGAAACCATCAATTCTTCATTATATAAACAGCGATTATGCTGTATCCTATATAAAATTTTTTCACCTGCTGATTTACGGATGTCACCCGCGTTAAACATCCTGTTCTTTATCAATGAAAAGCAGGATAATCAATAAAATTATCCTGCTTTTTTTCGATGAATGGATTCTGTTTGATCATTGTTCTTTCATTTACTTCTTGATTGCGTCTATCGGACGCTGACGGGCAATTCTTGTTACCGGAAGGATACAGGCGATAAAGGTTACTGCCGCAACGATTACCAGCATCAGCAGCGGCTGACGCAATGTAATGATGACCGGTGAAATCAGAACACCGATTTCCTCCTTTGCGAACGTATTGGTGATCAGTGACACCAGCTGCAGACCTATCATGGTTATCACATAGGAGATCACCGCCAGCATGACTCCTTCCCAGATAAAGATTTTCAAAACATCTGTGCTTCTTGCACCGATGGCACGAAGGATTCCGATATCCTTTTTACGATAGGAAATCGACACAATGATGAAATTCATCATCAGCACTGCCGCAAAGATGAACAGGGCAATGCTTGCATAGAAGAATACCTTCGTAGCAAAGCTCGCAAAATCCTTGATGCTCTTGACATCCTGCGTAGCTACCGTGTTGGCATACAGATTGTTGCCGATATCGTATTGTTCAAGAAACGGCTTCAATGTGGTATCATCAAAGCTTCCCAGCAGCTCACTGACATACAGCGTATCCGGAATGTAAGCGGCAATCAGCTCCTGATTGACCATATTATCATTGATCTGATAAACATCCTCCATACTGAACTTTCCCTCCGGCATCACTACACCGGCAATGCGTACCTGCTGCTTCAAAAGCTCACCGCTGTTTCCAAAGCCCTCCTGTACATGCAGCTCCACACTTCTTCCAATCAACCGTTTTACACTGTCCTGCAGAACCTTGCGAATCTCTTCTGTAGATTTCTTCGCCATGGCATCACTATAGAAGCTCTCCGATTTCCCGAGAATCTGCATCAGCATATCCGGCGTAAGAAGGATTTCATCTTTTTTCACGCTCTTAGTGGAAACCATTTCCGTACCATTGAAATAGGTAACCGTCTGCGCAGGATAAGCCAGTGAGGACATGCCCATATCCTGCTCATTCACACGCAGATATAATGTATGCTTACTGCTGTCCAGAACCGTTCCCTTCTGCTGCTTCACTGTGTTTACAAAGCCCTCTTTCACATACAGCTTATTACAGCTTATGCTTGCTATATTTCGGAATTCACGAACCAGCTTGTACGTTTCACTGTCGATATTATTCGCACTGACCTTCTTCAGGGATTCATATTTGCCGGTATCCTTGACTACAATCCCACTGATGCGCATCCATGTATCTCCGATTGGAAGCTTTACGTTTTGTAGAATATCATCATATGTCTTCGGAAACTGCAGCTTTCCTTTCTCATCTGCGATTCCCTGTGAAAGGATGATATCCGCCAGATAGGAGGAAATTGCCATTTCCCTGTAATCCTTGGGAAAGGATCCCTTGATATCCTTGTAGCCCAGAGTATCAAAGCTGCCCATTTCCGTCAGCTTATACTGGTCGACGGCAGCGGAATACGCCGTGCTGTCCAGCTCTTCGATTCCCAAATCTCCCAGACGCAGCGGCATCGTGTCCCAGGAATAGACCTTTGCGAACTTCTGCTTTTCATTCTCCTTTAAAACAGCATGGATATCCGAATCCTTTATCTGCGTATCCATGCCGGTATAGATGGTATTTCCATTCTCATCCAGGTACTGATAACGAACACCGGCATACGGTTCCTGTAATTCCTCAGCTGCCTTATACTGGGCATTGACCGAGCTGAAATTTCCAACAGCATCCGAAAGTGCCAGAAGCAGCAGTGCGAAGCTGGTCAGCAGAATGGTGAATACCATTCGGATCTTTTTGTGTCCAAGACAGGAAAATCCAAGCCGGAAGCTGTCTTTGAACGGCAGATGGGAATGAATAGCTTCAAATACCTCATGCTGCTCATCGACATCGGGTGCTGTATCACATTCCACAACACCGTCCTTGAACTCAATGATTCGATCCGCATAGGCTTGTGCAGATTCACGGTCATGACTGACAACGATGACCAGCTTTTCTCTACTCAATTCCTTTAGTGTATCGAAAATTTCTTTCCCTGTCGCAGAATCCAAGGCCCCCGTCGGTTCATCCGCCATCAGGATTTGCGGTTCCTTGATCAAGGCACGCGCGATGGCAACGCGCTGCTTCTGTCCTCCGGATAATTCATTCGGATATCTCGTCGCATAGCCGCTCAGACCCAGACGTTCCAGCAGCTGCTCGATTTGTGCAGAAGACGCTTCCTTCTGCTGCAGCTGCAGCGCCATGGCGATATTTTTCTCGATGGTGTATTCCTCCATCAGATTGAATTCCTGAAAGATAAATCCCACATACGTATTGCGGTAGGAATCATAATCCGATTGCTTGAAATCCGCAGAGCTTTTTCCGTTGATGATGATTTCCCCTGTATCTGCCTGATCCAGCCCGCCGATGATATTCAGCAGGGTGGATTTCCCAGACCCTGATTTTCCTAATACGAACACCATCCCGCGCTGTGGAAAGCGCAGATTGATATCCTTCAAAGCCTCAGTCCTCACTCCCTTTGTTGTTTTATACGTCTTTGCTATATGTTTAAGCTCCAGCATAGTATTCTCCTCCCTGTACAAAACGATAACTGTACTACTGTATCTATTACACTAATACACTATAAGAAATAGCTGGATTTGTCAATATATTCATAGAAATGTGACCATTTTGTAAGGTTCAGAGCTTTCCTTTACATTCTCATTAAGGAAGACTGCACATGTATACCCGTAAACGATCACACACAGCAGGAAATTTCGTACAGCTATTGTTTATCCTATTTGCAAATTCGTAAGCTTTCTTCTAAAAAAAAGACTTATCAGCCGCAGATGTGTAACTACTTCGCTCTGCTTTGATAAATCCTGATGTGTGCTTCCGATTCTGTACCATTTGGCGATTATTTATAGATTTCAGATATGCTTTAATCAAACTGATCCACATCCTTTTTCCGATATAGTCTGCGGGAAACAATAAATCCCTTGTGACTTTTAAACTGCTTGTTTAAAAAATCATAATACGCTCCCGGAGATATAATACCGCTGAGGTCAAACAGATTCAAGCCGATGGAGCTCAGCAGGTTTCCCAGAAAAAATACGCAGTTGCTCGAAACGACAAAAAAGGTTTTCAGCTTTCCTTCCCGTATCTTATAAAATCTGGCATCCGGTGATGTTCTGGTTACACGGCTCAGATAGTCATCACACGCTCCCTTGCAGGGAAGTCCTTTCTGTTTCAGCTGCTCGTCACACTCGAAATCGCAAAAGGTCTCAAATACCTCCAGAATGCGGTCATTCAGCCTTTTTTTCTGTTCCTCATTCAGAGATACACCAAAGCCGATCAGTGTCTTATTCTCATTCTCCAGACAGTTTCGGATATAGGTATCCTTTGGTGCGATAATGACGACACCATCTCCCAGTGTTCCAAACAAATGTCGATTATGCGGATCATAGCAGCCATAGGATATGACCAGTCCGCGATACACGACATCCGCATGTCCAAACATAGCGGGTCCACTTGGCGCTAAATGTATCAGTACCTCCATATCAACGGGAATATCCTCTTTTATGGCATCAAAGCGTTCCTTGATTTCATCCTCTTTATCCTTGTTCAAAAGGGTACTCATCAAATGCGGAGGGATAACGGCAGATAATACCGGAGGTACCGAGAGCTGAATTTTCTGATCCAGCTTATCCCCGCTGCCGCTCGGAAGAATTTCCCGTATCAGATCAAGCAGGGTGTTTCCTCCGTAAATAAGGAAATAGGCACCCAGAAAAAAGCTGATTACATCCTCATGTGCGCCCGGATTTACAATCAGAAAAAAGGCTATGATCAAATCGCCGCATAGAAAAATCACCTTCATAAACGGAATCGGCAGCCGATCCTTGATTTTGATATAGAAGACAATGATTTTGATAATGGCATGCAGCAGAATCCAGCAGCCGATCAAACGCGGAAAGATGGCGAAAAAGGTTTCCGGTATCGCCAGTGATATGATAATCGCAATCAGCCACACGATGATATCCAGAAACTGTCCGCCCTTGTGCTTCAGCTTGCGGTAATTCAGAATCATATTGAAAATACGAATAACACCGGCGACGGATATACCGATAACAAGCGTTGTATACAGCCAGTTCCAGACAGCAAGAGAATCGAAGATAAAGGAAAAACCGAGCACACAGAAAAACAGCCCGGTCGCAAACATAGTAAAATAATTAAAATTTTTCTTCAGCATGCCCTCATCTCCCTACTTCCTATAATTATAGCGAAAAGAAAAAATTCCGCAATCTATTTTTCTGGATAATACAAAGAAAGAACCATAGCGGACATGTGTTGGATACATATTCATGCAGCATAAAAAAATATACATACGTTATATGCCTGGTCTGTGCTTCAATAGATATTCCCTGTTCTCCTGAAATTGGTACCGCCTGTCCACGTTAGACCGTTTCCAAGCTTACGTAATACTCAAATGCTTACCCTTTCAGAAATACAGGCAGTATGATCAACAGCTGCTTTTGCACGCATTGTCGAAATGGATATGAATTTCTGTTTCCCCAAGTATGAAATCAGAATCAGGTATGCCTTTGCTATGTGAGCCTTTTTCACCACAAGATCCATCAGCCAGTTTAGAGAAAAACGTAGTTATGTTATCCTGCAACGTCTAGCCACAGCCTTGTAATGGATAACGCAGACTGCTGCAGGAGTCAGATAGAAATTATTTTTGTCTGGATCCAAAGTCATTGGAATGGATACCGTGGCTCCTATTGGAAGCAGGGAGTGCCAATAGCCTTAACCATCATTTCAAATGGAAGGTTTTCGGCGCCAGACGATATACCAGAAGAAGCGCAATCGGGATATATAGAAGTGTAGAAGCCAAAACACCGCTGACAAACAACAGACTTCCCTCCAGCTGCATGCAGAAATAGCAAAAAAGATACACAAGACCGTTGAGGATGGACATAAACGGGTTTTTCATATCAAACTGCTCATTATACGGCTGAAAGATATAGTAGACAAACAGATAATGAACACTGAAAAACACAGCCAGACAAAGCAAAGCAAAATCAAACAGAAGAAGCGTGGAGAGAGTATAGGGCAATCCAACAAGCACAACGGTGCTATTCATATACAGGCAAAGCACCATGATCAGCAGGAGATTATAGAAGCAAAGCTTTTTTAAGCGAAGTCGGAAATTCACCAGCACCGCCTCCCTGCTACGATAATAGCTGTAATGCAGCAGCGATACATCACAGTTCATAAACATCGCCTTACAGACACGCTGTGAGATGCTGAGAATATAGGAAAGGAATACAAATGGCGGAAGCAGCTCCAGAATATCCTTCGTGAGTTTCATTTCATCCTTCAGCACGATCAGCAAACATGTACCTGCAAGCCAGAGCACTGTCATGACAGCCAGACGAAACCTTACCGGCTTATAAATCAGATGCTTATGACGGCGGAAGAATAGTTCATTTAAAAAGGCATAGCCCGTATTCTTTGTTCGATATTGCAGCTCCTCACTGGTATAGCTATTTTCATCCACCGCTACCTCCATCTGCTTCATCTGGCTGCTGTCCAGCTTCAGTATTTCATAATTCTCCACAAGCAGGCATGTCAGCAGCTCACTGTAAGCATGATAGCTGTTTTCAAAACGCCGATAGGGAATAATGGCTGCTGCACACACAAACGAAGTGATGCAGAACAGCCATGGAGCAAAGCTGAAATCCACATTCAGCCAGTATAGCGCATACAGCAGGAGCAAGGAGCCAAGTGGAATGAGAAGCTTCCATGTATTCGCATGCAGATAAAAGCTGTTTTTCCTTTGAAAGTGCCGCATCTGCAGCATGTCCATACACTGATGGGAGCCCAGATAGCCAAAGCCGGCCATACCTGCATACCAGAAGGGAAACGAAAACATAAAGGACAAAAGCAGGCATGCCAGAAAGAGTCCGATGGCATTCATGCTATAGCTGTACCAGCTGCGGGAGCACAGACAGCGTCTGGCCTCCATATGCATCTGGCGGCTGAGAATAAAGGTTTCATCATCCGCTGTAAGAAGCTTGCTGTTGCTTATACTTCCTGCTACAAGGCTTAACAGCACAAAGCCAAACAGAAACCCATTTGTAATCTGCCCATCATCAGCATGCTTTTGCAGATTGATCAGCGGTACAGCAATCACCACAAACAGATACAGCAGATTTTTCAACAGGTTCATCAGGATATCCACAAGGAAGGAGAAGACACTCAGCACTCCCTTTAGATTTACAGCAGCATAACAGGATTCCTTCAATAGCCTGCCAATCAGGGGGAGTCGTTTCACATAATAGAAAAATCCGTTCACCTTTCTGGTCATCCGAATCCGAAACAGCAGCAGAATATCACCCAGCATGCTTTACTTCCTCCTGCAGCAGCGAAACGATGCGATCCTCAAAATCATTCTGTTGCAGCAAAGCATGATCGAGCTGTTCCAGTATCCCGTTATGCAATAGCACGATTTCATCACAGAGATCACTTGCCAGCTGCAGAATATGGGTAGAGAATATGAGAATGTGTTCCGCCTTCATTTCCAGCAGCAGATGCTTCATTTCATTTGCCACAACAACATCAAAGGAAGTCAGCGGTTCATCCAGTAAAATGACCTTCGGCCGTGAAATCAGAAAGCCCAGCATCTGCAGCTTGTTCTTCATACCGTGGCTGTATCCCTTAATCAGACGATGCCGGTCCTTTGGAACGATGCGCATCAGATCAAAATAGGAATCTATAGTCTTCGCAGGATCAATTTCCTTTGCATGAATATCCATATAAAAGCGTATATATTCAAAACCAGTCATAAATTCAGGCAGAATCGGGCTGGAGTAAGCATACCCAATATCTCTGTCCTCTACCTTTCGCAATTCCCCGTGCTCCTCAATCAGAACATCCCCCTCACAGGGGATCTCATGGGAAATACAGTTAAACAGCGTCGTTTTGCCGCTTCCGTTTCTCCCCAGCAGTCCATAAATCTTTCCCTGTTCAAAAACAGCACTGCTATTTTTCAGCACTTCCTTCTCATCATAGGTCTTCTTCACATTCTGTATATGCAGTTTCATAGGTATCCTCCCGGTAGTTCTTCTCTTATGCAGACGCTGTATGCGTGGTTTAAACACTTGTTGCCACAGAAGCACCACATCAATCATGCAGTCGTCCTTGGTAGCTGTAAGTTCAGAATACCTGTACGAAAATCATTTGTCAATGAAAATCAGGGATTTGCGACATGATATTGTCATCCTGCAGGACACTTACTATAATGAAGATAGAAGAACAGGAGGCGATTGTATGCGCAATCATGAGGTTACACAGCGTCATCCTCTGCTGGATGAGCATGGCAGGCTGAAAGAGGCAGGCTGGTCCCGTTCCTTGCTGCAGGAATATCGCAGAGAGGATATCAAAGCAAAGCGCTGGAGAATCAAGGAATGGGATTATTATCTGATACTCAACGATCATTACGGTGTCGCCTTCACGATTTCCGATGACGGCTACATTGGACTGCAATCCGTTTCCCTTCTTGATTTTAAAAGAGGCTGGGAGCATACCGAAACCATTCTGAACGCATTCCCAATGGGAAAGCTGAAGCTGCCGACCAGCTCAGAAAGCGGCTCCTGTAAATACAGGGATAAGCGACTCGATATGGAATTTCAGGTCATGAAGGGCAAACGCATCCTTCGCTGTGATTTTCAGAGCTTCTATGAAGGAAAACCATTTCATTGTGAAATCACGCTGCATCAGCCGGATATGGACAGTATGGTAATTGCGACACCGTGGAAAGAAAAAAAGACCGCGTTTTACTACAATCAGAAAATCAACTGCATGCGTGCTGAGGGAAGTGTCAGCTTTGACGGTAACACGATACGCTTTGATCCACAGAATGCCTTCGGAACACTGGATTGGGGGCGTGGGGTATGGACCTATGACAACACCTGGTACTGGGGGAATGGAAACGGCCTTGTAGAGGGAAAACCGTTTGGCTTCAATGTCGGCTACGGCTTTGGCGATACGACAGCGGCCAGCGAAAATTTACTGCTGTATGATGGTGTTGCCCACAAGCTGGAGGATGTCACCTTTCACATACCGCCGGACAGCTATCTCAAGCCTTGGCGTATTACATCCAGCGACGCACGTTTTGAAATGTCCTTTCAACCGATTCTTGATCGTTGTGCGAAAACAAGTGCGCTCATCATTGTAACGGATCAGCATCAGGTTTTCGGCTACCTCAGCGGAACAGCGGTATTGGATGATGGAAGAGTATTAAAGGTTAAGGATATGCTTTGCTTTTTTGAGAAGGTTCACAACCGCTATTAAATTGAAAAGCCCAAAGGATGTAAGCACTGTATATATCCATAGAAAGGTAATGGAAGGGGGACAGCCATACCTATCAAGCTCAGAATGAAATCACATGCGCTTCTATGACGATATCAATACGAGTGCATGGATGGAAGCTGCCGCACTGCACCATGCATGATATATACCATCCCATATGTGCGGGAAAAGCTGTGTAAGACTTATAAATCATGATGTTCAATGCTTATGTTATATGCATACAGCAGTAAATTTCAAGAAACCATTCGTTCTGAAAGCTGGATAGGTCATGTATATATTACGGGAGATAAGAAAATGAAAGCAAAAATAAGGTTGCTATTTATAATCGCCTGCACAATCATGTTGTCTGCATGTAATTTCAATAAGGATACGGTTGATCCAAAGGATTATATGGACAATACTTATAAAAATCATGAGCAATTAAATGTTATAGAAGATAAGCAAAGCTTACTATATTTATTAAAACAAAGGGACACCTATCATGTGTTGATATTCAAGAAGGAGGGATCCTCCTATTCCTATGAAGGTGGCGTAGAATCTACTGTACCTTTCGGCTATATGAAGGTTGGAACGCCCGATAATATCCATATCGTCGTCTTTATAGATAACAGTATCGTGAAAGCAGAGCGCTATGAATTTGATTTGCGTGCTTCCAAGAATGATAAAGATAAGCTCACTATATCGCTGGATGGATTATCAGAGCTGGATACCTATCTTATCAAAAGTTATGACTTCCTTCCGCCTTATTCAAGTATTTCGCAATTACGTTTTTATGATAAGCATGGAAAACGCATAGATGAAACAGTGTTTATGGATTGAAAAATGCCCCGGTGCGATAGCCGGGAATTTTCCTATATAGAAAAGGATTTCTACTGTGTCATAAGGCATCCATCGAATGAAAGACGCCGATTCATGGGTGAGAAAAAGACGCCACAGTACGTGACGTCTTTTATATTTGTATGACTTAATAAATAACCTTACTGCTCCATCCCTGATATTCACCATGATGCAGCTTCGCTTCTCCGGCAATATACAGAATATTTCCCATCAGCTTGACATCATCAATCGGTGTGATATGCAATACGATCAGCTCCAGGTCTTCATCCCCTCTTGTGATGACGAAGCCCTTATTGATAACCTCATTTTTAAAGCTGTCCATATCCTCGGCCGTTTTGAATACCACGCTGTGCTGAACCGGACGCTCGTTTTCATGCACGTCACCTTCCTGCAGCATGTCATCCATCAATTTCTTTGCCTGCTCCTTCAGAGCTGCCGTTTCACTCTTCAGGAGAGACGGAAAATCCGTATCAAATTCCTCTGCAGCATCCACTACAATATCCTTTGCTTCTGCTGCTTTATCCTTGACAGCATCCGCAAAATCCTCCGCTGCTTCTTTTCCTTCTTCTACAGCATCCATTGCCAAATCCTTTACATCCTCTGCAGCAGCTGCCGCCTCTTCTTTCACAGACTCCATACAGGAAGCAGGATCACTAATCGGACCTTCTTCTATTTCATCGTCCAAATCCATTTCATTCAGATCTTCCTCATCCGCAAGAAGTCCCTGATCCAGATCAACGATCTGTTTTTCCTCATCCTTTTTCAGCTTGTAGGCAACCAGTGCCGCAGCTCCGGCAATTACCGCCAGTGCAGGTATTATCTTTTTCATAGTATCACCACTTTCTTGTTTCTATTGTATCACAAAACATGCAAAATGATACATGAAATAGCTTAATTTCAGGAATAGTTTCCTTCCTGATTCCACAGGCTATGCCGTTTCCTTCTGCTACATACTCACACTTTTTTCCTGCTGATTCCCACACCGTCTCCAAAATCATAAAATTGTGTATCATAATCCTCACGCTGCTTCAGATACTCGACAAAATTTCCGATTTTACGTACCAGACTTCGCAGATTGCGGCTTTTAATCGTTTCCGGATGCTCCACTAGACCATGAAAATTCAGATTATCCGTTATTACATATCCGTCCTTTTTCAGCAACGGCTCATAGCGCTCAAAAAACTTAGTATACTGTGCCTTTGCCGCATCGATGAACAGCATATCGTAGCTGCCCGCAACGACAGTCTCCAGTGCATCGCCAAACAGCAGTGTAATCTGATCCTGCAGGCCGCTTCGCTGTACATATTCCACTGCCTGATCATAGCGCTCTTTGTCCCGCTCGATTGTCGTAATATGCATATCCGTATCCAGCATTGCCATACGGATTGCCGAATAACCGATGGCACTTCCGATTTCCAGAACATGCTTCAGATTATGCTCCCGCAGAAAGGAACACATGAAATCTATCCCCTCCTTCTGCATAATCGGCACATCATGCTCCTGTGCATAAATCTCCATTTCTTCAATCAGTGTCATTTCGCATCCCCTTTTCCTATAACAGGTATTTCCGTAATCACCTTTTTCGTACGTGCGTACAGATCCTCAAGGCGAACCCGTTGTCCGTCCACCCCATTTAATCCATGCTTCTCAGCCAGCTCCTCGCTGTAATCACGCAGCTTATAAACGGTGAAATTCTTTCTCGTATTCATGATATCCGCAGCATCCCCTGTATAATGCGTTATCAGCGGCTCCCATTTCACATTTTGAATAGAAATCTCCTTGCTTTTTGCATCCCTGACAAAATCGAAACGGATCATACCGCCCAGTACATTGTTCACATCCAGCATACCATTTAAAAAATTTCCGAGTGAATAGATCACCAGCGTCTTATTCCCCTCTTTTCCTTCCATCCATGTGACCGGCTGTATTACATGCGGATGCTCACCGACAACGACATCTACCCCCAAGTCTGCAAACAGCTTCGCATATTTCTTTTGAAACTCCGTAGGGGCTGAAACATTCTCATCTCCCCAATGCGCAGATACGATCACGACATCACTGAGCTTCTTTGCCTTTTTCACATCCTCACGGATCTGGTCCTCATCGAAATAGGCAACGCTATAGGGGTTGGGCGGCTCGATTCCGTTTGTTCCATAGGTATAGGCAAGGAAGGAAAATGTGATTCCCTTACGTTTGATTGTCCGTATTGTATCCCGATCCTTCTGGGAGGTATAGGTTCCCGCCGTAATAATTCCCTTTTGCTTTCCCCAGATTTCATGGGAATAATCAATTCCCTCCTGATATTTATCCAGACAGTGGTTGTTTGCCGTGTTCACGATATCAAATCCGGTATCTGCAACATTCTTTGCGATATCAGCAGGCGTATTGAATGTTGGATAGCCACTGATGCCAAGCGCATCTCCTCCGACAATGGACTCCTGATCGATATAGGCAAGATCGGCTTCCTGAATATCCTTCTTTACATGCGTATACATTTCCGTAAAATCATATGTTCCATCATTCATCTCACCGGCAGCAGCATCTGCCTGCTTGTAGATCATTTCATGAATCAGATTATCTCCGACTCCGACAAAGGATACCGTTGTATGTTCATTTTCCGGATCCTTTTCCGGTGTTTCTTTTTTCTTATTCTCTGATGTACTGCATGCACACAGCAGCAGGCTCAGCATTACAACCATAAGTTTTTTCATTTCTGCACATCCTTTCTGGCGATATATTCATCCAGTGTAAGCCCCTGCTTCACGATTTCCTTTGCGACATCCTTTCCAACATAGCGCAGATGCCAGGATTCATACTGATATCCGGTCACATCCACTTTATCCTCCGGATATCGCAGGATAAAGCCATACTCTGCCATATGCTGAAGCAGCCAGTCATAATGCTCTGATTTTTCAATTTCATTGAAATTTTCATCATTGATCGTCACATCTACGGCAAGGGCACTGTTATGCTCACTCTGTCCCGGACGGGCATAGTATTTGTCCGCATACTCCGTTCCCTGACTCTGTGCATAATAATCGTACAGATTTTTCTGATAGGCAAAGCTGCGATAGCTCGCAATTGCCTTAATGTGAATTTGCTCTGCTTCCCCTGCCTTCACCAGCTCGGAAAATGCGTCCGCAACCTCCTTACGCAAATACTGAGGCTCACTCTGACAGGAGAAATCCTTTCCTATCACACAGGCATTTGGTGTTTTCACTAGATTTTTCGGCTCATAATCATCAGGCAGCCGGTGATATTTGTTAATCAGCAGGAGGATATCATCAGTATCCCGGATAATATCAACATTGGTGAAATACGGCTGATCCAGACCGATATTGACATAGGTCACAATATCCTGTACATCCTTTTTCCCGTCATCATATGCAATATAGCGCTTGGTCAGCTCCTTGTGATAGTATGGAAGCTTTAAAAATGCAGTGATCCGCTTTGCATCATAATCCTTTTTCACAAAGGCAGTCGCCTGGTCGAGATTCTTATCCGTTGTGATGGCGCAGTAGACACTTCCCTTGTCCTTGACAAGCTCGTCACCTGCCTGCTTCACAGCCGCAAGATTGTCACAGCTCTTTGTATCTTCTACCCCATACTGTTTTAGGGCGTCCTCTTCTTCATTGGAATTACAGCCGGCAAGCAGAAGCCCTGCCGTCAAAAGTATCATTAGTTGTTTTTTCATATGTACATCCCTCGCTCCTCAATATTATAACAGTTTCTGTTTATTCGTACAGTGACATTCGCAAAAAGCAGGTGAATCTTCCCTGTTTCTTAAGATTATATATGGATAGCATGCTGTTCCTCCCAGAAGTACGGATGCTTTATGAAGCCATTGGATATACGCAAAAAAAGCGAACTCTATGCTGGCAATAGAGCCCACCTGTTTTCTATGCTTATATATCTCCCAGATATTCCTCCAGCGTGATTCCCTGCGCCATGATCTGAGATGCAATTTCTTTACCAACGTAGCGGACATGCCATGGCTCATACTGGTAGCCTGTCATGCTTTCCTTACCTGCCGGATAGCGAATAATAAAGCCGTAGTCTGCACAATGGGCATGCAGCCATCTTCCATCCGGCGTATTGCCATACCCGTTATCCAAGGCGCCAATGTCAAAGGCAAGTCCGCTTTGATGCTCGGAATGTCCCGGTCTTGCTGAATAGGTATCAGCAAGCGCCTGTCCATCCTGTGCGACATAGCTGTTATACAAGGAAGCCTGATATGCATAGGAACGATAGCCACTAATCAGCGGCATGGAATAACCTGCTGCCTCAGCTCCCGCCTGAAGCTGCTGCAGAGCTGCGTAAGCGTTGGAATCCATTCCTCCGTAATTCTGTGGCAGTGCATGCTTTTTATTCACTAGAAGCACTCCATTGACGTAATACGGCTCAACCGATGCGGCTGTGGCCCCCCCTGACTGTGATGGTGATGACGGTTCATCAGAAGGAGTATTTACCTTCTTCGGCTTCTGCTCCACTTTTTCTTTTACCGTTACCGTAAACTTTTGGTCTGCACGGTTTCCATTTCGATCCTGCGCATGTATGGTGATGGTGTAGCTCCCTGCCTTCAACGTATTCAGCCTGCCATCTATCCAATAGCTTCCGGCTGCTGTTTTCTTTGCTTTCTTCAAGGGTCCGTCGATCGGATCACGAACGCTTTTTATATTATCTGCGACATCGTACGTTTGCCCATATTCCAGAGTAACATGGTTCTCCTTCAGTTTGATTTCCGGTTTCTTTGTATCCTGTACGTCAATCGTATACGGTATGTTTTTCGTCTGCCCTTCATAGCTCAATACATAGGTGATTGTCTGGATACCTGTTTTCTTTGTATGAACGCTCGGATAGGTTTTCACTTCACCAACTGAATGCTTTACGAAGGAGCTGCTGTCTATCTTTTCCCCATATTCCAGAATCTGACGATCCTTATGGAACGTTATCTCCATCTTTGCATAATCCTGTTCCTTTTTTTGGTTTTGTGACCAGATATATCCAACAGTGCCGGAAGCTGCGAGTATCATTGCAATACCGGCAATGAGAACCGTTTTCTTAATTCGCATAAGCTAACCACTCCCTTTACTACACTATAATACTACAATGCAGGTAAAAAGAATACATGTAGCCCTTCTATTCAATGTAAAAGAAATTGCTAGAGTATACCATAAAGCTAGGTTTGTTTCCACGTTCCTCTTTCCCTCCACCTTAGTTTAAGATTATTTGTTTTCTCTGCGTGCATGATTCCTTCTCAAATCTGAAACCGAAGGAACCCCATTGCCGCTTGCACAGCTACGCTTGCAATCAATTCCAGTAGGGGAAGCAGCCAATCTTTGTGGATATCTAAATTATCGCAGGCATAAAAAAAACTGCAGCGTTATTGATTTGCGTTGCAGTTCTCCTGTTATTTATTTAACTAATTCAATGATAGCCATAGGTGCTGCGTCTCCGCGACGTACTCTTGTCTTAACAACACGAGTATATCCACCCTTACGGTCTGCATAAGCAGGTCCGATTTCTTCAAACAGCTTCTGCAGAGCAGTCTGTCCTGTCTCTTCATTGACAACAACATCACGTACAAAGCTTGCAGCCTGACGACGAGCGTGCAGGTCTCCACGTTTTGCCAGTGTGATCAGTTCATCAACAACGGAACGAAGTTCCTTTGCTTTCATTTCAGTAGTTTCAATCTGACCGTAAGCGATCACGGATGTAGCCATGTTACGTAATAAAGCTTTACGGTGGTCAGCTTTACGTCCTAATTTACGATTCCACATTGGTCCATTAACCTCCCTTGCGAATATTTATTCGTATGATTTGAAACTCAGTCCCAAATCATAGATCTTATCTTTAACTTCTTTCAATGATTTCTTACCAAGGTTTCTTACACGCATCATTTCATCCTCTGTTCTCTGTGTCAGTTCCTCCACGGTCTGGATTCCTGCACGCTTCAAACAGTTGTAGGAACGTACGGATAAGTCAAGGTCTTCAATCATCATGACAAGTCCCTTGTTCTGTACCTCGCCCTGTGCTTCCTTCATCACGGATTCCATATCATTTACTGCTTCATGAACATTTGTCAGCAGCTCCAGATGGTCGATTAGAATTTTGCTTGCCAGTGCAACGGACTCTGCCGGACTCAGTGAAGAGTCTGTCCAGATTTCCAGTGCAACCTTGTCATAGTGAGCATCCTGTCCAACACGAGTCGGCTCTACATTATAGGATACCTTCTCGATTGGTGTATAAATTGAATCTGTGTAAATGATTCCCAGAGGCTGATTTGGTGTCTGGTACAGCTGCTTGTTCGTGTCAGCACTTACGTACCCGCGGCCAATACGAGCCTGCAGTTCCATTTCCAGCATTCCGCCCTCTTCCAGTGTACAGATGTGTAAGTCCTTGCTTATTACCTCCACACCTTCCGGGCAAATAATATCAGCACCGGTTACTGCGCCTGGACCCTGTTTTGAGATACGCAGAGTATAAATTTCATCATCCTGAATACTCATCACAAGGGTTTTGATATTTAAAATGATTGCCGTTACGTCCTCTACAATTCCAGGAATTGAAGTGAACTCGTGGTAAACACCATCAACTTTAATTGAAAATACGGCAGCTCCCGGTAAAGAGGAGAGCAAAACACGTCTTAGTGCATTTCCAATGGTTGTACCAAAACCTCTTTCCAAAGGTTCAAACACAAACTTCCCGTAATGTTGAGATTCATCATATTCTTTTACTTCAAAATGTGCACGTTCGAATTTTTGCATAGTTTACCTCCTCAATTACAGTTAATCATTAACCACGTGGTCGTTTAGGTGGACGACAACCGTTGTGCGGGATCGGTGTCACATCGTTGATCAATGTGATTTCCAGTCCTGCTACCTGCAGAGCTCTTACAGCTGCTTCACGTCCTGGTCCCGGCCCCTTTACGCTAACTGCAATCGTCTTCATACCATTCTCTATTGCTGCTTTTCCTGCAGCTTCTCCAGCCATCTGTGCTGCGAAAGGAGTGGATTTACGAGATCCCTTGAATCCTAAAGCACCAGCACTAGACCATGCTACAGCATTTCCGTTTTCATCAGTAATAGTAACGATGGTATTGTTAAATGTTGAGTGGACATGTGCAACTCCACGAGCAATATTCTTGCGTGCCTTACGTTTACCACGTGAGTTCGCTTTTACGTTCTTTGCCATTATTTACTTCCTCCTATCGTCCTATTTCTTTTTGTTTGCTACCGTACGTACTGGACCTTTACGTGTACGAGCATTCGTTTTTGTACGCTGTCCGCGTACCGGTAATCCTCTTCTGTGACGGATTCCGCGATAGCATCCGATTTCCATTAAACGTTTGATGTTTAACTGAACCTCACGACGCAGGTCACCTTCAACCTTGATTGCATCGATTTCGTTACGGATTGCATTTACCTGATCTTCTGTTAAGTCTTTTACACGGATATCTTCGCTGATTCCAGTTTTTGCCAGAATTTTTTCTGATGTGGAGCGACCGATACCGTAAATATACGTTAATGATACTACTACGCGCTTATCGCGTGGTAAGTCTACACCTGCAATACGAGCCATTACATTACACCTCCGTTAGTTTCCCTGTCTCTGTTTGTGTTTTGGATTTTCGCAAATAACCATGACGCGGCCTTTACGTTTGATAATGCGGCACTTATCGCATATTGGTTTGACAGATGGTCTTACTTTCATGCGTTTTCCTCCTTAATTCACGACTTACTTGTGTCGGAATGTTATACGCCCACGTGTTAAATCATACGGTGAAATCTCTACGGTAACACGGTCCCCTGGTAAAATGCGAATGTAGTGCATGCGGATTTTACCAGAAACGTGAGCCAGAATTTCGTGTCCGTTGGCCAGTTTCACCTTAAACATTGCATTTGGCAGAGTGTCTACAACAACTCCGTCAATTTCAATAACATCTTGTTTACCCATTATCTGGACGTTCCTCCTTATTCAGTGTTGTGAGTATTTCATACCCACCGTTTGTAATCACAATCGTGTGTTCAAAATGAGCTGCCTTACTGCCGTCTCTTGTGACGACACCCCAGCCATCCTTCAACATTCTTGTCTGTGGTTTGCCCGCGTGAACCATCGGCTCCACTGCCAGCGTCATGCCCTCCTGCAGAAGGATGCCGCGGCCTGCCGGGCCAAAATTTGGAACTGTCGGATCTTCATGGACAGAAGTTCCAATACCATGTCCTGCATAGTCTCTTGGAATCGAATACCCGTGCGTAAACACATATTCTCCGATTGCATGAGAAATATCAGTTAAATGATTCCCCGCTCTGGCCATGTTTAAACCTTCATACAAAGATTCTTCACTGACGCGCATCAGTCGTTGATCTTCCTCACTGAGCTTGCCAATTCCATAGGTCCAGGCAGAGTCTCCATGGTACCCCTGATAACAGGCACCGATATCTACTGAAACAATGTCTCCATCGCATAAAACGGTATCGCCTGGGATACCATGTACTACGACAGAATTTATAGAAATACAGGCTGCTGCCGGAAAGCCGTACAGACCCTTGAATGACGGTGTTGCACCGTTTTCCAGAATCACATTTTCAATGATTCTATCCAATTCCTGTGTGGTAATTCCGGGCTGCATTGCTGCACTTGCTGCACGATGTGCAAGCGCAACAATTATACCCGCTTTTCTCATCTTTGTCAACTCCTGATTTGTTTTGGCTTTCACCATTCTATTTCTCCAGAGCTGTCAATGTATCATTCCATACGCTGTCAATCGGCTGACTCGCATCAATTCTTGTAACGATTCCCTTGCTATCGTAATAGTCAAGCACCGGAGCCGTCTGCGAGCTGTACTCCTCCAGACGCACAGTTAAGCTTTCCACTGTATCATCCTTACGCTGGAATAATTCTCCACCACATACGTCGCAAACCTTGTCGACTTTGCTCGGCTTGGATTTGATGTGATAGATTTCTCCACATTCTTTGCAAATGCGGCGTCCGGTTACACGGTCTGCCAGCTTTTCAAAGTCAATTTCAAGTGCGATGACTTTGTCAATGGCAAGCTCGCTGCCTTCTGCCAGTGCATCGAATGCTTTGGCCTGGTCAAGTGTTCTCGGATAGCCATCCAGCAGGAAACCGTTTTTCTTGTCTTCCAGCTTTTCCAGATAACTCTTCACCATATTGTTAACGACTTCGTCGGGAACCAGCAGTCCTTTATCCATGAAGCTTTTCGCCTCCATGCCAAGAGCTGTTCCCTTTCCGATTTCACTGCGGAAGATATCTCCCGTAGAAATGTGGTTAACGTTAAACTTCTCGACGATTTTGGCAGACATCGTACCTTTTCCGGCACCAGGTCCTCCCATAATCAGGATATTCATAGGTTCACCTTCTATCGTTTTATCTCTGCAGGAATCCGCGGTAGGATTTCTGTGTCAGGCGTCCCTCGATCTGTTTTACCGTTTCCATTGCCACACCGACAACGATGATGATTCCGGTTCCACCAATACCCATTGACTGTGGAAGATTGATGCCTGGAATCAGAGGCAGTGCATGCGGCAGAACAGCGATAAAGGCAAGCCCGATTGCTCCCAGAACCGTGATTCTGCACAATACTTTATTAACATATTCTTTTGTTTCCGTACCCGGACGGATTCCCGGGATATACGTACCGGATTTTCCAAGGTTTTCTGCAATCTTTTCCGGATCCACCTGCAGCTTCGTATAGAAGAAGGTGAATAGCAGAATCAGAATTACATAGATTACAAGGCTGACCGGAGTCTGCATTCCCATATAGGTTTCCAGTGTTTTGACCCAGCCTGCTGCAGGCCAGACCATTTTGCAGATCTGCAGCGGCGCCACCATGATGGCGGATGCGAAGATAACAGGAATTACGCTGGCAGAATTGATTTTCAGCGGCAGGTAAGTCATATCCTTCTTACGAGTCGTTACGGTACTGGATGTATACTGAATCGGAATCTTACGCTCTGCAGTCTGCATGAAGACAACGAATACGATAATCAGCAGATAGCATACAATATAGAGTCCGTAGGTCAGAATACCATTGAAGGTTGCACTGCTGTTGCTTGGATCAACCAGCGTCTGCCATGCCGTTGTAAACTGATACGGCAGTCTGGCGATGATACCGGCAGCAATGATCATGGAAACACCGTTTCCGATTCCCTTCATGCTGATACGATCTCCAATCCACAGAATGAACATGCTGCCTGCGGTCAGCAGGGTCGCAACGTACAAAATAGAAGCCCATCCGCTTCCATTTACCAGCAGTGAATCGTACTGTGTAGAGAAACTGTAAACCAGTGTAGATGCCTGGAAAAAGCTCAATACGACTGCCAGATAGCGTGTGTAGCGGTCGATCTGCTTCTTTCCGGTTGCTCCGCCCTTTGCCAGTTCGGTAAGTGCCGGAACCACATCCATGGATAACAGCTGAATAATAATGGAGGCAGTAATGTATGGACCAACACCCATTGCAAAAATGGAAAGCTGCTCCAGACCACCACCGCCTAGCATATTGATCATCGCAAACAGTGAGCTGTCCTGTATACCTTTTATCAATTCGGTTACATCTACGCCCGGTACAGTGATTGCTGAACCAAAGCGAAAGACGAACAACATGGCAAGAGTAAAGAATATTCTGTTACGAATATCTTTATTCTTGAACATGTCTGCAAAGGTCCTAAACATGATTAGATAACCTCTGCTTTTCCGCCTGCCTGCTCAATGGTAGCGATTGCTGATTTAGAGAATTTGTTTGCTTTAACGCTCAGCTTCTTCTCCAATTCACCTTCGCCCAGGATTTTAATACCATCCAGTTCTTTCTTTACTAATCCACATTCAATCAGCAGTTCCGGAGTTACTTCCGTACCGTCCTCAAACCCGTTCAGGGATGCAACGTTTACGATAGCATATTCCTTGCGATTGAAGTTTGTAAATCCACGTTTTGGTAAACGTCTAGCAAGTGGTGTCTGACCACCTTCAAAACCTAAACGAACGCCTCCGCCAGATCTTGCTTTCTGTCCTTTGTGACCCTTTCCTGCTGTTTTACCATTTCCAGAGCCATGACCGCGACCAACACGGTAGCTTTTCTGTCTAGCTCCTTCAGTATATTTCATTTCATGTAATTTCATGTTCTAATCCTCCTATTAACCGCGAATTTCTTCTGGTTTTTTACCACGGAGACGAGCAACTTCCTCGATCGTTTTCAGATCTTTCAGGGCAGAGATCGTAGCACGAACCATGTTGATTGGTGTACGGCTTCCCAGACACTTGGAAAGGATATCGTTGATACCAGCCAGCTCCAGGACTGCACGAACAGGACCACCGGCGATAACTCCGGTACCTTCAGAAGCAGGACGCAGGAATACTTCTCCAGCTCCGTATCTTCCAGTGATTGCATGAGGAATTGTAGTTCCTACAACAGGTACTGTGAAGACATTCTTCTTAGCATCTTCGATTGCTTTCTTAATTGCATCAGGTACTTCGTTGGCTTTACCTGTACCAAAGCCGACGCGGCCCTTCTTGTCACCGATAACAACCAGAGCTGCAAAGCGGAAACGACGTCCACCCTTGACTACTTTTGTTACACGGTTAATGGTAACTACGCGTTCTTCAAATTCTTTTTCAGCATCGCGATTTCTTCTTGGTCTACGTTCCATTCGCATAACCTCCTAAAATTTCAAGCCAGCAACTCTTGCTGCTTCGGCCAATGCCTTTACACGCCCTGTGTAAACATATCCACCACGGTCAAATACAACACCTGTGATGTTCTTTTCAATTGCACGTTTTGCAATTTCTGTTCCTACAGTTTTAGCGGCTTCAACATTTCCACCGTTTTCTAACTTTAATTCTACACTACTTGCAGATGCCAGGGTCACACCGTTAACATCATCAATGATCTGCGCGTGAATGTTGCTGTTTGAACGGAAAACGTTCAGGCGGGGACATTCAGGAGTACCGCTGATTTTGGTACGAACACGCACGTGACGGCGTACTCGCTCGTCATTTCTAGAAACTTTCTTAAGCATTGTTCAATTTCTCCTTTCCCACTATTTCTTACCTGCTGTTTTACCTTCCTTACGACGAACATATTCACCTTTATAGCGAATACCTTTTCCTTTGTAAGGTTCTGGTTTTCTCACAGCACGAATGTTTGCAGCGAATTCACCAACGCGTTGTTTGTCAATTCCTGATACTTTGATATCCGTAGCAGAAGAGCATTCTACCTTCAGACCGTCTTCTACAGCGAACTCAACCGGGTGGGAATACCCAACGTTTAAGGTCAGTTTGCTTCCGCTTACAGCAGCACGGAAACCGATACCTACCAGTTCCAGCTCCTTTGTAAAGCCTTCAGACACACCTTCCACCATGTTAGCCAGCAGTGCACGCGTTGTACCATGCAGCTGTTTTACATGCTTTTCGTCGTTAGGACGAGTTACTGTCAATACATTTTCTTCTACCTTGATTCCCAAAGCAGGGTTAAACTGACGAGTTAAAGTTCCCTTGGAGCCTTTAACAGTCACCTCATTCCCGGCAGCGATGGTTACTTCAACGCCGGCAGGAATGGTAATCGCTTTATTACCGATACGTGACATTTTCTTACCTCCGTTAAGCTCTTACCAAACGTAAGCGATGACTTCACCGCCAACATGTTTAGCTTTTGCTTCTTTATCTGTTATCACACCGTGAGATGTAGAGATGATCGCAATACCCAGACCGTTCATTACGCGAGGAATGGAATCCACCTTTGCGTAAACACGTAAACCTGGTTTAGAGATTCTCTTCAGCCCATTGATTACTTTTTCGTTGTTAGGACCATATTTCAGAGTAACTGTGATGGTTTTCTTAACATCACCATCTACTGTGTAGTCTGTGATGAATCCTTCATTCTTTAAAATCTTAGCGATTTCAACTTTTTCTTTGTTTGCAGGAATTTCCACTGTTTCGTGACGAGCCTGAAGCGCGTTACGAACTCTAGTAAGCATATCTGCAATCGGATCTGTCATAATCATGACTGTATTCCTCCTATCTGACTACCAACTTGCCTTTTTCACACCCGGGATCTGACCTTTGTAAGCCAGCTCACGGAAGCAAATACGGCAGAGTTTGTATTTACGTAAAACTGAGTGAGGACGTCCACAACGCTCACATCTAGTGTACTCGCGCACTTTGTACTTCTGAGGACGTTTTGATTTGTTAACCATTGCTTTTTTTGCCATATACGTCTAAGTCCTCCTATTTCTTGAAAGGCATGCCCATTTCTTCCAGCAGTGCCTTTGCTTCTTCGTTCGTGTTTGCTGTCGTAACGATGACGATATCCATACCACGAACCTTGTTGATCTTATCGTAATCGATTTCCGGGAAGATCAGCTGTTCCTTTACACCCAGCGTGTAGTTTCCACGACCGTCAAAGGAAGTGGCACTGACACCGCGGAAGTCACGTACACGTGGCAAAGAGATGTTCATCAGCTTATCCATGAAATCATACATTTTTTCTTTTCTCAGAGTAACCTTACATCCGATCGGCATTCCTTCACGAAGTTTGAAGTTTGCGATAGACTTCTTAGCTTTTGTGATTACCGGAGCCTGTCCAGTGATCTGTGCCAGCTCAGCAACTGCTTCATCCAGCACTTTTGGGTTTGAAATAGCTTCACCGATACCCATATTGATAACGATTTTATCTACGTGAGGTACTTCCATGACTGATTTGTAGTTGAATTTCTTCATCAGGCTTGGTGTTACGACCTCTTTATATTTCTGTTCTAGGCGATTCATCCTTTAGCCTCCCTACTTAACTTCAGCGCCGGTTTTTTTGTAGACGCGTACCTTTTCTGTGTTACCTTTTTTGTCAGTCTTTGTTTCATAACCGACACGGCTTGCCTTCTTCGCTTTGGAATCGTAAGCCATAACGTTTGATACATGGATTGGAGCTTCCTTCTCGATGATTCCTCCATCTGGATTCGCCTGTGTAGGTTTCAGATGTTTCTTCACCAGGTTAACGCCTTCCACAATCACTTTGTCTTCTTTTGGGAAGACTTTGGTTACTTCACCGATCGTGCCCTTGTAAGCACCTGTAATAACCTGAACCTTATCACCTTTTTTGATTTTCACAAAGACACCTCCTTACAGTACTTCTGGTGCCAAAGACACAATTTTCATGAAGTCTTTGTCACGCAGCTCACGTGCAACAGGTCCGAAAATACGAGTTCCACGCGGTGTTTTGTCGTCCTTAATCAGGACAACAGCATTGTCATCAAATTTGATGTATGTTCCGTTGTCACGGCGTACTCCACGTTTTGTACGTACGATTACACCCTTGACTACGTCACCCTTTTTTACAGTTCCACCAGGAGCAGCCTGCTTTACAGCACAGACAACGATATCCCCGATGTTTGAAAACTTACGAACGCTTCCGCCTAAGCAACGGATAACCAGAACTTCCTTGGCTCCCGTGTTGTCAGCGACGCGTAATCTACTTTCATTCTGGATCATGAATGTCTACCTCCTGATTACAGCTGTACAGCTTTTTCGACGATTTTCACCAGACGGAATCTCTTGGTAGCAGATAATGGACGTGTTTCCATGATTTCTACCTTATCTCCCATTCTAGCTTCATTGTTTTCGTCATGCGCTTTGAATTTCTTAGAATATTTTACACGTTTTCCGTATAACGGGTGTGTTTTCTTTGTTTCAACAATAACGGTAATTGTCTTATCCATCTTGTCGGAAACTACAGTCCCGCGATATACTTTACGGTTAGATCTTTCCATAACTTAGTGATCCTCCTTAATCCTGACTACCAAGCTCGCGCTCAGTCATCACAGTTTTGATACGGGCAATTGTCTTTTTCACTGTCTTTAAACGTGCAGTGTTTGTCAACTGACCTGTAGCTTGTTGGAAACGAAGATTAAAAAGTTCATCTTTAAGCGTTTCGATCTCTTGTAATAATTCAGTGTTGCTTTTTTCTCTGATCTCTTTCGCTGTCATAATTACTTCTCTCCTTTTCTAACAACAAATTTTGTCTTCACCGGCAGCTTGTGAGCAGCAAGACGGAATGCCTCACGTGCTACTTCTTCAGGTACACCAGCGATTTCAAACATAACACGGCCCGGTTTTACAACTGCTACCCATCCTTCAGGAGCACCCTTACCAGAACCCATACGTACTTCAAGAGGTTTTTTCGTTCTTGCCATGTGAGGGAAGATACGGATCCAAACCTTACCACCACGCTTCATGTAACGAGTCATGGCAATACGAGCGGCCTCGATCTGACGGTTGCTGACGTAAGCACCAGTGTCAGCCATTAGACCATATTCACCAAAAGATACTTCACGACCGGCTTTTGCACGTCCCTCGTAGCTTAAACGGTGAGGTCTTCTATATTTAGTTCTCTTAGGCATTAACATAAATTATTTTCCTCCTTCCGCTTTTCTAGGAGCATTTCCACCAGCAGAGTTTCTGTTGTTATTGTTTCTCTGGCTGTTGTTTCTGTTTCCACCACGATTACCACGGCGATTGCGGCGTCTGTCGTTCATGTTGTTCTTCGGAGCTTCCGGTTCCTGAACCATCTGTCCTGGCAGAACTTCACCACGGCAAATCCAAACCTTTACACCTAAACGACCGTAAGTCGTAGATGCTTCTTCCCAAGCGTAATCGATATCTGCACGCAGTGTGTGCAGAGGTACAACACCTTCGCTGTAGCCTTCGGTACGAGCCATATCAGCTCCGCCCAAACGACCGGATACAGCAGTCTTGATACCTTTTGCACCGGCACGCATTGTTCTCTGGATTGCTTTCTTCTGTGCAGTACGGAAGGAAGCACGCTGTTCCAGCTGATCCGCGATGCTGCGGGCAACCAGTTTTGCGTCCAAATCAGGGTTTGCAATTTCCAGAACCTTCAGGTAGATGTTCTTTCCACCAGTCAGCTTCTCAACTTTTTTCTTCAGCATTTCAACGTTTTCACCGTTTGTCCCGATGATCACACCTGGACGAGCGGTACGGATCATGATTTCCACACGGTTTTTAGAACGTTCGATTTCAACTCTGGACACTGATGCATTCTTGCACTCAGCGAACAGGAATTCACGAATCTTTACATCTTCTAATAATAAATCGGCATAATCCTTGTCAGCGTACCATCTGGACTCCCAGTCACGGATGACACCGACACGTAATCCGATCGGACTAACTTTCTGTCCCATGAGCTACCTCCTTAATCACGCTCGTCAACCACAACAGTAATGTGGCTGGTGCGTTTGTGGATCGCACTAGCAGATCCTTTTGCACGTGGCATGAAACGTTTCAGAGTTACACCCTCGTTTGCATAGCATGCCTTTACGTACAGCTTTTCTTCATCCATATCATGGTTATTCACTGCATTGGATACTGCAGATTTCAATACCTTACCAACTGCTTCTGCTGCAACGTTCGGTGTGAACTTTAAGATTGCAGCTGCTTCAGCAGCGTCTTTCCCACGAATTAAATCGATAACAATACGAGCTTTTCTAGGTGGGATACGTAATGTTTTCGCTGTTGCTTTTACTTCCATTATAACGTTTCCTCCTTATCTTTTAGCTTTCTTGTCATTATCGCCGTGACCACCGTATTTACGGGTTGGCACGAATTCACCAAGCTTGTGTCCTACCATGTCTTCTGTAACGTAAACAGGCAGGTGTTCCTTACCGTTGTAAACGGCAAATGTATGTTCCACAAACTGAGGGAATATAGTTGAACGACGTGACCAGGTTTTAATAACTTGTTTTTTACCGGCTTTGTTCAGCTCATCCACTTTTTTCATTAAGTGGTCATCACAGAACGGGCCTTTTTTAAGACTACGACTCATTTTTCATTTCCTCCTTTGCCTATTTGCCATTACGACGACGAACGATCAGTTTCGTTGACGCTTTTTTCGCTTTACGTGTTTTCACACCCATAGCTTTTTTGCCCCAAGGTGTCATTGGAGATTTACGTCCTACTGGAGTACGTCCTTCACCACCACCATGAGGGTGATCATTAGGGTTCATAACGGAACCACGAACAGTCGGGCGAACACCCTTCCATCTCATACGTCCGGCTTTACCGTAGTTTACCAGACTGTGGTCTTCGTTACCAACCTGACCGATTGTAGCACGGCAATTAGACAGAATTCTACGAACTTCACCAGAAGCCAAACGAACCGTTGTGTATTTTTCTTCAATACCAAGGATCTGAGCAGATGTTCCAGCGGAACGAGCCATCTGGCCACCCTTACCTGGCTTTAATTCAATATTGTGAATGAAAGTACCTTCTGGGATATCTTTCAGCTCCATTGCGTTACCAACCTTGATGTCGGCACCTTCACCGGAAACGACTGTCATTCCAACAGTTAATCCCTTAGGAGCAATGATGTAACGCTTTTCACCATCTGCATAGTTCAGCAGAGCGATGTTAGCGGAACGGTTTGGATCGTATTCAATCGTAGCCACACGAGCAGGAACACCGTCTTTGTTTCTCTTAAAATCGATAACACGGTAAGCTCTCTTGTGTCCACCACCCTGATGACGGGTTGTGATACGTCCGTTGTTGTTACGTCCACCTTTGCTTTTTAACGGCTCCAGCAGACTTTTTTCAGGCTTGTCTGTAGTGATTTCTTCATAAGACAGACTTGTCATACCACGACGACCTGGAGTGGTCGGCTTATACTTCTTAATTGGCATAGTGTCAATTTCCTCCTTACGCAATATTTAGTCAGGAAATAGCGTGCTTCTTCCTGAACTTATTCAGCCTCTTCGCCGAATAAGTTGATGTCCTGACCTTCCTTGATTTTCACATAGGCTTTACGGACATTCTTTGTAGTACCAACATATTTTCCCATTCTCTTGGTTTTAGGTTTTACATTTACGATGTTCACTTTCTCAACATCGACACCGAAGATTGCTTCCACGGCCTGTTTTACCTGTGTTTTGTTGGTTCCCTTTTTAACTTCAAACGTTACTTTGTTATCTGCGTCCATGTATCTCATCGTTTTTTCAGTGATGATTGGACGGATGATGATATCCTTGTAGTTTTCCATTATGCAAGTGCCTCCTCAACATCTTTCACAGCAGCTTCTGTAAAGACGATTTTGTTAGCATTTACGATATCGTAAACATTTAATCCATCAGCAGTAAGCATCATCATAGTAGGGATGTTTCTCATGCTCAGGAATGCGTTTTCAAAATCTTCACCTTCAGATACTACGAATAAGGTTTTCTTAGGTGCGTTGATATCAGCGATAATCTGATTGAAAGCTTTTGTTTTTGGCGCTTCCAGTTCAAATTTATCTACAACGCTCATTGCGTTTTCCAGCACCTTTTCAGACAGAGCTGATTTCAGAGCCAGACGACGAACTTTTTTGTTTAGCTTGTAGCCATAGTTTCTAGGAGTCGGACCGAATACGATTCCGCCGCCTCTCCACTGTGTAGCACGAATGGAACCCTGACGAGCACGTCCAGTTCCCTTCTGACGCCAAGGCTTACGTCCGCCACCGCGTACTTCTGTACGGTTTTTGGTATCGTGAGTACCCTGACGCATGGATGCTCTCTGCATAATGACAGCATCGAAGATACATTGCTGATTTGGCTCGATGCCAAATACTGTATCTGCAAGAGTGATTTCATTCAGCTCTTTACCAGTTTGGCTTAATACGACCATCTTAGGCATCTTTTATTCCTCCTCTTTCGTGTAATCTACTAATGTTACAGGTTCTGTGTTTCCCTTGGAACATTTAGCAGTGCGTACCATAACCATTCCACGTTTTGGTCCAGGCACGTTTCCTTTGATCAATAAGTAATTGTTTTCAACATCAACCTTAATCACTGTCAGGTTCTGGTTCGTAGTTCTGTAACCACCTTCCTGACCGGCCATGATGGTTCCCTTGATAATTTTACCCTGACGTGAGGTAATACCGTTGGTAGCCAGTGAACCGATGTGTCTGTGGTGTCCGGAACCATGGCTCTTAGGACCGATTTTCGCATTGTTACGAACGATCGTACCATTGAATCCCTTACCCTTTGATGTACCGATTACATCTACTGTTTCTCCGGCACTGAAGATTCCTACGTTTACCTCAGCACCCAGCTCCAGCTCAGCAAATTCGCTATCGCGAACTTCCTTAACGAATCTTTTTGGAGCAGTATTTGCTTTTGCAGCATGTCCGGCTTCGCCCTTCGTACTGCGTGCTTCTTTAACATCCTCAAAACCTAACTGTACAGCTTCGTATCCGTCGTTTTCCACTGTTTTCTTCTGTAATACAACATTTGGACAAGCCTCTACTACAGTTACAGGAATCAGTGTTCCATCTTCTGTGAAGACCTGTGTCATCCCAAGTTTACGTCCTAGAATACCTTTCATGATGTCACCTCCATTACAGCTTAATTTCGATGTCAACACCACTAGGCAGTTCCAGACGACTCAGTGAGTCGATTGTTTCTGCTGTAGGTCCGACAATCTCAATTAAACGTTTGTGAGTTCTGATCTCGAACTGCTCGCGAGAATCTTTGTATTTGTGTACCGCACGCAGGATTGTTACTACCTGCTTTTCAGTTGGAAGAGGTACTGGTCCAACAATTTTTTTAGCACCGTGAGCTTGTGCTGCCTGCACGATCTTTTCTGCGGAAGCATCCAAGATTCTGTGCTCATAAGCTTTTAAGCGAATTCTTACGCTATTTTTTGCCATGAATATATCTCCTTTCGCCTATATGGACTATAGACTCGCTCGATGCGAATTCCCCGACCTCGCCGTCCATGACAACGTTTCTCAGTGGGTCGGCAACCTCGCATGTCCTTGCGGTCGTGATAATATTCTAACACATCCAAATATTGATTACAAGCGTTAATTACGGCTTTTTTTAGTTTTTTTCATAAATTTTTCAGAACCTCCACACTCCTCGAAATATACTGTTTATGATAGCGTTTTCATCGTTTTCCTGGTAAAAAACATGTAAAAAAACTTCTAAATCAATAGAAGTTTCTACATGTAAAGCAATGTGTTCTGCAGGAAGGCTTCACAGTTTTTCTGCATCTGCTGCTCGAGCTGATGATACGGAATATTCCGCATTTCTGATATTTGAGCCATGCTGCGCTTCAATATCGCTCCATGCTCATCCGGCAAAACCTCACGCTGTTCACACCACGTACAGGCGGAAATCCCATCCGTTTCCACAAGCAGACGTTTTAAAGGAACTGCGGCAGCCACTTGCTGAACCGTTTCATCGAACGGCAGCGAAGGACCTATGGTAAACCAGCAGCCCATATCAATATACTCCTGCAACCAGCTTCCACAGGAATACCAATGCACCAGATAGCGGTTCTCATAACGACGCAAAAGCTCCAGCGCTTCTTTCTCCATCCCCTTCAGATGCAGAATAACCGGCAGTCTATGCTCCTGTGCAAATGAGAGCTGCTGCTCAAACACAGCGTATTGCAAGGCTTTATCCGTCTTACACCAGACACTATCCAGACCGATTTCTCCTAGGATCCTCGTCTCCTTCAGAAACGGCAGCATCTCTTCCCAGCTAACCTGCTCCACCTTCCATGGATGGATACCGGCACTGATCCATATCGCAGGATTATCACTTTGAAGCTTCTTCAGCTCCTCGTATTCCTTCGGCGTTGCTGCATTGGCAATGCAGGTGATGCCCTGCTGTCTCAAAATTTTAGGTGTCAATGCAGTATCCATATGCATATGCGCATCAATGATCATGAGCGCCCTCCTTTAGAAGCTGATAAATTTCCTTCTTCAGCTGCCCCTGCTCATACAGCCACTCCCGACTTTTTTTACAGTCCTTTAAAGAAATTTCCCGGCAAATGGAAGCCGGCGAGCCCTGCAGTATAAGAATGCGGTCCGCCAGATACAGAGCCTCCTCAATATCATGGGTTACCAGCAGCATGGTTCTGTTCAGCTCGCTTCTCAGCTTCAGCAGCCAGTCCTGCATATCATTGCGGGTGATGACATCCAGAGCACCAAAGGGTTCATCCAGCAATAGGATATCCGCACTGCAAAGTGCTGTCCGCAAAAATGCAGCCCGCTGGCGCATACCGCCGGACAGTTCAAACGGGTATGCGCGCTCATACCCCTTTAAACCAAAGGTCTCAAATTCCTGCAATGCTTTTTCTCTGGCCTCGTTTATATGCCCGTGAAGCTTCCCATACAGACACACATTGTCCAAAATATTCTTCCAAGGCAGAAGAAGATCATCCTGCGGCATATAGGCAAAGTGGGAGGATACCCCTGTCACCTGCACATCATCTACATAAAAGATTCCTTCTTCACAGTGCAAAAGACCTGCCAGAATATTCAGAAGCGTGGATTTTCCACAGCCACTTGGACCAATCAGCGCTGTAAATTCCCCTTCTTCCACATGAAAGCCGACATGCTCCAGTATCCTCCTGTTATCAAAAGAAATCGCCATATCCTCAACTCGTAATTTCATGATGACCTCCTGTGCATCTGCATTATTTCACAAATTCATTCGTATATTGTTCGCTGGCCTTGATGCTTTCCGTAATCAGCTTGTTTTCATACATGAAGGCTGTATAGTTATCCCAGACGGAATCCTTCATAACACCCCAGCTCTTTGCATCCTTCGCATATTCGCTGCTCAGATACTTCTGACTTTCCTTGAGAAACTTCAAATCATAATCCGGCGCATAGTTGCTTAATATTTCAGCTGACTCCTCCGGATGCTCGATTGCATACGTATACCCCTTCTTTACAGCATTCATAAATTTCTGAACCGTTTTTGGGTCTTCCTTTATCATCCGTTCACTGCTGATAATGACAGGCGTATAATAATCCAGGCGCTCATCCAGATCGCGTAATGGTATGTAATTCAGGTCATAGCCCTCCATTCTTCCCTTGGTTACCGCCCAGCCTTCAAATTCCCACTGGATATCAACGTTTTTACCTAATGCTGCAAAGCCGCTTCCATCAGCGCCAACCATCGTCAGCTTGGAGAAATCCGCCTTTGCGGCCTTCATCACCGCTTTGATGACTGCCTCCTCGCTCGGTGCCTGCCATCCGGCATAGACCTTACCCTCAAAATCCTTGGGAGACTTGATGTTTTCCTTTTTCAGGGATACAAAGCCGCTTGTATTATGCTGGATGATGGCTGCAATCGCCCGAATGGGCAGCGGCACCTCTGCTGTTCGCGCATAGGTGACATCCTCCTGATAGCTGACACCAAATTCCCCCTTGTTTGCCGCAACCAGCGTAGCGCTTGTCGCATCATCTCCCGGCTCTATGATATCCACATCCAAGCCTTCTTCCTTAAAATACCCCTTATCCTTCGCCACATAAAAGCCGGTATGGTTGGTATTCGGAAGATAATCCAGAATCAGCGTAACCTTCTTAGTCGTTTCCTTATCTTTTGATGCTTCCTTATTATCAGAGCATCCGCTCACCGCAACAGCCATCAGCATGGCCATCAGCATACAGCCTAATTTCTTCATGTCGTTTTCCCTCTTTTCTTTCTTGCATATGGAAACAGTACCGCCTCCAGCAACACCACCGCCCCGTGCAGCAGAAGACTCAGGACAATCACAACGACTACACAGGCAAACACCTTATCCAGCATATAGCCGTTTTTCACTCGAATCATGTAATACCCAAGGCCTGCGGAAGCGCTCAGCCACTCTCCAACGATAGCTCCGCCGATACAGTAGGTCGCAGCTACCTTCAAGCCGGAAAACAATGCAGTGGAGGCTGCCGGTATTTTCACATATGCATATATCTGCCATTTCTTCGCTCCGAAGCTTTTCAGCAAACTGATCTGATGCTCATCTACTTTCCCCAGCGCATCACAGAAGGCGATTGCCACCGGAAAAAAGCACATGAAGATGACCATTAGAATCTTCGGCGCCATACCAAAGCCCAGCCATATGGAAAACAGCGGTCCCAGCACCATGACCGGTACGGTCTGTGTGACAACCAGATGGGGAAATATGCTGTGCTTAAACAGCTGGGAAAGATCCATGCCGATAGCGATAACGATCGCGAGCAGTGTGGCAATCAATAAGCCGATGACAGCCTCCTGCAGCGTAACCAGCGAATGCATCCATAGTACATCACGATTTACAAACAGCGCCTGTATAATTTTTGAGGGCGCCGGCAGGATATACAAATCGATATCAAATACATGAACACAGCCTTCCCATACCGCCAGCACCAGAAGCAGTGTGAGAAGCGGCATGCCGAATCTTTTAAAACGCTTCATCCTATGTTTCTCCTTTCCATTAAAAAAACACCTCTGTGAGGCGTAAGTGAACCAATCTAATACTCAAGATAGATATGACTCCCTACGCTAGCATTAACTAGATCAGGTCATAAGGGACTGTCTCAGCCTTACGGCACCCCTGTCATGACAGTATCATTATACACGCATCGTGTAAAAAAGAAAAGAAAAAAGCAGACAAGCTGCTTTTACAGAAAGGTTACCGCTGTACCATAGGCAATGACCTCTGCGGCTCCCCCCATGATTGCACTGGACGCATAGCGAATATTCACAATAGCATCGGCACCAAGGGCCTCTGCTTCCTCCACCATACGCTTCGTTGCCAGTGCACGTGCCTCATTCATCATTTCATTGTATGCCTTCAGCTCACCACCAACCAGTGTCTTAAAGCCCTGCGAAATATCCTTACCGATATTCTTTGTCTGAATTGTACTTCCCTTTACAAGCCCCAGCATATTCAGTGTTTTTCCGGTAATGTAATCAGTATTTACTAAGATCATCTTCTTCTCCACTCCTTATCTCGTCAAGTCGTTCCTTGACAACATGTATCCACAGAAAAAGCAGTGCCAGCATAGGAACACCAAACAGGATTATGATAATCTTTGGTGCATCCAGAAAAAACAGAGAGCTGATCCAAATCATCATATAGCATGCGATGATGGCTCCAATTACGATGGGTGCCAGCATTTTTCTGTTCATACCGCCCACTCCCTTCTGTCATTACCTGTATTATACTACAAAAAAGTACAACATACAGAAAAAAGAGCACATTCGTGCTCTTTTCCGTGTTTTTTATAAATTACTCGATGATTTCTGTAACGTTACCGGAACCTACAGTACGTCCACCCTCACGGATAGAGAACTTTGTATTGTTTTCGATAGCGATTGGAGCAATCAGCTCAACGTTCATTTCAACGTTATCACCAGGCATAACCATTTCAGTTCCTTCTGGTAATGTAATAACACCAGTTACGTCAGTTGTACGGAAGTAGAACTGAGGACGGTAGTTAGATACGAATGGAGTGTGACGTCCACCCTCTTCTTTTGTTAATACATAAACCTGAGCCTTGAATTTTGTGTGTGGGTGTACGGATCCTGGTTTAGCAAGAACCTGTCCACGCTGGATCTGGTCACGGTTGATACCACGCAGCAGAGCACCGATGTTATCTCCGGATTCTGCGAAGTCCAGCTGCTTACGGAACATTTCCAGTCCAGTAACAACAGTTTTCTGAGTATCCTTGATACCAACGATTTCAACTTCTTCTCCCAGTTTCACTACACCACGCTCAACACGTCCGGTAGCAACTGTTCCACGTCCTGTGATTGTCATAACGTCTTCTACAGACATCAGGAATGGTTTGTCAGTTTCACGAGTTGGATCTGGAATGAATTCATCAACAGCATCCATCAGCTCTTTGATAGCGCCAACGTATTTGTCATCGCCTTCCAGAGCCTTCAGAGCAGAACCACGGATAACTGGAGCATTGTCTCCGTCGAATCCGTACTCGCTTAACAGCTCACGTACTTCCATTTCAACAAGGTCGATCAGTTCTTCGTCATCAACCATGTCACATTTGTTCAGGAATACAACGATGTAAGGAACACCTACCTGACGAGCAAGCAGGATGTGCTCACGAGTCTGAGGCATAGGACCATCAGATGCAGCAACAACCAGGATAGCACCATCCATCTGTGCAGCACCAGTAATCATGTTCTTAACGTAGTCAGCGTGACCTGGGCAGTCAACGTGTGCATAGTGACGCTTGTCAGTCTGATATTCAACGTGTGCAGTGTTGATTGTGATTCCACGTTCTTTTTCTTCAGGTGCACCATCGATCTGGTCATAAGCCTGTGCCTGTGCCATACCGTCTTTTGCAAGAACGTTTGTAATAGCAGCAGTTAACGTAGTTTTACCGTGGTCAACGTGTCCGATAGTTCCAATGTTAACATGTGTTTTGGAACGGTCAAATTTTTCTTTTGCCATTTTAATTTTCCTCCTAATTTATTAGTTTCCAAGTATATTCTAATTCAAAGTTTTTATAAAAGCAACAGTTAATTTTCAGAACTATTGTTTTTAATGATTTTTTCTGCAATACTCTTCGGTACTTCGGCATAATGGTCGAATTTCATAGAGTAATTTCCACGTCCCTGAGTGAAGGAACGCAGGTCTGTAACGTAACCGAACATCTCTGACAGCGGAATGTGAGCCTTAACGATAATCGCGTTTCCTCTCTCTTCCTGGTCAACGATTGCACCACGACGGGAGCTTACGTCACCCATAACGGATCCAAGATATTCATTTGGTGCAGTTACCTCAACCATCATGATTGGCTCCAGAATAACCGGGTTACATTTCTTGGCAGCAGCCTTTAAAGCCATACTAGCCGCGATTTTGTACGCCATCTCACTGGAATCGACATCGTGGTAAGAACCGTCAAACAGCGTTGCTTTGATATCGATTACCTGATATCCGGCCACAATACCGTTTGCCAGTGCATCTCTTAAACCTTCTTCTGTAGGCTTGATGTATTCACGAGGTACGCTTCCTCCGACAGTAGCGTCCACGAATTCAAATCCTTTTCCCTCTTCCTGAGGCTCGAATTTGATCCATACATGACCATACTGTCCACGTCCACCGGACTGTTTGATATATTTACCTTCACAATCAGCAGTACCGCGGATGGTTTCACGGTAAGCAACCATTGGCTGTCCAACATTTGCTTCTACCTTGAATTCACGGCGCAGACGGTCAACGATGATGTCCAGGTGAAGCTCACCAACACCGGCGATGATTGTCTGACCTGTTTCCTGGTCTGTATAGGTTTTGAAGGTAGGATCCTCTTCTGCAAGCTTTGCAAGAGCAAGACCCATCTTATCCTGGTCAGCCTTGGTCTTCGGTTCCAGAGACAGTTCGATAACTGGTTCCGGGAATTCCATGGATTCCAGAATGATTGGAGAATCCTCTGCACATAAGCTGTCTCCGGTTGTTGTAACCTTCAGACCTACGGCAGCAGCGATATCTCCTGCATATACCTGATCGATTTCCTTACGAGCGTTGGCATGCATCTGAACGATACGTCCGAAACGCTCTCTTTTTCCCTTAGTGGAGTTCAGAACGTAGCTTCCTGCTTTGGCTGTACCGGAGTACACACGGAAGAAGGAAAGCTTTCCAACAAATGGGTCTGTTGCGATTTTGAATGCCAATGCAGCAAATGGTTCTTCATCGCTGGAATGACGCTCGGATTCGCTTCCGTCCTCCAGCGTTCCCTTGATTGCAGGAACATCCAGTGGAGAAGGCAGATATTCAACAACAGCATCCAGAACCATCTGAACACCCTTGTTCTTATATGCGGAACCGCATAATACCGGGAAGAAATCACCAGCACAAACTGCAATACGCAGAACGCGCTTGATGTCTTCGATGCTTGGCTCTTCGCCTTCCAGTACTTGCATCATGAAGTCTTCATCATAATCAGCAAGGTAATCAATCAGCTTGGAACGATATTCCTCGCACAGATCCTTCAGATCTTCCGGAACGTCACCCTCCTGAATATCTGTACCTAAGTCATTGGTATAGATTTCAGATTTTCTTTCAATGATATCTACGATACCAGTGAAAGTGGATTCCGCACCGATTGGCAGCTGAATCGGGCAGGATTTAGCACCCAGACGATCTACGATCGTTTTACAGGACATCAGGAAGTCAGCTCCTGTTGCATCCATTTTGTTACAGAATACGATACGAGGAACACCATATGTAGTAGCCTGACGCCAAACAGTTTCTGTCTGAGGCTCTACACCGGCTTTTGCATCCAGTACCGTTACGGCACCATCAAGTACACGCAGGGAACGTTCAACCTCAACCGTGAAGTCAACGTGGCCTGGAGTATCGATAATGTTGATACGGGTACCCTTCCATGCTGCAGTAGTTGCTGCAGAGGTGATGGTGATACCACGTTCCTGCTCCTGTGCCATCCAGTCCATCGTAGAAGCTCCATCGTGAGTTTCTCCGATTTTGTGGTTAACACCTGTATAATACAGAATACGTTCTGTAGTTGTTGTTTTACCAGCATCGATATGAGCCATGATACCAATGTTACGTGTGTTTTCTAATGAATACTGACGTGGCATAATGGATCTCCTTTCTTACCAGCGGTAATGAGCAAATGCTTTGTTTGCTTCTGCCATCTTGTGAGTGTCCTCACGTTTCTTGACAGATGCACCACTTCCGTTTGCTGCATCCATGATTTCAGCAGCAAGTCTCTGCTCCATCGTTTTCTCGTTTCTTAAACGAGCATAGTTTACGATCCAACGCAGACCAAGTGTCAAACGTCTTTCAGCGGATACTTCCACCGGGACCTGGTAGTTAGA
Source organism: Clostridiaceae bacterium OM02-2AC (assembly GCA_003481775.1). Taxonomy (GTDB): domain Bacteria; phylum Bacillota_I; class Bacilli_A; order Erysipelotrichales; family Erysipelotrichaceae; genus Clostridium_AQ. The sequence continues at coordinate 83,534 of QULU01000016.1, forward strand.
ACCACCAACACGGCGAACCTTAAGTTCCAGTAATGGCATTACGTTTTCCAGAGCTTTCTCGAAAACTTCCATTGGTTTTTCATTTGTTTTTACTTCAATAATATCGAACGCATTGTACAGAATCTTCTGTGCAACCCCTCTTTTACCATCAATCATGATCTTGTTGATTAAACGAGTAACCAGCTTGGAGTTGTAAATTGGATCTACTAATACATCACGTTTTGCTACATGTCCTTTTCTAGGCATTCGAATTTCCTCCTTTCACAATTGATTATTTCTTAGCTTCTTTTGGTTTTTTAGCTCCGTACAGAGAACGGCTCTGGTTACGGTTCGCTACTCCGGCGCAGTCCAGTGTACCACGGATGATGTGGTAACGAACACCTGGAAGATCCTTAACACGTCCTCCACGGATCATTACAACACTATGCTCCTGCAGGTTGTGTCCAATACCAGGAATGTAGGCAGTAACCTCCATACCGTTGCTCAGACGAACACGGGCATATTTACGCAGCGCTGAGTTTGGTTTCTTTGGTGTCATTGTTCCGACACGAGTACAAACTCCACGTTTCTGAGGTGCACTTAAGTTTGTAGGACGTTTCTTGATTGAGTTATATCCTCTATTCAGAGCTGGTGACTTAGAAAGCTTCACGCTCTGTTCACGACCTTTACGAATTAATTGGTTAATTGTTGGCATAATATCCTCCTTTCACTAACACACATTTCCGGGTGTGTCATTTTGAAGTGTAAATGTAGTTCCCGCTGAACGGGAACCTCAAAAATCCACTTGCCTAATAATCATAAAGCAACTGGAATAGCTTGTCAACACCTTTTTTTATTTTTCTTTGTAAAAAATTAGAGATTCTAGTATAATAGGGAACGAATAGACGTAGAGGGAAAGTAGAGGTTTCAAATATGGCTTATAAAATCGTGTTTTTTGATATGGATGGTACCTTGTATCAGACAGAAAATGACATCATTCAGGAGTCCAGTCTTCAGGCGATTCAAGCATTGAAGGAACAGGGCTATATCGTATGTGCCGCAACAGGACGTCCGCTGAATCAAATGAACCTGATTCTGGAGCGCGTACAGTTTGATTATATGGTAATGATCAACGGCGGCTATGTTCTGGATCGGGAACAGCGTCTGCTGTTTGAAAATCCGCTTGACAGACAGACGACACAGGATATCGTTGACTGGTGTGAGCAGCAGGAAAACGGGCTGATGTTCCATTTCGGTGATACATCCTATATATATGATAAGTTTTATCCGTTTTATTATTTCTGCCGCGATCATCATGTTTTGAATTATCTGTTTTATGATGAACAACGCTCCTATCATAAACGGCATAATGCCTATAACGCAGTTTTGATGACAAAGGATCAGCGCTCTCTGGAGGAATTTCTCGCAAAGCATCCGTTACTGCGCAGCGATTTGATCGAGGTTGCACAGGATCATTTCTGTTTCGATGTATTCAATGCAAATAACGATAAGTTTGTGGGAATCAATCAGGTGCTGCAAAAGGAGGGTATTTCCTGGGAGGAATGCATCTGCTTTGGCGATAGTACCAATGATATCAAGATGCTGGAGATGGCAGGCATGGGAGTTGCCATGGGAAGTGCCACAGATTATGTAAAAACCTTCGCTAATATGGTGACGGCCTCTGTATATGACAATGGCGTTGCCCGTGCGCTGCAGGAAATTTTAAAGCTTTAGATCAAGCTGTAAATGAAACAAGTCTCAATAAGCATAACGACCACATAAAAAGGAAGACGTTTTAGCGATCATGCACAAAGAACGTTCTTCCTTTTCTTATTCCTGAATTTTTGTTGGCCGGGGTCTTCTTTGATTCATTGGCCACAATGGCAGAAGTCCGATCAATGCCCCTATCACCGCTGGCAGAATCCAGCCGATACTCAGCTCATAAAAGGGCAGCCTTGCAAACCATTCGCTGATGATCCCCAGCGTAACCCCTGCACTTTCCATTCCGTTAACAAAGGATACTGCAAAGGTAAACAGCATTGCCATGACATACACCATACGCCGTGATCCGATACGCTGCTTTAGAAAAGACAGAAGCATCAGTACAACAGTTACTGGATATATCATAATCAAAATCGGAAGCGATACGCTGATGAGCTGACTCAAGCCAATATTGGAAATCACAAAGCTGAACAAACAGACTGCAGCTGCGATTTTTTTATAGGTCCAGCGCTTTGGCAGAATGGTTTGAAAATAATCCGCAAAGGATGTTGTCAGACCAATCGAGGTTGTAAGGCAGGCAAACAAAACAGCAATTCCCAGGATGATACCACCGATACCGCCAAACAGATGATTGGTAACTGCATGCAGAAGTGCCCCGCCATTGGTGAAGGGTGTATTCGTAATGGCACCGACATAGGTTAGCATGAAATAGACAACTGCCAGAAAGCCTGCCGCCCCCAGACCGCAGAGAATCGTATAACGTGCAATGGATTTTTTATCTGTAATACCGTAACCGCGAATTGCCGTTATAACAATAATTGCAAATGCCAGACCTGCCGGACCATCCAGTGCGTTATAGCCCTCGATCATGCCCTTAAAGAACGGGATATCAGCATATGCAGGGGACGGTGCCATCATGGTGCCAAACGAGAATGCCCCATTGCTTGTATCCTGTAAAAAGGAGGCGATAAAGATAGCAAGTATACTGATTAACAAAACCGGCGTCAAATATTTACCAACAACATCTACAATTCTTCTTGGGTTACTGCTGAGATAGTAGGTGAGCGCAAAGAAGGCCGCTGTAAACAGCAAGGACCACAGCATAGAGTTTTGTTTCCCTATATAAGGAAGTAATGCTATCTCAAAGGAAACACTTCCGGTTCTTGGCAATGCGAACAGCGGACCGATCAGCAGGTATACGCCAACTGACAGAAACAAGGCAAACCTTTGGCTGACCAGATTTCCAAGATCACTCATGGAAGATCCTGCCAGTACGACAGCCGTTACTCCGAGTATGGCAATACCGGCATCGGTCAGAATAAAGCCTGCAAGGGCGCTGATAAAGCTCGTTCCAGCCAGTTGTCCCATAGCTGGAGGAAATATCATGTTTCCGGCACCAAAAAAGATTGCGAAAAGCATCATGGATACCGATATGATTTGAACAAATGTTAATTTCTTCATATAAAAACTCCTTACATACATGCCTATACATCATAGCGGAAAACACGCAGATGCGCAATCACTTTTTCACTGTTTTAACAAAGGCTGTACATCCTGCTTTTCAGCTGTCCTCTATTACTTTTGTAGCTTATACAATATAGCAGAATACGACCCAGCTGCTGGTAACGACACACCTCAGCTTCGCTCATCGATTTTCGTTATATCCCTTATTGCTGGCTCGTAAGACTTGAAGGACATGCAGTGCGGCTCACTGGATTCCTGAACATAAAATCAAGTAAGGCTCAAAACAGCTGTGCTACATTCTACGCGGGATTCTGACAGGAGAAACGACCGTATTGTAAAGGCATGCTCCTCCTATTTAGGCGCCTCTATTACTCTTTCGATGGAATTGTTAATAAGAAAAAGGAATCATCAGAATCGTAAAGGCTTTGTACCGCCTTGATCGATTTGCTTATAAGTAAAAAAAAGACCCATCAGATGATGAGTCAGATTACCTGGCAGCGTGCTATCTTTACTGGAGCCAGTCCAGCTATTGTCGCCGCTGATATGCTTAACTTCTGTGTTCGGGATGAGAACAGGTGTGTCCACATCGCTATCGCCACCAGATCACTTTGAGGTCTCTCCCTCAAAACTGAATAACAGTTGACAGTTTGTTTCTTTGTACCCTTTGGGTACTTGTGATTAAG
>QULU01000016.1:87391-92191 GCA_003481775.1 Clostridiaceae bacterium OM02-2AC
TGTGATTAAGTCCTCGACCTATTAGTATCAGTCAACTCCATGTATCGCTACACTTCCATCTCTGACCTATCTACCTCGTCGTCTTCAAGGGGTCTTACTTCGTTGAACGAATGGGAGATCTCATCTTGGAGTAGGCTTCGCGCTTAGATGCTTTCAGCGCTTATCCCTTCCCTACTTAGCTACCCAGCTATGCTCCTGGCGGAACAACTGGTGCACCAGCGGTAGGTCCATCCCGGTCCTCTCGTACTAAGGACAGCTCTCCTCAGATCTCCAACGCCCACAACAGATAGGGACCGAACTGTCTCACGACGTTCTGAACCCAGCTCGCGTACCGCTTTAATGGGCGGACAGCCCAACCCTTGGAACCGAATTCAGCTCCAGGATGCGATGAGCCGACATCGAGGTGCCAAACCTCGCCGTCGATGTGAACTCTTGGGCGAGATCAGCCTGTTATCCCCAGGGTAGCTTTTATCCGTTGAGCGACGGCCCTTCCATTCGGCACCGCCGGATCACTAATCCCGACTTTCGTCCCTGTTCGACTTGTTTGTCTCACAGTCAAGCACGCTTCTGCATTTGCACTCGTCGATTGATTTCCATCCAATCTGAGCGTACCTTTGGGCGCCTCCGTTACTCTTTAGGAGGCGACCGCCCCAGTCAAACTGCCCACCTGACACGGTCCCTCACCCAGTTCATGGGTGCAGGTTAGAACTTCAATCAAACAAGAGTGGTATCCCAACAGCGGCTCTGACTACACTGGCGTGCAATCTTCTTCGCCTCCCACCTATCCTGTACATCTTTGATCAAAATTCAATATCAGGCTACAGTAAAGCTCCATGGGGTCTTTCCGTCTAGTTGCGGGTAACCTGCATTTTCACAGGTACTAAGATTTCACCGAGTCTGCTGCCGAGACAGCGCCCAAATCGTTACGCCTTTCGTGCGGGTCAGAACTTACCTGACAAGGAATTTCGCTACCTTAGGACCGTTATAGTTACGGCCGCCGTTCACTGGGGCTTCAATTCATTGCTTCGTATCGCTACTGACAAATCCTCTTAACCTTCCAGCACCGGGCAGGCGTCACCCCCTATACTTCGTCTTGCGACTTTGCAGAGAGCTGTGTTTTAGTTAAACAGTCGCTTGGGCCTCTTCACTGCGGCTCTCTTTTACAAGAGCACTCCTTATCGCTAACTTACGGAGTCATTTTGCCGAGTTCCTTGGCAACAGTTCTCTCGCTCACCTCAGGATTCTCTCCTTGCCCACCTGTGTCGGTTTTGGTACGGGCCGCTATGGAATATACTAGAAACTTTTCTTGGAAGCTGGCATCATGTGCTTCAGTACTTGCCCGGAGGCGTTCCCTTACCTGTCACATCTTACATCCCGCTGACGCATTTCACTGTCAGCCTGCTATATGCTTCGACCACAATCCGTTAAGTGGCTCACACTAGCCTTCTCCGTCATTCCTTCATTTCCATCGCGGGTACAGGAATATCTGCCTGTTTTCCATCCACTACGCCTTTCGGCCTCGCGTTAGGTCCCGACTTACCCAGGGCGGACGAACCTTCCCCTGGAATCCTTGGGCTATCGGTGTGTAGGATTCTCACCTACATCTCGCTACTCACACCGGCATTCTCTCTTCCATGCTCTCCACCGCTCCTTACGGTACGGCTTCTACGTGCATGCAACGCTCCCCTACCACTTGCATCACTGCAAATCCGCAGCTTCGGTAGTATGCTTAGCCCCGGTACATTTTCGGCGCAGGGTCACTCGACTAGTGAGCTGTTACGCACTCTTTGAAGGATGGCTGCTTCTGAGCCAACCTCCTAGTTGTCTGTGCATCCCCACATCCTTTTCCACTTAGCATACATTTTGGGACCTTAACTGGCGGTCTGGGCTGTTTCCCTTTTGACCATGGACCTTATCACCCACAGTCTGACTGCCGAGTACGTCATCATGGCATTCGGAGTTTGATTATACTCAGTACCCCGGGATGGGGCCATCGTACATTCAGTGCTCTACCTCCATGCGACTCTACCTCGACGCTAGCCCTAAAGCTATTTCGGGGAGAACCAGCTATATCCGTGTTCGATTGGAATTTCTCCCCTAGCCACAACTCATCCGCCAACTTTTCAACGGGGGTCGGTTCGGTCCTCCATTCAGTTTCACCTGAACTTCAACCTGGTCATGGCTAGATCACACGGTTTCGGGTCTACATCATCGTACTGTCGCCCTATTAAGACTCGCTTTCGCTTCGGCTCCGTATCTTCTACTTAACCTCGCACGATAACGTAACTCGCCGGTTCATTCTACAAAAGGCACGCCATCACCCTTTAACGGGCTCTGACTTCTTGTAAGCATACGGTTTCAGGTTCTATTTCACTCCGCTCCCGCGGTTCTTTTCACCTTTCCCTCACGGTACTGGTTCACTATCGGTCACTTGGGTATATTTAGCCTTGACGGATGGTCCCGCCTGCTTCCGACAAGATTTCTCGTGTCTCGCCGTACTCAGGATACCACTAGGCTTCACATCGCTTTCAGATACGGGACTTGCACCCTCTGCGGTCGGCCTTTCAATGCCGTTCTCTTAGTCATGCTCTTGCCATCTCGTGGTCCTACAACCCCAGATCAAGATCTGGTTTGGGCTCCTCCGCGTTCGCTCGCCGCTACTTACGGAATCATTCTTATTTTCTTTTCCTCCGGATACTTAGATGTTTCAGTTCTCCGGGTACCTCCCTCATGAGCTATGTATTCACTCATGGGTGACAGCTCATTACTGCTGCCGGGTTTCCCCATTCGGATATCGACGGATCTTTGTGTACGTACCACTCCCCGTCGCGTTTCGCCGTTTGTTGCGTCCTTCTTCAGTTCCAAGTGCCTAGGCATCCACCGTACGCCCTTATTCACTTAATCACGTTAAGTTTCAAGCGTTCGTTTCTTTGCTTAGGTTTTTGCTTGAGTTTTCTGTTTTGTTTAACTTTCTACTCGTGAATATCTATGTTGTTTACAACTTTCGTTATAGACCTTCATATGTCTTCTGTTATTCAGTTTTCAAAGATCGACTTCGTTTCTTCTGGAAGATCAGTCTTCCAAAACTGAACAGGAAATGTCCGATATCTCTTTACTTCTTCTTGTACTTTCTCCTTAGAAAGGAGGTGATCCATCCCCACGTTCCCGTAGGGATACCTTGTTACGACTTAACCCCAGTCATCGGTCCTACCTTCGACGGCTCACTCCTTGCGGTTATGCCACCGGCTTCGGGTATTACTGACTCCCATGGTTTGACGGGCGGTGTGTACAAGGCCCGAGAACGTATTCACCGCAGCATGCTGATCTGCGATTACTAGCGATTCCGACTTCATGAAGTCGAGTTGCAGACTTCAATCCGAACTGAGACGACCTTTATGAGATTCGCTCCTTGTCACCAAGTCGCTGCTCTTTGTGGTCGCCATTGTAGTACGTGTGTAGCCCAGGCCATAAGGGGCATGATGATTTGACGTCATCCCCACCTTCCTCCGGTTTGTCACCGGCAGTCTCGCATGAGTCCCCAACTTGATGCTGGTAACATGCGACAAGGGTTGCGCTCGTTGCGGGACTTAACCCAACATCTCACGACACGAGCTGACGACAACCATGCACCACCTGTGTGATCCATAATTATCCCTCTATCTCTAGAGTCTTTGTATCCATGTCAAGGCCTGGTAAGGTTCTTCGCGTTGCTTCGAATTAAACCACATACTCCACCGCTTGTGCGGGCCCCCGTCAATTCCTTTGAGTTTCACACTTGCGTGCATACTCCCCAGGCGGAGAACTTATTGCGTTAACTGCAGCACTGAATTCCTCCAACACTTAGTTCTCATCGTTTACGGCGTGGACTACTAGGGTATCTAATCCTATTTGCTCCCCACGCTTTCGTGCCTCAGTGTCAGTTACAGACCAGGCGACCGCCTTCGCCACTGGTGTTCCTCCATATATCTACGCATTTTACCGCTACACATGGAATTCCATCGCCCTCTTCTGCACTCTAGCATACCAGTTTCCATAGCTTACAATGGTTGAGCCATTGCCTTTTACTACAGACTTAGTACGCCACCTACGCACCCTTTACGCCCAATGATTCCGGATAACGCTTGCCACCTACGTATTACCGCGGCTGCTGGCACGTAGTTAGCCGTGGCTTTCTGGTAAGCTACCGTCACTCCCATAGCATTTCCTCTATGAGCCGTTCTTCACTTACAACAGAGCTTTACGATCCGAAGACCTTCTTCACTCACGCGGCATTGCTCGTTCAGGGTTTCCCCCATTGACGAAAATTCCCTACTGCTGCCTCCCGTAGGAGTTTGGGCCGTGTCTCAGTCCCAATGTGGCCGTTTACCCTCTCAGGCCGGCTACGCATCATCGCCTTGGTGGGCCGTTACCTCACCAACTAGCTAATGCGCCGCAGGTCCATCCATGTTCACGCCTTGAGGGGCGCTTTAATATACAGAGCATGCGCTCCGTATACCTATCCGGTTTTAGCTACCGTTTCCAGCAGTTATCCCAGACACATGGGCAGGTTACCTACGTGTTACTCACCCGTTCGCCACTAAGTCTCTTTGGAAGCAAGCTTCCTAGAGACTTCGTTCGACTTGCATGTATTAGGCATGCCGCCAGCGTTCATCCTGAGCCAGGATCAAACTCTCCATTTGATTTAGCTCTAACGCATGACTTGCGTTTGAATTTCATTTTAGTTATCGTTATACCGAGAATATTGTTTTCTCAAATAATTGACGTTTCCTGTTCAGTTTTCAAAGACCGAAATTTCTATTT
>QULU01000017.1:0-276 GCA_003481775.1 Clostridiaceae bacterium OM02-2AC
TCATCATTATTTTTAAACAGGTAGCATAATTGTTCAAAGTCATTCAGCTTTTCAAATCCCTTACGCTTAACGATTGCATTTATCTCCGGCAGATAGATGTAAATTCTCCTCATCAAGCTTCGCTTACTTTCCACTTCACCTTCCTCATTTCTCATCTGATAGGCATCAATCAATTTTCTGGTATGTTCGGCGTAGGAATCGAGAAAGATGATTTGATAAACAGGAAGAAGCTCGTAATACTTTTCTCCGTTATCAAGCTGATTCGATAGCATTCTG
>QULU01000017.1:286-88349 GCA_003481775.1 Clostridiaceae bacterium OM02-2AC
ATTCGATAGCATTCTGGCACCATACAGTTCAAAGCGCTTCAACTCTGTACACGGATGTCCAACACCATATTCTTCTTTTTGAGAATAACAGGATCCAGATTGGGATTTAATACGGTGCTTTCCTTAGGCTGAATTCCTGTCACTCGTTCGATAATGGTGTTACGGATAAAAGCCGCATCTTCATCTTCTGTCCCAAGAGCGAATTTGAAAAAAATATCGTTGTCATAGTTAAGTCGTTCTTCCACCTCCTCTTTTTTCATATCTTTGTTTCCTAATACATCGTTTGTAAGCATAGTATTCACTTCCTTTCGTATGCAGTCTTATGCTTTACACTACTACATACGTAACGAAAAGGTAAAACTCCTAAAAAATTAGATAAATTTCTACATATATTTATCAATTTATGTATATATGGGAGCTGGTATCATCTATTAAATGACCATCTGCTTGCTTCTTATCCCAGAATACTATCCGACATCTCTCTTTTATAAACTAAATTAGAGATCTTTCATATACATCAAGGAACGATAATATTTATAGTTCATATGCTTTCAGACTTTTCTATATCGTGGGATATCTGCATTTGTAGGGGATATGGAAGCAATGTGGGGAGGAAAGGAGATGGATGCACAAAGACTTGTCAACAGCAAGCTTTCTGTAGCTGGCATTGCATGGAAAAGCCTTGTTGGTGTTCAGGTATGGAGGCAAGGCAGGCTAAACAGCAGGCAGTGCTGTGAACAGCGGATACATCGTATAGAAGAAACGGTCACACAGGCAAACTGGATTTCATGAAAACCATACCGTGTGGTACACTATATGCAGGAGGTGTTTTTATGATTCAAATCTTAAATGCACGCATACTCACAATGAAGGGCAGACAAACAGCATCCTGTATGTGCATCGAACAGGGAAAAATCCTGTTTATCGGCGAACAGATACCAAAGGCCTATTCCCATGCGCAGCGTGTGGACATGGGAGGACGTGTTATCATACCGGGTATTCTGGATGCTCACAGCCACCTAATATCCTGTGCAAATACATTCCGTCAGGCGGATTTAAGCAGCGCAAGAAGCTTTGCGGATATACAGCATATACTTACAGCTTTCATACAGCAGCATCATTTGAAGGAGCAGGACTGGGTGAGCGGTGTCGGCTATGATCATACGCTGCTGAAGGAACACCGGCATCCGGATGCTGCTGTTCTTCAGGCAGTCAGTAAGCAGCCGATTGTGATAACGCATGCATCCTCTCACATGGGCGTTGCATCGAATACAGCTATGCAGCTGGCTGGTATTTCCCGTCATACACCCGATCCGGATGGAGGCAGATACGGACGAAGCCCGGATGGAACGCTGAACGGCTATATGGAGGAGAACGCCTTCACTTCATTTCTGAATCATGTGCCGATGCCATCCATGGAGGAACTAATGCGCCTGCTGGAGGATGCCCAGCAGCTGTATGCCAGCTATGGTATTACCACGATACAGGACGGCATGATGAATGCGGCAGTCTATGCTATCTTGCAAGAGGCCGCAGCCCGAAACATATTAAAACAGGATGTTGTCGGCTATGTGGGAATCAAAGACAGCGCAGCGCTGTTGGAGGAAAGCAAACCAAAGGGAGTGCAGTATCATAAGCATTTCCGCATCGGCGGGTACAAGATGTTTCTTGACGGCTCTCCACAGGGACGAACAGCATGGATGCAGACACCCTATCAGGGAGACGATGCCTATTACGGCTATGCGACGATGAGCGATGAGGAAACCGCTGCCTGTATTCGCAAAAGTCTGCTGGAGCATCAGCAGCTTCTCGCACACTGCAATGGTGATGCCGCAGCTGAGCAGTACCTGACACAATTTGAAAAGGTTGTAAGGGAGCTAAAGGTTGAGGATACCTTACGCCCTGTCATGATTCATGCCCAGCTGGTGCAAAAGGAGCAGCTGGAACGCATGAAGCCGCTGCAAATGATTCCTTCCTTCTTTGCGGCGCATGTATGGCACTGGGGGGATGTGCACATCGAAAACTTCGGATTGCAGCGTGCCTCTCTGATTTCCCCACTGCAGGATGCCCAGCAGCTTGGACTACCATTCACATTGCATACGGATACTCCCGTTATAGCGCCGAATCTTATGGAAAGCATATGGTGTGCCGTTGTCCGCCGTACGAAGAACGGTGTTCTTCTGGGACCAAAGGAGCGAATTGATGTTTATGAAGCTCTGCGTGCAATCACGCTGTATGCGGCATGGCAGTATCATGAGGAGGATCAAAAGGGGACTCTGGAAACAGGAAAGCTTGCGGATTTTGCTGTACTTGACCGAAATCCGCTGGAGCTTCCAGTGGAGGAAATACGTTATATTCAGGTGCTGGAAACCTGGAAGGAGGGAACCTGCATTTATAAGCGGGAGGTGTAGATAGCCGTTTGATAGTTCTCTTACATTTTGTTACATTACATAATGATTGTATTTTTGTAAAACGTTGGCGACTTTACATTTTCTTTCAAAATGCGTTGACATTTCATTTCTCATCCCGTATACTGTAACTACATACAAGCGATGAAAAGAAATAGTACACATGCACTACATGAAAGAGAGTTCCCGTTTGCTGAGAAGGGAATCATGCACAGGGCTGTGGAACACGTCTTGGAGCTGCGGATGCGAAACAACAGTAGTGTCTGCCGTTTGATCCCGTTACCGGTCAGAGTGATGCATCATGATTGCGCTCATGAGCGTTACTTACTGAGGTCAGCATCCGCAAGGAGCTGATAAATTGAGGTGGAACCACGTAAGCGACAGCTTTCGTCCTCTGGAGATAATCTGGAGGATGGAAGCTTTTTTTCATCAGATGTTTGAAATTGAGGAGGAGAAACGTATGAAAAGGATAGGCTTAACAATACTTGCACTGCTGTGCACACTTTCCCTGACTGCCTGTGGATCAGATGCAGCCAAGGGGGATGATAAGGAGGTACTGACCATCGGTATTGATGATACCTTTGCGCCAATGGGCTTTAAAAAGGATGGAAAGCTGGTTGGCTTTGATGTGGAGCTGGCAGAAGCCGTTGCAAAGAAAATCGGCAAGAAGGTTGAATTTCAAAACATTGACTGGGATTTAAAGGAAACCGAGTTGGAGTCCGGTAATATCGATTTGATCTGGAACGGTTATTCCATTACGGAGGAGCGTAAAAAGCAGGTGCTGTTCTCTGAGCCGTATATGGAAAACCGCCAGCTGATTATTACAACAGAGAAAACAGGAATCAAGACGAAGGCGGATATCGAGGGCAAAACCTTATCGGTACAAAAAAATTCCAGCGCCTATGATGCGGTGATGAAGGATAAGGATTTTGTGGCAGGCCTAAAGGATGGCAAGCCGACACAGTTTGATACCAACAATGACTGCTTCATGGATTTGGAATCCGGAAGAAGTGATGCAATCGTGGTGGATGAAACACTGGCACGCTACTATATGAAGCAGCAGGATAACGGAGTGAAGTATGTCGTACTGGATGAAAATTTCGGTACAGAGAAGTATGCAATCGGTATGCGGCAGGATGATACGGAGCTATGCAAAAATATCAACAAGGCAATGCAGGAATTAAAGGACGACGGTACCTTTGATAAGATCAAGGATACCTGGTTTAAATAAGCTATGGATTTCTTTATACAGCTGCTTCCGGCCTTTGTAGAAGGGCTGAAAATCACCCTGTTCTTCTGGGTGGTAACGCTGGCAGGCTCCTTTGTTCTAGCACTTCCCATGGTCTATGTCCGCCTATCGAGGAATGCGGTTGTCTCCTCCGTCGTTCGCTTTTATATTTATATCATGAGAGGTACACCGCTGCTGCTGCAGCTGATGTTCGTTTATTTCGGTCTTCCTTATCTGGGCATTTGTCTGGATCGGACAACAGCCGCTATTCTTGCATTTCTTTTAAACTATACCGCATATTTCACAGAGATTTTGCGTGGCGGTATACAATCCATTGATGAGGGACAGAAGGAGGCTGCCAAGATTCTCGGCTATTCCAACGCCTATACGTTTCTGCACATTCTGCTGCCACAGGCACTGCGCAACTGTATTCCATCCTTTATCAATGAGAGTCTGACGCTGTTAAAGGATACCTGTCTGGTTTCCATTCTGGGAATCGACGAGCTGCTACGCTATGCAAAAATAGCGGCGGGAACCTATGCGACAGGCCTTCCGTTTATCTATGTCGGAGTGATTTATCTGGTACTGAATATGCCGATTTCCCGCGGTTTGAATTATCTGGAAAAACGGCTGAATTATTATAAGTAGAGGTGGCTGTATGAGTATACAAATTCGGAATCTATGCAAATCGTTTCAGGACAACCAGGTTCTTCGCAACGTAAATCTGGATGTAAGGGAGAAGGAAATCGTTGTTTTGATGGGATTGAGCGGAAGCGGCAAGACTACGCTGCTGCGCTGTCTCTGTGATCTGGAAACCGCTGACAGCGGGGAAATCCTGATCAATGACACGTATCTGCTGAAAGAAGAAAACGGGAAGCGTGTTTATGCGGATAAGGAGACAAAGAAGGCGCTGCGCAAGGAAGTCGGCATGGTCTTTCAGAACTATCAGCTGTTTCCACATCGCGATGTCCTACAGAACCTGATCGAGGCACCCGTTTATCACAAGCTGATGAGCAAAGAGGAAGCAACACAAAAGGCTGAGGAGTTATTGACGCGGCTGCAGATTCAGGATAAGCTGCATGCCTATCCCTCCACCCTGAGCGGGGGGCAGAAGCAGCGTGTGGCCATTGCCCGTGCATGTATGCTGCAGCCTTCCATATTATGCTTTGATGAGCCGACGAGCGCTCTGGATGTGGAATCCATTGCTTCCGTGACTTCGATCATCAAGGATTTAAGCAAAGAAATGGCGATTCTCATCATCACACATGATGAAGGCTTTGCTGAGCGTGTTGGAACACGCGTTGTGAGAATTACAGATATCAATCAGTGAACTACCACAAACTGCATATCAGCGCTGAGGTCGTGGAATTCTGCCCTTTTTTGATAAAAACTACAGGATATCGGTAAATATTATATGCCGGTATCTTTTTTATAAACCATTTACACTACTGGCCGCTATCAATTCGTTACAAATGTCAACGTGGTTGCTTACATTCGTGAATGGCTTTTCACCCTGCCAGATTTTAAAATAAATATGATGATAACGTTTACATAAATCCGGATGTATGTAAGAAGGAAGGCACTGCTGATCACAGTGCTGTATGTATCATCCTCACTGCTGAAAGCGGTGTTACGCAAGTGGGGTGCGGGAAAAGCGAGGAGAGCATCATGAGTCAGAAAAGAGCAAGGAAGAATAGAGCAGCGGCGAAAAAAGCAGCGGCCGCAGTATTTGCCTGTTCTATGGTTCTGTCAAATGTCAGTATGCTGCCAATAACAGCACAGGAAACAGGAGAACAGGTTCAGCAGGCGGAAACGGTGATTGACGGATTTGAGTCTGTCAGTGCCAATGTATCTGATTATACAAAAAACAGCAATACAAGCTATCGTATGCATAAAAACGGCGGAAACAATCGTCTGGTATCCGATATCAGTGCGAAATCTTTCTCCTATGAGGCAAAGGTAAAAATCGAAGAAGGAGACAGAGGCTCATTGATCTTCGGTACCGCAAAACAGAATTATGATGATTTCGGCAATTTTTTCGGTCTGGAGCTGAGCGCAAAGGATGGAAATTTCTATATTAAGCTGTTTCAGGACGGTGGTGCAGGCGGTGAGCTGGTACACAGCACGGAGGTGCTGAGCGGCGTTGATACATCAGCTGAGGTTGCATTGAAGCTGTCTGTGGATGAGGATAAAAATATTGAGGTATATATCAACGGCCAAAAGGTGGATATTGAAGTGAATAATGATTTTAAATATCATTACACTGGCGGTTATCTGGGATTGCTGACATGGCAGTCCAAGGTGGCATTCTCTGATATTAAGGTTACACGTTATACGGATTCCACGCCGGATTTTAAAAGCAATCTGCAGAATCTGAAGGGAATAAATGGCTATTGGAAAGATACCGATGAAGGGTTATATTCCAATGGCGGTGGTGATAATTTCGCCATGTCCACTACAGAGGGAACAGATTTCTCCTATAGTACGGATGTCCGTCTGCGCAAGGATGGTGCCGCAGCGCTGGTATTCCGCAGCAATGATGATGGAAGTGAAAGCTATGTGGCAAATATCTCCCGAAAGGACAAAAATGTCCGTCTCTTTAAGTTCCCGGGAGGAATTGATGTAGGAACGGGTACTGTCGCATTACCGGGAGAAGATAAAGAAACCTATAACCTGCGTGTAGAGGCTGTAGGAAATTCAATCCGCTACTATGTGGATGATCAGCTACTCGTCGCCGGAAATGATGATTCCCATACCTCTGGGAAGTTCGGTCTGCTGACGTTTAATACAACGGCTGTTTATCAGAATCTGAATCAAAAGGAACTGACAGCTGATACCTATCCGAAGCTGAGCGGTCTGGATATCATCGGTGATGGAACCATTCTGACACCTTCCTTTAAAGAAGATGCGGCAGCCTATGACCTGTTCATTCCACGTTCAGCCGACAGTGTAAAGCTGAAAGCAGGAGGAAATGCAGATTCTATGAGCATGATTATCAAGGATGCGAAGGGCGATGTACTACAGGATGCTACAGCGGTGGAAAACAATGTGGAAACAGCGTCTTTGAAGCTTCCTTCCGGTACAAGCAGAATCTATCTGACTCTGAAAAAAGGCGATATCAGCGTGGAAACAGTTATCAAAGTTAATAAAATGTTCAGTGCGGCAGAGCTGAGTCAGGAGGCGTATCGTCCGCAGTTCCATTTCTCCCCGGAAACAAACTTTATGAATGATCCCAATGGACTTGTCTACGATCCAAGCAATCAGACATGGCATATGTTCTTTCAGAAGCAGCCGGGTGTAGGCTGGGTAAACAATCAGGCATGGGGACATGCACAGTCCAAGGATCTGGTTACCTGGCAGGAGATGCCGCTGGCGATTCCGATTGATGATCTCGGTTATATTTTCTCCGGTTCTGCGGTTGTGGATGAGGATAATACGACAGGATTCTTCTCCGATAACAAGGAAGGGGAATCCAAGCTGGTTGCCATCTTTACACATCACGGTCATGGTACACAGGTACAGAGTATCGCCTATTCCAAGGATCATGGTCTGACCTGGACAAAATATGACGGAAACCCGGTCATTGAAAATCCGGGAGGAAATCCTTATTCCACGGAGTTCCGTGATCCGAAGGTATTCCGCTATGATAATAAATGGTATCTGGTCGCAGCAGGCGGCCGGGGACGTCTGTTTGCCAGCGAGGATTTGAAGACATGGACACATGTACAGGATTTCACGTATGCGAACGGCAATGAACTTCATTCGGAATGTCCGGATCTGTTCCCGCTGCCGGTTGATGGAACGGGAGAACAGAAATGGATTTACACCGGAGGCGGTGAGTTCTACGTACAGGGAAAATTTGAAAAACAGGATGATGGCTATTTCCATTTCCTTGCTGAAACCGGTGCGATAGAGGAACCAAACGGTCGTACAAACATGTATGCGACTCAAAGCTATTACAATGATTGGAAGGGAAAAGACCGAAAGATGCTGATTAGCTGGCTGCAGGATTACTCTGCACCAGACGCCATACCGGAAAAGGGATGGAACGGGATTCAATCGCTGCCTCTGGAAGTAGGCTTGAAAACAGTAAATGATAAAGTAATTCTGACTCATTATCCGGCTGAAGAAATCAACGATCTGCATGGTGCTGTGCTGTACGAAGCAAGCAATAAAACGATTGAGGAAGGCGGAGCAAATCTGTTAGGCGATGTCAGCGGACGTATTTATGATCTGCAGGCGGAATTCACACTGGGAACTGCGAAAGAATTTGGGTTCAATCTACGTACCGGTGACGGACAGAAAATCGTATTTAAATATAATAAAGACACAAAGAAAATGATCCTTGATAAAACTTCTTCAGGTGCTGCTTATAATAATGTGGTCGATTGGGAGCTGCTGCCATCTGCCGATAATAAAGTGAAGCTGCGTATTTTGGTAGATGAGGGAGTCGTGGAGGCCTTTGGGAATGATGGGGAAGCAAACATCAGTGATCTGTGCTTCCCATCTGCGGAAAGTGTTGGAATGGAGCTGTTTGCGAATGGTGGAAATGTACATCTGGATCAGTTGAAAATCTATGATATGAAATCCATGTATACCGGAGCATCCTTATCAGAAGGGATTCAGAAGGTTTTGAGTCTTACAACACCTGCACAGGTGGAGGTTGGAGATACGTTCCAGATACAGGCAAATATATATCCATCGGAAGCCGCGGATACTATTACTTGGGTTCTGGCGGACGGATTGCAGAAAGTCAGTGAAGACGGTAATGTCATCACGGTAAAGGCAGATAAGACAGGTACCTATGAAGTTAGGGCGAAAACGAAATCAGGACTGGAAAAAGCCGCAAAAATCAAAGTTATAAAAACAGTATTCGATACCAATATCTCCGGATGGAAAGCTACTTCAGGTACTTGGGCAAAATCTGAACTCGGTTTGCATGGAAATAATGCCGGTATCGGAGACAGCTTTAATATTTCCAATGCGCAGCTGAAAAAAGATATCGCATTTACATATGAGGCAGATGTACACTTTGCATCCGGAACAGCAACAGGGCTGACCTTCGGAGTTGGTGATCAGAATAATCCTGCTGGTAAATGGCTCTGTGTCAATATTGAAAAAGGGGATAAGAATGTAGCTAAGATGTTTAAAAATACCGGCAGAGAGGACTGGGCGGTTGAACATAAGCTTACAGATGAGGAGAAAAACGCAAAAGATTACCACTTTAAAGTAGTTTACGATGGAAAAGGACGTTTAGAGTATTATCTGAACGACAATCTGGTTGCTGAAAAGGATGATGCGTCATTTGAAGGCGGCTATGTGGGTGTAAATACATTCCATGCAGATGCAAGCTTCAACAATGTTGTACTGACAACAGACGCACCGGTGAAAACGATTATAACAAAATTTGAGGACCTGAGTTTTGACAAAGGCACCTCACTGAAGGATGTAAAAGCTAAGCTTCCTAAGATCGTCACAGTAGAAAAAGAGGACGGGATTCAGATAACGATGCCGGTAGCTTGGGATACCGACATGGTTGATATGAACAAAGCAGGAACATATGCTGTAACAGGCAAGCTGGAAGGCACGGAATTGAAGCCTGTCATTAAAGTGACCGTTAAAGATCGCGTATTGAAATCACTGGAGCCTGGAAGTCTGTCAATTACTGCACAGCAGGGAAGTAAGGCAGATACTGTTTTCAAGGAATTGAAAAAGGATGTTACAGGTATCTATAGTGACGGCTCACGTGAGAACCTAAAGGTTACCGGATGGGATGCTGATAAGGTTGATTTCACAAAACCTGGTACCTATAAAACAGTAGGATATCTGAATAATAGTAAGACGGATACAATCGAGATTACAGTAACAGTTCTGAAAAAGGATACGCCAATTACGGACAGAAATATTCAGAATAAGGATGAAACGATTTCGGTAAGTGGTAAACTGCCGGAGGGAATTACATTGCATACGGAATATCTGAAAGCGTCTGACGTTGCGAAAACACTTAAGGATACGTCCTTCCTGAATAAGTATGCACTTGAACAGGTCATTGATTTTACTTTCATGAAGGATGGAAAGCAATACGTTCCAACAGATATGCTAAATGTTTGTATTCAGGTTAAGCCGGAATGGAAAGACAAAAAGCTCTCTGTCATTTATATTGATGATAATGGTACGATTACCAAACTACCATGCACCATCAAGGATAATCTAATTACGTTTGAAACAACGCACTTCTCTTTATATGCAGTTGTTTCAGAAAAGAGCAATGAAGGAACAACACCTGAAATACCAGGAGCAACGGAAAAACCGAAGCCGGGAGGACAGATACCTGATGCAGGTCAGAGTGATAAAACAAACGGGACAACAACAAGTACCGATCAGCGTGAGGTTCCTACGGGTGATACAACAAATATACCGGCATTGCTGACGATGCTGGGTGCAGGCGGCCTGGGCATCTTCCTGAAAATGAAAAAGGATCGTACAGATAAAAAGAAAGGGCTGTAACATAATAAAATATCTGCCTGCAGGTGTCAGGGTGTAAATGTAGCATATGATGGTACACTGCGTGTATTAGCATAGGAAAAGCCGCTTCAAAAGAACGTGATGTCGTTCATAGAGCGGCTTTTTATTAGGCCGGTATCGATTACTCTGCAGCTATTCATGAAAGCAGAATCTGCGTCAGAATAACGATAAGAAATCTTGTATACAGAAACAAGCCTCAATCCAATATTGAAATATCCTCTTTTTGATAAACATGCGGTCCCGGGATAGCTTTGCGATACTTCCAGCAGGCGATAGCTTCCTTTAATGAACGCCCGGGATTGTCCGCAAAGAAGGCACGAATATAGGCATTATATTCAAATTGCGCCTGAATCTTCGTTTTTCTGTGCTTCTTTTGTTCCAGAAGATCATACCAGGCATCTACGGCGTCCTGATAACGCAGGCCCGCATGCGTCTTCAGCCAATCCTGAAATTCAACATGAAAGGAGAATTTACTGCCAATCACAGACTTGAAAAATGCGCGATGCAGCTGTGAACAGACAATATCCTCCTCGATAATGGAATCAAGATACAACGGCTCTATACGAGTGCATTTCTGAGCCCTTTTCCCGGCCGCAATGGCTCCTGTGCCACCCTGTAATATATGCAAAATGCGCGCATTGAGTTCTTCCTTGCTTCCGGATGCCGATACCTTGCATACCTTTAGAAACGTCTGCAGCTCCTCTTTTCGATAATAGTTTTCCTGAAACTGCTCTGGTGTTAAGGTCTTTGATAATTCCGGTCGTTTCATGATTCCTCCATTCCTTGTCATAGGAAAGCAGACGGATAGCGTATCGTCGTCCTGCCCGTATGCTCCTATTACTACAGCTTCAGCTGTCCCTGACGAACCTGCTGCTTCTTATAGCCCCGTATGATATCATTCATGCGGTAGCGGATACCGTGTTTCTGACACTCTGCCTGAAACAGCTTATACAGCTTTGCGGCATGTGGGGAATCACAGCTGTAAACATTATGATAGCGCTGTTCATACAGCCTGCGTTTTCCCGGGAAATAATGATCCAGCTGATAGTAATAATAATCCCTCTGATTATCCCGCAGGGTCATACCGAAAGCAGGGTATATAAATTTCGCATGATGCTTCGCCGCAAGCGCGACGATACCGATGATATTTTCCGGCGTATCATTGATAAAGGGAAGAATGGGCATCATCAGAATTCCTGCATAGATGCCGGCCTTATGTAATTCCTCCAAAGCCAGAAAGCGCTCACTGGAGCTTGGGGCATAGGGTTCAATAATCTTTCCAAGAGCATCATCCGCACAGGTGATTGTCAGCTTGATAATAACGGGATTGTGCGAGGCTATGCGCGACAGTAAATCCAGATCGCGCAGTACCAGAGTGCTTTTGGTATCGATTCCCACACCGAATCCATAGCGGTCAATCAGCTTCAGGGCACCTCTTGTAATTTCGTGCTGCTTTTCAAAGGGATTGTAGGTGTCCGACATGGCACCGATGCCTACAACTCCTTTTTTTCGCTTTCCCTTTAACTGGCGCTCCAGAATGAGCAGCTCATTCTTCTTTTTCCGTACCCGGTCAAATTCCTGTACCTGATAGCAGCTGCTTCTGGAATCACAATAGATGCAGCCGTGATTGCAGCCCTTATACAGATTCATATTAAAATCCATACCAAACCAGGAAAACTGCCCAATGGAATTCCCGCCACCTTGTAAAATTGTCTTCGCCTCAATTTCCTCCATGGTATCCTGTGTGTTTTTTGCAAGGGGTATATAAAGCTCGATCACCGAAGCATCCTGATGGTAATGAAACCGTTCATCATACCTTTCAAAATATACGAGTCTACCCTTTGCCGGGGTCAGCTGCCTGTTTTTCAGCTCCTGTTCAAATACCGTTCGTATGGTTTCCGGAAGCAGTGCCATTTCACCATGATGCTCGATGCACAGATACTCCCCTTTTGGAATACGGTAAATCTGAAAGTGCTCCGGATACAGCTGTGCACTGGGAACACCACAGGCGTAGGTCAAACCCTGTGGACCGCGTTGGGTAAGGGCATATTTCAAAAATTGCTTTCCCTGCTTCACATGATACATTTTCAACTGCTCATTGAACCTTTTCCAGAAGGCCATGGAAATGCCGGCATTTTTGCATAGGGAGGTCCCCAATCCGGTTTCACAGCCTACCAGAAAAATATCATCCAGCCTGCACAGTCTGGCTTCCATAGGTTTTCCAAAGCTTTTCAGCCTTCTTTTCCGACTGAATATCATTCGTCAGATAGGTATCTCCGTAAAATAGTGCATAGCTTGTTACCGGTCCTGGACAGCTCTGGGCATCTTCTCGTGTGGTTATATGATGGACAACACAGGCTTGTCCCCAGCTGCTCATCCAGTCCGCGAATCGAAGCGCATACTGACTGGCAAACGGACACTGATCGGTATAGTATAATACAAAGGTGTTTTTTGGATGCTTTGGCTGAAACACGGAATCTGCAAAGCGCGGTGTCTTTCCATCCGCATGAAATGGCAGATGCATCAATATATAGTCCCCGGCTTCATCGGCAGGGGTAAAGCCTTTATATTTCAGATAGGAGGGATCGCTCAAATATGGCAGCTTCTTTTTTCCTGATAAAATCGTAATACCATGCATTCCCTTTGCCTTGGCATCCTCAATGCAGTGCTGCAGCAGCGCATCAGAATAGCCGCAGCCCTTAAAGCTTCCGGAAACCCATAGACAGTTGATATGCATCCAGTTCTCCGCCTGAATAGGGAGCCATGCGGCTTGCGCCGGCATATACTCAATGAAAACCTTACCACGCACATCAGCTTTATAAAAGACAAGCCCCTCCTCCATGCGCTCCTTCAGCCATGCCTTCTTATCCGTAATGCTATGATCCCCTTTTTTCTCTGTCATACTGCAGCAGATATGCTCCTTCTGCAGGTTCTCCTGTGTAAGTTGTATATATTCCATGCTTTTTCTCCTTTACGGATGTTCTCCGTTATTGTTTTCTTACCGGTATGCGCAATACCGTTTTCAGATTTTCCGGCTTGCATTTTCTCGGATCTCCCAGATAGATTTCATGATGCTTTCTAAGCTGTCCGCTGGCTGCAGGAGAGCCGATATCCACACAGTAGCCGTTTTCTTCAATAAAGCTATGTAGCTTCTTTAGCGTAGCCGGTTCCTCATCATATGAGCCCTTGTGCAGAATTTGGGCGCAGAGCCCCTCCTCATACCATTCCAGCCGTACGCTGTTGATATCTGCCTCCGGGTGTTTTTTATGAAACTCCTCGCATGCCCATGCGAACACATCCTCTGTAACATATTCCGGAAGGCGGAGCATGGATGTCCACAGGAAATCTTCCTTACGGGAGTAATCCACTCCCTTGATTCCCTTCATTTCCCACAGTCCCTCCAGCGGCGGCACCACATAATCATGATAGCCCTTTAGCACTATGGCCTTCTTTCTGCTCATTTTGATGGTGAAGGTGATACCGTAAAGCAGCTGCATCGCCTTGCTGTAATCACCATCCTCCTCATTCGGATTTCCTTTGCCATCCACCATCAGAAAGGGAATTGCCGCTACATTGATCAGCATACCCGTGGTTTTCGGCTGATAGAGGTCCTTATACTTTTTCTTATAGTCAAGCTTTGCATTCGCTTCCATCGCTTTCATCTCCTTTCCTATATCCTATCACACCATATAGGACATCTGTATGTCATATTACTCATACTGCTTTACTGCATTTCGCATTCTATTCACTACCTCATCTCGTATATCTATAGGCTTTAGGATGCGTAAGGAATCTCCGAAGGACATGAGATAGCCGTATACCCATTCGCTTTTTGGAAAATCAATGGTAACAAGAAAGCTTCCATCCTCTCTTCGCTGAAAGCAGGAGGAATCATATTCATCAAAGATGCGATAGGCGACACTCTCCTTCATTTCCAGAACCAGATGGATCAAATCCTTTTTATATTCATTCTGATCATGCGGCAGATTGGATGTATCCAGCTCCCGTTGAAAGTGTTCCTTTGTATGCTGCAGGTTCTCCATGCGATTCAGCTTGAAATAACGCTGCGCCTGTTTCTGTGTACAGTAGCCGATCAGATACCATGCGGATCCCTTGAACAGCAGCTGCAATGGCTCAACCGTCCGTGTAGAGCTGGCACCGTAGGAGGAATGATAGGTAAACTGAATTACCTGCTTCTCCAGAATTGCATCCTTTAACAGAAGAAATTTGCGATTGGCACTGCGATCAGCTCCCCAGTCAACAAAGTCGACATCGATCCAGTTGGTCAGCTTTGCGGAAAATGTGGAGCTCAGCTTGGTAAGCAGGGAATCCACATCCTGTGGGTCTGCAATGTGATAGCTCTGCAAGGCAGCCATCAGCTTTTGCTGCTCCTCTTCGCTGAACATGGAGCGGTGGAGTACATAATCCTCCATCAAAAAAATACCACCCTGATGCCCCTTGTTGGTGTACAGCGGTATTCCTGCCATGGAAAGTGCGTCAAGATCACGGTAGATTGTACGCGTACTGACTTCAAAATGCTCTGCCAGCTCCTTCGCAGTTACTCTTCGCTTCTGCAAAAGGATATAAACAATTTCAAACATTCTCTGTATCTGCATGCGATCCCTCCTTTCTGACTCCATTGTAACAGACATAATATGACAATACTATGTCATATTTGAGTAATTTGCATAAACATAAGATAATCGCATATACTGAAGCGAGAATAAAGGATTTCAGGCATATATCTTGTGCTTTCCATGACGCAAGACTAGAATACAGATATAGAAAGAAGGCAGCTTATGAAAAAAATAAAAATTGCAGCCATAGTCGGATCTCTTCGCAAAGCATCCTTGAACCGTCAGCTGGCAGAAGCAGCCGCAGCTCTTTGCGGTGATGAGCTTGTATTTGAACTACTCGATTATCAGGATTTACCTTTTATGAATGAGGATATTGAATTTCCGGCGCCTGCTGCTGTACAGCGCCTGCGAGCGCAGCTTCAGGAAGCGGATGGCATATGGTTCTTTTCACCGGAATACAATCATGGCATCTCCGGAGCATTAAAAAATTTCCTGGATTGGATGTCCCGTCCGGATGAAGCACAGCTGCGGGTTTTGAATGGGAAGCCGGCAGCCGTAAGCGGCATTACACCCGGTATGTCTGGTACGCTGATTGCACAGGATCAGCTGGTCACCCTGCTGAGCTTTCTCAATATGAGGGTTATGAATGTGCCGCGGCTTACGATCCCTAACGCACTGGAGCAGGTAGTGGATGGAAGGCTTACCTTAAAGGAAAGCGAGCCCTTTCTGGAAGAGCAGTGCAAGGCCTTTGTACAGTTTATACAGAAACACTGAGCAGCACAGCATTTCGTAGAAGGAATGTGTGAGCTATTACGCGAAAAAGAAAAGATGATTTCAAGGGTGGATGTGATTTGCTTGGAAAACGTCTTTTTTTCTAGAAAGTAAAGGATATATATAAGCTCTAACCAAAGTGGAAAGGGTGGGGTGTACTGCTTTTTACAGTAGATACGTAACCCATCCTTTTTTCTATACATACATATAAGGAAAGGAAGGAAGCTTTGGTGATGCTGTATCGAATGGCAATATGCCTTTAACAATGCATAATCGAATAGGGTGTGAATATTGAAAAGGAAAGGTTTCCTGATTTTTCTAACCATAAGGAAAGCTTTGAGAAAATGCCTTCTATCCAGCTCGTGTGATACGTGTGAAATACAGCATAAAAAAGTCCGTACAGCAGTTGCTATGTAAGAAAACCGTGCGTCACATATCTGTCATATTTTACTATGTAAACAGTTATTTATTACCTTTTTTATCATTATTTATATATAATATTATATTTTGAAAGCGTTTTATGAAAAATGGGGTAAAAAGTAAAAATTATTAAAAAGTGCAAAACGATTACTAAAAAAAGCATTGTTTTCGAGAATAGTTTGAAATACGATGGAATTGTGATGTAAGGGGTTACGGATGGGAATCATGAAGAAAAAAGGAATCAGTTCTGTAAAACCCTTTTATGTTCTTAATTGGGTATGGATGAGGCATACCGACAGGAAAGCTTTGCAGAGATGATGAGCTTCAGAATTGATTTCATTGAAGGAGATGGAAAAACGGGTCAAGAAAAAAAACGGTTAGCAGATGCAAATAAGCAGGGCATGTGTTAGAAATTCTGATGATAAGAAATGAAAAAATGAAGGGAAGGTATTATGAAAACAAAAACGAAATCTTACAGGCATGTGGAAACGATCGGTAAGTCATTCCTGGCAGGTACTGTATTACTGAGCGGTGTAGGCAGTCAGATGGTGACAGCCTTTGCCAATACTTCCTCTGCAGAGCTGCGTACAGCTGTGCAGTCAAAAATAGAAGCTTCGGAAATCGCCGGTATTACTGCAAAATCATTTCATGGCTCCACGCCTGTAGCAAATGTATGGGATAATAATCTTGATACCTATGTAGATAGCGATTATAATCACCCGGTAACAGGAGATGAAATTCCACAGTATTTTATAATAGAGCTGAAAGAGGCACAAAGCATCAGTAAGCTTCGTCTGTATCCGCGAAAAAACAGTGGAAACGGCCGTCCTTCAGCCTGTACAGTTTCTGTAAGCATTGACGGCAGCAGCTATACGAAGGTGGCAGAGGGTAGCATACAGGAGCCGAATACGGTTGACTGGAAGGAGATCACCTTCCAGCCTGCAGAAGCGAAATACATAAAAATAGATATACCGCAAACAGCGGATTCCTATGCTGCTCATGTTGTGACTGTAGCGGAGCTGGAGGTATATAAGGAAACGAGTGTCAAAACAGCGAAGGAAGAGCTTGCGGACATCATCGCTGAGGCAGAATCCTACAAAGAGGAGGATTATACGACCAAAAGCTGGACAGCTGCTGATCTGAGCTTCCGCATTTCCAATGCAAAGACGATTTACAACCGCGAAGGAGCAGGGGATGATGCGTATCTGTTGCAGGTGCAATATACCAGAGCAGCCATCAACAAGCTGATCGCCTGCGATGATGTGGATTATGCGAAAATGAAAGCGCTGGTAGATGCCAAAGAACCGCTCCATAACAACACTTATACCACCGCGTCATGGCGTGCCTTCAAGGGGGCTGTTTATGAAGCGAAGCAGGTAAACGGCACCGGTGCCTTTCCAAAGAAGCTGCGCCTGACACAGGCAGAATATGATGAAATCTATCATGCTGTCCTTGATGCAGAACAGGCACTGCAGGATGCCACGGATCTGGAACAGGTGGAATATGGAGAAGCCCCGCGTCTCACCTCTCCGCGATATGGCGGTATTTTTGAGGTGCTAAAGGAAGAAAAAGCAGAAAACAGCGTAACGCTGAGCGTGCAATTTTTAAACAACGGACTGTCTCCGGAGGATGGTAAGACGCGAAAGAGCAGTGCTGTGAGAAGCTATATGGACAGCTCCTTCTATGTTCAGGTGAAGGATGCGGACAGAAATACGGTCAAAGAGGTTCAAAATGATGAAATGTCACCATTGCAGGGAAAATCCAATAAGGAAGCCGGTGTGGTATTTACAGTAACACTTCCAAACGGAGAATATTATTTCGATGCCAGCATGGGACCAGGTGCGAATACCACAGTCAATTCAGCAGGCTATTACCGCACTGCCAGCAATGAAAAGTCCGCAAAGGAAGCACTGGCGGATATCATAGCACAAGCAGAAGCGTGCAAAGAGGAAGCCTACACGACCAAAAGCTGGAATGCTGCAGGATTATCCTCCCGTATTAACAGTGCAAAAATCATCTATAACCGGGAAGGCGCAACCGATGAGGACTATCGCAAGCAGGTGAAATATACGCAGGAAGCTATGGATAAGCTGGTGGCATGCGACGATGTGGATTATGCCGCAATGAAAGCGCTGGTTGATGAAAAGGAGCCTCTGCATAACGAGATTTATACCACGGCATCCTGGCGTGCCTTCAAGGCTGCTGTCTATGAAGCGAAGCAGGTGAACGGTACCGGTGCATTCCCGAAAAAGCTGCGGCTGACGCAGGAGGAATACGATGCCATATATAATGCAGTTCTTACGACCGAAAAGGATTTGCAAGATGCTTCCGACATGGAACAGGTGGAGTATGGCAGTGCACCGAAGCTGACCAAGCCGAATTATGGCGGTATCTTTCACGTGACAAAGGAAGAAGAGACGTCAGACGGTGTTCGTTTACAGGTGGAATTTCGTAATAACGGAGTATCGCCGGAGGACGGGAAAACCGGTATGCGAAAAGCATCACGAGGCTGGATGGAAGACGATTTCCGTGTCAGCGTAAAGGATAAGAGCGGAAAGACTGTAGCCGAAGTAAATCCAGAGGATATGAGTCAGCTGGAGGATGCACGTACGAAGGAAACCGGCGTACAGTTCCATGTGGATGTCGCAAAGGGTGAATATTACTTTGAAGTCAGTATGGGGGTAGGAGCCAATACATCGGTAAGCTCTGCCGGATATTACCGTACGGCTGTGAAAAAAGAAGTACCGGTAACCTCCATCACGCTTGGTGAAATCAATAAAAAGATGGTACATCTGGCACCAGGCAGCACATTACAGCTGGAAGCAGTCGTAAATGCGGATGCAACAAATAAAGAGCTGGTTTATGAAACAAATAAGGAAGGCCTGATCACGGTTGACAAAACAGGAAACATAAAAGCGATAAAATGTGATGAGCGCACTGGAAGCTATACACAGGTCAAGGTATCCAGCGCATCCAATCCGGATGTATATACCTATGTCAATATCAAGGTACCGCTGGCACCTACCGCAGACAAGGTAACTGTAACAGGAACCTATTCCGGTATGAAACAGAATGATACGATTGAAAAAACATATAAGGTAACATTCGTACAGAGTACGGTCATGGAAGCCGATCGGGATAATCCAGGCAAGACAATCTGGTATGATAACGGCAAAGAGGTTTTCACATCCATAGGAAAAGTGGACCGCAACGGTTATGTTTACTATGAGAACTTTGAACAGTTCTTCTCTGTTGGTGAGCACCGTGTAAAGGCTGAGGTTGTGGATGCATTGGGAAGAAAAGCGCAGACAAAGGAATTTGTATTCCATGTATCTGCGTTCAAGAGTGCGCTTGTATCCGGCAAAGTCAGTGGAGACATTAAGGAATACGCCGGCAATGAGGAAGCAATCGTCATTCCGGACACATTGAACGGGAAAGACGTCACCCGTCTTGTTAAGGGCGGTAAAGGAATCCCGGCAGGAGTTAAGCGTGTCATCATTCCAGCAGGTATCCAGTACATAGATGCAGAATTCTTTGCACATGCCACGGATCTGGAACACATCGAATTCAAGGGAACCCTCCCTGAGATTGCGGGCAGTGGTATCTTTAATAATACAAAGCTCGGTAAGGATTCCATCATTGTTTCAGAAGATCAGGTAGACGTATTTGAACAGGCGAACATAGAGTGGATCAATGGGGATGCTGTTAATAAGGATTTCGATATCCGGGAAGCTGTCAAGGATTATACGAAGAGGGTCAGCGGTACAATCCTGGATAAGGTGAGCGGACAGCCGATCTCCCATGCGAAGGTTCAGTTTAAGAGCCATGAAACAGAGAAATCCGTTTATGCAACAACGGATGACAACGGGTTCTATGAGCTTGCTGTAAAGCCTGGAGAATATATCGTTTATGTCGCTCCATTTACAAAGGGCGATGTGAAGTATCTTGGCGATTATACATGGAAGCTGCAGGTAAATAATGCAGTGGAGAAGAATATAACCCTGCAGCCGGTGGTCACTCTGACAGGTATCGTCAGGGATGAGGATGGAAAGGTATTTAAGAATGCCGCAATCGCTATCCGCAATTTAACAACGGATCAGGCATATACGGTTAAAACCGATGAAAATGGTCGCTATGCACTTGCCGATATGAATGTCAACGACAGCTATCGTACCTATATCTGGCAGGATGGAAGCGTATATACACCGGCAAGCACGACCTTTAAGCTACAGCCGAAGGAAGAGCATGACATCATTGTCAGCTTTGCAAAAAAGGAAGCAGTTTTGCAGGTAGCTTATGTTGACGCATGGGGAAGAACGATCTCCACACAGGAGCTGCGTAGTGAAAAGGGGAAGGTGAATGATACATATACCTTTACCAAAAAGGAATTGAAAACGCCGAAGGGATATAAAATCACAAGAAAACAGCCGACAGAGTTTACCGTATCCTATGGTACACAAAAGGATGTGAAAATAACAGTACAGAAAACAGCGGGGACGATCATCACGGAGATTGTGGAAACAGCTCACAAGATTATTTCTGATATCTTCCACTGGTTCTTCTAACGTATGGTTGTGTTGGTTTTCAATTATTGAAATGTAGTATGGAGGAGGTCATGGTTTTTTAGTAGCCATACCTCCTTTTTTTTACTTTATAGGAATTTCCATGCGTCATGGAGAGAAACAGCCGTGATAGACAAAGAAAGCTGCTTTGAATAGCGTATGACGGAAATACGTGAATCACTCTGGGGTGGCACTGTCTGAGCGGTTTTATGAAAGGGCAGTGGTGTTTTTTAGCTTATGATTTGCGGAGTCGAGCTTTGTGCGATTGTTCCGGGTTGCTTCTGTTTTTACAGCGTCACAAACTGTTATCTTTTATTTTTATGAAACTGTTCATTTTTTAATATACAGTTTAATGGTAGAATGTAACCAATTTCATAGAGAGGAGAGCTTGTATGCAGCATGAAAAGACAAAAGAGCTGGCAATGACGGCACTTATGACAGCTTTGATATTTACCGCAACCTATATTATAAAGATGCCGAATCCGGCAACCGGAGGGTATACGCATATGGGGGATTGTATGATTTTTCTGGGGGTAATGGTTCTGGGAAGAAAGCAGGGAGCGATGGCTGGTGGTCTAGGTGGTGCTTTATCCGATTTACTGAGCGGTGCCGCTGTCTGGGTGCTTCCCACCTTCGTTATAAAATATGCCATGGGCTGGATTATGGGACTTTTGCTGGAGAATTCACGATACAAAAACAGCCTGATGGCAGCGGGAGCGGGAGGAGTTTTTCAAATCGCTGCATATACACTTGTTAAAATACCTCTGACCGGGGTTGTACCAGCGATTGCCTCTGTTCCGAGAATCTGTATGCAGACAATCATCGGACTCATCCTGTTTACTGTGTTATCTGCGATGCTGTCCCGCACGAAGCTGCTTTCGTGCCTTGCGGAGAATCGCGTATGAAGAAAATAGATGCACATGCCCATATTGGAGAAATCGGAGGCTGGGCGAATGTGGCGGCGACTCCAAAACAGCTTCTCGAGCTGATGGATACCTATGAAATCGAGAAAACGGTCATCTGTTCCCAGAATAATGAGGCCGTATACCAGGCATTATGTGAATGGCCGGATCGTTTTCTTGGTGCTGTGTATGTTAATCCGCTGGAGGAAACTTGCACACAGCTGCTGAAGCAGTATCTGGAGAAAGGCTTTCAGGCAGTAAAGCTGAATCCGCTGCGGCATGCCTTTGTGGCGGATGATGTATGCGTGGATCCGGTGATGGAGATGGCCGAGCACTATCATGTACCTGTCTGTATTCACTGCGGACATCCACCCTATTCCCTTCCCTGGAGTATTGCACTGCTCGCAGAGCGCTTTCCCAACGTCAAGGTGATGATGATTCATATGGGGCACGGACACGGTGTGTATATCGATGCAAGCCTGAAAATGGCGCGTCGCTATGCGAATCTGTATCTGGAAATGAGCGGTATGCCGATGCATACGAAAATCAAAGAGGCATACGAGAGTGTCGGTGCAAATCGTATCCTGTTTGGCACAGATGGTCCGTTTCATCATCCGTCCGTGGAAATGCAGAAGGTACTTGTCAGCGGTCTGGATGAAGAAGCACTTCAAAAGATATTCTATGACAATGCCAAAGCCTTTTTCCAAATTTCCTAAATGTTCAAGAAAGCTTCAAGCTTCCGCCTTTACATGTTTTGTCATTCAATTTTCTGATACAATATACAATAAGAATGACATGGAGGATGGATCATGCATAAGATTCTTATCATTGATGATGATAAAGATGTACTGTTTGCTGCAGAGCAATATCTGCGAAAGAACGATGAGGATGTATTTACTGCCACCGGTGGATCACAAGGTCTTCAGATATTGAAGAAGGAATCAATTGACTGTATCGTTCTGGATGTGCTTCTTAAAGGGGAAAGCGGGTTTGATCTGTGTCGGAAAATTCGTAGCTTCAGCTCGGTACCCATCGTGTTTTTGACGAATCTTTCCTCACAGGAGGATTTGAAGAATGGATTTCTGATGGGAGCGGATGATTATATTACCAAACCGTTTTCTCTGGAAGAGCTGTATCTTCGCATACAGGCAAGGATACGACAGTATTACCAGATCCCCTCCAGACAGAAGATTTTGAATTTTTTTCCATTGCAGATCAATCTGGATGCCAGAACCATACAGATCCAGGATCACAGGGTTCCCTTAACTATGTCGGAATTTGATATACTGGTGCTGCTGGCTCAGACGCCGGAGCATGTGTATACGATATCGGAAATCTATCAGCGGGTATGGAAGATGCCGGATATGAATTCCACACATACAGTGCAGGTACATATAGCCAATCTGCGCAAAAAGCTGGAGGAGGCCTGGAGTGATCATATGTTTATTCAGACGGTCTGGGGAAAGGGCTATAAGTTTGTGGAACCACCCGTTTCAGCATAAGAATAAAACCTCGTATTGACGGTCTGCAGATGCAACCGCACGAGGTTTTTTATTTGCTTAATGATAGCGTCATTTATCATGTGAAGCTAGTATAGGTATCTTCTTGTGCTTACATGAAATTCGCTGCTCTTTTCAGCTTCAACAACATTTATATAAGGGGGGCTGTAGTTTGTCATTGCTGAAGAGTCACACATGTCCAGCTTCTGTCCTATGGTTTGACAGATTCTTGAAGGTTGCTGTAGGCAAGAGGAAGCAGGATATGAAAGGCAGAGCCGTGCGCACCGTCAGACTCCACCCAGATGGAGCCGTTATGCTCCGCAAGGATGCTTTTGGTGATGTAAAGACCAAGACCGCGCTCTGTAGAATCATCCCGCAGGGATACGCCCTTGTGAAAAATCTGTTCCTGTCGTTCCGGTGCGATTCCACAGCCGGTATCCTCCATGATGATATGCGCATTGCTGCCCTCTGTGGAAAGGGACAGTGTGATGGTACCGTTCATCTCGGTGAAGGACAGGGCATTGTACAGCAGATTCTCAAGCGAACGTGTCAGCTGCTTCTCATCCGCAAATACAGGACAGGGCTCTTTGTCGAAGAGATACAGGAAATAGATTCCTGCCGCATCACAATCTGCCTTGTTGAAATTATGGAACTGCTTCAGGAGCTGTGTCAGATCAAAAACATGCTTATCCTGACTTTCCTTATCCATGGAGGAGAATTTCTGCAAAACCGTCATTCGATTTTGCAATTCAGTGCTCTTGCGTTCCAGTATTTTTAAATAATCCTCTACCTCATCATCAATCAGGGTATCCTGCATACGAATCAGCTCGATCAGGGACTGCATACTGCTGAGCGGTGCTTTCAGATCATGGGCAAATTCTGCCAGCATGGCCTTTCGCTCACATAACAGTGTGTGCAGCTGCTCTGTTCGCTGCTCCACGGTTTCCTGCAAATGGATGCTCAGGCGTTCGTTTTCCTTTGCCATCTGTTCACTGCGCTGAATCATGAGGGCTGCCAGAGAGAGGACGATGAAAAAAGAGAAATAGTCATTCGGCCATCCGAAGCGCAGCGGCTCAAAGAGATTTGCGCCAAGCAGTGTGTAGAGAATACCGAAAATATAAAAGGTATTCGCTCCCAGAAGCCAAAGCTCCATGCGTCGGTATCGGCTCCCATATAGCGTTGTATACAAAATATAGAGCACACTGATGTATTTAAAGCCGTCTACGATCCAACCATATGCAAGCAGAGCATCCGCATGTTTGCCGAGCATAAACAGGTTGGCAAAGGGCAGAATACACATACTGATGGAAAGCAGACGCATTCCTCTGGTAAGCAGATGTTTTTTCGATAATGGAGAGAGCAGGGTATTGATTTCCAGAATCTTATACATCATAAGAAAATAAGCTGCGTCCATGAAAACATAAAATACAGTCACATGAGAGATTCCCCACATACGGAGAAGCTCTCTGGATGCATACAGAGAAAAGGCAAGGGTAGCTGCCGCAAAGCAGCGGGATACGCTGTCTCTGCGGTTTCTGATCCATAAATTCAGAGAATACAATCCAGTGCTCAGAGAGGAAAATACAAGAAATCCGTAAAATAAGACTTTGCGCAGAATCATGCTCTGTATCCCCTGCGGGGTGGATACTATGCAGGGATAATACATACCGCTGTAATAATGTGTATCGTTTGCCGCAATGACATAAAGGGTATGAGCCTGTTCGGTGGAAAAGGTAATGACGGTATTTTGTATGCGGGCCTTAATGGGCGTTGTTTTCACATTGCCATTGGATGCAACCAGTGTATCATCCAGCCATATTTCCGAAGCGATATCGATTTCAGGGAAGTAGATTGCAAGCGTCTGTCCGCTTTCTGTTGCCGGAATGCTCAGCTGATAGCTGGATACACCATAAGGCGAGCGTGCTGCATCACGCATGGAAAAATCCGGATACTGGCCGAGATAGGTATAGACCCCTTTGGCATCCTGATTGGTCGTGGCATTGCGATAGATATGTGGATAAAACAGCCAGTTATCCACCAGAGAATACAGTGCATTATTCTCCAGCCTCAGCTGACTGCTTAAAAGCTGTCCATTTTTTACCGGAGCCTGTACATTGTGATATTTGTTATCATAGCGATTGATGAAGGAAAGGAAGAATGAGGAGCTTAGGATGATGAGGATAATCATAAAAAAGGGACGTATTCTATTCATGATCGCTGCTTTCATTAGAAATGCTTCCTTTGCCGGCTACAGCTATAAAGAAAAGCTGCTTCCTGCCCTGTACGTGTGGTATGGAGTGCAGCTGTATATGGAATACGTTTGATCCATAACGGTATGTTCATATTCATCATCCTTTTCTTTATTTTATCATTCATGCGAAAATATACAAATATAAATCAATGTTTTATGATTGCTGCATTGACTTAAGGTACAGGAAGCCATGATGCACACGGCATTTACATTGACATTGCGGTATAAAGGCTTCAGCTGAAGCCTTTGCAACGTGAGCATATAGTGATCGATAGAAAGAAAGTGTTTGCAGCTGTCGTGAAGAATCACGACTTGCCATTTTTCCTTCATACGTTTATAATTCAAAATGAAGAGAGCTCCCATGAGCAGCATCACGCAAGCGTGCAGCTTTGCTGTATATAACAGCCGGAAGCATGCTTGCCAGCCGATGAAAGGCAGAGAACAGAAGGATTACAGGAGGCAGCTATGCAGATAGATACATGGATAAAAAAAGAGCAGGAGTCTTTGATTGCACTTCGCCGCTGGTTTCACATGCATCCGGAACCCAGCATGAAGGAATATCAGACAGCCGCAAAAATAGAGGAGGAGCTGACGCGCATTGGCGTTGCGCATCGTCGAATCAGAGAAACCGGTGTTTTTGCCAGCATATGCGGAGAAAAAGGAAGTGGAAGGGTTCTCGTTCTGCGTGCGGATATGGATGCCCTGTCTATGGAGGATCAGCTGGATCAGCCCTATCGCAGTGTGAATCCCGGTTGTGCACATGCCTGCGGTCATGATGCCCATACAGCGGTATTGCTGCATGCGGTGAAGCTGCTGCAGGAGCGAAGACATGAATTCGCCGGTGAAATCCGTTTCTTTTTTCAGCCGGGAGAGGAAATCGGACAGGGGGCGCGTACCTTTATTGAGGAAGGGTGTCTGGATGGGGCAGATCGTATCTATGGAGCCCATATGTGCAGCAGTCTGGATGTGGGAACAATCTCTCTGACACCGGGACCAATCAATGCCAGCTGTGATTATTTCCGTATCATTGTGCAGGGAAAGGGGGCACATGTGTCCACACCGCAGAAGGGCGTTGATGCGCTGTATATCGCATCACAGATTGTGATAAATCTGCAGTCCATCGTATCGCGCTCGCTGTCTCCGCTGGATACCGCGGTTGTTGGAATCGGTACGCTGCATGCCGGTACACAATATAATATTGTGGCGAAGGAGGCGCTGTTGGAGGGGACAACGCGCAGCTTCTCATCCCAGACAAGAGCCTATATCAATCAGCGCGTAGGTGAGATAGCACAGCAGACTGCTGCCTTATACGGTGGGAGTGCTCAGGTGGAATTCCGGGATTATGCGGCACCGCTGATCAATGACGGACAGGTAATTGATGAGATTACACCGCTTGCACAGAAAGTGGTCGGTAAGGATAGGGTGATTCATAATCAGGAGAAAATGATGCAGGCGGATGATTTTGCCGATTATTTAGCACATGTGCCGGGCTGCTATGTGTTTATCGGCTCCAGAAATTCCCAATCGTGTAATACCGGAAGGCCGCATCATCATGCGCAATTTGATATTGATGAGGATGCAATGCTGCTGTCCCTGGCTGTCTTTGTGCAGTATGCATTGCAGTATCTGGCATAAGCTAAGATCATAAGACAACAGAAAATAAGGAAAGAGGGAAGCGTTTATGAATGAAAAAGTGAAGAAGGAACAGCTGCGCAGCTATGCAGAAGGAATTTTGAAGCCGGAGGTTGTGGAGCGAATTGTGTATGTGGAGAGCTTTGCGGATGAAGAGGGCGATAGTGAGGTATGGCTTTTGGAGAGTGATACCGGGAATGAGTACTGGCTGATCGAGGGGACATATCCGGCGAATATCATCCGAAAAAGCGGTATCTACCAGTCTGCCGAACGGGCCTTTGCGGCTTATGTGGAAATGCTGCAGGAAGCACAGGCGGCACAAGAGCTGCCGGATCGGTTTCATCAGAATATGAGGTAGAGATAATACAATAATAGAATGCGACGGGAATTTCCCGTTTTTTTTGTAGTCTTTTACAATTTGAAAAGAAAAATAGTGTAGATTGTTCCCTGTTAAGGCACACACATGAATAAGATACGTGTTCCATCTGTTTTCCTTATGTGTCCTTTCCCGGTTTTATGGTTACACAGTAATTACAGATGATAAAAAGCATACAGAAATAATAGCCCTTTCACGACCACACATTCCTTTTTTGTGTAAAACATGTGCAGTTTGACAGCGGAAAAGGAGATGATTAAACTATGAGTGTAGCAGATGTAATCGCTTTCCTGATCGAACGCTTGCTATCTTGCATCGTGCTATAGAACACATAGGAATATACAAAGTAATTGATTACTTTAGTCAGGAGGAAGCATGGTTGGATTTTTAATTGCAACCCATGGAGGCTTTGCCAGAGGGATTCTTGACAGCATTGAGCTGATTGCGGGAAAACAGGAACGCATTGATACGATTTCCATTCTGCATGAAACCAGCATCGATGTCTTCGGAAAAGAACTTACAGATAAAATCGTACAGCTGGATGATGGTGACGGCGTGGTCGTATTCTGTGATTTGCTGCTGGCAAGTCCCTATAATCAGGCGACAATGAGCTATCGCGCTCTGCAGGGAAAACATGAATACCGGATTATGTCAGGTGCTAATCTGCCGATGATTCTGGAAGCCTTAAGCGGACGTATGCAAGACCTTGATCTTGATGCGATCAGTCATTTGGCACAGAATGCCGGAAAGGAAGGGATTCAGGAGTTTTTTGAAGAATTCGCCAAGGTTTCTAATACCGATATGATTCAGTAAAAGGAGAAGCGTTATGAGCAATATTCTATTGGCACGAATTGATGACAGACTGATCCACGGCCAGGTGATGACATCCTGGGTACGCTTTGTAAAATCAAAAAATATTTTGATTATCGATGATGAAACCTATCACGACACCTTCATCCGCTCCTTTATCACCATGGTGGTACCAAGAGGAATTCAGATACAGGTGCTGGATACAAAAGCAGGTATTGCATATTTACGAGATTATGACGGTGCCGGGCTTGTCCTACTGGCAAAGTATCCGCAAACCTTTTATCTGTTGCTGGAGGGAGGCATCGAGCTTCATGAAATCATCATCGGCGGTATGGGGGCACGGGAAAACCGAAAGGTACTATACAAGAATATATGTGCATCGGATGAAGAACTGGATGTATTAAAAAAACTGTATCACAGCGGTATATCGGTGAAAATACAAATCGTTCCGGAAGAAAAAGGGATTCCTCTGGAAACGCTGCTGTAGGTCAATCGTGGGAATGGAAGAATTCGCACAACGTAAAGGAGAAGAATTATGAAACAGATTGTATTTGCAAGAATTGATGACCGTCTGATTCACGGACAGGTCATGACTGCCTGGCTGAAGCAGTGCGATGCCAATGAGGTTGTTATTATCGACAACGAGCTTTGCAAGGATACCTTTGTGGTCATGATGATGAAATCACTGATACCATCAACCATTTCCCTGAAGGTATTCAATGATACAGATGCTGCAGCCTATCTAAAGGCAGATGAAAAAGGGGAGAAAATTCTGATTCTGGTCAAAACACCGCAGGCAATTCTGACATTGCTGAACAATGGCGTAAAGCTGCAATATCTCAATGTCGGCGGCATGGGGATGAAGGCCGGAAGAAGCAAGCTTTATAAAAATATTGCCGCTTCTGATGAGGAACGTGAGGTTTTTCGAGAGCTGCGGAAGATGGAGCTGCTGATGAAGGTACAGGTCGTACCTACGGAAAAGGCTGAGGATTTAGGGAAATATCTTTAATACAATAGATTATTTGAAACGAAAGGAGAAACGGCTGTATAGCTAACAGCCGTAAGGAATACGTATGCATATAAATGTAATTCAGGCGATTCTGATTGGGTTTTTATACTTCCTGTGTCAGAGTGGTACGCCATGGCTGACAGCATTCATGGGGAATTATGTCCGTCAGCCGCTGGTAAACGGGGCGATTGTGGGTTTGATCATGGGGGATCCTGTGCAGGGCTTGATCATCGGTTCTGCTATCAATCTTCCATTTATCGGTGTGATTATGGTCGGCAGTACGATGCCGACTGACTCTGCGCTTGCAGGAATCGTGGGGACAGCGCTGGCTCTTGCCAGTGGTGCATCTCCGGAGGTCGCGGTATCCATGGCGGTACCGATCGGTCTTTTGGGTAATCTGCTTTGGACGGTACACATGACGAAAAACTGTATCTTTGTTCATATGATGGATAAGGCAGCGGAAACCGGCGATGTGAAACGGATGAATTTCCTGCATGTATGGCCGCCACAGATTACGACTGCGTTTTTGATGACCATTCCGGTGGCGCTGGTCGTATACTTTGGTGCAGATGTTGCAAAAACAGCAATTGATTCATTATCCGGTATGCCGCTTCATATGCTGGAGGTCATCGGCGGTGTGCTGCCTGCTGTTGGTATTGGTATGACACTGCGTATGCTGATGTCAAAAAAATCGGTTATTCTATTCTTTCTGCTGGGTTTCCTGATGGTGACCTATCAGGGATTCTCAATGATCGTTGTAGCATTATTTGCAATCATCATTGCCTATTTCTATACGGATCTATCTTCAAAAAGGACAGGTGAATAATCATGGAAGAAACAAGGAATGAAGTAAAACAGGAAAAGAGAATTACCAATAAAGACCTCATGAAGGTCTGGTGGAGATGGGTGTTTTTTCAGGAAGCGAGTGTCAGCTATGAGCGGCTGCAGGCTCCCGGATTCTTCTATGCCATATCTCCGGTGCTGGTGAAGCTGTATGGGGATAATCCGGAGGAGCTGACAGCAGCCTGTAAGCGGCATATGCAATTTTATAACTCTGAGCCTTATTGCGGTCTTGCAATTCATGGTATCACACTGGCGCTGGAGGAGGAGCGTGCCAATGGAGCACCTATCAGCGATGAAGCAATCAACTCTTTAAAAACAGGTCTGATGGGACCGCTGGCAGGTTTGGGAGATTCCGTTCGTGCCGGTACCATTGCGCCAATCGTTACTGCCTTTTGTATCAGTATCGGTCAGACAGGTAATTTGATTGCGCCTTTCCTTTTGGAGGGTATTCTGGTAGCGATTGTTTGGCCGTTTGCCATCTGGCTCCTGAAGAAATCCTATCATACAGGAAAAGAAGGTATTCAGGAAATTTTCTCCAGTGGCAAGTTGAACTGGATAACAACAATGACCTCCACACTGGGTGGAATTACACTTGGGGCACTGGCTGCCAGCTATGTTACGCTGACCTCACCGCTTGAATTTGTTCTGGGGAAGGGAAGCAAGATTGCCTTGCAGGCGGATGTGCTGGATGTAATATTGAAAAACATACTGCCATTGAGTATGGTTCTGCTCTCTGTTTATCTCCTTAACAAAAAGGTATCCGCAGTAAAAATCATACTGATTCTGGCTGCTATATGTGCGCTCGGTGTACTGATCGGAATATTCTAATGTAATTTGGGTCTATGCACAGCATCGATCCATTTTTTCAAAAAGGCGAAGGAAAGGAGAGGTATGAGGCATTTCTAACATGCTTCATACGTGAACGATATATGAAGGTATTACCTTATCGCACCTATGCAGAGGTGAATCTGCAACAGCTGAAAGAAAATACAAGAAAAGTAAGAGCTTTGCTTTCAAAGGATACCAAACTGTTAGCTGTGCTGAAGGCAGATGGCTATGGACATGGAGCAGTCCGTATCGCAAAAGCCATTGAGGATATGAGTGACTGGTTTGCAGTGGCATCCTTTTACGAGGCAAGAGAGCTGCGTGATCAGGGTATTACGATTCCCATTCTGGTATTCGGCTTTCTTGATGACAGCAATATAGAGGAGGCAGTACAGAAGAATATTACCTGCAGTGCGCTGTCCTATTCATACGCCCTGCATATCGCAGAGTTGTGTGAACAGAAAAGGCTTCGCCTATCCATGCATATCAAGCTGGATACCGGCTTTCACCGTCTGGGGATTGCATGCGAGGAGGAGCGTATCGCAGAGGCCTACAAAGAAGTGCGGACGTTATATGAGCTTCCGCAGCTTCAGATTACCGGCATTTACACACACTTTTCCACAGCAGGCAGCAAAGCATTACAGGATGAAGCCTTTCTTGCTCGGCAGTATCGGCTGTTCTGTGATATGCTGCACCGTCTTGAAGAAGATCAGATAGATCCCGGTATTCGTCACTGCTGCAATTCCAAGGCAACACTCACCAATCCGGAAATGCATCTGGATATGGTACGGGTGGGGCTGTATCTGTATGGACTGGGATCGGATGCGGATATCGAATATCTGAAGCTGGAACCGATTGTTAACTGGAAAGCACGCATCTATGCAATACGTGATGTCAAGCAGGGAGAGGGGATTGGCTACAGCAGAACCTTCATCACGCCAAAGCCAATGCGCATCGCTGTTGTATCTCTGGGCTTTGCGGACGGATATTCCCGGTGTCTGTATGCATCGGATCAGGTGTATGTACTGGTACACGGCAGACGCACACGTATTCTTGGTAAAATTTGCATGGATGTTATGATGATTGATATCACTGATATCCCGGATGTTAGGGTAAATGATACCGTTACCGTGCTGGGCAGTGAGGGAACCCAGCGCATCAGCGCCAATTTGCTTGGCCGGGAAACCGGTGGAACGGCAGTGGAGGTCACCTGTGGAATGGGAAAACGCGTTCAGCGGGTTTATGTACATGACGAAGGAAACTGTTAAGGATATCCTGCAGGTTTTGCTTGGCTCTGTATTGTTTGCAATATCGCTGAATATGTTTCTGATACCGGTACAGGTATATAGTGCCGGTTTCATGGGGATAGCTCAGCTGCTCAGAGATTTCGTAACGGTATGCAGCGGTATGCAGTTTCCCTTCGATATCGCAGGAATCATCAATTTTCTTTTAAATATTCTCATTTTTTTGTTTGCCTTTCATTATGTATCCAGGCGCTTTGCCGTAATGACGCTGCTGACGATTGCTGTGCAGAGCCTGATGCTATCTTTGATACCCGTACAGCGTGAGCTGCTCCTGCAGGATCCGCTGGTTGCTGTCATTGTTGGCTCACTCTTATGTGCGATTGGTACAGTGATGACCTTTAATGGAAAGGGAAGTGGAGGAGGCATAGATGTGATTGGTATTTATCTTTCCCAGAGCAATAAGGGAAGCGTTGGCAGTATTTATATGCTGGTGAATACATCCGTCTATCTGCTATGTTTACTATTTTATGATTTTCAAACAGCTGTGTATTCTATGATCAGCTCTACACTGCTGTCGTTTGCCGTGGATCGTATCCATAAAAGAAATATCGAGGTTGAGCTGATGATTTTTACAGAGAACAGTGCTCTTTTGCGTCAGCGTCTGCTTGCTTACAGTGAGCGCGGAATCACTTGCTGGAACGGCTTTGGTGCATATACAAAGGCCGAGAAGGAAATCCTTCTCAGTGTCGTGACAAGGGATCAGATGCAGAATATGGTGAAACTGATTCAGACAACCGACCCGGAAGCGTTTGTCATCGTCAGCTCACAAATTCAGGTGTATGGAAACTTTCGGAAACAGATTGTATAAAAAGGAGGAAGTATGGAGCATACAAAAGAAATACAAAGCTTTATGCGGCTTGCGGAGGCGCAGCTGCACGAGGCGGTGAAAGCATATGATATGAAGCAGCTGGAAATGGCTGGCGATCTCATTCAGGAAGCGGAACAGAAAGGCTGTCGTATTCATGTGACGGGAATCGGAAAGCCTGCGCATCTTGCAGGCTATGCTGCATCTCTGCTCTCGTCAACCGGTACACCGGCTTATTTTCTGGATGGGACAGAGGCGGTTCATGGAAGTGCCGGTCAGGTGGCCGAGCAGGATGTGGTCATCGTTATCAGCAATTCCGGGAATACTGCGGAACTGAAGCAGACGGTAACGACGCTGAAGCAAAATCGTGCCGTTATCATTGCAGTCTGTGGAAATGCAGATTCCTGGCTGTATGCAAACAGTGATGCGCAGTTGTATGCTCATGTGGAGCAGGAGGGCGATTGTCTTAATAAACCGCCGAGAGCCAGTATTTTGGTGGAGCTGCTTGTGCTGCAGAGCCTCAGCGTTCTGCTGCAATATCGCAAAAATATCACAGGAAAAGATTATTTAAAATGGCATCCGGGAGGAAGTCTTGGTGAACGCACACGAAGGGAGGAACAGCAATGACAGTCAAAGGAATGATAACTGCAATGATTACACCGATGAAAAATGGCTGTATTGATGAGGAAGCGGTACGCAGACTGGTGGAACGTCTCATTCAAAAGGGGGTTGATGGAATATTTATATTGGGGACAAACGGTGAATTTCATGTTTTAAGCAGAGAAGAGAAAGTAAAGCTAGCCGCAATGGTGGTAGAATATGCTGATCACAGAATTCCTGTGTATGCAGGAAGCGGCGGTAATTCCACACAGGAGGTTATCGAGCTGTCACAGGCTTTGCAACGAACGGGTATTACTGCACTCAGTGTAATTACACCGTTTCTTGTACCGCTGAAACAGCAGGAGCTTTTACAGCATTATGAAGCGGTCGCAGATGCTGTTGACATACCGATTATACTTTATAATATTCCTAAAAATACAGGAAACAATATCGAACCGCAAACGGTGGCAGCACTTGCTGGTCATGATAACATTGTCGGCATTAAGGACAGCAGTGGAAATATTGAACAGATAAGACAGTATATAGAGCGAACAAGGGGGATGGAGTTTGCCGTCCTGAGTGGGAGTGATTCCCTGATACTTAAGGCGTTGAAGCTGGGGGCAAAGGGGGCAGTGGCAGCTACCAGTAATCTGCTAACCGATATTGATGTGGCTATCGTTAGATATTTTGAACAGGGAAAGCTGGCAGAGGCGCAGATGATGCAGGAAAAAATTGAGCCTTTGCGTAAGGCGTTGAAGCTGGGGAGTATACCGTCAGTATTAAAGGCTGCTATGAATATGGCTGGAATAGCGGCTGGAGAATGCAGAAAGCCAATCATCATGCCGGATGAGGCTGTATTGGCTGAAATTCGGGCAATGCTGCAGCACTATGCGCAGGAAGGAGAATTGTAACATGTTTAAAGCAGATATCGTGAACCGTATGGAGGCATGCGGTGCTATGGCAATCGTTCGTACGGAGTCCATTGAACGTGGAAAGGAAATTGCAAGAGGCTGTTTGCAGGGTGGTGTTGATGTGATGGAGATCAGCTATACACTCCCCAATGCAGGAGATGTCATTGCGGCACTGAATCATGAATTTGGAAAGACTATGCTGGTCGGAGCCGGAACGGTGCTGGATGCGGAAACCTGCCGTATGGCGATTCTGGCAGGAGCGAAATTCGTCATTGCTCCGAATTTCAGCAGGGAGGTTGCGCGTATGTGCAATCGCTATCAGATCCCATATGCACCAGGCTGTACGACCATTACAGAGATGCTGGAGGCGTTGGAGGTTGGAGCCTCCTATATCAAGGCCTTTCCAATTTCCAATTTCTATGGGCCGCAGCTTGCAAAAATTATTCAAACACCGATTCCGGAAATGCCGTTAATGGCAAGTGGAGGTGCCAGTCTTGATAATTTAGAGGAATGGCTGGAAAACGGGATTTCCTGTGTAGGCTTCGGCGGCTTGCTTACGAAAGGGACGCAGGCGGAAATCGCAAGGAATGCAGCGGAAATACGCCGCATCATCGATACTTATAGAAAATGATAACAGGGTGCACAGATGCATCCTGTTTTTCACGCAGTATCTGTGTTTGACAATGCTGCAGTGATTACGAAGGTATGCTGCCTATACGGTGTTAAGGTAAAGAATTAAGCAAGAGCAGTCTGCATGATCTGCAATAAGGGAGAACTTATCATAATATTGGAAGTTATAGAAAACATATTTAAAACATGATGATAGGAAAAGGGATGGGAGATAAAAGGCTGATCTTTTTAGGATCAGCCTTTTTACAAGGGGCTTATTAGGAATTGCCTTAATAATATGATTTATCTGTAAATGATAACAGCGCTATCAGAACAATAAGCGCAATCGGTATCAGAGGGTTATGATAACTTTAGCTGGAATCAGTCCATGTCTGTCCTACATTCCTCCTGTTCACAGCCATCGATAAGATCAACAAAAATTTCAGAAAGTCGTGCAATTTCGCTGGATGGAATGCTGATGCCGAATACATCATTCACCAGCTCCATGTTACGGTCAATGGAAGAATAAACCTCACGGTTTGTGGAAATGATACTGTTTGTATTTTTATAGATCAATGGTTCTCTACGAATTACACGCTCAATCATAAATGCACTGTGAAAAATAAAACGAATTGAGATTTCATCGGTATAATTTAGTCCAAGATCCTCATAAATCTGCATCAATACCCGAAACAATG
This sequence comes from Clostridiaceae bacterium OM02-2AC, assembly GCA_003481775.1. Taxonomy (GTDB): domain Bacteria; phylum Bacillota_I; class Bacilli_A; order Erysipelotrichales; family Erysipelotrichaceae; genus Clostridium_AQ. The sequence continues at coordinate 35,852 of QULU01000017.1, forward strand.
CCATTGTGGCTTTCTTTGGATTCAGGAATACAAGAGATTCCGATAGGATTTTATCCGCTACATCATCCAGCGTTTTCTGTATCTCAATACCAAAGCCTGCCGAATCGCTCTGTGGTATCTGCAGCGCAGTTCCATAGTCATAATTCCGTATATCTTCCAGCTGTGTTGCTGGATTGTTCACCATATTCATCACCTGAATCAAAAGCGGAAGCGAGGTTGGCGAAAGCGTCACCGTTTCAATGTCTGTACTGCTGCGAATTTCGGAATCAAAATCAAGCAGTGGATTGAAATCGGTAATAATAACAACACCGCTTCCCTCATCAATTTCCCTTACCTTATCCACAACAATACTGAGAAAGGCTGTCAGATTTCTTGTGGATGCGGTTCCTGTTTCATCGATGTATTGGCATTTCACCTGGTACTTCATAGTATTTACATGAGTGGCATATTTTTCAGCGATTCCCTCACCCTGGCAGGCAACCAAAACAGCGATGCTGCCCTTTTTGTGATATTCTCTGGAATACAGCAGATAACAATACATGAACAGCTGCTCCATATCCGGAAGCTTTCTGTCAAAGGTTTGCTTCAGTGCTTCACATATATCCTCACAAAGCAAGCGTATCGCAGTATCCTGCATATCCACATCAGGGAGGAATGCGGCGGAATAGGCGTGATGCTTCAATATGGAAAATAGATTGTTCATACGTATGCACAGCTTATCCAGCTGCTTTTCCTGTATTATGAAGGCATGTTTATCCAAAACCTGCTGGATGCAGTCCCGTATCTTCTGCAAGGATAGCGAATACAGCTGATTGATTTCCAGCTTTGCGGCATTGCGCAGCTCCTGCTTACAGTATTCGGACAGTCTTGGTTCCCGGTGTGTGAATACCTGCAGGATACCATCCTCCTGAATACAGCTGTGCAGCAGCTTTTGTAGGGGAATGCATTCTGTCTCCGGGATCAGAAAGTGATTTTTTTCCTGTAGTGTGGAGGTGATGCTTTCTATGATGGGAAGTATATCGGATACATTGCGGATACTGGCAAGCAGTTCATCTGAAAGATGCTGATAATCAATGGTGATAAAGGTTTCCTTATGATGTGAGGACTGTATGTATGCATAGGAAAGGGCATGTCGCAGCTCCTGCATCAGATTCTGTAGATTCCCGGGATAGCACGCTGTCGCAAAGCAATTTAGAATGGAGGAGGATAGAGAAATCGTTTTACCGATTGCATCCGCTTCATTTTGCATGAAATATAACACAAACTCATATTTTTCCTTCAATGTTCTGCTATTCAAATCAGGGAGCTTATATACCTTCTGAAACAGCTTTTGCAGCTGCAGAAAGCGTTCATTCATTGCAGTCACGGCAAGAAATAGCAGATTCAGCTCATTGTTCTCTGCCATTCGCTGATAAAAGCGGAGCAAGGTTTCCATCGTCGTAATGCTTGCAGGAAATTCCGTGAGAGCATCCAGGTTTTCAAACAGGATGATGTTGTTTTTTTCCTGATCAAGGCTTGTATCGATTCGCTGCATAATATCAGAAATTGTCAGCTTGCCCAACGCGATTGCTGCGCAGTCAATATGAAGTAGCTGTTCTGTTTCGATTTTCAGATATTGCAGGATACAGCGTAATAGATGATGCTTTCCAGTTTTATGCGGACCACAGATCATGATGGAGCGCATGGTCTGCGGATAGGTGAGAAATACCTTGATATCCTCTATGATGGGGTACATGCTCTCTCGGATGGAATGCCCGATGCAGCTGGTGAACGCTTCCTGCGCTGTTTCCTGAGAAAGTGCAAGCGAATGCTCCAAATAAGCGGCAAGCTCTTCATTTTTAGGAATGAGCGCAGGTATATAGGAATTGGGATAGCGCTTCAGTAGTGTTTTACGGTGCAGATAAAAGGTGGGGCGTCCCTGTATTTTAATCAGAACATTCTCGCGCCACAGATCATTCAGCATACGACTGACATTGGCACGGTCAAGATTCAGATCGAGACTGATGGTAAAGGCGTCGGTATTGATACCAGTATATTCTTTATTCGCAATAGCGATGGATGTGATTTCTGCGATATGCTGCAGCAGCTGACTTCTTCTTGATTTTTTCATAAACCCTCCTGATGGAAAAAAGGAAGAAACATTGTTTCGTTTCTTCCCCGTAGTGATTACATTCTCTTACAGTTTACCACATTTCTCTTCAATTAGGGATTTGTAGAGCATTTGGATGTTTTTGGTTATTTCACCACGGACACCATTCCCGATCATGATATCATTGACTTTGATAACAGGAACAATTTCACTGTTGGTGTCTGTTACCATGACCTCATCCGCATGCAGCAGTTCTTCCTCACTAAATTCCTTTTCCCATATCGGAATATTGTGTTGATGAAGAAGCTCGATGATCAGCTTTTTCGTGATACCCGGAAGAATTTTCCCACCATTGGGATGCGTAAGGACTACGCCATCCTTTACGATGAAAATATTGCCGGACTTTTCCTCTGTAACGATATTGTCACGCACCATGATTGCCTTGCTGACACCTTTTTTCTGTGCCGCATGCTTGGCCAGACAGTTTGGTAGCAGATTCAGTGACTTCACATTACACATGAGAGAACGGCGATCCTCCACTGTTATTGCATCGGCCCCCTTGACCATCTTTTCTTCACTGCGCGTACTGCTTTGCGCAAAGCCGCAGAATACCGGCTGCTGTTCCTCGTACATGAGGAATCCATGATTGCGCAGCGTTCCATCTCCACGGGTTACCTGCAGGTAAATATACCCGTTTTCAATGTGATTCTGTTCTACAAGTCCTCTACAGAATGTAGCGATTTCATCCTTTGTATGCCGTAAATTCAATTCGATAAAGGCAGCACTGTTTATCAATCTGTCGATATGCTCGTCCAGTGCAAATAACACACCATTGTAAACATGCGTAACCTCGTAGATGCCATCACCAAACTGATACCCGCGATCATGCAGATCGATGTGGATATCCTCCTTGTCTACAAAGGAACCCTTCCATAAATATTTCATGTTGCTTCACTATCAGATATATAAGGAATATCTGTACTCCTTTCTACCACAGATAATAAAACGCTTGATCGAACGTGATTGCTATCTCACGTGCATATCATAAAACAAGCGAGAGCGATTGTCAAAATGACGGAGGAATACACAGTGGATATGAGTGTGCAGCAGAATAGGAGAAAGGAAAAGGTGAAAACAGGGGGATTCGCTAAAGTGTGTATGTGGAAAGGCAGTAATGTACACAGAAGAATCCTGCCGAGATAAACGTACAGGGTTCGGTGTGATGTTTTCTTATAGAAACTACACGATTTTTTGAAGTATTTAGTTAAGAAGCTCATATGCTTTCTCTTTTACAGACTAAGCAAAGTTTAATTTTCATTTCCGAGTAATTTGGTGTAAAATAGGAGTGTCTTATGAATACGTAAGCATACGAAAGAGGTGTCAGGATATGAAAACAGCAATTTTGACGGATAGTGGAAGTGCCATGACAATGCAGCAGGCACAGGAGCTGGGAATCTTCCTTCTCCCGCTGCAGGTGATTGATGAAGAACGCTCCTATCAGGATGGAGTGGATATCAGCACGGAGGAAGTATATGAAGCTCTGCGTAAACAGCATACTCCGAAAACGAGTATGCCACTTGGCAGTGTTATCGAGGCTACACTTCGTACAATCAAGGAGCAGGGATATGATGAGATTGTATCGGTACCCTTATCCTCCGGGCTGTCATCGACCTTCAACACCATTCAGGTGATGGCAAGAGAAATCGGCATACCCGTAATTCATATAGAGGATTTTACGACCTGCGATTTGCAGGGGCATGAAGCACTGCTGGCAAAACGATATGCAGATGAGGGAAAAAACGGTGCTGAGATCAAAGAGCTGCTGAGCAATCTGATCAGGACGAGTGGAACACTGATTCTGCCCAATGATATTCAGCATCTGAAACGGGGCGGACGGTTGACTCCGCTGGCAGCCGCAGCCGCAAGTCTTTTGAAAATTAAGCCGGTACTTATCATTGATCCCTCCACGCAAGGAAAAATCGATGTGCTTGAAAAGGTTCGCACAGAGAAAAAGGCAGCTGCTCATGCAGTGGATACAATCAGTGAAAAGCTGGCAGGAAGGGAAGGCTACGTATATGTGATTCATTCCGACTGCCTGCAAAAGGCAGAGGATATTCGCGAAGAGCTGCAAAAACGAAACAGCCGGCTTACTATCCGAATCAATACCATCAGCGCCGTGATTGCAGCACATACCGGACTGGACTGTATCGCGATACAGTATATTGAAAAATAATATGAAGCTGAAGCAGGATATTCAGGCTTGTCTGTGGAAAACCGATACCCATACGTACCTGCTGCCACATCCTTTGCTGCGTCCCTATATTGCACATTATACAATTTGTCACAGCCACTACATGAAAACTGAGCAGCTGCATCTGGTTCCGGATATCAGCGGCTGTATCGTCATGAATATGCAGGCGGATGAAGGTCTGGATCTGAAATACTGGGGACCGACAACCAGAATGGTGACCGTTCAAAGAGAGAAGGGGGAGGATCAGGTACAGTATTTTGTGGAATTTCGCCCCTCCGGTTCTCATGCATTATTCTCCACAGCGCAATATCCATATCGTGATATACGCATCGAGCTGAAGCAGGTGAATCCCCGCTGTCATGCGTTGATTACAGAGGCCTATGGCAAAGCGGAAGGGGAAGCGGCATTTTTTCAGCAGCTCGATACCATCTTTTTATCCATGATGAGCAAGGAGGATGATGCTATGAAATCCCTCATGCAGGGACTTTCCAGCAATGAGCGTATTGCGGATGTGATGGACAGCTTCGGCTACAGCCGCCGGCATTTGCAGCGACTGGTACAGCAGCGTCTGGGCTGCAGTATGAAAACCATACAGAAAATACAGCGGATCAATCAGGCGGTTAATCTTTTGAAGCAGCAAAGTCTTTCTTTGACTGCTATTGCCCAGCAGTGCGGCTTTTATGATCAGGCGCATTTCATTCATGACTTCCGTGAAATCTGTAACGTAACGCCGCAGCAATATCAAAAGCAGCTGCAGGATTACTATAATGAGGGCTTTAAGTTTTAAACTGTCGCTTAACAGATAGGGCACCATCACGACAGCGAAAGCCATTTCCTGATGTTTTGATGCCATCAGCTTACGCAGCCAGATAGATGAGGAGCAGTCTCAGTGAGGGGTGTTTCATCACTCCATACGTTGGCGTTTTATGCACTTTGAACCATTTGCAGCAACGCAATGAGAATGGCGGAAATGGATAGGCTTGCTTTGTTCTGATGGGAAGCAGCAAAGGGCAATCGCTTCTGTGCATTGTGTATGATCGAAGAAGACATATAGCATAAAAGCAAAAAGGGGCAAATTCATCGCTGATAAAGCGATAGAATTGCTCCTTTTTATATGTTTTGATTGTTGAAAGCGTATCCGGGACTGTCTGAATGAAGGCTTGTTTTTATACTATCTGTCAGCTCGCAGAAAGAAATGCTATGCGTTCCTCTCGAAAAGTATCAGATATCTGTATGCCGTGATACAGAGCAATCCCGAATTCCTTTCTTATTGTTTTGTTCTCTATGAAATACTTCGTAAGAATTGCAGTGAGGATGTCTGCGTACAGGCCACTCAGGCATCAAAGTGCTTTTTTGCCTTACGTATCGGAAGCGGACTGTCATGCTCACTGTCCAATCCGTATTTATCCATATACTGTTCAATCATCTGGCTAAAGCCCTCCAGCTGCTGCTCATCGAGCTGATCGAGAAACTGATAAAACTCCTCCTCACTCATCCCTGCCAGCGTATTCAGCATTTCAAAGTCATGATGCAGATCCTCCTCCATAATGAGCTTCTGTGCTTCACTCATAAAGTCTTCAATCCGCAGCTTTATTGATAAATCCTCGCAAAGTCCGCTGAGCATCTGTGCCATATTATCATTATTCACGATGATTGTATTGATCCTACCAAACTCTTCCATAAATCCGCATATTAAGGATACGACGCTTTCATTCATTTCCTCAAATCCGCGATAGCTCTCATCATCCAGCGGTATTTTCAGCTGATAATCCTCATTTTCAAGAGCCAGGTACAGGGGCAGGCGAATAGCTGTTACATTATCTAATAAATCTGCGATCAGATCAACACGCAGCTCCTTGATCGTTTTTTTCTTCTTTTTCAGTTTAGCAGCCTGATCCTGTCGCAGATGCAGCGTGATACTGTCATTGATCATGCGGATTTCCGGATAACTGATATCCAGTGTGCCATCCTTTTTCCATGTTCCTGCCAGCATGTGCCCCTCATCATAATCCGGTAAATTGCGATGACCGCAGGTCTGCAGGATATCCAGAAAATCGTGAAGGTCATTCGCAATAGCATAGGCAGCCTCATCATCCGGATCCATAGGTAGATAGCCGGTCTGCATGATTTTGACAATACAGGTACCATCCTCACTTACCCAGCCATCTCCCTTTTGAAAGCCCTGATCCAGACAGATGATGCTCACACCGTTGGCATACAGATTATAGCCGGGCAGCTCTGGGGTACTCTCCACACCGCGCATATAGTCTGTCTCATTCTCGTACAGCTGCATATTATAGCCTTCCTCATACTGTGCGACTACAAGTACCTTTTTTGTATCCTGATCATCTGCTGTTATCAGACTCATACCGGGAAGCTCCATCTTATCCAGCTGGTCGATAAAGCTGGCAAGAGCTTCATTGAGAACCATTCCGGCCTCCTGACTCAATGTGAAATACATATCCTCCTGAGAAATAGAAGAAAGACTCTCCTTTACCATCTCCTCATCAAAGGGGATATGCTGCATTTCCAGCCAGTCCTTCATTTTTTCATGATCTTCATTTGTTTCATCCGCTGCAATCGCAACGATTTCCTGATAGCCGTACACATTCCCGGCATCCTCCGCAAGATTATCCTGCTTCCATTTCAGAAGCTTGATCTGGGACTGTGCTTCCTCGCTTTCCTTTTCCACCAGAATGATATGCTCCCAGTTATCCCCATAATCATAGGTATATAGAAGCTTCATCTTTTCCTTCAGATAGGTATGCAGCGGTGTATCCATATCCTTAAAAACCGTATCCCTTTCAAACCGAAAGGGTTCTCCGTCATCGCACAGAATCTTGACATGCTCTTTGGCAATTTCAAAATCATATAAATGATAATCCATCCATCCAAATACATATTGGATAGCCTCATGCAGGTTTCTGAATGTCATATCTGCCGGAATCCAGATACGGCGCCACACGGGAGGCGACGTACCCTTCAGGGTGATTTTCAGCTGATAGCCTTTCATACTATACCACCTTCCTTTGAATTCATTGTATCATGTTTTTTATGGGTTTTATGCAATTTGCGCACTTTTTTACATATGGTGATGAAAAAATATACAGGATATACATAGGAAGTCCAAAGGGAACATATTTCCTGTAAAATCAGGTCCTGCGCTCAATGAAGCTGCCGGATTTTCCACACATGTAAAAGGGAGGACCACGGCGTCAGTGCGGAAAATCCAGGCAGTAGGTCATGACCTGTATATAGTATAAAGAAAGCAGAAGAGACAAGCAACTGCGCATATTTGTCCCCCTCTATTATGAACAGGGAGCCTACTTGCCATACCGTGTTTAAAAGCGGTACAACGAACAGGGCGTAGGCAGATAGTGTAAAGCTGCAAGTGATTTTATACGCAGCTATCGTGCAGAAAGCACGCAGAAAACAGGATGGGGATTATCGTTTACGAAAAGCTGTATCTTATAGTATAATGCACTTTGGAAAGAGAAGGAGTGATACGTATGTGGAAGGTTTATGTAGCAGGATCGCTGTTTAATGAGGCAGAGGTTGCCCAGCGAAAAATGGAGGGTGTTATTTTACGAAGGGAATTTCCACAGCTGGATATTTTTAATCCGATTGACCAGCCGTTTAATGAGGATAAACAATCCCTGCCGACACCGGAAATGATTTATGAGGGAGACACACAGGCTGTTGAGGCGTGTGATATATTCATAGCGGATTTGACCAATGAGGATGCCGGTGTCATGGTGGAGCTTGGTATCGCAATCAAATCGGATACGAACATCATTATCGGTATCAACAGTGATATCCGTTTGCAGTCTGCCAATCGCTATGATGTGCCGACGATGGGGATGAATCATTATGTTCTGGGGGCAATCCTGAAGCACGGGTATTTTGTACACAGCTTTGCAGAGGCTGTGGAAAAGCTGAAAGAGCTTTTAAAGGAAGCGTAAATAAGAACAGAGGCTATATGTAAAAAAAGGGAATCTCCTTCCATTGCCGGATAAGGGCAGGATTGCGATTTCCTTTTCTTTTCGCTGTACAGCTGTTGATATTTTCTACATGCATTGCTTTATGCAGAATAACGCTTTGCAGGCTTTCTCAGATACCTGTTTCCTGCATGCACTATCTTGAGGGGGCATCGTTCTGCATGTTAGGGGATGCAGCTGGTTACAATTCCTCTCGTATAAACAGGCGATCCTGTGGAAAGGACTGTTCCTGAAGCTGCTTTACCATCATGCAGGTTTCCAGCTTACTGCGTCCCTCCACCTGTGCTTCTGTATCCAGATCGACATAAACTGTTCTTTCTTCCTGGGCAAAATGCTGTAGCATATGCTGCAGACTCTCCGCATCCGCATAGATACACTCACGGATATGAAGCTCCTCTGCCGTTTCCTCCTGTACGATATAACCCTTTGGCTGCTCATTTTCCATATAGATCCTGACCTTCTGCTTCCAGATTGCGGCATTGGGAAGAAACTGATTCTTATAGTATGCCAGATCGCGACGGCGCCACCCGTTTTTATGTTCACAGAACTGTAGATACAGGGACACAAGAGCCTGTGCATCCTCTGCCTGTTTCCATGTGCCGCAAACTGTAACGTCATTCTGCTTTTTCAGCTTCCAGCGAACACGGTGGTACTGCTCGATAAATCCAAAGCTCTTATACAAATCCCAGTTATAAGCTTGTAACAGCACAAACGGAGCGCTCCTTTGTACTGCCTTTAAAGCATGCCGCAGCAGCATGCCCATATAGCCGCAGCCCTCATACTCCGGATTGGTGGCGACTCCTACAACAAATGGTACAAGCACATCCTTTCCCTCCAGTACGATTGTCATGGGACGAAGCTGCAGCATACAGATCAGCTCCTCCTCACTTACCAGAAGAAGGCAGTCCTCTTCCCGATACAGGCGTTCAAAATAAAACTGCGTACTTTCTGTTGTTTCCTCCTGAAACTGCTGTTCCCATAAGGAGCGGATTTTCTTTGTCCAGGAAGCATCAGCCTGCTGGATACGCAATGTCTGGCGTGCACTTCCGAATTTCTGGATTTTACACACCGGCTGCATATCTGTCTTCGCCTTGCGCAGCTTAGGCAGTCCCATGTCATCCTCGCGGTTGACATATACGATGTCCTCCTCCAGTGTTTCCAGATACAGCTTTAGAATTGCGATGTACAAGCCGCGAATTTCACGATTCGCTTTTTCCACATGAATCTGAATCATATCCTTCGACAGACGGGATGCGATGTTAAATGCTTCCAGCCTGCCGTCAATATAGATACAACCACCCTCGATAGGCAGCTCATGCAAATGCTCCAGCAACAGATGAATTCCGGTATCCTCTGCGGATATGCTGTCATCTGCGTCCTTGAAGGATTGCCAGTAACGCAGGAAGGCATAGACATCCTCCCGGGTGCTTTCATCAAGCTCACAGTATACAAAGCGTCCTTCATACTGCTTTAAAAAGGCATGAAAATGATTTCTGCGCTTTTGCATCTTCTTGCCGGATAAGGTTTCCTGCTGCTTGCGGTCATATACATAGTCTCTTGCGTCATAGCAGTCCCATACTAGAAATTCCATCGGATAGGTATCCATCAGCCAGTTTTTAAATTCCTTGGTCATAGAGTGAATTTCAAAGGCAATCCCGTGCTTTTGAGAATACATACGGATTGCATCGACAGCCTCTAATCGATGGTCCCTTGTGCAGTACGGCATCAGCCATACCGGTTCACGCTGAGGCATACAGGTGTAAGCGATGGCATAATTGGGATGGGTTTCAAAATGGACTTCATACATGCTGGTCCACATCAGCATGGTCATCGTATTGGAATTGTATTCATGATAATCGGCAAGTGCGATATACGGCTGCAGCTCCTGCCAGTTTTCCAGTGTTAGTTTTTTCATAGAACCTCGCTTTTCCTGTACATTATAGGACCAGAACACCAAATTTTCAAGATGTTTGCACAAGGAATGTTTACCTGTCTGTTCTTCGTCGGTAACGCTGCATGGCATGGATTCGGAAGAATCCATCTTCTCTTATGTTGAAGCGAATTTCTCAGGATATGCATGCAGATGTGTTTTATATCTGATAAATGTGACTTCTGCGTGATAAACTGTTCAAGATTTGTTCAAGAAAGGGCGTGCTGTATCGCTATTATCCCTCTGAGATATTATGATATATATAGAATAATTCCAGGTGGAATTTCTACCTGTAAGCATTCATGGATACTGTGGTGATGCAGCCTTCATGGTTGAACAGAGAGGAGGAAGCCTTATGAGAATCTGTTTGAAAAGAATGGTAAGCGGCGTTTTGGCCATCGATAAGGAAGCGCGTTAAGCAGATGCAGTGTCATACAACGCTTTACGCTTATTACAAAAGGAATACGAGGAGACAGTGAAAAGCTGTCGGAAGGGACAAGTATATGAAAAGAAAAATGTTAGAAAAAACAGGGGCATCCTGTATGGCGCTGGCTATGGTGTTTATGCTGTACGGTGGTGTGCGCATCCATGCAGTGGAAGAACCAGTGGAAACACCGCAAACAGCGCAGGACACAGCACAGGATAAAGCGGCTCCTGCGGCATCTTTGGACACAGCAGAGTTGAAAAATGCGGAAGCCTCCTTAGAAACCGCAGCGGATGGCTCGCTTACCCTTGTTGTCAAGGCGAAGGACGGTTATTACTTTGCGGACAGTCCGCTTGCCAGTGCTGATAATTCTTATGTGTCTGTATTAAGGAAAAGTGATAGTACCGCTATGGTTTGCTATTACAAGGTCTCTGTATTCGGCAGCACACCGCCTGCTTCTTACACAATCAAAATAAGGGGAGCAGCAGCCGTCCTGACTTCTTCTAAATTGATTCTGAACAGGGATAACTTGGTAAATGCAAGCATTACGGCAGAAAAGGAAGAGGGAATAACACCACTGGATCATGTAATTCTCACGGTGGAGGCTGAGGATAAGAAAGCATTTAAAACAGAGCCGTATGCGATTGTTAATGGTGAAAAACGCAACATGCGGATGTTTGGTGATGAAAATACGATGTATACACTGAGTCTTATGAATATCCATAAAGATACGACAATCGAGCTGTATGGTACAGCGGTTTCTACTGAGGAAAAGGCAACGCTGGACAATATGAATGTTACCGGCTATGTGAATGAAAAAATCGCAAGCTACGGCACGATTACATTGGAAAATGCAGCCTTTCATAAGCTTGCCAAAGGCACGGATATCTCTTCCTGGTTCTTTCCTTTACCAAAAGGAATGCAGGTTACAACGGTTTATGATGTTGCGGAAGGCAGCAGTAGCATGCAAATAGAATTTAGTGGAACACCGTTAGAAACGTCCAATGAAGCTATGGGTATTATCATTGAGGGACAATATACGACAGGTCGTGAAATACTGAAGGTTGATACTTCAGGCAGTAAGTGGGCAATCCATAGGAGAACAGCAGCAAACCCTGTTATCGAAAAAGGAAACCAAACCTATGAAAAAGGAAGCAACAAGCCTCTTGAACTGATTTGCTCCGGAGAGCTGAGAGAGCTTTATGGTATTTTCATCAACGGGAGCGCAATCAGCGCTGACTCCTATACGCTGACATCCGGAAGTACGGTATTGACTCTGAAGCCGGAGTATCTGGAAACATTGAAAAAGGGAAGCTACACGGTTCGTTTTACCTATGATGATGGAAATTATGCAGAAACAAAGGTTACCATAGCTGATAAAGCTGATAAGAAGCTGGAAGCATCCACGCTGACTAATCAGGAAGGAGCGCCGAATACCGCGGATGCGACTTCTACAGGTCTGCTACTGATTGCGTTATTGACATCCGGTGCAGGCATGGCGGCAGTAACCGCAAAAAGAAAAAGAGCACGTCAGTAAGTCAGAGACGTATTCAAAATGAACTATGTAAAAATATGCTTTAGAGTATAGACATCATATTTAAAAAAGCTGAATTCCAAAATACGGACTCAGCTTTTTCTTATGAACATTTATTCTGGCTTTGTATTCTTCAGCCTGTCTTTTAACGCATCATACGTATCGCATTCCAGCAGATCGACAACCGCATCTTCAATCTGCTCATCCGACAACGTCTCCGCCCAAGTATCGTCAATTTCGTATTTATGGATGATCAGTGTTTGTAATACTGCCCTTTTTCCTTTTTCGAGACCTTTTTCGATCCCTTCTTCGATGCCTTCTTTAATGCCCTTCTCAAGTCCCAGCCGTTCAGCTTCTGCTGTCTGCTCTCTCAAATTGGCCTGTACTGCACGTTGTGCAAACTCCACCGATTCCGCCCAACTGAATAACGCTCCGTCCTCTTGCATTTCATTGTATTTTTCCACTGCCACATTCACCATCCTTCTCTTCATGTTTAGTATAGCATCATCCGGATTATATGCAAGTACATAGCAGAAGGTTTCAAACTCCGTCAGATTTTCCACACCTCCGACCTCCTTTACACGCTGTTTGATCATCGGTAAAAACACGATGGCACGATGCAGTGTACCGTTGGGCTCTTCCCGATTGTCCTCATCCTTTACCGTGTAGTGACGGATCATGCGTCCTGTATCCTTTGGCATTGCAAACATGAAAATAATCTGATAAAACGGCTTCAGCTTTGTGTAATCATCCCCCTGCTTCAGCTGTCTGCCGACCAGACGGTAGCCATACTGCTGAAAACGCAGCTGTTCCTCCTTCGTATACCCGGATACCTGCATTTCCAAATCATAGAGGTGACCTGCTTCATCCTCCAATACAACATCCAGAACTGCCCGTTTTCCGAAAAAGACTTCCGGCAGCAGCTCCGGATTCAGCACCTGTGTTCTTTGAACCTTCAATCCGTAAATTTCTTCGATAATCCTGCTTCTCAGCATTTTTGAGCCTGCATCCTCTCCAATCAACATGTACTTGAAAAAAACATCATTGTGAAAGGGAATCGGGAAATCCCTTTTCTTCTCTTTTTCCATATGTAGTAGCCTCCTTTTTTTCTTATACACTCTTATATACGTATGGAAAGGGCAAAACTCCTAAATTATGCATACTTTTCTTATTCTCTTTTCCTTTATTGTAAAGATTATCCATAGGATAAAAGGAAGAAATACTACCTGTCAGTGTCAACGTTCAGCAAGATTAGCTTTGGAAAAGCAATGCCTTCACCGCGTCGCTTCATCCACGGGATGCACAGAAAAACAAGTGGGAATGTATCCATAAACACATAAAAAAACATCTGCAGAAATCCGCAGATGCTTGCTGAAATTCAAACAGCTTTTTATGCCGGAACAACCTCGAGCCAGTAGTCATCCGGATCATGGATAAAATAAATGCCCATCTCTTTATTCTCAAAGCAGATACAGCCCATATCCTCATGAAGCCGGTGTGCTGCTTCAAAATCGTCTGTTGCAAATGCAATATGACTTTCATTCTCCCCCAGCTCATAGGGCTGCGGATGATCCTTCAGCCAAGTCAGCTCAATCTGAAAGCTGCCGGTGTCATCCTGCAAATAACAGAGCGTGAAGCTTCCATCCTCTGCCTCCAGCTTTCTGGCAACCTGCAGACCCAGCGCCTGCTTGTAAAAAGCGATGCTTCTGTTTAAATCCGTTACATTGATATTACAGTGTACAATGCGAAATGCCATATTTCCACCTCCGTTTACTCCTGTATTATACCGTGTCCCACCAAGGATGAACAGGAAACTGCAAAAAAATGTACCTGTAGCCTATGATTTTTTTCGGTAATATACAAAAAGGTATCCGATTTGCACCGGATACCTCGTATGCTCTCTACTTGACCTCGTTCAAGATACTTTGTACCTTTGGTATTACATAATGGCTTTCGCCGATCTCCTTGGTATCATCAATCATAATGGTTACCGCAATGTTATCATTGACCGCACTCAGCCAGCCGATTTCCTGTTCTCCGTGATTCACCTGTGCAGTGCCTGTTTTCCCGGCTGCGTTTGTAGGGTTATCCCCATATCCGGACATGGAAGCCTGCAGGTCTTCAAACACAGTTTTTGCAGTAGCTGCGCTGTATGCGTTCTTCACCATTGTTTTTGTTTTTCCATCCTCATATACCAGATATGGCTGCAGAATGCTGCCGTCATTGACATAGGCGGTATACAGGGCAGTCAGATGAAGCGGAGATATCAGCAGATCACCCTGTCCGTATCCGCTTGCTGACAGCTTCTGTGCATTTTCCAGCTCATCCCCATAGGTGGATTTCGCAACTGTGAATGGGAAATCCAGCTGCTTGCGGAATCCGATTTTATCAAGATAGCTTGTGAAGGTCTCTGTACCGATTTTATCCGCTACCTGTGCAAAGAAGATATTATCGGAATAGATATAGGCGTTTTTCAGATTGCTTGGCTCGGTATAGGATTGCGTCGTTGTTACATAATTCTTTCCCCAGCTGGAATCCTTCTGCCATTTATCTGTTTTTTCAAAGGCTGTATCCGGCGTGATCGTCTTGGAATCCAGCGCAATAGCTCCGGTAATCGCTTTAAAGGTGGAGCCTGGACAATAGGTGGAAACAAAACGGTTCAACAGCGGCTTTTGCTTATTGTTGTTCAGGGAATCCCATGTCTTGGTATCCATACCCATTGCGAAATCATTCGGATCATAGGCCGGGGTACTGACCAGGGCAAGCACCTCTCCGGTGCGAGAATTCATGATCACACCACTTCCTGCATCCTTTTTCAGCTGATTATAGGCAGAGCGCTGTGCTTCGATATCGATGGTCGTACGAATATCCTGACCGTCCTTTGCCTTCTGCTCAGCGACTGTGTCCTTCAGATTTCCGTTTTCATCCAGAATGATGATCTTACATCTGCTGACCGCCTTCAGCTTGCTTTCATAAATACTTTCCAGACCGCTCTTACCGATGATGCTGGTTGCGGTATAGCCCTCATTCTTATGCTTTTCCAAATCCTCGGCAGTGACATTTTGAACATAGCCTGTAACATGTGCTGTCATTTCACCATACGGATACACGCGTCCAATAGCTTCCTGTACAGAGGCACCGTCTATTTTTCTAAGCTCCTCAATGATATCCGCACGCTTCGCTGCCGTGACCGTTTTGATCGGTACAAACATATCAGCCTGTACCCAGGATGCAGACAGTGCTTTTTTGATACTGTCCTCACTGACATCCAGTACCCTTGCCATGGCTGAAACAGTATCTGCCTCATTTCCCAGCTTACCTGCAATCAAGCCAACCTGATATACACTTCCCTGCTGTGCCAGTGCTTTTCCTTTCCGGTCCAGAATCGACCCCCTTGTCCCCTCGGTGATGGATACATTCACCTTATCCGCATCCTGTAGCTGCGGGAATATCTGTGAGCTGTCCCATACGATGCGATATTCACCGTCTTCCTTGATGACAGTAGCCTTGTTATCAAATGCAATCGTTCCGGCTGCGCTCTTCATACGGAAATGATAGCTGATTTCGCTTCCATTATCCCCCTCGTCCGTACTGTCCTTGATTTCCATCGTGAAATCAGATGCATCAATTCCTTCATAAATATTTTTGTTTCGCGCAATAAAATCTTCTTCCTTCCATTTCTTTTTTGCATCGCTGCTGATCAGGGAATACATTTCCTTGTAGTCCTTCTTTTTCAGTAGATCGGTGTAGGAAAGCAATACAGATTCCGGTTTTGAACCGCCGCTGAACAATAGATATGCGCCAATCCCGAGAACAGCAACCGCTGCTACGATACCGGCAATCCACCAGATTTTCTTTTTATCTGTCATAAAGCACCTCCTCGTTTCTGTTTATATTTTACCATGGTAAGGTAAGCATTTCCATGCCGGGTTCACCTTTATAAAGAACTTCCTGAAATCTTAAGAAATCGTAAGTGTCCTGCACGCTGACAGCATTCCTTCTAGTATATGGTGAATTTCTCAGTTTTTGATTTGTTTCACAACCTTTTTGTTGTACAATGAAAGAAGAGACAAAAAGGTGGTGACGTCTATGCATAGCGATTGGAATACGCACAGCAAGGCTGACATACAGCATGATCATCTCAGTGCACTGTGGAATAAGGAAACCGGGGAACAGCTTTTAACGGATTGTATCCGTACAGCAAAAGCGCAAAGTACCTCCTTTCTTGTCGTGCTTCTGGATATCAATGACCTGCATACGATCAATAAAATCTGCGGACATCAGGAGGGAGACCGCGTCCTGCAAAGGGTGGCGGAAAAAATACGCGGCAGTTTGCAGACCGGGGATTTTGCGATCCGTCTTGGCGGTGATGAATTCCTTCTTGTTTTCAAACAGCTATCCAAAAAGGAAGCACGCAATCAGCTATATCAGCTGCAGAGTGAATTGCATACGGAGAGCAAAGAGCTGCCCTATGTCATGGGCTTCTGCTTTGGAATGACCCGGGTCGATCCGGATATGGAGCTGTCTTTGAAGAAAATTATCATGCGCGCAGATGATGAGATGTATGTGTCAAAGCGCCGCTATCATATGGAGAAATCAAGACAGGCCTTTGCTCTGCACCCATATCACGAAAGTGAGGAGGTACGTCAGTTTTCCTATAATAAGGATTTGCTGCTGAGTGCGCTGATGCAGAGCAGTGATGATTATATCTATGTATGCAATATGAAGGAGGATCCTTCCTGTTTCCGGTATTCCCGTGCCATGGTTGAGGAATTTGACCTGCCCTCGGAAATCGTGCATGATGCTGCCAATGTATGGGGATCAAGAATTCATGAGGCAGATCAGAAGCTGTTTCTGGAGGGAAATCAGGAAATTGCCGATGGCCGTGTGGATTCTCACAATGTGGAATATCGGGCAAGAAATTGCAGAGGAGAATGGGTGTGGCTCAGATGCCGCGGTCATGTGGAACGGGATGAGGATGGGCAGCCGGTTTTATTCGCAGGTATAATCACCAATCTGGGTAGAAAAAATAAGATTGATTATCTAAGCGGTCAGTTTAACAAGTATGAGCTGGAGGATGCCCTGCAGATGATGGTTTCCAAGGAAGAGCATTTCTACATGATGATTCTGGATCTGGATGAGTTTTCCAGCGTCAATAAGCTGTATAATCATCAGTTTGGCGATGCGGTGCTTGCAAAAACAGCACAGCTCATTCAGTCGATTCTTCCCGAGCAGGCAAGGCTGTATCGCAATGATGGGGATGAGTTTATCATATTGTTTCGGGACTGTGTGGATTCCAGGGATATTTCCGAATGCTATCAGCGGTTGCAAAAGGAGCTGGATCATCAGCGCGTTTTGAATGGAAAGAAATACCACTGTACAGTGTCAGCAGGCTGTGCTGACTTTCCCAAAGATGCCACCGATATGATGGCACTGACGAAAAACGCAGGCTATGCCCTGGATGCCAGCAAGCGCAATGGCAAAAACAGACTGACGTTTTATGAGAAAAAAATGTCGGAGACAAAGCTGCAGGAGCTGGATATGCTGGAACAGCTGCGCTATTGCATGGAGCATGAATTTGAAGGCTTTCAGCTGCAGTATCAGCCTCAGGTCGAGGCAGAGAGCGGACGTATCATCGGAGCAGAGGCACTCGCCAGATGGCACAGCAGTCTGTATGGTGATGTATCTCCTGTGGTATTCATACCATTGCTGGAAAAAAGCGGTATGATTCTTACCATCGGTCGGTGGATTTTTGAAACAGCGGTGAAGCAATGTGCATTCTGGCTGAAGAGCTGTCCGGATTTCTGTGTCAGTGTGAATTTATCCTATCTGCAGCTGTATGAAGAGGGCTTTACGAGCTTTATGAAGGAGACCATGGAGCGCTGTCAGGTTCCCAGCCGCAATATCATTGTGGAAATGACGGAGAGCTATATGGTGAAAAGCAGTGAGGAGCTGCAGGCAATCTTTCAGGAGATACGGGGAATTGGTGTCCGCATCGCCATGGATGACTTTGGAACCGGGTATTCCTCTCTCGGTGTTTTGAAAAATTCTCCTGCGGATATTGTGAAAATCGATCGAATTTTCATTAAGGATATTTTAAACAGCGAATTTGATGCGACCTTTATCCAGTTTGTTGTCAGACTGTGTCATGATGTGAATATTCAGGTTCTGCTGGAGGGTGTGGAAACAAAAGAGGAATATGAAAAGGTTAAGGCAATGGGACTGGATTATATTCAGGGCTATTATTTCGGAAAACCGATGCAAGCCGAGGCATTAAAGGCGCTCCTGTAAAAGCTGCATCTGCGAAAGCGTATTGAGGCAGCTATGTGAGAATGAGGATTTGGTACAGTAAGTAAATACGATATTATATCGTATAAGAAGATATATCAAATAAACAGTATATTCAACAAGAAGGTATATGAAATAAGAAGAGATACGAAATAAGAAGATATATTGAATAATAAGATATACGAAATTAGATGATATATTGAATAAGAAAATATATGAGATAAGATAATATAGTTGAATAAGAAGATGTATGTAATAAGATGATATATTGAGATATAGCAAGCAGATAAAAGGAAGCCATGTGCAGCATCCGGGTACAGCGTACAGGATGAGACAGACTTCCTTTTGTTTACGGCTACATTATCCCATGCTTGCCATATCGAACGAGACGGGAACGCAGCTTCTTTACGATTTTCTTTTTTTTGATACCTTGTCCCAGTGAGACGGTCTGTGCAAATGAGCGGGAAGCTTCGTTTTACTGTCACCCTGTGCAGTGTTAAGCTGCATCTGGGTCAGAAAGAAGCAGCCACGCAAATCACTGCCGGCAATGCTGCAATCCCGCAGATCACTCCCCAAAAAGCAGGAGCCCTGCAGGTCACAGCATGATAAATCCGTGGCAAGCAGTGGCTTCATGCTGAAATCTGTGTTACGCAGTCGTTTGTTGGCAAGCCGCTTTCCGATGAGCTGTGCACCAAACGAGGGGAACTGTAATTGTTTTCGCTGTATCGTCTTTTTCAACAAGCGGTTTGTCTCATTGTGCAAAGCATCAATATCCGTTGAAAGAACCTTGTCCCATGGCTGTCTTCGCACAGCATCCAGTGTCTGAAGCAGTGTCTGCAGCTCTCCGTGAAAGATCGTGGTTTCCTTCATCTGCAATGCTTCCCCCAGATACCAGAGCATCTGATGCAGAGAAAACAGCGTTACATAAACGGCGAATAAATCAGAATCGCTGGGTGCTTTCTTTTGTACCGCAAGCTGTCCTGCACCAAGGCAGTCATAGCCAAGACAGCCCTTCATGCCCTTCTGTTTCAGCTCATGATGAATCCTGCATGTATAATCGCTGCATAAATTGCGGCAGGATACACCGGCAGGCTTATCCTGCGGAAAACCATCCAGTCGGGAAAAATAAAGCGCTCTGCAGCAAAGTCCTTTGCATTTGGCACAGTCAGCATACAATGCCAGATCTTCCAGAATCATGCCTGTACCTCTTTCCAGATACAATGCTCAAGCAAAAGATACAGCAGATAACAGCTGAAACAGATTATCGCCAGCAGCCAGAGTGGCATGCGCAGGAGTATGATATTTTGAAACAGCAGCATACAGCCGACACTGATACCCAAAGTAAACAGCCATAAAAGAAGCAGGCGACGCTTTACAAGCCGATCATCATGTTCAAAGCTGCTGCGGCAAATCCACTGTACCATGCAAACGGCTCCTGTACCCAGCAAAATATCCAGCAGCAGTGTCGATAAGGTAAAAGAATACGTACTCTGTATGTCCAATCGCAGCAGTGCATATAGTCCATCCTTTGAAAGAAACAGATTGATGCTTCCCAGAATCGCGATAAGAAGCAAGCCGGTATGCAATCGCTCCAACAGCCTTTCCAAAGGGGAACGCGGCGGCAGCTCCTTTATGATCGTATCACAGAACGCCTTATAATCACTGGGGAATATCTCCTCCAGAGGTGCATTGCGCTGCTGTGCATCCAGCAGCATCAGTGTCAGATCATAGCGAACCCGTTCCTGTTGTATTTCGTTGATATCGGCACCTCTCAGATAACAGACGATATCTGTCATAAGCTTTTGATAATCTTCGCATAAGGTCTCATCCAGCCGATTGTTTTCTTTACGCAGCTTCTGCATGTTATGATTCATGTGCATACCCTCCCATCACAGCGGCGACACCCTGCTGCAATTCCTTCCAATGCTTTATAAACCTTTGTATTTCCATATGACCGACATCGGTGATGGCATAATATTTTCGATTAGGTCCAAACGCCGATTTGCGAAATCCACTGCAGATACATCCGTTTTTCTCCAATCGCAGCAGCAGGGGATAGATGGTGCCCTCTGATATATCTGAAAATCCATAGCGCTTCAGCTTTTGTGATATATCATACCCATAGGTATCCTCCTGTGCAATTACGATCAGAATACAGTTATCTAAAATGCCCTTCATCATCTGACTGGGAAGCATGGCGTCACCTCCTTGCTATCTTGTTATACAAGTTACAGCTATATTGTAAAACAAGATAGCGTTTCCGTCAAGACGTATATGCAATTTGGAATTGGTGCTATCCTGCTGTAAGAAGAACCGGGAAGTAGCGACAGGATAAAGCGCGTTGTGCTGTCTCGTCCGTATATGCTCTGCTTGTGTTTATGCTATAGAAGGGCAGGCATATATGACAATGGGAGTGATCATCTGCAAGGCTTTGGTAAGGATCAGGATTTGCTGTTTCGCATACATGTGAAAATTTCCTGAATTTGAAGGCTTTGTATCCGGTTTTATGGAAAATGGCTGTCTTCTCTGATATATTTCTAGTATAATATAGAAAAGCATAGAAAGAAGGATCCGGGTATGAGCGCTTATATTGAATTTCAGAATGTGAAAAAAATATATAAAATGGGGGAAGTGGAAATCCAGGCACTTGCCGGTGTGGATTTTACCATTGATAAAGGGGAGTTTGTAGTAATTGCAGGAGCCAGCGGTGCCGGGAAAAGCACCATACTGAATATTCTTGGCGGCATGGATTCCTCAACAAGCGGCAATATCTTTGTGGATGGTACCGAGATTAGTAAATTCAATGCCAAGCAGCTGACAACGTATCGGCGCTATGATATCGGCTTTGTTTTTCAGTTCTATAATCTCGTGCAGAATCTGACCGTGAAGGAAAATGTGGAGCTGGCAACCCAGATTTGTAAGCAGCCGCTGGATATCGATGAAACAATTGAGGCTGTCGGGCTGAAGGAGCGTGCCTCCAATTTCCCTGCACAGCTGTCCGGTGGAGAACAGCAGCGTGTCGCCATTGCCCGTGCCCTTGCTAAAAATCCGAAGCTCCTGCTGTGTGATGAGCCTACAGGGGCACTGGATTACAATACCGGAAAACAGATTCTGAAGCTGTTGCAGGATACCTGCCGGCAGCGTGGCGTCAGTGTTGTCGTGATTACACACAATCTGGCATTGACTGCCATGGGGGATAAGGTAATCAAGGTGCGAAACGGAAAAATCGACAGCATCACGATCAATGAGCATCCTTTACCGGTAGAAAGGATTGAATACTGACATGAAAAAGAAAGCACTTCTGAAAGATACCCTGCGGGAAATCCGCAAATCCTTCGGTCGCTTCTTTTCCATCTTTGCCATCGTCGGCATCGGAGTCGCCTTCTTCGCCGGAGTACGGGACAGTGTGCCGGTGATGAAAAATACTGCGGATACCTATTTTGATGACTATAATTTCATGGATCTGAAGATCATGTCAACCATCGGTATGACAAAGGAGGATGTTTCCGCCATTCAAAGGGTGGATGGTGTAGCAGGTGTGTATGGCAGCTACAGCATGGATGTACTCAATACGCATAACAATCAGCAGCGTGTCTATAAGCTGTTGTCCTATCCGATGAATGCGAAAGCAGAGGATGAAAGCTATATCAATCAGATGCGGCTGATGAAGGGACGGCTTCCGCAGAAAGAGGATGAATGCGTCATTGAACACACGAACATCAAAGGAGCGGATTCCAGAATCGGGGAAATGATTACGTTTGAGAGCGGTACGGATGAAAAGCTGAATGCCTCCCTGAAGCACGCTACCTATAAAATTGTCGGAGAGGTGACAATGCCGTATTATCTGTCCTATGAAAAGGGAAGCTCTGCCATTGGCAGCGGCAGTATCGATAACTATGCAGTTATTCCGGATACCAATTTCAAATCCTCCTACTATACGGAGGTATATGTAACGATTGACGGCGCAAAGAAGCCGAATTCCTATGCGGATGCCTATTTTGATATCATCGATCCCAAGAAGACCACGATTACCGCACTGGGGGAGGAGCGTGCACAGGAACGCTTTGACGATATCAAAAAGGAAGCCCTTGCCAAGGTGGAAGCCGGTCGTAAGGAATATGAGAAGAATAAAAAGAAATATGAGACAGAAATAAAAAATGCAAAGGAACAGCTGGAAACCGCAAGTGATGAGCTGCTTGTGGGACAGGCAACCCTGAATGCAGAAAAAAGCAGTGCAGAAAGAACGATACAGGAAAAGGAAGCACAGCTGCAGCAGAGTGAGCAGCAGCTTGCTCAGCTAAAGACGCAGTACACCAGTGCAAAGGGCTATCTGGATACCCAGCAGAAAAAGCTGGATGAGAGCCTGCCACAGATACAGAAGCAGCTTGCGGAAGCCAAAGCAAAGCTGGCCTCACTGGATGAGGAAATAGCAAAGGTGGACGCTCAGCTGCAACAGCCCAATCTAACAGAGCTGGAGAAACAGCTGCTGCAGGAAAAGAAGGAAGCGCTGGAAACCTCGCGACAGGTTGCTTCTCCTTCACTGACGATGCTGGAAACACAGATTTCATCGATGCAGGAAGTAGTCACCATGGCAGCCTCCCAGCTGCAGGCACTGGAAACACAGATTGCGACTGCTCAGCAGCAGATCGAAACAGGGAAGCAGCAGCTGGCAACCGCCAAGGTAAGCGCACAGCAGGAAAGTGCGGCTGCACAAAATAAGATAACAAACGGACAAAAGGAAATTGCGCTGGGAAAGCTGGAGCTTGAGAAGCAGGAAAAGGACGGTGCTGCCAGGCTGCAGGAAGCGAAGGAAAAGCTGGATCGTTCAGAGGAAGACATCAACAGCATGAAAACACCGAAATGGTATGTACTGGACCGCCATTCGCATTATTCCTATATGGATTATGGAAGCGCTGCGGATCGTATGGGAGCGATTGCCAAGGTGTTCCCGCTGTTCTTCTTCCTTGTTGCGGCACTGGTATGTCTGACGACGATGACCCGTATGGTCGATGAGGAGCGTCAGGAAATCGGGACGCTGAAGGCACTGGGCTATTCCAAGCCGGATATCGCGATGAAATTTGTGACCTATGCGGCAATCGCCAGTATCATCGGCGGCAGCTTCGGTGCTGTGATTGGAATGATTGTCTTCCCGACGGTCATATTCAATGCCTGGGGCATTATGTACACACTGCCGGACGTACAGCTGCAGCCGGACATCGCTCTGGCAGCTCTTGCCATCGGTCTTGCCTCCATGATCACGGTAGCTGCAGCACTTGCGGCCTGTTATAAGGAGCTGGTGGAAACACCGGCCCTCCTCATGCGTCCCAAGGCTCCGAAAAACGGGAAAAAGATTTTATTGGAGCGTGTGCCGTTTATCTGGAAACGATTCAATTTTATACACAAGGTGACGGCACGGAATATCTTCCGCTACAAAAAGCGTTTCCTCATGACGGTGATTGGAATCAGCGGCTGCAGTGCATTGCTGGTTGCCGGCTTCGGTATTCAGGATTCCATTGGAGAAATCGCTACCAAGCAGTACGGGGATATCTTTCAATTCGATGTCACCATGACGTATAAGAGTGAGGCTGCGCTGAGTCAGAAGGAGAATGACTTGAAAAAGCTGCAAGAGGACTCCCGTGTGAAGTCTGCCACCTCCATGGCGGTATATCACGGCTTCTATGCGGATGAGGGAGAGGATAAGGGAATCGATCTGTATGTACCACAGGATGTCGAAAGCCTGCCTACGTATATCTCCCTGCGTCAGCGTGGTTCCGGAGATACGATTTCCCTAAACAATGACGGTGCAGTCATCACAGAGAAGATTGCCAAGGATAAGCATCTGAAGGTAGGCGATACCTTCCCAATCGATAATGGCGACGGAGTGAAGAAGGCTGTGAAGATTGCAGCCATCACGGAAAACTATGTGGGACATATCGTGTATATGACACCTACCTATTATAAGAGCGTATATCATAAGACACCGCAAAGCACCGGTATGTTTGCCATCATGAAGGACAGCAGTGAAAAGAGTGAACAGGCGCTGGGCAATGCCTTTATGAAAAAGGATACCATTGATTCTGTATCCTTCTATTCCGGAATCGCAGCCTCCTTCCAGGATACGATTGCATCGCTGTCCTTCATTGTAGTTGTCTTGATCATCTCCGCCGGACTGCTTGCATTTGTCGTACTTTACAACCTGACGAATGTGAATATATCAGAGCGTCTTCGAGAAATTGCGACCATCAAGGTACTGGGCTTTTATGACAAGGAGGTCAGTGCCTATGTATACAGAGAAAACATTTTCCTGACACTGATCGGTGCACTGGCAGGACTGGTGCTGGGCATTGGACTGCACTCCTTGATCATGTCGCTGGCAGAGCTGGATACGGTGATGTTTGGAAGAAATATCGAGAAGCTTTCCTTCCTGTATGCTGTGGCAATTACGATGGTATTCGCCATCATTGTAAATCTTGTGATGTATCGCAAGCTGAAAAAAATACCGATGGTGGAATCCTTGAAATCAGTGGAATAGAAAACAACAGTAAGTATGCTATATCTCTTTTCCACCTGTTCAGGATGCAAAACATGACAGACTACCGTTGCATGAAAGCAGGTATATAAGCGATTATGCTGTATCAACGGCTTCTGTAATTCAAGTATAGGACGCCTCCTATATTGGATGTATATGCCCTGCTCCTGTACCATTCGGTCTCTGTATCCCGGCATTTGGAAAATCTTTTATGAAAAGCATCAGCCAGCAGCTACCTTTCTGCACAGGGAGCTGCTGTTTTTCTTTTCCTGCGATACATGAAAGTCGTGGATATTTTACCTCGCTTATAGTAAAATAAAGGAACGAATGTTTGAAAGGTGGGCTTGCATGTCCTTATTTGAAAAAATGGATCCATCCTTCTTTACCATCCTGGTATCGAAGAATCGGGATATTTATGTGGATTTGCTTTTGCAGATTCATGACTGTATCTATCGCAATCAGACCATGAGCATGGAGCGTGCCCTGCTTCAGGATTTACTGGAAGATTACGTGCAGGATAAAAAATACGAAATCGACTTCCGGGAGGAAGCGGAATACAGCGATATCGAACAAGAGCTTCGCAGCGAAAAGGATATTTATGACAGGGATATCCAGTTTCTGTTACGATTGTTTGAGAAGCATACCTGGATCAATGTCGATTTGCATATGGATACGATGAAAAAAATGGTGTCGCTGCCCTATCACAGCCGGGTGTTTATATCCTTTGTGAATGACATTATCAAGGAGCGGGAACAGATCGGTTATCTGATTCGCATCCATGCCTCTTTAAAGGATATGGAGGACCCTGTGAAAATCGAAGACAGCTACCAGCATATTCGCAATGCGTATGCTGACTTCAAGGAGCTGATTCTGACACTGGAACAGACCAATGCCAGAATACGGGATTATTATGCGATTCAGGTGAAAAAGGCATCCACGAAAATCTATCATGATTTCTTTGATGTGTATTATGGAGATATTGTAGAGGGCTATGTTTTTCCAACCCTTGTGGAGGACAGCTTAAAACGGTTTAAAAATCCGGTCGCTGGTATTTTGGAAACCCTTCTGCAGGAGGAAGCGCTAAAGGATAAAATTGTAGACAGTGCGGTAAGTCACTATCGTGTATCCAGCCGTGAGACCGCAAAAAAGCATATCGAGGAAATGCTGTATGCCATGTACAACGATTTAAATATCGTGGAAACACTGACTGCTCAGCTGGTGGACAGTGATGCGGGATACCGCAGGCTGGCAAAGCAGAAAATCATGTATCTGTGCAACAGCGATCAGGGACTCAAGGGAAAGCTTGTGGAGCTGCTGCATCACATGAAGGAAGAGCCGCAAAGAGTGTGTGAGCTGGTAAGCGAAACCATCAATGTCCAACAGACCCGCTACATGGAACGTGATGAGGTGTACACCTTTGAGCGACGCAGGCGAAAGGATGAGCGGGAGGTGATGACCTTCACCTTTGAAGAGAGCACCCAGAATCAGGAGGAGCTTGAAAAACGCATCGGCTTTGACCGTTATTCCCGCTTTACCCGTGAAAGCATATCGGCTTACTATGCAGAGAAGCTGCATGGGGAAACCGTTGGAAAGCTGAAGGATATCGGGGTTAAGGATATGGATGACTATATCCGCTCCATCCTGGTATATGTATATGGAAGAGACCGCAAAATGGATGTGCGGGCAACGCTGCTTCCAAATCAGACGGAAGGTATTACAGAGGGGGATTTTCATTATCCCAATCTGTTGATTAAAAGGAAGGTAACAAAATGAAGGTAGAACAACTGGATCTGAAAGACCGTGAGGAATTCGGACGAATCGTCAATATCCTGCTGGCAGAGAACTGCGTCTACCAGTATGCGAGAATTAAGCAGTTTGAAAAAAAGGAACGAAATGCAGACTATGTGTTCATCAATGAACACTGGGAGTGCTTTGAGGAATATCTTCGCTATGCGGGGTGGCTGCTATGTAAGGAGCGTTCTTCTTATATGGGAATGCTGTATCTGGTCAATGAGCGGGAGGACTGTAGCTGCCGCTATCGTCTGACAAAGCTGGAAACACAGCTGTTACTGATCCTACGCAATTACTATGAGGAGAAAATGCTGGAGCTGGATGCATCTCTTACCATACGTATTTCTGTCAACGAGCTGCTGCGGCTGCTGGTCGATGTGTTTGCGATGGTGAGTGTGAAGCCCTCCATGCAGAATATCCATGCGGCATTGCAGTCCCTGCAAAGGCTGAATGTCATTCAGAAATATGCACAGGGTGAGGAAGAGCTGATTTGGGTACTTCCTTATATCACCTGTGTTCTAACACCGAAGCGGGTGGAGGAAATTCTGATGAAGCTGCGAAATGAGGAAGGAGAGGAAGACGATGAAGCTGAAGAGAATGCTGCTGATCAACTGGCTGTATTACGAGAAGACGATCCTGAGCTTTGAGGATATCGTCTTTCTAAGCGGTAAGACCGGAGAGGGAAAGTCAGCGCTGATCGATGCGATGCAGCTGGTCATTCTGGGGCGAACCGACAATTCTATTTTTAATAAATCCGCGAATGATAAAACAACGCGTGATTTGATGGGATATTTAAAGGGCAAGTACAAGGATGGTACCTTTAAGCGTGATAAGGGGATGTTCAGTACCCATTTGTGTATGGAATTTGAGGATGAACAGCAGCGCTCTTACTGCTTCGGTATCGTATTTGATGTAAGCGGGGCTACGCGTGGGGATATGGAGCATCGTTATTATATGATGAATCAGCCGATTCCCGGACATTGCTTTATGGATGAGGGAACCGTATTCAATATTCGGCGTATGAAGAAGCTGCTGGACAGCTATCAGGATCGCAGCTGCCGTTTCTTTACGACGCATATGGACTATAAGAATTATTTTCGTCAGCGGATGCTCATAAAGGATCAGCGGTTTTTCGATGTGTTCAAGATGGCGGTTGCATATACACCGATGATGAATATTTCCGAATTTATCGTAAAGAATGTCTGTCAGGAGGAGGAAGACCTGAATCTGGAAGAAATGCAGGAGGAAATTCAGGATTACCGGCAGATGAAGGAACAGTTGGAAACCGTACAGCAGAAAAAGGCACAGCTTTCCATAATTCATGAGCAGTATACGAATATCTGTGAGGAGCAGGGGCGTGCTGCGGACTTACGTATGGAGCAGGAGGCAGCTGCATATCACGGCATTATGGTGGAGCATGCGGAGGCTGCCGCTCAGTATGAGGCATTTACGAAGGGTTATCAGCGGCTGACGCAGGAATCCAGAGAGGTGGAGGAGCAGCGGACATTGCTGGAACAGAATATCGAAGCCTTACGGGACGCACGCAGAGATAATGCGGCAGATATTCTGGAACGCAGGATACAGGCGCATCTGGAACAGCAAACGACCCTGCAAAGAGACACGGCAGCCGTGCAGCAGCAGCTTGTCGCGAAGGGGGAATTTCTGGAGGAACAGCTTGCGCAGCTGGAGGAAATCGAGGATTATGACGGCCTACAGCTGGAGGACTTCGATCTATCCGCAATAAAGCTGGCAGTACATAAATCCATTCATGCGGCACAGCAGCTATCTGCCTTTGATTTGGAAGCATATGCAACGATTCAAAAACAGCTACAGCAGATTGCGGATTACCTGTCCTCCGTGCGCGGAACCATGCAGCATACATTGCAGGAATGCAAGGAGGAGCTTTCCACACTCGCTGTCAACCGCAGGGAGCTGGAAGCCGGCAAGAAGACATATCCGAAAAAGCTGCTCGTTTTAAAGCAGGAGCTGGAGGAACGGCTTTGTCAGCAGGTGGGAAGACCGGTGGAGGTATGCATACTCGCAGACCTGTTCAGTATTCAGGAGGAAGCATGGACAAATGCGATTGAAGGCTATATCCATAACCAGAAGCTGAATCTGGTGGTGGAAGCAGAATATTTCATGGATGCCTATCGTATTTATCGCTCCATCAAGGAAGAAAAGAAGATTCACACCTATTCGATCGTGGATATCGCCAAGGCAAAGCCGGGAAACCGTCCGCATGTTAAAACGCTGTATGACTGTGTGCGGGTGGAGCGTGAGGATGTGCGTCCCTATGTGGAATATCTGCTGGGAAGGGTTGTCTGCTGTGAAGCGGAGGAAACTTTAAGAAGCTATCCGGTAAGCATTACGAGTGATTGCATGCTGTATAGCGGGTATGCGGTAACGCATATGAATCCGGACTTGTATAAGGTACCATTTATTGGTTCCGATTCCATAGAAAAGCAGCTGCAGGAGCTGATCATCCACCAGCAGAAGCTTACCTCCTCCTGCCGCAGGCTGGAAACCGTCACAAAGACGTTAGCGGGTGTACATCTGCAAACTGTCATCAGTGATGACTTTATCCGTCAGCTGGAAGACGGTCTGCGCAAGGCCAGAGAAGTAGAGCAGCTGGAGCAAAAGGTAAAAGAGCTGCGCAAAGCCCAGACACCGGAGTCTTTGCAGGAGCTGCTAGTGCTGGATCAAAAGCTTGAGGAAGCAAAGAAAAAGAAAAATGAGCTGTACATGTTGCAGGTAGAACAGGGAAGTCGACGCCGCAAGCTGGAAGAGGATATGCAGATATGCAATGCGCGTATGCAGGAGCTGCAGCAGCGTCAAAAGGAAATTCAAAAGCCCGAGCATGGTATTCCAAACGCCATTGCCGTCATCACGACAACAGATGCTATTCGCAGGAAACAGAAACAGCTTGAAGAAGCACTGCGGGAGTTGAACAGCCGGATTGAGCTTTCCAAGCAGGAGCTGATTACGAAGAAAACCCATTATAATGATACCTTCCGTATTGCTCTTAATCCGAATTTTCTATGCGATGATTATGAACGGGAATATGAAAAGCATTCGGATAATATCGTTGAGGACTATATCGACAAGTGCCGTCTGGCACAGCAAAAGGCCTATGAATGCTTCCAGAATAATTTCTTTAGTGCAATCAACAGCAAAATCGAAAATGTCCGCATGCAGATTGACCGCTTGAACCGTTCTATACGCAAGCATAAATTCGGACGCTCCAGCTATGAATTTGTGTGTACCTGCAATGAGGACTATCGTGAGTATTACAATCTGATTACCAATAAGGAATTAAACGGTCATAATCTGTTGAATACAACGGTGTATGAGGAAAATGAGGAGCTGATTCATGAGCTGTTTGATAAGATTTCCTCCCTATCCTCCATGCAGGACCCAAAGAAATATCAGGAGCTTCAAAAAGAGGTGCAGCTGCTTTCCCGCTTTACCACCTATCTGAAGTTTGATATTCTGGAAAACGGCAATTCGCTGCGTGCCACGATCGGCTCCAGCTCCGGTGGAGAAACGCAGACCCCGTTTTATGTAGCCGTGCTGGTATCACTGTTTAGTGTATATGATGCAGGAAACGACGGTTTGCAGCTTGCCATCTTTGATGAAGCATTCGACAAAATGGATAACGAACGGATTGAGGAATGCATCTATCTGTTGAAATCCCTCGGTTTTCAGGCAATCATCGTAACTCCTACCGACAAGATATCCAATCTGAGCAAGGTTGCGGATGCGACGCTGATAGCGACAACGGACGAGAAAAACGGACAGCGGGTGTCCACTGTTCAGAAATGGAGTCAGAAAGAAACAAGAACACTTCCGGATATGGAAGGGATACAGGGGGAAGCATAGGAGTCGAAAAAGCCACTGGTAACATGATGGATTGATGAAAGGAAGCGAAACCCGACAGTACGCTGTGCTGACATGGGGTATCCGGCTTCCTTTTTTCGATACCGAAAAATAAAATGCAGACCACGCTACCGCAAGAGAACGCTTTATGGGATACAAAAAGGGTATGCTGTAAACAGTATCTGTTCTGTTCATAAGCAATGAAAGCCTATGGAATACAACACATTGGCAGGCACAGCTTACTTTAATATAGTATAATAAAACCAGAAAGGAAGGTACCTGTATGTATCAAAATTATGATCATGTTTGCTGTCCATCCTGCGGAAGCAGGAATCTGCGCATTATTGAGGAGCGAAGCAAGGAAAGCTATAATCTGCCAAGTGGCATTCTGGGGGCTATCTGCTTTGGCCCGATCGGGATGCTGTGCGGACTGTGCTGTGCCGATGGTGAACGCAGAAGGACCATCTGCATCTGCAATGACTGCGGTACCAGATTTAATCGATGAATCCGGATCGCATCTGGCTTTCTCTGATGCATCTGTTTTCCCATTCTTGTCATCAGAAAGCAGAACGCAGCTTCTTTATCCATGGTTATCAGTGTCCCGTATGTGCAAGATGCAGCGGACTGTATATCGGCTATGGCTTTGGCATACTGCTGTGGATGCGTTCCATAACGCTGCCGCTTGCGGTTTATGGTCTGTTTATGCTATGTATGCTGAGCGACTGGGGACTTCAGGCGGCAGATATACTTCCATCTACGAATGCGCGAAGATTTTTGACCGGGTTGCTATGCGGTATCGCAGTAATTGGTATTCTTCATGTACTGCTGCAGGCTGTTTTTTGAAAATTGTATATGATGATTGTGCAGACGGAAATAAAATCAAAAGGTTGATCGTATAGAAGGAAAGGAGTGGTAATATGCAAAAGAAACAGGAGGATCTGCGTACAAAGAAGCGCTCGGATATCCGGCTGATGCTGGGAGGCTGGTATTATACGTGGTGCAGATATCTTGCATGGCATACAACAAAACGGCAGTTTGCCAGCGAACATGGACAAAAGAACTATCCCTATGTCTGCTTTCAGCATAAAAGTCTGCTGAAGCGGAATCTGACAAAGGAAGAGGAAGTTTATCAGGAGAATAAAATCATGAACCTTCGCCTTGCGGTGGAGAAGTTGGACGGTATCATCGTCTATCCGCAGGAAACGCTGAGCTATTGGAAAACGATAGGGAAGCCGACGGCTTCCAAAGGCTATAGGGAAGGCATGATGCTAAAGGAGGGAACGATTGTATACGGCATCGGAGGCGGGCTGTGCCAGCTGTCCAATCTGCTGTTCTGGATTACGATACATACACCGCTGGAGGTTGTGGAGCGTCACCGTCATGGATATGATGTATTTCCGGATGCCAATCGTACACAGCCCTTCGGCAGTGGGGCTACCTGCTTTTATCCCTATGGTGATCTGATGATCGTCAACCCGACCCAACAGCCCTTTCAGCTGCGGCTTCATGTGGGAAAGACTCATCTGCATGGAGAATGGAGGACGCTGCATCCCCTGCAGGTACGCTATGACATTGTCGAGCGCAATCATGAAATGCGGCGGGAATGGTGGGGTGGCTACAGCCGTCATAATCAGCTCTATCGTTTAACGCTGTCTCAGGAGGGGACGCTTCTGGAGGAGCAGCTGGTTGCTGAAAACCACGCAATGATGATGTATCAGCCGCTGCTGGATGCGTCGGTAAAGGATGGGCAAAGCTGCTGATATGAAACACTTTGACGATGATATGAGAAGAAATGTTCGATGTTAATTGCAAAGGAGGAGACTATATGAAGGATTTCTGTGAGGCTTTACAAAGCGGTAAAAGAAGTGCAGTGATTCCTGAGGAGGATGATTACTTTGGAAAGCTGATCGGCAGCTGGCGCATTGCGTATAAGGATAATGCAACAGGCACAGTACGAAAAGGAGAATGGCATTTTTCAAGGGTGCTGGAAGGAATGGCAGTACAGGATGTGATTGTATTACCGGGCTTTGAATATGGAACGACACTGCGCATATACAATCCAGATACTCGGGCATGGGAAATCGCCTATGGCTACACGGGGAGAATCATGCACTTTGAAGCAAGAAAACAAAAGAACAGGATCATTCTGACCAATCGGGAAGATGAGCATAGAAAATGGGTGTTTGCTGAGATTGCAGACAATCACTTCCACTGGCAGGACATAATGGTAAAGGCGGATGGAGAGTGGCAGGTCAATTATGATCTGTATGCCGAAAGGCTGTAAGGGTCTTTGTATACACTGACTAAGCCTGAAAACGCAGTCACGGACAATACAAACAGGACCTGTGGGCTAGAAAGCGTGCAGCAGCTTGCGCGTATATATAAAGAAGGCTCGGCGTTACAATACATGTCTATAAATTAGTCACAAAAGGAGAAAACGAATGGAACAGTATATGTATATGATGATGCTTGAAAAAAGCAAAACCTATAACAGAATGACGAAAAAGGCAGTCATTGCGCATGTGGAAAACATCAAAAGACTGGATGATGCGGGGAAATTGGAAATCTGCGGTGTGTTTAAGGGATATCCGGGAATGGCAGGTATGTATATTCTGAAAACGGACAGTCGTGAGGAAGCGGAAGCGCTATGCAAACAGGAACCACTGGTGGTCCAAGGCTATGCCACCTATAAGCTGGTTACTCTGCAAATAGCGAATCGTGATAATAATTATCTGTTATGATCACAGAATAGGTATGTGTGAAATGTTACAAGCGGTGTATCCTACCAGAGGATAACATTGATAGTGCTATCCTTCATAAGGAAAAAGAAAGGATCAGATACATCGAAAATCGGTGAATTTGATCCTTTTTATCAGGGGGCAAGTATCCTCAAGTGAAAAGCCTTCAAGCAGTACGTTATGTAACGTAATTACAGGCTTCATGATATGCTGTAAAGGACTGCTGCATGGCAGAAAATCAAGCCGAACAAAGCTGCATCTTATTATAAACGAGCGAAATATAACAAAGAAAGCTTGCAGTATTACAAATATGAAAGGTGAATGTAAGAGACATCCATGGCACACTTTTGTGAAATTTCCTATAATTTCTGTAGAGATGAGGTGCTGCTATGAAATTTTCAAAATTGGCTTTACGGAATGTAAAGAAAAGCTATAAGGATTATTTTGTCTACTTTATGACACTGATGTTTTCCGTGTGTCTGTTTTACACCTTCAATTCCTTTTCCTCTCAGGAGCAGGTATTGAATCTGAGTACGTCCCAGTCAACCGTATTAAAGACGGTCGGACAATTTATGAATGTACTATCTGTGTTTGTTGCGATTGTACTGGCGTTCCTGATCCTGTATGCCAATAATTTTCTGATTCGCAGAAGGAAACAGGAGTTTGGAATTTACATGCTGCTGGGAATGCCGAAACGCGATATTTCCAGAATCCTTGTATATGAGACAATGGCAGTCGGATTTCTTTCCCTGCTGAGTGGTTTGTTGCTGGGCGGGCTTTGTTCCCAGCTGCTGGGAGTCTTCAGTGCCGGGATGCTGCAGGTATCGATGAGCTTTCGTTTGATGTTTTCCATACCGAGTGCGATTACAACGATTGTATCCTTTACGGTGATATTCGTCATCATCATGCTGTTAAATACCAGAGTGATCGCAAAGGTGAAGCTGATTGACCTGCTGCAGTCGAAAAAGAAAATGGAAAAAGCAAGAATACGCAGACCCTGGGTATCTGTGCTTGTCCTGTTGATTTCTCTGACACTGCTTGGGACTGCCTACTATCTGGCAACTTCTTCGCTGCAGACATTTGCAGTCATGCTTGTACCGATCCTGATGATTGGCGGTATCGGTACAATCCTGTTCTTCATGTCTCTGTCAGGCTTCCTGTTACAATTTATCCGTTTCAGTAAACGAACCTATTATCGCAATCTGCATATGGTCGTGCTGCGGCAAATCAATGCGAAAATCAGCTCGGCAAGTACCTCTATGGGAATTGTCTGCCTCATGCTGCTGCTTGCTATCGGTGCACTGTCCTGCGGCTTTTCTCTGCAACACAGCCTGGTCGACAGTGTGGATCAGACGACACCGTATATGTATACGTACATGCAGGATGAAAATATAAGCGAAAAGGATATGAAGCAGCTGCTGTCGCTGCAGGAGGTTAAACGCTGGAACAAGGTGAATGTGTATACCGAAAAGGAAACATTAAAAACAATTCTACCGCTTATGGAAGGCTATGATACGGATAAGCTGTATGCCGGTGCACCCTTGGAATATATCTCACTGAGCGAGTACAATACAGCGATGGAAGCACAGGGAAATAAGCCTGTATCCATCGATAGCAGGGAAGCTTTTTTCATCAGTGCAAAGGATGATATTCTGGATGCTCTTACAACTGCGGGCGAGGAGCATAAACTGATAGCTGTCTATGGTCAAAAGCTCAAGCTGGTGAACGCTCAGAAAACCTCCAGCTTTCTCTGCACCAGCCCTATGCCGGAAATCATGCTGGCCTTGGTTGTGCCGGATGCGATTGTTCAATCCCAGGCTATCGACAGAACCTATTGGAATATCGATCTTGCCAGTGAAGCACAGACTTCGGCATATCAAACAAGGGTCGAGAAGAATTTCACGGACTATGCAAAGCAGACGGGAATGCAGGATTACCGATATTCGGGAACCACACGGGACGAGGTCAGGGAAAGCTCTCTGGGCTCCGGCATGCTCTTTGTTTACATCGGACTGTATCTGGGCATCGTATTTCTGGTTTCCAGTGCAGCAGTTCTGGCATTGCAGCAGCTGAGTGATGCGGACGACAGCAAGTCCAACTACGATATTCTGCGCAAAATCGGAACACCGCAAAGGATGATCGATCATTCCATTCTGGGGCAGATCGCTATATATTTCATGCTGCCGCTCAGTCTTGCCATTGTGCATGCCATGGTGGGTGTACCAGTGGTATCTGGTGCCTTCTCCTTTCTGTTCGGTCTGCAAAATATGTGGAAAACAAATTTAATGACAGCCGGCGTCGTTCTGCTGATTTACGGAACATATTTCCTGATTACGTATTACGGATATCGAATGGCGGTGCAAGGCCCAAAGCATAAACAGAAGAAGCTTTCAGATTAACAGGGCTTGTGCAAGGCTTTCAATCAATGTTCCCTGATGCTTATCTGCTTTCTAAGTATAGTAGGGGAATGCGTTCTGATGATATCCATGTTTACTTAAAAAATCCTGCGCAGCTGTGTATTTCCTTGTTGGCGGTATACAGCTGTAAAGCCTCATAATACATGCCGCATATTTCACTGACAGTAACACGATAGTTGCCACGGTCTGCTTGCTTGTACCTCAGTTGTGAGATGCAGGATGCAAAGTGAGATAAAGCTGAAGGATAACAGGGATCAATTTCATTTGAAGCGATGGAATTATCCCTTTTTTACGTGCTGCTTCTAGCGTACCCAAACGTGTATGAGCTTTCAGGCAGTGTATGCCTTTAACGTATTCCAAGGCGGTGTTTCCTAAAGAAAACATTATGAGATATACTGGGAAATCTCAGTTTGCAATGCAAAAGCATAAAAAAGCAGATGATTTTTTGGAAATACCATCTGTACTATGAAGTTTACATAAGACGATTTCCACGTTGTCTTAAATGGAATACGTAAATAGCATAGGAACAGGGAATAAAAATGGAAAGGCTTCATCATGAGGTTTTTTTATTTTATGTATAAAAGGGTCCCTATGCGAGTCTTTTTATTTATAAGATAATCTGTAGTAATTGAGATAATTATATAAATGGATTGCTTTATGTATGAGGCAGCAATTCCATGTGTATCACACAACGGGGATTGCAGCGAATGGAATGCCACTGTTTTATGGAATCATGCTATGCATGGGTGAACAGTCTTCTGCTTTATTTATTTCCAGAAGGAAGCAGTCCGCAAACAAAGAGGATGATGCAAATTGCCCCAGCTGCCTGAAAAAGAATACTGCTGATGCCTGCATCCGATGAACAGATCCCTTCAGCTATAAAAACCCCATACAGTTACAGATAGGATGAACTGCCATATCGTGCATCGTGTAAATTCAGGTATAGGTATGACAAACTGCCTTCATGGTACTGCCTGAGAAAATTCCGTGTGAAGATTTATTGACAGAAATTCGTTCCAGAGGTATAGTTAGGTAGCTAATAATTAGGATGCTAATTATGGAGGTGGCACTATGAAAACAGCATTTCACTTTATGATGTTTAAAACCTTTCACGCACAGAGAAACAGAATCCGTCAGAATATGCAGGAATTCGGATTATCTCCGGGACAGCCAAAGGTTTTGCGCTATGTGGCAGCGAATCGCAACTGCATGCTGAAGGAAATCGCAGCAGCCTGTGATGTGGAGTGTGCAACGGTTTCCCGGATTCTCAATAATCTGGAGGAACAGAACATGCTGAAGCGTCACGTGGTGGAAACCAATAAGCGGGCTTTATCCATGCAAATTCTGCCAAAGGGAGAACAGGCACTGGCAGCCTGGGAAACACATTGCCGTCAGGTGGAAGCCGAGTCCTTACAGGGCTTCAGTGAACAGGAAAAGGAACAATTCCGGGAATATCTGGGAAGAATGTATCATAATCTGACTGGAAAACAGCTGGATTGATTATGAAAGAATTGTAAGTGAGGAGGAAAACAGATGTTGAAACGAATGTGGCCCTATATGAGCCGATATAAAAAATATCTGGCGATCAGCTGCTTCTGTGTAGTGGCGGAAACAGTGTTTGAATTGATTATACCGATTATCATGGCAGATATCATTGATATCGGTGTTGCGAATGCAGATAAGGATTACATCCTTATAAAGGGAGCGCAGATGATAGCCTGTGCTTTGATTGCTCTTGTGCTCGGAATCCTATATGCCCGTTATGCCGCAACTGCCGGACAGGGCTTTGGCGCAGAGCTGAGAAAGGATGAATTTGCGAAGGTGCAGAGCTTTTCCTTTGCGAATACGGATCACTTTTCCACATCCTCGCTGATTACCAGACTGACGAGTGATGTGACGATTTTACAGACTGCTATCAGCAACGGAGTTCGTCCCATCGTGCGCTCTCCTGTTATGCTGCTGACCGCACTGGTGCTGACCTTTACGATCAATGCGCAGCTTGCCATCGTCTTTTTGATTGCGATTCCCGTCTTAGGGATAGCTTTGTTTGTAATTGTGCGAAGGGTGGGACCGCTGTATCGCCTGATGCAGGCATCCATAGATAAAGTGAACACCATCGTACAGGAAAATCTGAATGCGATTCGCGTTGTTAAATCCTACGTTCGCGGAACCTATGAAGAAGAGAAATTTGAAGAGGTCAATAACAATCTGCGCTCTGCAAGTGAGCGGGCATTTCGCACCTCTGTATGGAATCTGCCACTGTTTCAGCTTGTTATGTATACAACGGTTGTCTGTATCATCTGGTTCGGCGGGAACATGATTTTCGCTGATACGATGAAGGTGGGAGAGCTGACCGGATTTCTGAGCTATGTATTGCAGATTCTGAATTCTCTGATGATGATCAGCAATGTTTTCTTGATGCTGACAAGATCCATTGCCAGCGGTGAACGTATCCTTGAGGTGCTGGATGAGGAAGTGGATATCCGTGATCTGCCGCAGGCGGAGGCATCCGTGAGCTGCGGGGATATCGAATTTGATCATGTATATTTCAAATACAAGGAGGAGGCAGAGGAATTCGTTCTGAGTGATATAACACTGCATATTGAAAAAGGCAGCACGGTTGGAATCCTGGGAGGTACCGGTTCTGCCAAAACCACACTGGTACAGCTGATTCCAAGACTTTATGATGTCAGCGATGGTGAAATCCGTATTGATGGAAGGAATGTACGCGAGTATCCGGTAGAACATCTGCGTGATGCTGTGGGAATGGTGTTGCAGAAGAATACGCTGTTTAGCGGAACAATACGTGAAAATCTGTTATGGGGAGACGCACATGCAAGTGATGCAGATATTGCATGGGCATGCCATATCGCGTGTGTGGATGAATTTATCAGCAGCTTTCCAAAGGGCTATGATACTGATCTTGGACAGGGAGGCGTCAATGTGTCCGGTGGTCAGAAGCAGCGTCTTTGTATTGCGCGGGCATTGCTGAAGCGTCCTAGGGTGCTGATCTTTGATGATTCCACCAGTGCTGTTGATACCGCCACGGAGGCGAGTATCCGTGAAGGACTGGCATCCCTGACGGATACGACAAAAATCATAATCGCACAGCGTGTTACCTCTGTTCAGCATGCTGATCAGATCGTTATTCTGGACGATGGAAAAATACATGCTATCGGTACGCATGACACCCTGCTTGCGTCGGATCCGATTTATCAGGATATTTACTATTCCCAACAGGAAGGAGCTGGTTTATAATGGCAAGACAGATTACAGGTAAAAAGCCGAAGGATATGAAGAAGACCATACGCACCTTTCTGCGTTATCTGGGAAATCATAAGTTTGCGCTGCTGCTTGTCGGTGTACTGGTCATTGCCAGTGCAGGAGCGAACCTGTACGGCACCTATCTGCTGAATCCGATCATTGATAATTACATTCTTCCGCATGACTATGACGGGCTGGTGCGTGCAGTCCTGTTCATGGGGCTTATGTATGCAGGAGGCGTTCTTTGTACAGCGGTATACAAGCAGCTGATGACACATACGGCGCAAAGCATCGTTAAGGAAATTCGGAAGGATTTGTTTTCCAAGATGCAAAAGCTCCCTCTTCGCTTCTTTGATACCAATACACACGGAGATGTCATGAGTCATTTCACCAATGATCTTGATACGGTACAGGATGCCTTGAATAACTGCTTTGATAATCTAATCCAAAGCTTTGTGATGATTACAGGAACACTGCTTGCCATCTTCCTGCTGAATTGGAAGCTATCGCTGATCGTGATGTTTTTCATGATTATCATGTATCTGATGATCCAATATTTCAGTAAAAAGAGCAAATATTATTTTTCTCATCAACAGGCCGCCATGGGAAAGCTGAACGGGTTTATTGAGGAGATGGTTGACGGTGTCAAGGTGGTTAAGGTGTTTAACCACGAACAGAAAAATTATGAGGAATTTGAACGTCGGAATGAACGTCTGCGCAAGGCGAGTACAGAAGCCTTGACCTATTCCGGCAGAACGATTCCAACCGTTGTCAGTATTTCTTATTTTAACTATGCCATTGTCGCATGTATCGGTGGATTCTTTGCGATTGGAGGAGAAATCGGACTAGGAGCACTTGCTTCCTATCTGGTGTATGTACGCCAAACAGCGATGCCCATCAATCAGTTTACCCAGCAGCTGAATTTCATATTGGCCGCAATGGCCGGTGCGGAGCGCATCTTTGATATGATGGAGGAATGCGAAGAGGTGGATGAAGGACGTGTTACACTGACCCGTGTTCGGAAGCTGGAAACCGGCAGCTTGCAGGAATGTCAGGAATATACCGGGCATTGGGCATGGCGGCATCCGCATGAGGATGGCAGTGTGGAGCTGGTGGAGCTGCGTGGGGATGTGCGCTTTCATGATGTTGTC
This sequence comes from Clostridiaceae bacterium OM02-2AC, assembly GCA_003481775.1. GTDB lineage: Bacteria > Bacillota_I > Bacilli_A > Erysipelotrichales > Erysipelotrichaceae > Clostridium_AQ. The sequence goes on from QULU01000017.1 coordinate 76,132, forward strand.
TTCGGCTATGAGCCGGGGGTTACGATATTAAAGAAAATCAATTTATATGCAAAGCCGGGACAGAAGATTGCTTTTGTAGGTAGCACCGGTGCAGGAAAAACGACAATCACCAATCTGATCAATCGGTTTTACGATATTGAAAGCGGCAGCATTACCTATGACGGTATTGATGTTAAGCTGATTCACAAGGATGATCTGCGCCGTTCTATATCCATTGTTTTGCAGGATACGCACCTGTTCACCGGTACAATAGCGGATAATATTCGTTATGGCAATCTGCATGCGGATATGGATGATGTGATCAATGCGGCAAAGCTTGCCAATGCACACAGCTTTATCAAACGTCTTCCAAACGGCTATGATACGATGCTGAGCGGGGATGGCGCAAATCTTTCTCAGGGACAGCGGCAGCTGCTTGCTATCGCTAGAGCGGCAATCGCAAATCCACCGGTGCTGATTCTGGATGAGGCAACCAGCTCAATCGATACACGTACCGAGAAGCTGATTGAAAAGGGAATGGATCGTCTAATGGAAAATCGAACGGTTTTTGTGATTGCGCACCGCCTTTCTACGGTACGTAATTCCAATGCGATTATGGTGCTGGATCACGGAGAAATCATAGAGCGTGGAAGTCACGATGAGCTGCTGGAGGACAAAGGAAGATATTATCAGCTGTACACGGGACAGTTTGAATTGGATTGAGAAAGGATGGAATGGTATCTCATGAAAAAGGGGATACCTTTTCTATTGGAAACGTGTAATAGGGAAGAAAGAGAAGTATAGTTATTAAAACTAGATTGTATAATTATACTGATTATGTTATACTGTAAGAGTAATTTGAATGCTTAGTTTTATTCTTTAGAAAATGGAGGTAACCTATGAATCAAGAAAAAATTGCTGTCCTCGTCGATACCTGCTGTGATGTCCCACAGACATTTGTAGACCAGTACCATATGTATGTCATCCCGTTAAAGGTAATATATAAGGATGCAGAATATCTCGATGGTGTTGATATCACACCGGAACAGGTATATCAGGGATTGGAGAAAGAGGTTCCGAAGACCTCGCTGCCAAGCGGGGAACGTATCGCGGAAATTTTTGACCAGATTCGTGCGGACGGCTTTCAAAAGGTAATCGCCATTACGCTGTCCAGCGGCTTGAGTGGGACGAATAATATGATTCATCTGATAGCGGATCAACTGGAGGATATGGAAGTGTTTATCATGGATACGAAAAACATATCCATTGGCGGTGGATTTCATGCCATTCAGGCAGCACGCTATATTGAAGACGGTCTGTCCTTTGATGAAATTAAAGCCAAGCTGATGCGCGGTATTGATCAATGCAAGGTTTTCTTTGTAGTGAAGACACTGGAATACCTGCAGAAGGGGGGAAGAATCGGTCTGGTCGCCTCGCTGTTTGGAAATGCCCTGAATTTGAAGCCAATCATCTCCTGTAATGATGAGGGAATTTATTATACGGTGGCCAAGGTTCGTGGAAGAAAGCAGTCAATCACGAAGACAAAGGAGCTTGCTTTGGATTTTGCGCAAGGACATAAGCGGTATAATGTTGCTATTATGCACGGGAATGCACAGGAGACTGCTGAGGAGATTCGTGACTGTATCATGAAAAAGCTGCCCGGTACGGATGTGTTTATTATGAAACAGGTATCTCCTGTTCTGGGTGTGCATACCGGTCCCGGTACGCTGGGAATCTGTGTGCAGATATTGGATGAGGCTTAATCAATACAAGAAACAGAAGACGGTATTATGTGGACTTCTGTTTTTTTTATCACGGATATCGCAGCTTTACAAAGAGCGGCAACGGGGTTACAACTACACGCGTAAATACAATGATTTCTTCCTTTGAAGGAGATAGCTTTTGCATATGGAAAGAGACTGAAGAATTCAGGGATTCTTCTGGCTGGCGGACGTATGAAAAAGACGAGGAACTATATTGATGAACATACAGCTTAATACGTCTAATCCAGGTAATTGTCAAAACGTAGAAAGCTAGCTTTGATTGTCATTTTTTATGTTTTCTGGATTGGTTTTATGATAGGTATAGCATTGTTTTGATAATTCCATTTACATTTTGCAGTATAGGATGGATTTTTTGATAAAAAAGAAAAATAAATGTTGACTTACAGCCGGTTTGAATATAAACTATTAGTTAGGCACTTATGCCCTTGTAGCCCCGGAAACTACATAGGAGGATATCAACATGCGCCAAACAACATTTGCAAAACCTGCTGAAGTTGAACGTACTTGGTACGTTGTTGACGGAACAGGTAAGACATTAGGTCGTTTAGCTACAGAAGTAGCATCAGTATTAAGAGGAAAACACAAACCTACTTACACACCAAACGTGGACTGTGGTGATTTTGTTATCGTAACGAACGCTGACAAAATTGAGCTTACAGGAAACAAGCTGGACACTAAAAAATACTACAACCACTCTGGTTATGCAGGAGGACTTCGTACACGTACTGCACGTGTCATGAAGGACAACTATACGGTTGAATGGGTCGAAAGAGCTATTTACGGTATGTTACCTCACACAAAACTGGGTGACAAAATGCGTAGACACCTGTTTGTTTACGAAGGTAGTGAACATCCACACACAGCTCAGAAACCAGTAGAGCTGAAAATCAAAGGTTAGGAGGAATAAGAAATGGCAGCTAAGAAAAATACAGTAACTTACAATGGTACAGGACGCCGTAAAACTTCTGTTGCTCGTGTCTTTATGACTCCGGGTAGTGGTAACATCTCTGTTAATGGGAAAACATTAGACGAGTATTTGCCACTGGAAACTTTACGTATGGTTGTTCGTTCACCACTTGAATTAACAGAAACTTTAGGTCAGTTTGATATTAAAATCAACGTTCAAGGTGGAGGTTATACAGGTCAGGCTGGTGCAATGCGTCACGGTATCACACGTGCTTTAATGGAAGCTAGTGCTGATTATCGTCCTGCACTGAAAGCAGCAGGACTTGTTACACGTGATTCCCGTATGAAGGAGCGTAAGAAATACGGTCTGAAAGCGGCACGTCGTGCTCCTCAGTTCTCAAAACGATAGAAAACACCTGTTTTCTACACTTACGTACAACTATGTACACTCACGAAAGCCCCATTTTATGGGGTTTTTTGTTGCTTTCATGAGTGTGCGTGAGTGTACATGAGTGATGCGGAGGTTCTAGTTAGGTAGCACTTAGGTAGCAAACCTGCGCAGAGTTTGGCGTAACTTTCGGCGTAAAATTAAATAAAGTCGCTGACATTGTTTTACCTGCACGTTATGATGAAGATACAAGATATCATAAATGCAGGGAGTGATTCAAATGAAATACAAGAATATGCAGGATGCAATGAAAGTGACTGGAATTCGTCTGAAGGAGTTGAGAGAGGCAGTTGGACTGACGCCCACCATGCTTGGCAAGAAATGCAATAAACATCATAACGTTATTCTTAGCATAGAAAAGGGGATGACTGATCCTTCTCTTCTGTTACTGAATGAACTGCTTACAGCATTAGGGTCAGAACTGCATGAATTCTTTGATGAACGTTTTGACGAGATATTCGAACAGATGATTGAGGCAGAACATGGGAAAATGTAGTTATGATGAAGATATGATCCTTCATGCTGTAGGAAATCGTTTAAGAGAGCTTAGTCAAGAGTATGGATACACATTTAAGGAAATGGCAAAAGAAGCCTGTATAGATAGAGATAATTATATGCGTGTAGAACGGGGAGAACGCAATTCATCTATTGGGCTATTCTGTAATATAGCATCTGGCTTAAATATAAAAGTTTCTGATATATTCAATGAGGAATATAAAGAATATTTAAAAAAATATGATGATATTGCCTTCTTAAGGAAAATATTATCCTCGGATGAATATAAGCTCATCAAGAAAAAAAAGTTATCAATATGTTGAAAAAGTACAGAACTAAAAGCGGAATCAGTCAGAGTATATTAGCATCTGAATTAGGTGTATCAAGAAATATGATAAATAATCTGGAGTATGGAAGAGGAAGAATAATAAGCTGCTTCTGAATCACAACGGCCATCACTGCTATTCTTATGATGATCATTCTTAGCATAAGAATCCAGGTATTTTCCATCCCCAGCTACGCGTTCACCAAATTCTTCTATAGAATCATACATATCTTCCACCAATCCTGAAAAAAATATCATTCAGTAAATCCTGATGCTTTGTGAGTCGCTGATAAAACAATGGAAATACGCCAGGATTTGGCATCAGTTTTTTCTTTCCATAGGTATAATCTTCATCCTTTAGTCCACACAGTCTACGTAAGGTAGGATTACGCAATAATTCCCGTCGTAATTTTTCAACAGTATTCAGCTGACAGATTTTTTTTATGACCAGCAGTTTTACCATCGTTTCATTTGAATAATCGTTTCTTCCATTTTTACGATCCTTATCCAGCGCATCGATAAGAGGTTGCATAGGCAATTGGGAAAAAACATGGAAATACGTTCAAGATCACCAAGTTCTTCAATTTGCATATAGTGTTGTCATCACTTGTTTTGGATTGACAGAAGTGTCGTTACGAGTAAGCTACAAAAAACTTTAACTTGTTTTTTTATAAGGCTTCGGAGTCCTCTAGACGATAGAAAACTCAAGTTTCAACACTTCGTACAACCATGAACACACAAGAAAGCTCCAATTCATGTTTTTTTTGCTTTCATGAGTGTACGAGAGCGTGTATGCTTGATGCAGAGGTTCTAGTTATTTAGCACTTAGGCAGAAAATCTGTTATAATGAATGAAAATAGATAAGTTGGATTTGGCAGATGGCTCTTGAATAAATGATTACACATTGATTTCTATCTACTAATTGCGACATAAAAAGTCGAGAAGAAATAACCTATTTACTCTATAATTGCAATTAGAGAGGAGGCGGTTAATGTGGACTGGATGAAACAGCTTAATGAGGTTATGGATTATATTGATATCAATTTGCAAAGTGAAATATCATATGACAGAATATCTGAAATTGCATGTTGTTCGATATACAACTTTCAGAGAATGTTCTCATACATAGCACAAACCTCATTATCAGAGTATATCAGAAATCGCAGACTAACCCTTGCAGCGTTTGATATAATAAAGGGGAATGAAAGAATCATTGATGTTGCCTTGAAGTATGGCTATGATTCGCAAGATGCTTTTTCGCGTGCTTTTAGAAACTTTCATGGAGTATTGCCGTCAACAGTAAGAAACGAACCAGTGATGCTTAAATCCTGCCCTAAGCTCTCCTTTCAAATTACAATGAAAGGAGCTGAGAAGATGAAGTATCAAATTGAGCAATGGCCTGCATTTCAAGTGGCTGGTATTTCACACAGGATTAAAACGAACAGAGCTTTTGAACTTGTTCCGCAGATATGGGAAAAGGCGTGGAAAAAAGGTACTATGAAGAAATTTATGCAGTTTTTTCCGGATTATCGACCTTCCGGTTTTTTGGGAATTGCCACTGGAGGCGGGTGGGGAAGTACAGATGAAATGGACTATATTTTGGCTGTCACAAACCATGTAGATATACCGGATTGTTATCATGCACCTGTTCCGGAAGGAATGACGGTTTTCTCCTATCCTGCTGCAACATGGGTTATCATCAATGCAGATGGTGAAATTCCAAAGGCAGTGCAGGATGTTTACCAGAAATTTTATTCTGAATGGCTGCCAAGATCAGGCTATAAGCTTTCAGACTTGCCTGTGTTTGAATGCTATCTGCAAGAAGATCACCAAGAAGTATGGATAGCAGTTGAGGAAGCATAAGATATATTGATATAGTATCGGAAGAATTATTTGGACTTTGTGGGCACTCTTGTATAGCAGTGCTGATCGCCGCAACTGTTAAATGAATTGTAAAGCAAACAAAATGCTGCGAAGGAAACATAGCAGGCAGAAAGCATTTGAGGAAGTGGATTTATACCCTATCCTTCATACTAAGAAAATGAAGGACATAAAGGGGAAAACTGACTGAACTTTTCACGTGCTATGTTGTATTCTTACTATTAAGGATGAACAAAAAAATCATTTTATTCTTTATTATAAAGGTATATATTATGATTCAAAAAATATTAAGGAGATCATAAGCTATATGAGGATTTTCGTTTAGTAAAAGAGGAAGGGCTTTTAAATTTTTAAAGACTTATTATATTCCGGCTTATAGGATCATGTAGAGAGTAATTAAGGTTAGAATTTAGGAGGCTATGATGACAAAGCTATTTGAGATATTTCCATATTTGGAAAACGATAAGGTGATAATAAAAAGAATGGAATTAAATGATGTTGAAGCATTGTCAGAGATTAGTAATAATGACAATGTATATAAGTTTATACCTCCATTTCTATATAAGAAAAGTAGTAAAGCATTAGAGACCGCTATCAAACATTTAGGTAAAAGGGATTTTGAAAAGAAAAAACAAATAATTGCAGGCATCTATTTAAAGGATAGTCCTGATAGATTAGTGGGCTTAGCAGAAATGTTTGACTACAAAAAAAGAGAAAACAAGATAACAATAGGGTATAAAGTGAATGAAGATTATTGGAATAAGAGAATCGCATCGAATACTCTAAAACTAATGGTTGATTATTTAGTAAACGAAATCGGAATCACGACTCTTAATGCTTTTGTTATGCCAGAAAATTTACATTCATCAAGAATATTATTGAATAATGGATTTGTAAAAGAGGATTATACTTCGCAAGAAAAGAATTGGGGCGGTCAAGAAATCGTATCTGTTGATGCTTATACATATAGAAAGACTCCAGCTTATCCATTATCTAGCAAATAGTAAGATACAGCCAAAGAGCGTGAATAAAAACAACGATGTGCACCGTATCTCTCAACGCAGAAAAAATACGATCTATATTAAAATAGAAATTGAATTCTCTTTTCCATAAATATAGTAGGCAATATAAAACCAAAGGGTATGAGTAGTTGGGCATACGTACTGGGGATGGTTTCAGTTAGATTATAAAGAGAAGGAATCTATCAAAACGATAGAAAGTACTTACTTTCTACACTCTCGTACACTTATGTACACTCACGAAAGCCCCATTTTATGGGGTTTTTTGTTGTATGCATGACTGTGCGTGATGCGGAGGTTCTTGTTGGGTAGCACTTAGGTAGCAAACCTGCGCAGAGTTTGGCGTAACTTTCGGCGTAAAATTTTATTGGGCTGCTGACATCATTGTTTCTCATGCACGTTATGATGAAGATGCAAGATATCATAATTGCAGGGAGTGATTCAAATGAAATACAAGAATATGCAGGATGCAATGAAAGTGACTGGAATTCGTCTGAAGGAGTTGAGAGAGGCAGTTGGACTGACGCCCACCATGCTTGGCAAGAAATGCTATAAACATCATAATGTTATTCTGAGCATAGAAAAGGGGGGGACTGATCCTTCCCTTCTGTTATTGAATGAACTGCTTATAGCATTAGGGATAGAACTGGATGAATTCTTTGATGAACGCTTTGATGAGATATTCAATCAGATGAGCGAGGTGGAACATGGGGAAATGTAGTTATGATGAAGACATGATTCTTCATGCTGTAGGAAATCGTTTAAGAGAGCTTAGACAAGAGTATGGATACACATTTAAGGAAATGGCAAAAGAAGCATGTATTATTTATCATGATATTAAAGACTTAATAGATGCTATAGATAGAAAATAAATTACAAAGAAAAAAAATCAACGTGCATTTGAGAAAAATTCTCATATAAATGTTGAATTATATATTAATTGGCATATAATATAAATAGGAGGCGATTATAATGTTGATCCAATTTGCTTTTAAAAATTTCAAATCATTTAGAGATGATGCTACTTTAGATCTATCTGCAACTAAGATAAGTGAATTTAATGATAGAGTAATAGAATTAGGAAACGAAAAGATACTTCCAGTTGCTGCAATATTTGGTGCTAATGCAAGTGGAAAATCTAATATACAGCAAGCGTTTTCCTATATGGTTTATTATGTTATGCGCTCTTTTGCATTTGGCGGTGATGCTGATGAAAAAAAGAATAAAAGTGAATTTATGCAGCCGACACCATTTTTATTTGACAATGCGAGCAAAAATGCACCATCAACCTTTGAAGTTTATTTTATAGGTGATGAAAATGATAAGTGTAGACAGTATAATTATGGATTTAGTGTGGATAGTAAAGGCGTTTGTGAAGAATGGCTTAATGTTTGTGCAAAAAGCGCAAGAGGAAAATTTAAACCATTGTTTTATAGAAATAGAGAAAGTGATGAATTAGATTTAAGTGGTTTGCCTAAGAAAACTCATGACAACATTAAGACTTCACTACAGAATGAAACTCTTATTGTATCTTTGGGTGCAAAATTAAAAGTTGAAAAACTTAAGTATATTCGTGATTGGTTCTTAAAACATGAGATGGCTGATTTTGGTGATCCGTTTGAAAACTTATTCCTTTCTAGATATACACCAGAAGGTTTTTCTGATAACGAGAATGTTAGAAAAAAGGTTGTGGATTACTTTTCTTCTTTTGATGATTCTATTATTGACTTTAAGGTAGAAAAGTTAAAAGATGATGAAGACGATAATGAGCATTTGAAAATCAATACAGTGCACAGATTAATCAATTCTGATGAAACTGTCACTTTACCTTTGCAGGAGGAATCAGCAGGAACATTAAAAATGTTTGCTTTATATCCTTCTTTACAAGAAGTAATGGAAACAGGTGGTGTTTTATTTGTAGATGAATTAAATTCCAGACTTCATCCATTACTTGTGAGAAACTTTTTAATCAATTTTCTTGATCCTTCTATCAATAAAAATCATGCTCAAATTATTTTTACCACTCATGATTCATGGACATTATCAAATAATTTATTAAGAAGAGATGAGGTTTGGTTTACAGAAAAAGATAATAATGGTATTTCGTCGTTGTACTCATTAGCTGATTTTGTAGACGAAGATGGCCAAAAAATAAGAAAAGATGAGAATTATGAAAAAAATTATCTTTTAGGTAAGTATGGGGCAATTCCAGAATTGAAGTCAATGATGGTGATGGAGGATGATTAGTTTATGGGAAGGGAAGATAGGCGAGGTAAAAGAAAATCTAGAGAACAATCTAGAAAAAGAAGAGTTCCAGAATTGGGATATTATTATATCGTAACTGATACTGATCAGACAGAAAAGAATTATTTAGAAGGATTAAGAGATTCCATACCAGAAGTATTAAAAGGGAAAATTGTGATAAAGGTTACAAAATCAAGGACAGTCGATTTAGTGAAAACATGTAAAGAAGGAGCATCTCTATATCCCCAATACAGTGAACCTTGGATCGTTTTTGATCGTGATCAGGTAAAAGATTTTGATAGTATCATAAAGAATGCTGAACAAAGTGGAGTTCATGCTGGCTGGTCAAATCCTTGTCTTGAAATCTGGTTATATGCTTATTTTGGTTGTATGCCTAATATTCAAGATTCCGTTAGCTGTTGTAATAGATTTGCAGTTGAGTATGAGAGAAAAACTGGTCAAAAGTATGATAAAGCAGAAAAAGATTTATATAAAAAATTATGTGAATTTGGCGATGAAGAAAATGCTATAAAAATTGCACAGCAAAAAAGAAGTCAGTGTATTAATAATGGGATGTTAATACCATCTGAAATGATTCCTTGTACTAATGTTGATGGTTTAGTAAAAGAAATTAAAGAAAAATGTATGTAGTCTTTGAAGTCATAGGAACCTGCGTGTTCAAATTGTACAAGAAAAAAACGCTTATTTAATTAAGTTTACAAAGATGATTAGAAAAATAAATATTATTTTTCAGCAAAGAAAACAGATATAAAGAAGGAGGAATGATGGGAGTCATGTTAGACTATATTCGTGAAAATATATTCAGTTCAGTATTTAGTTTTCTGATTGGTTCATTTTTAACATGGATTTGGGTTAATAGAGGAAAGTTGAAGATATTGGGACATTCTATTGTCCATATGAAAAGTGATTATCGAATTAGCGCGGCTTATTTATTTAAAATTAAAGTTGATAGCAAATACTTGCTAATTAAGGGAAATAGAATTGATCAGTATCAACCAATTGGTGGGGTATATAAATACAACGAATCATTTAGGGATACTTACAATAAGTTACAAATTAGATGTGAGAGCAATGGATCTTTTTATGAAAAAAATGACCTTCGAGTATATGTTAAAGGAAAGTATTTAACCAAATTTTTAACATGGTATGGGTCAATGAGAAATAGAGAGATTACTGTGCATAGAGAATTTTTTGAAGAGATGGTTCAAACTGGTATAATTGATAAGGATGATTTTTTTAATTTAGACTTTGAGTTTATTAGAAAAATAAATTCAGGAATACATTATTCTGTACATTTCAAATGCGATGAAATATTACTTTTTGATATATATGAGGTGTTTTTAACGCAGAAGTCTTTAGAAAGTGTGAAACAAGTAGCAGATAAAAACAAAAACATTATTTTAGTAGAATATGATGATATAGAAAGAGAATGTACAGAAATTGGAGATAAATCCTATAAAATCTCTGAAAATTCAAAATATTTAAGATAAGGAGGAGCAATGAAATATTCAAGTGATATACTTAAACTATTTGATGATATTGATGTATCAGATAGTGATTATGAAAAAGCGATAGCAAGATATAAGTCTATAGCACATTATTTAGAGAACTCAGATGTGAATAAATACAAACCGAACATTTATATTCAGGGATCTTTTAAATTAGGTACTGCAATAAAGCCGTTAACTGAAGATGGTAGTTATGACATAGATTTGGTATGTACCTTTGATAAAATACAGAAAAATGAAATTACTCAAAGTAAATTAAAAAATATTACTGGAAAAGTCGTTAAAGACTATGTTGAAAGCAATAATATGAAGAAAGAACCCAATGACGGTAAAAGATGTTGGACTATAACTTATGTCGATGAGAAGAATTTTCACGTTGATATTTTGCCATCATTATTGAATGGGAAATTAAAAGAAATAGTGATTACTGATAAAGAGAATAGGGATTATAATATAATTTCGAATAATTGGGAAGTAAGTAATCCCAAAGCATACTCAGAGTGGTTCAGACAAATATCTCAGTATAAAGAATATAGACAGCAATATGCACTTGCGAACGCAAAAAATATAGAAGAAGTCCCTTTTTATAGAATAAAAACACCACTGCAAAGAGTTGTTCAACTGCTAAAAAGGCATGCGGAGGTAATGTTTGAGAATAATATGAAATTAAAACCTTCATCTGTTATAATTACGACTTTAGTAGCAAAAGCTTATGATAAAGTTAGCAAACAAAATCAGAATTTCATTGATATAATAAAAAAAATAATTAGTCAATTAGAACATGAGATAAATTACATAAATGAAAAACCTTGCGTTTTAAATCCTGTTGATGAGAACGAGAACTTATCGAGTAAATGGTCGGATGAGAACTATTTTTTAGAATTTCAAAATTGGATAAAACAATTAAAGTTTGATTTTTCAGTTACATATCATATAGGCAATGAAAAAGAAGAATTCAATCTTATTAAAAGAAGTATGTGTAAACAAAAATTTTCAACCGAAGTAGAACAGTCTATGGAGCTATTACCATATCATTTAAAACCAAAATGGGAAATGAATTTATGGAAGAAAGTAGAAATTAAAACTATTATATATCAAAATGGTTTTTTACCAAAAAAATTATCAAGCGGTGAATCTGTCTGTAAAGGGATTAATGTTAGGTTTGAAGCTATATCAGAAAATATAAAATTATATGATATATATTGGCAAATTACTAATACTGGTTTTGAAGCTCAACAAGCAAATCAGTTAAGGGGTGATTTTTATAATTCTGAATTAATAGAAGGAAAGAGGATACGTAAGGAATTTACATCATATACTGGCAAACATTATGTAGAGGCATTTTTGGTCAAGGATGGATGTTGTGTTGGGAAAAGTAATCCTTTTGTTATAGATGTAGTTCCTTATAAAAAGTATATATTTTAATTAGTGAAACATTAAAATTGATATGGATTGATATAAGGTGTTGAAAAAATCATGGAACTTCTTTTTGTGATTTTTGTCTAAAGAATGAGCAGTTGAATAAATTATCTTAGAAAAGATAGTATAGTTGAAATAAATCATATATGTCTTTTTGACTATCTTTTTATATCTTCTTAAATGTCCGCA